>JAIEPH010000018.1 GCA_019749805.1 Mycobacteriaceae bacterium | reverse complement strand
GTGCTGCAGATGCTGCTGGGTGACTTCAAAGGCGAGGCCGAGTTCGCCGGGCTGGAGCGGCTACCGCACTGTGTGGGTGTGGTGTCGAACTTGGAAAAGTCCGCGCACAAGCTGGACCGTTTCCGAGACGTGACCAAGGGTGAACTACAGATCCGTGAAGAAATGCTGGCCAAAGCTGGCTATGAGAGTGTGCGCGATTACGAGATCGCCCGCGCCACAACACGTCCGGATCTGGAGCCGATCGGCACACTGTTCATTGTGTTGGATGAGTTCAGCGCGCTGCTTGAGATTCGCCCTGAGATGGCCAAGGTGTTCGACGAGGTGGGACGCAAGGGTCGGTCGTTGTGGATTCACATTCTCAACGCCTCCCAGCGCGTGGAGGCCGGCAAGATGCAGGGCCTTATCGCCCAGCAGAACTATTCGATCGGAATGAAGGTCAAAGACGCCGCTCAAAGCCGCCAAGCGATCGGCTCACCGCGTGCCTACGAGGATCTGAAGAACGCGCCGCAGGGTTCGGCGTTTCTGGTGGTGGACGACGAGCACACCCGTTATCGGTCGTTTTTCACCAGGGCGCCGTTCATCGCCCCCAAACCCACAGGAGCGCAACGGCGCCGCAGCGATGGCCATTTCGTCGACGTGCATCGGTTCTGTGCGGCGGTGGCGGCGCTGCCTGAGGATTTCGACGCCGACGACGAGCTCGTTGCGCCCGAGGAGGAGGAGACGCCGGTTCCCGGTGTTGAGGCTCCGACGGTGGAAAGCGTTGTGGTCGAGCAGATCGTCAAGTTCGGTCAGGGCCGGTTGCGCCGCACGATGTGGCTGCCGCCCTTGGATGATACTCCCGAGATACCGCTCGACGAGCTGGCCCAGGAGTTTTGGGGACGGCCGTGGGATCAGCTCAGCGCTGACTCAGGCCTGGTTATTCCCATCGCCCGCGAGGATAACCCGATGCAGCACACTCAGAAGCTGGTGAGCGTCAACCTGTCTGGGGCGATGGGCAATGTGGGGATTGCCGGGGCCACCGGAAGCGGCAAGTCGATGGCGATCCGCACGCTGATGGCCACGCTGGCAATTTCACACAGCCCGCAGCGGGTGCAGTTTTACGGAATCGATTACGGCGGCGGGAAATTGGCGAGTATGGCCGATCTTCCTCACGTGTGCGGTATCGCCGGTAAGGGCAACGACGAGAAGATCCGCCGGGTGATCGCTGAGGTGGAGCGGCTGCTGCGCTTCCGTGAACGTCATTGGGGGCGACACGGCATCGACATCACGGAGTTCCGCGCCCGCAAGTTCGGCAACGCCGCGGGAACGGTGCCCGAAGATGGTCACGGAGACGTGTTCTTGATCGTCGACAACATCAAGGCGCTGCAAATCGATACCTTCGATCTTCATCAGCGCATCGCGGCAATGGCTGAGTCGGCACTGAACTATGGAATCCATCTGATCATCTCCAATGACCAGTGGCTGAGCATCAATCCGCCTGCGCTGGAACAGAAGCTGCGCACGAAGATCGAACTGCGGATGTCAAGTCACGTGGAGTCGATGCTGCGGGATAAGAAGGTGGCTGCCTCTGTGCCCGATCAGCCCGGGCGAGCGGTACTGCTCAACGGCAACCACATGCTGGTCGGTGTGCCGTACACCCGAGGTGAACGCAGTGAGTCCACGGCGGAGGTGTCTGAACATCAGACGGTGGCGAGCACGGCCGCCGCGATCGGCAGGCTGTGGAGTGAGCGCGGGCACGAGCGGGCACCGCAGCTTGAGGTGTTGCCGGCTGAGATCGCCTACGAGAAGCTACCGCCGGCCCCTCCGGGGATGCTCAAGCTGGGCATCGGGGAAAACGAAATGTCGACGATCTGGGTGGACTTGGAGACCGCGCCGCATTTCTATGCGGTGGGCAACAGTCGGTCAGGGCGCACGACAGTGTTGCGAACACTGTTGAAGTCGATCGCTGAAACGTTCACCCCGCAACAGGCGCAGGTGGTGCTGTTTGATCCGAACTACAGCTTGGTCAATGCGATCGACAAGCGATACCGCGCGGTTTACGGCAGCTCGGCGCAGGAGGTCGGCGCCGCCTGCTCAGCGATAGCCCAGAAGATCCTGCAGCGGGAGCCACCGGCGGGTATGGAACCCGAGGAGCTGGCCCAGTGGCGGCCGTCGGGACCCAAGTGGTTCATCATCGTCGATGACCTGAACTTGTTGACGACTCCCGGGAGTAACCAGTCGAGCCTGCTGCCCCTGGTCGCTGCGATCGAAAAGGGCCGCCGGGTGGGTCTGCACGTGCTGGCAGCAACGAATGCAGAGCGGTTCTATCAGACGGGAAAGATGAACAAAGTCATCGGCGCCATGGACATCGCAGGCGCCGGTGTACTGGTCATGGATGGCAACAAACAAGAGATCATCATCGACCAAGTTCGCCCAGCAAGCCGCGAGCCTGGCCGCGGTGAACTGTACTACCGCAAACACGGTGGCCAGCTGATCCAGGTGGCTATGACCACCGTGCCGGCCCCCGCCGGGGATACACAATGACCGGTACAAAAGGGGCCCAAAATTGGTGTCATGCAGTGTTGGGAACCCGGCGTATTATCTGCTTGAAACGAGTGAACAATCGGTGTTTCTGCCTTTGGGCAAGTGTGTCAGAATCTCGGTAAGGCGTTGGACACTAGCAAAGGAGTTGGAATGGGATTCATCTCTGCGATACCGGAGGGCATGATGGGCGCGGCTGCGTCGACGGCTGCGCTGTCGGCCGAGTCGGCTGGCCATACCGCACAGGCCGCGGCGGCCGGAGCGGTCGTGCCGATGGGGGCTGATCCGGATATCTCGCCGATGAACGTGATGAAGGTCGCTGCCTACGCCGCCAACGTGGCCGGGGTGCTCGGTGCAGCGTCGGCGGTGGAAGGTCTGTACGGGTCGTCGCTCGGTGTCTCTTCGGGCATGTACACGCTGACCGATATGTTGTCGGCTCTCGAGCTGGCCAACGTCGTCGCCTAAGAGACCGAAGCCGAGACCTCGCATGATTGCATCCACCGAGTCGGCGGGCCCACGGGGTCGTGGCCGGACACACGAGGGCCGTGCGCTGAGGCTTTCGCGTGCGGGCGGTGAATCCCCGGCGGTGCCGCTGGATCGGCACGACGTGTGTGCCAGTGCCCGGGATGGTCGGCGATGAGTCCGCCTGGTGGTTGGGGCGCTGATCCGCCCGAATACAACTCGGCAGGGTTTTGGCTCGGCCCGGGCGCGGCCAGTTTCATGGCCGGCGCCGGTGAACTTTCGGCGCTGGCGGCGGCGATCATCGGCATGCTCGGCGGGCATCAAGCGGTGGCGGCGGCGCTGAACACGTCGTGGCCGGCGCCGACCGGTAACCTCGCGGTGCTGGCCAACGTGCCTCACCTGCTGTGGCAGGCCAAGTTGGCGATGATGTTGGAAGAGGCCGCGATCATGATCACGGCCACCGCTGAAGCGTTCGAGACGCTGAGAGCGGCCACGCCGACCCCCGGTGAGATCGGCGAGAATCAGATCGAGCATGTCGCGTTGCAGCAGGCCAATGTCCCGGCGTTCGGGATGTTGACGCCTCTGATCGCCGCCAACCGCGCCCGCTACACGGAGATGTGGATCCGATCGGCGACCAACAAGTACGCCTATGCGGCGGCGTCGGAGGCCGGGATTGGGTCGATTCCGCCGATCGAACCGCCGACGCCGACGGCGATGCCGGTCGGGGGCAGCCCGGGAGCACCCACTTCGCTGGCGGGCAAGGACTCGCTGACCGCGGCCGCCGATCCGCAGGCGGCAATGTCAACACTGATGCCGATGATGAGCCAGCTGGGCCAGCTCGGAAGCCAGGCCGGGCAGTTGGGTTCTGGCGGCGGGGGATTGGCAGGGCTGCCGCAGCAGGCGCTGTCTCCGCTGATGTCGTTGTCCTCGCAGTTTGGTTCGCTCTCACCACCGGGGGCCGACGCCGGCTCTGCGAGCAGCTGGCTGACCGCAACGCCTGCCGCTGGTGGACCTGTTTCGGCCAGCCTGGCCGCCGGGGGCGGCGGTGGCGGCGGTGGTGTGGGGGCGATGTCCAGTGCGATGTCGCCGTTGCGCGGCCCGGTGTCGTGGAACTCGGCGACGGTCAACGCCTCGACGCCGGCAGGTGCTGAGGCAGCGTCGGCGCCCAAGATCGCCGACGCGCGAGCAGCTGCGACCGCACCGGCCGGATCGGCCGGGATGGGCAGCCCAGGCGCGATGATGGGGCCGATGGCGCACGGCGCCGGCGGCGAGCAGGACAAGCGTGAGAAGACCGACAGCGCGGCGCCGTTGACGGCCGCCGCAGCGTTGTACCGCGCCCCGTCGGGGCTTCCGGTGATCACCGGTGGGTCGGGTGCGGTATTCCCTTCGGGGGAGGGGGCCGACGACCACAAACCGTGACCCTCATTTTGACGTTCTCAACAACACAAACCAGATATCGACAGGGAAGGAATACCGATTATGACCGGACCCGGCGTGATTTATGGCCAACTCGACGGCATTGCGCAGGATGCGCAGGGCCTGCAGGAGGTCAGCGATACGCAGGCCAGCCTGGTTCAGGGCTTGGCCAACACGATGGAAGGGCTGGGCGTCAGCCTGCGCGGCCTGGCTGGCAACGCCATGCAGCAGGTCGGTGAGCAGCTGCGCCATCAGGGGACGATGTTCTCGACGGAGTTCGCCGATCATTCGCACAAGATGTCCAACAACGGTCAGGTGATCAACACCGCCGACGAAGAGCATGCACACATGATCAGCCAGGTCGGCAACCTGATCGTCTAAGCCGACACGGCACTAGCCAAGTCATAAGCCAACTTTCACGAAAGGACACCCACAATCATGGGAGCTACGGGAGAAGTTCATTACGCGACTCCGCAGATCGCCGCCGCGTCCGAGGAGGTCGCCCGCGTGGCCGGCCAGACCGAGGACAACCGGCTGCGCTCGCTCAGCATCGTCACCGCCAACGCCGAGAACTTCGGCGGCCAGGGCTCGGATTCGTTCCAGCAAGCCATCAACCTGGTCAACCAGCGCTACTCCGAGGCGCAGGAAACCATCAAAATGGCTGGGATGACCCTGCTGCGGGTCAACGACGGAATGACCGAGAAAGACGGCATGCTGGCGGCCCAGTACTGAGCTGGCCTTGCGTCAGTAACTCGGGTTGGCGGCCCGGCAAGCATTGCGGCCTTGCGCAGTTGCGCGGGTGCGCGCTTGCCGGGCCGTTGCGCGAGGTGGACCGTGTTCACACTCGAACGGAAAGGATCACTGGGTGAGTACCCCGAAGTTCGCGCGGCGGCCGGCGCCCCAACACAGCGGACCGCCGCCGGTATCAGCGCTGAACACCACATGTGAGGGCGTGTGGATCCTGCAGGGCTTGTGCGGTGTAGAGCTGTTGCCTGCCACCCTGCTGCTGCGGCCGTGGGTCACTGCTTCTGGGCCGCCCACCGACCACGCAGGCATCCCCGTTCTGCGGGAAGCAGGTGTGCTGGTCGACGACGAAACGGTGCATCCCAAGATCGCGTTGTGGTTGGAAACGCTGGGCGCCCCCGATATCGAGTTGTGCGCCAACATTCAACGCGGCGAGGAGCATATGCGGCTGGTTGTTGCACGGCGCGAGGGGCGCCATGTGGCGGCGTCACGATGCGGCGACGACGTCACCATTGAGGAGGTGCCCAATGTCGGGTCGCCGCGTGATCTGCTGGAACGCATCTTGGCGTTGTGCGGTGCAACGGTCGAGCCGGCGCAGTTTGATCCGATCACGGTGCGGACGGGGGACTTCCTTGACGGGCTGGGCCAGGTGGTGCGCGGCGATCACACCGCAAACAAGATCCTCGGCGGGCTGGGCCTGACCGTCGAGCAGCGGCGGATCGTGATGCTGGCGGCCGAGGACCCCTGGATGCAGGTGTCGTTTGCGCTGGTGCTGCACGATAGCCGTGGCGACCATGTGGCGATGGCGTCGGCGTCGGTCACCGACACCGAGGCCGGGCGGATGGTCGCCGGGCCGATCCGCGGCGATGACGGGACGTGGTGGACTCAGATCGTGCCGGGCACCCTCGACGCGGGCGCGCGTGCACTGAAGTCGCTCGTGGCCACGGTGGGCATCGCGTCCTGGCACGACCATTCACGACAAAATTAAACAAGCAATTCAGGTGTTTACGTACTGCGTAATGGTGCTTGAAAGTGTAGTGTATTGAGCAGCGTCGCACGCTGGATGCGGGGGAACCCAGACATTGGAGACCAGGTGAGCAACAACAACGACGAAGACTTCTACACGCGCTATGCCAGCCCGCAGCCACGGCAACCGGACGGCGAGCCTGAGGCCTCCGACGAGCCTGGCTCCGCTGGTGCCGCCGAAGCAGTGCCGTCGCCGCCAGAGGTCGAAGCGGGGGAAAAACCAGTGGCACTGGGTGAGACGGCCTCGGATGCGGATGCGGATGCGGAGATGACGGCCGCAGTCTCGCCAGATGTGCGGGGCGCTGCGACCGCCGGGCAGCGGACGCGCGAAGGGTCGCAGCACGCCGCACCCAGCGAGCGCCCGCCGGCCCCCGACGCATACGGGTGGGGCACCCCAGGGGGTCGACACGGGTATGACGCGCGGCCACCGCAAACACCGCCCGCACCGCAAGCACCGCGCCGGAGTCAGACTCCGCCGGAGCCTCCGCTGGTGGGGCCCCCGCCCGTGCGTGAGCGCGGCACGTCAGCAGTCCCGCCGGCTGGACCTGCAAGCGGCCCGCAGCATGTCGCGCCCGAGGCTCGCCGAGCACCGGAGCCGCCGCCGTGGGGGGCACCGCCGCGACCGGAACGCCTCACGGGACCGAATTCTGGTCCGATCCAGCTGCCCGAGGGACCCGACACATCGCGGCCGGCTGCCGAAGCGCCGGTTGAGCGCCGCCCACAGCCGTATCCGCCGCCGCGGCGTGCACCGGTCAATCCGCCAGGGCCACAACCCGATCCACGCCAGCAAGGGGGGCGGGCCGGCTATCCGACCGAATACCTGCCGCGTGAACAGCATCTCGATCGTGGCAGGCAGACCGATTTCTCGGTTGGGTCGATGCGCGCCCAGATCCGTGAAGCCGAATTGGTGCGGCCGCACAAACCCGAGCCGGAAAAAGGTTGGCGTAAGGCGCTTCGCCGCACGACCGGTATCAATTTGGGTCCGTCGCCAGCTGAGCGGGAATGGAAAGACCTTGAGCGGCGACTGAAGGCTAATCTGCGGGGTGCGTATCTGATCGCGGTGATGCAGATCAAAGGCGGGGTGTCTAAGACCACCACCACCGTTGGTCTTGGCGCGGCCTTGGCGCGCTACCGCGACGACAAAGTGGTAGCCATTGACGGCAACCCGGCCAGGGGCAATTTGGCCGAGCGTATCGACCACCCGTCGCAGAACACGTGGCGCAGCTTGATCAACGACGACAACCTCAACGCCTACAGCGACTTTCGGTTCCATCTGGGCAAGGACTCGACGTCGGGTCTGGAGGTCCTGGGTTCAGACCCAGGCGACGAGGTCATCCAGGGATGGCAGCTGACAGAGGCGTGGCAGCGTCTGCAGCGTCAGTATCCGGTCGGACTGATCGACTGCGGCAACCAGATGGCCGACGACGTTACTGCGGCGGTTCTGCAGATGGCCGACGCTGTTGTTGTCGTGTCGACGACGCGGCTCGACGGCGCCAAATACGCCCAGGACACGCTGAATTGGCTTCTGGCGCACGGTTATCCGCACCTGGTCCGGTCGGCGGTGATGGTGATCAGCAATGTCACCAAGATCGCGGCTGACACCGCCGTGCGTAACCTGCACGAAGACTTCGAACGTGTTGTGCGCGCGGTTCACACAATTCCCTACGATCCGCATCTGCACGAAGCCACCGCCATCGATTTCGATCGGCTCAAACCTGAGACCCGTCGGGCTTTTATCGAAGCGGCCGCATCGTTGGCCGACGGTTTCGCCGGCGCGGCTGACCGCGATCCGGGTTCGCTGGGCCGTCCAGGACCGACGGAGTGGCGCCGATGACCCTGGTTGAAAACAACAACGCGGCAGCGGCGACGCCGGCGGCAACGACTGGAGCTGAGCGGCCCGGGGTGCGTCCGAGGGATCGCGCGCGGCTCATCGAGCAGGTGCGTGTGGCCGTGATTTTCGATGGACGCCAACATGATTTGACGCTGCCGGCCAACGCGTCGGTGGCCTCGGTGGTCGATTCGATTCTGCGGGTGCTGCTGGAGGGCGAAACGCTGCGTTCACCCGACGATGAGGGGTTGATCAACCCGGGCACGGTGACGTTGGCACGGATCAACGGCGAACCGCTGGACCGTGGCCAAAGCCTGGCCCAGCAGTCGGTGCTCGACGGCGACCTGCTGATCCTCGAGGCCGCTGACGCAGAGGTGACGCTTACCCCCGTGGTCGAGAACGCGTCCTCGGCGATCGCGCAGCTGCTGGCCACGAAGGGTTCGGAGGTCACCGAACGCGTCGCTGTGCTCTTCGCCGCCGTCGCTGCAGCAGTGGGTGTGCTGGTGACGATCGGGCTGCTGCTCAACGCCTGGCGACTCAACCTGGCGGCAGGCCAGAACTGGAACCTGGTGCCGGCCATAGGGGCTGCGGCGCTGAGCGCCGCGCTGCTGCTGACCGGGTCGATCGTGTGGTGGCGGCGCCGCGAGCTGGCGGTCGCCAACGGCCTGTGGCTTTCGGCGCTGGTCGCGGCGCCGGCGGCGGCGGTGATGGCCACGCCGGGCCCGCCGCAAGCCTGGCACGCGGTCTTCGGGTGTGCCACAGCTGCAGTGCTGGCCGCGGCGCTGTGGCGGCTGACCCCGGCGCCGGCTGGAATCCTGGCGTGGGTCACCATCACCGCGAGCGCCTTCGTCGCGTTCTGGTTGATCCGCGCGCTCGGTGTGTCCATGACATACCTGTGGGTGGGGGCGATGGCCATCGCGTTGCTGGTGTTGAGAAAGTCCGAGGGCCTCGCCGGGCGCATCGCCCGTCTTCCGATGCCGCAGTTTCCCACCGTCACAGGCAAACTGGTGTTCGCCGACGCTGACGACGTCGCTGCCGAGGCGTTGGCTGCCGCCGAAACCCAGGGCACCCCCAGCATGGCTGAGCTGGAGCGCGACGCCTTGGCAGCCAACACGTATCTGACCGCACTGGTCGCTGCCACGTCAGTGTTCTTCGCCCTTGGCGCGTGGGGCGCTGTGATCCCTGGACACGGCCGGTGGTGGCTGGCCACTGTGTACGTGCTGATCGTGGCGGCGATTCTGGTGTTTACCGGGCGCGCGTTTGGTGATCGGGCTCAGGCCGTCACCGTCGTGGCCACCGCGTTGGCGATGATGACCGCGCTGGCGGTGAAGTATGCGGTGGTCGCCGATGACGCGCGGATGAACTTCATCATGGCCGCCGCGATCCTCGGTCTGGGGATCGCGGGGCTGATCATCGCGGCGACGGTGCCGCGGCGGGCGTTTTCCCCGCCGTTCCGCAAGGTGGTGGAATGGCTAGAATATGGCCTGATCGTGCTGGTGCCGCCGTTGGCGTTCTGGTTGCTCAATTTGTATTTCCTGGCCAGGAACCGCTGATGGGCGCGCACCGTCGGGGCCGCTGCGCGGTGGCCACGTTAGCGGTCATCGCCCTGGTGGGGATGACTCCGTTGATGTCGGGGACGGCGAATGCGATCACCCCGCCGGTGGTGGATCCGGCCGCGGTGCCGCCGGACACTCCACCTGGGCCGGACGAGCCGCTGCGCATGGAGAAAGGCTGCGCGATCACCGGCGTGCTGCCCAATAGCGACCTGGGGGCGCCGTCGCCGTCGCAGACGTTTATGGATCTGCCGGAGCTGTGGAAGTCAGCGGGCAAGGGCGAGGGTGTGTCGGTGGCGCTGATCGACACCGGGGTGTCTCCGTCGCCGAGGCTGCGGCATCTGCGCGGGGCCGGCGATTACGTCGTTGCAGGCGGTGACGGCCTTACCGATTGCGACTCGCATGGGACGATCGTGGCGAGCATCATCGGCGGCGCACCGGCAGAGACCGACGGGTTCGTTGGCGTGGCACCGGAAGCTGAGATCATTTCGATTCGCCAATCGTCGGGAGCCTACGTTCCGGCCAATCCCACAGCGGGGGACGTGCAGGCTGATCGCCGGGCGGGCACTGTGTCGACTTTGGCCAAAGCCGTTGTGCACGCGGCGAACACGGGCGCACGGGTGATCAACATGTCGGTCGTGGCGTGTATCCCGGTGCTCAAGCCCGTCGACCAGACCACCCTTGGTGCGGCGCTTCGCTACGCCGCGGTGGATAAAGACGTCGTGATCGTCGCGGCGTCAGGAAATGTGGCCAACCAGGATTGCGCCCAGAACCCCGATATCGACGCCACGGCTTCCTCTCCGGAGAAGTACCGCAACTGGAACGGTGTGGTGACCATCTCGACGCCGGCGTGGTTCTCGAATTACGTGTTGTCGGTGACCGCCACCGATGGCGCTGGCCAGCCGGCCGCGGACGAAAACGGGCGCGAGATCAGCTTGTTTGGGCCGTGGGTTGGCACCGCAGCGCCGGGAGTGTTCATCCAAGGATTCGATGTTCGCGGCGGACTGATCAATTCGACGTTCGACACGACCGACGGGGTGCTCAAGGCGATGAACGGGACCAGTTTCTCGGCGGCCTACGTCTCGGGGCTGGCAGTGCTGATCCGGGCGAAGTATCCGGAATTGACAGCGGCCCAAGTGGTTAATCGCATCAAGCAGACGGCGCACTCGCCGGCCGCAGTGATCGACAACCGCGTCGGTTATGGCGCTATTGATCCGCTGGCCGCGTTGAATTATGACGTTCCGCTGGCTGATCCGCTGCCGCAAGAACATCTTTCACGGCCCTTGACGCTGCCACCGGCTCCGCCGCCACCGGATCGCCGGCCGATGATCGTCGCTCTCGTGGGCACAGGTGCGCTGGTGTTGGCCCTGGTGCTGGTGTTTTCCATCATCAATCTCTCGAAGAGAGGTACGCGATGACCGCGACAGCCACCGCTGAGCGGACTGCAGCCGACAACGAGCAGCGTCCGAGCGCCCCGTTGGTGCGTGATCAGAAGCTGCCGCGCTGGCGGCTAAGGTTTCCGCTACAGCGCATCGTCAAGGCTGAAATCGTTGCGCTGGCAATCGGTTTCGCTATGACGGTGGCTGGATTGCCGTGGTGGGCGCCGGTGATTGCCGCAGCAGTGCTGCTGTTGGTGGTGACCGTGACCTACCGCGGCGCAACCGCATTGGGGTGGCTGGGCCGGGTGCGCGCGCGCCGCAAAGCCAAGCGCAGTGCAGCGGTGCGGGCCAGGCGAACCGCGATTCCCGCACCGTTCAATGTCGACTTGCCCGGAGTGGGTCCGGTCGGCATGCGCTGGGATGGACAGTATGCGATCACGATGATCGCGCTGCATGGTCGAGCGTTTCCACCCACGGCGCTTGTCGCCGAGGGCGCCGACACGATCGACACGGTGCCTCTGCAGGCGATCGGGGCGCTGCTCGAGCAGTTCGGCGGGCTGGAGCTGCATTCGATTGACGCCGTGTCGGTCGGCTGCAGGACGTCGTCGACGGGGCGATACACCCCGCGCTATGAGGAGATCATTGGTGACCGGCCGGCGGTCGGTGAGCGGCGCACCTGGCTGGTGTTGCGGTTGAACCCGCAGGAATGCATGGACGCGCTGACTTACCGCGGCGATATCGGGGTGGCCGTGGCGGCGGCCACCGAACGGATCCGGCAGGCGGCGGTACGGGAAGGCTGCCGGGCGGTGATGTGCACTCCCGAGCAGATCGACGCGGCCACCGATGCCCTATTGGCCGGGCACGACTTGGCGCGCTATGAGGAACATTGGGCGCACCTGCAGGTGGGCAATGAGTACGTGACGCCCTATCGCGTCGCCGGCACGGATTTGACGACACGGCTGCTCAATGACTTGTGGACCATCCGCTCGACGACAACGGTGACCGTGGTACGGCTGACACGCGCCGCCGACGGCAGCCTGGCGGCTGGGGTGCTGGTGCGCCTGCACACCACGATGCCGCTGCCTCATCCGCCGCTTCATACCTTGCATCGCGTTGCCGGGCAGTCATTCTCGGCGCTGCTGGCCTCGCTGCCGCTGGGGGATCGCGCAGTGGAGTTACCGCTGGCCCCCAAGCGGCTGGCGCCGCAACGCCCGCGGGTGCGACCCCGATTGGGAGACAAGAAGAATCTGGTCGTTCCGGTGGGGTCCTCGGGGTTCTTGTTCGGGATGACCCTTGGCGGATTTCCGTTCCTGATGTCGATTACCGACCCGCTCAAATACACCCGGGTGGCGTTGAATGCGGACGTGTACGTGGTGCAGTCGCTGGTGCTGCGCGCCACTGCCGCCGGGGCGACTGCCCTGGTTCATACAGATCGGCCCGCGATGTGGTCGCCGATCTGTGACGACCGCGTCATGCTGGCCGGGCGCATAGAACCGCCCGAGACACCGACGCTGGTGGTCGCAGACGGCGAAGCCGCTCAGCGGCTGCTGGCCACCACCGGGGAGCGTGGGCACGCGCTGATCGTGGTGACCAAGACGCCACCGGCAGATTCCGACATCGTTGTCACGCAGGTCGCGACGGGTCAGGTGGTGTTGACTACGCCCTCAGGGCGGGAGGTTCCGTTGACGATCATGCGGCCACGCAACGAAGCTCAATACTTGAGTCATCTGCGTTCTCGTCGGGCGGAGCGCCGATGAGCGATCGCGGCCTGGAGGCGCTGAGCGCAGCGGTCAAAGCGTTGCCGACTGCCCCGCAGCGGGCACGACAGGTTTTCGAGCTTGCTACCGACGACGATCCGAAAATGGCCGACGCCTGGCTGGGCCGCGTGGCCGCCGGTGACCGATCGCTGTCGACGCTGCGCACGCTGTCGCAGGTGTCGCGCCGGGTTGGGGCCGATCTGCGGGCGTTAGGAACGACCCCGCAGGCGCTGGGCGCCTTCTTCGATATCGAGTACGTACGGCTGGAGATCATCGACGAGACCTCGGCGGGGCTGGCTTACGCTGCGGCGCTGGTCGACGCTGGGCAATTCGGGCAGGCCAGCGACGAGCTCGACGCGCTGCCGCCACTCCCACAAGTGGCCTACGTGCGCGCGGTGCTGGCCAGCCGCACCGAGCGCTGGCCCGACGTGCTGACCGCATTGATCGGCTGCGATACCTGGCAGTTCGTGTTCCTGCGCCGGGCGGCCAGCCTGCTTGAGGCGAAGGCAGCGGCCAATCTGGGCTTGTTTGACCGGGCGCTCGCGGCCGTGGGCCGGGCAGGTGACACGCCATCGCCGTCGGATCCGTTACTGCGGGACGCGACGTTCTTGCGCGCGTTGGTGGCGCGCTCACAAGGCGAGGAGGAGGCCGCCCGCACGCTGCTGACCGACATCCGTGTGCGCTGGCCGGATTTCGAGCTCGCCAAGGTCGCGATCGCTGATGTGACCTACGGGCTGAAGGTCACCGACGAGGCCACCATTGACTCACGGACCGACCGGTGGGACCCGGCGACCGAGACGTCTGCTGATCAGCGCGCGGCAGCCGAGCACGCCGATAGCGCCCGCGCGCTGCTGGCCACCGCCGAGAAAGATCTGGCCGCCATGGTCGGCCTGGACGACGTCAAGAAGCGCATCACTACGATCAAGGCCGGCACTATCGCACGGGTGTTGCGGCAACGCAAAGGCTTACCGACACCGCCAGTGAGCCGCCATTTGTTGATGGTCGGACCACCGGGGGTGGGAAAGACCGCCTCCGCGCGCGCGATCGCTAACATCTTCTGTGGACTGGGACTGCTGCCGCGCTCAGAGATCTTCGAGACCAAGCCCGACAGCCTGCTGGGCCCTCATGTCGGCGAAACCGACTCGAACACAAGAACGTTCCTGGAAAAGGCGATCGGCGCCACGGTGTTCTTCGACGAGTTCGGCGACACCATCAAACCTGGGTACACCACTGGTGACCCCTATGGACAGGCGATCGTGGCAGCGCTGGTGCCGTGGATGGAAAATCACCGCGACGAAGCGGTGATTATCGCCGCGGGATACCCCAGAGCATGCCAGCGTGTGCTTGATTCCAATGACGGTCTGCAGTCGCGGTTCTCGACGGTCATCGAATTTCGTTCCTACGAGCCGGATGCGTTGATGGCGATCGCGCGAGGGATCGTCGCCCAAGGCGGTGACAGCGTGGAGGACGGCGCGATCGAGCACGTTCTGGCCGGGCCGTTCGCCCGCTACTACAACGAACAGTTCGAGTCGCCCGACGGCGATGTCGTACGGCTCATCGACATCCTGGGCAATGGGCGGTTTGTCCGTACCGTCGTGGAGCGTTCCCAGGAAGTCCGCGACCTGCGAGTGATTACGGAATTAGGTTTGGGCGCAGCTGATCTCACCGATGAAACTCTTGGCCAAGACATCGGCGAGGAGACCTTGTCGCTACTGACCCGCGAGGACCTCGCCGAGGGGCTCAACAACGCGCTGCCACCAGCGCAGCGTGGTCTGTAAGGGCGCTGGTGGCGCGAGGCGAGCGAATTGTTCAGGGCGGCAACGCAGAACGCGCTTTACAGCGAGAGGCCACTATCTGCGCGCGTGCGCTGGGCGGGACGGCGATTGTTGAGATAGTTCGTTAGCCATTCGCGGTCTGGGTCGCTGAGTCCGCACGATTCCTGCTCGGTGTCGATGCTGTCGGCTCCGCAGTCGTTGGCGCGGCCGTCGAGCCCAAGGCTCTCTCTGAGGAAGAACCGGGCGGCGACGACTTCGCGTTGGCTGGAGTCCGGATCGAGGATGGCGCTGGCCGCGGCGTCGATGGCTGCCCGCGCGTACTGGCCCTGGCGGTAGCGATCGCCATGGTTGGCGGCATCGCGGGCGGCGGTGACATCGGCGCGGGCTTCGTCGAGCGCCTGCGCGGGGGTCGGATTGTTGTCGCTGGTCATGAAAGCCTCCTCAGTAGCAAAACGACGGTACGTATACAGCTGGCGTTTACGTATTGATCTTACTGCTTTTTTCTGACAGTATTGGGTGACACGGAAGGTGTAAACGGGCGCGGCGTAGCCGCACCAAATCTCCGTTACGGCGAGGAGGTTGGGGAATGCAGACGGCGAGTCCGAGTGCACGATCCACCGGGGATCTGTTCACCTGGCAGGTGAGACGTTGAGCACCCCGCCGTTTCCGTACTTCGGCGGCAAACAGAGCGTTGCCGATCGCATCGTGGCGTTACTGCCACCAGCGCGCCACTACGTTGAGCCGTTCGCCGGTTCCCTGTCCGTTCTTCTGGCCAAACCGCGCAGCCCGATGGAGACGGTGAACGACCTGGACGGCGACTTGGTGTTGTTTTGGCGGCTGCTGCGCGATCGGCCGCAGGATCTGGCGCGGGTGTGCGCGCTGACTCCACATTCACGGCGTGAACATGAGCGCTCCTTTGAGCCCGCCGACGAGCTGGATCAGCTGGAGCGGGCGCGGCGGGTGTGGGTACGACTGACCCAAGGACGTTCGGGGCTGACGCGACGCCGCACGGGATGGCGCCACTACGCCAATCCCCATGGTGGAGCTGGCATGCCCGACTACCTGGGCGGCTACGTGGCTCGGCTGTTGCCCGCCGCGTCGCGGCTGGCGGGGGTGAGTCTGGAGTGTCGGCCGGCGATCGAGCTGATCGGCAAGTACGGCAAACACCGCGACGTCCTGCTCTACGTCGACCCGCCGTATCTCGGGTCGACGCGGGCCTGGGGCAACCAGTACGCCCAGGAGATGCGCAGCGACGACCAGCACCGCGAACTTGCCGAGGCGCTGCGGGCCTGTCGGGCGCATGTGGTGCTGTCGGGGTATTCCAGCGGCCTCTACGACTCGCTCTACGACGGCTGGCACAGTGTGCGGCTCTCGACGTTCACCGGTAACGGGCGCCGCGGTGATCAGAACCGCACCGAGGTGCTGTGGTCGAATCATCCTCTAACAGAGGCGATGTCGCTTTTCGACGAGGACGACGATGAACCCACGGTCCAGCATCCCTCGTCTGCGCAGGCACCGATCACACCTGCCACGGATGCCGGCACGACGTGGACTGAAACCGAGGTGGCGTCGTGACGAGTGCGACGAGTGCACGAGCCCGGTCCCCATGGCCAATGGTGTGCGGCGCGCTGGCGGGTCTGTGCTCGATGCTGCTGCTCATGGTTGCCGAGACGTTGAGTCTGGCCGCCGGTGGGGTGGACGTGGCGGTTCCGGCGTCGCACGGCGACTACTGCTATCCGATTGCCGATCACGCGGGCCGTCCGGTCGTGGTGGAAATCGTGCTGGGACATACCGGCGGCGCGGCGGCGACGAGCCCTGTGCCGGCGAGCGCCACGGTGACGTCGTCTGCGGGGCCGCACCGATGAGCGCGGTGGTGAGCCGACCCACCGAGATCAGCTGGTGGCGGGCCTGGTTGCGGGGTGAACCTCACCAAGTGGTGGCAGCCAAACCAGGCGAACCGTATTTGAGGCGTTGGTATCTCATGCCGCGCAACCGTTGGCTGAACGTGTATCTACACCAGTTCATCGCCTCCGATCCTGAAGGGCTGCATGATCATCCGTGGGGCTTCGCCTCGGTCATCTTGTCCGGGGCCTATTTTGAGGTGACGCCCACCGGTGTGCATCGGCGCGGGCGCGCCAGCATCGCGGTCCGCCAGGCCACCCACCGGCATCGTATCTGTCTACCGCGCAACAGCTCTGGGTGCGAGATCCCGTGCTGGACGGTGATCGTGACCGGGCCGCATCGTCGTCTGTGGGGTTTTTGGTGCCAAGACTCCCGGGGCACGCGCGAGAGGTTCATCCCGTGGCGTCAGTTCGCAGATGGCGGATGTGGCGAGTTCAGCGGCGCCGTTGAGTCATTGGAGGCGACCTCGGCGGCGGCACAACAGGAAGCGAGGCGGCGATGAGAGTAGGGTCACTCGGTGTCGGCTGCGTCGAGCGCGCAGTGCGCACCACAGATGGTGTGCAGCTGGCGGTTCGAGACTGGTGGTCAGGTGGCCAGGTCGACCACACCGTGGTTCTGCTACACGGCTTTTGCCTCAGCCAGTCGTGCTGGGATGTGCAGATCGCTCAGCTGGTGCGCCGCCGGGGCGCAAGGATTCGGGTGATCAGCTACGACCACCGCGGCCACGGTCTCTCAGATTCGGCACCGATGTGCACCTACCGGGTGAAGCGTCTGGGCGCCGACCTCGCCGAACTCCTGGCCGTACTCGAGGTCGCCGGGCCCCTCACCATCGCCGGCCACTCCATGGGTGGCATGGCCGCGCTGGCCTACTGCGGTCGTGCCGCACACGATCGGCCTGTGGACCCGGAGGCTCTCGTGCTGGTCGCCACCGCGGCGCGAAATCTCGACCAGCGTGGCCTTGGGCGGCTGCTGAGCACGCCGCAGCTGGGCGCATTGGCTCAACTTGTCGCACTCATGCGGCCTGCACGGCTGGACGCGACGGCGCGGGCACTCGCCGGCCCGATGTCTGCTGCCCTGATGAAGTGCGGCGGCCACCGCAGCGCCGAGCGCAACACGCTCGCTGACCTCATGTCGGCCGCGCTGCAGACCACCCCGTTGACGACGGCGGTGGGTTTTCTTCCAGGACTGAAAAACTACGACCTTTATCACAGCCTGGGGTCGATAACCGCGGCCACGACGGTGGTCAGTGGCGGCGCTGACGTAATCACGCCCGCGGCTCACGCGCGCGAGCTCGCGGCGAGCATTCCCCACGCCGTGCATGTTGAGGTGCCCTGGGGTGGGCACATGCTGCTCCACGAGGCACCGCACATCGTGACCAATGCGATCAACAGGGCGATCAGGCTGCGCCCCAACGAAAGCGCCACCGCGGCGAGGGCTCGGCGTGCAAGCTGAGCGCCGGGTCTCGGGAAAGGAAACGCAGATGTCTGGTGCAGCGGGTGCTCGCGGGATGGGCGTCAAGGTCGTTGGGCTGTGGGCATTTTGGGCGCTGCTCCTTGTGGGGCTATGCGGGTGTACCGGGGTGCAGTCGATGCTGCCCGTGTCCACGACCGCACCGCACGGGGCAGACCCGGTGATGCCAGCGGATCGGGTGCGTGGACCACATGCGGTGATTGCGGTCATCGACGGTGACACGATCTCGGTGGAACGCGACGACGAGCGTGTGAAAGTGCGTCTGATCGGGATCGACACACCGGAGACCCAGGATCGCCGCACCGGTGTGCAGTGCTTCGGAGCTGAGGCATCCGAGCACGCCAAACAGCTGTTGACGGGCCAGTCGGTGTACCTAGAGCAAGATCCCTCCCAAGACAGCCGCGACCAGTACGGCCGGGAGCTGGCCTATGTCTGGACGACGTCGGGGCAGCTGGTGAATCTGATGCTGATCAGCGCGGGATTCGGCCACGAGTACACCTACGACCTGCCGTATCGGTACCAGGCGCAGTTTCGCTCGGCCGAGTCCGACGCCCGAGCCAACGGGCGAGGATTTTGGTCACCAGCCACATGCAACGGCGACACCGGCGCTGGCTAACCGGATCTCACGGTCACACGAAAGGTGTTCGATGACGGCGCTTTCCAGCGCAGGGAAGGGGCCGCCGGCGTCCTCGCGTCCCGGTCGAGCCGTCAGAAGTCCCGATCACGGGTTCACTAACTGAGCAGCTCAAGCTGCGGCGAATGAGCGACGTCTGCCCGCCTCCTCAGTTGCAACCCCTCAGCTATCGGTCTGCACGCGCGAGACAATCAGTAAACGGCTGATGTTTCTGTATTGCCCTGAGTGCTTAGTTTTGACAGTATAGTCGTGTGTACCTCAAACCCGCGACGCCCTACTGCGGGTTCTTGCGCCGCCGCGTGGGCCGCAAAGCTACTGAGCAGTTGTATGTGCCGAGCACCGCGGCGCATGTGCTGGTTTCGGCGCCGACCGAGACGGGCAAGACGCGGCGCGTGCTGGCGCCGGCGGCGGTGATGTGGGGTGGCCCAGCAGTGGTGGTGTCGTCCAAAGATGACCTGCTGCAGTACGTCATGGAGCGCCGGTTCGGCCCCAAAGCCATGATTGATCTGCGCCCGATCGGTACCCCGGTGTATCCGGACGGGGTGGACCCGCTGTTCTATGACCCGACGGTGACGATCGAGTCGCCCCTGGAAGCGCTGACCATCGCCGAAACGATCATGCAGATGGCCACCGTCGGTCTGGGCTCGGGGGCCGATGAGGTTTCCGACGGCGGTATCTGGGAGTCTCAAGCAGCGGGTCCACTGGCGGCATTCTTGTATGCGGCTTCCCCGCAGGGCAACGGCGAAGGTATGGATTGGGTGTTGCGGGCGGTGGACAACATCGACCCGGAGAACTTCACCGAACCCGGATGGGCCCAGGCCGCAGCGTTATGCCGCCGCTATGAGGTGTTGGCGCTGGGGATGATGCGGATTCTGCAAATGGACCCGCGCCAACGTGATTCTGTGGCAATAACGATGCGCAAGGCGATCACGCCGTGGCTTCGGCTGTCGTTGTCGGCGTTGACCACGGTGGCGATGTCGACGTCGGCGGCGACTCCGACTCTGTTCAACCGCGCGTTTGACCCGGTGTTTCTCGATGATCCGCAAGCCACGTTGTTTGTGTTGGCGCCGGCCGACGGCACGGTGGCCGGCGCGGCGGTGACGCTGCTGGATTCGCTGGTGCGGCGCTGGCGAGAGAAGACCGCGCGGCGCGAGCAGATGCACCGTCTGCTGATGGTGATCGACGAGTTGCCCAACACAGCCCCGATCCCGAGTCTGCGCCGGATCGTCGGGGAAGGTCGCGGGTTGGGCATCAACATGGTGGCAGCGGTGCAGGCATCGTGTCAGCTGGACACGGTCTATGGCAGGGACTACGCCGATGAACTGCGGGCGATCTTTCCGGCCTCGCTGATCATGTACGGGGCCAGGGAAATTGAGCTGCTCGAAGCTGGCGAGGACTGGTCGTTATTCACCAATCGGCGTCCGGAAAGCTACAGCCAGGCCGATGGCCACCGGAGCCTGAGCAGCGATATGGGACCGGGGCTGCGCTGGCAAGAATTGTTGCCCCCGAATCGTGAGACGGCGCGCCTGCTCGTGCGCGGAGATGTAGGCAAGTGCGTCGAGATCCCCGACTGGACGGTGTTTCGCTCCTACTACGACGCCGCGGTCAAGACGTTGCTCAACGGGGCGGGCAATGGCGACAAGCGAGCCGGCGGCGACGGGCGTGTGGTCGAGCGGTTGAGGAAGTTGTGGGCCGACAGCGAAACCTAGCCGCTGTAGGTCGTCACCGACTGGGTCACAACGTCTTTGACACCGGCGATCACCGCGCCGGTCATCCATGCCGACCCGATCGCACAAATCAGCAGGCCGACGATTACGAGGCGCACCGACCCGCGAGACCCGCCGGTGGGCCGCAGATCACCGGGATGCTCGGCGTCGGCGGTGGCAAAGACCGGCGGTGCGGTCATGTCGTCTGGGCCCATCGGGATATCGAGGTCGACGGAGATGGGCGGCGGTGTGAGCGGCCACCAGTCGGTGGATCCGTCGACGGCCAGCCAGCCGTTAAGGATTCCGTAGAGGCCGGCGACAGCGAACGCCGCGGGGATCTGCGCGAGGAGGTAAGGCGCGTAGAGCGCGGTGCTCAGCGAGTCATCGGGGGTGTAGAGCAGCGCGCACAGGGTGCCAATTCCGACCGCGGTCCACAGCAGCGCCGGTATCGGGTAGGACCGCAGCCGCGTCGGGATCAGTGCGATAAGGCGCTGATACATCAGCACCCCGACCGGCCAGCCGATGGGCACCAGGGCGGCTGCGGCGGCGATGATGGCCAGCTCCAGCCAGCCTTCCACGGTGGTGGGCCGCCGCGCCCACAGTGGGTGAATCGTGTTGTCGTCGTACGGGTTTGGTCGTGCGCCAGCCAGGACCCGATTGCGGCGACGGATCTGGCGGTTCAGTCGTTCGGCGCGGCGCTTCTGGATGGTGAAGATGCCCGCGTGATCGGCGATCCACTCGCGGCGTAGGTCGTCAAACCGATCCGGCACATACCTGCTCATAGTTCGTTTACCTATTGCTCTTGCTGCTTTATTCTGACAGAATCAGCACTCATGAAGGTGAGCGTAGCGGCTGTAGCCGCTTTTGTCCTCGCGTTGGCGGCGATGCCGCAGGGGGTGGCCGCGATGATGTCGCTGGCCGGCGGAATTATCCTGGTTATACCCGTTGTCGCGGTTGTGCTAGTGGTTGCTCGGGCGCTGGGTCGGCCTCGACAAGGCTGCGGCCAGGCCGCCGGTCACGGGGTCGGCCAGTATCCGGTCGCCAATCAGTTCGTGAACGCCTATTCGTCAGGACGGGACGTTTACGGAATGCCCACCGCGGCGCCGGTGTGGCCGGCGGTGTGGACCGGCCCAAGCGCGGGGTGGCAGCCGCCAACCCCGCCGCCGGTGGATTCGGGCGCGGGCGTGCGGTTCATGCAGCAACGGCGACGTCCGTGCACGGCGACGCTGCGGGTCATCCAGCACGGGGGTGAGCGGCGATGAGTGCCCCTGATGAAGCTGATGCGGTCTGGTTGGCACGCCAAATCACCGAGGAAGACGACGATTACGACACCGAGGCGGGTTACGGCGCCGACGGCGAGGCGGAGCGCGTCGAAGTTGAGGTAGAGGGCGTCGAGGTTGAGACGGTCGTGGCCGAAGAGCCCGCCGGTGTGGGTGAGATGCAGCCCGTCGATCTAGACGAGGGGGATCCGGCGCGCGACGACGACGCACCCGCGCCGCCGCAGCGGTTTGACCATAAGGTCGCGACCGGTTTCGCTGGCCTGGCCGCCGCGGCTGTGGTGATTGCCTTGGTAGCCGGGGTGATGTTTTACTCCGGGGGCGACCAGACCCCTTCGGGAGCGCGCGACTCGGTGGCTGAGCCTGCCGCCGTAGCGGTTGCCAAACCTGCACCGACGCCGACGCCGGAAGGTCCGGGGGTTGACCGTCCGCTGCCCTACAGCGCAGATGCGGCCGGGTCTTGCCCGGCGGGATCCACGTCGGCGCAAACGATGACTGGCAGCGATCCGCGCAACGCGTTCGTGTGTGTGCGCAACGGTGTCGATGGACAGGTCATTGACATCGATTTGTCGAAAACATATGTGATCACCGCCATTTCCCTCACCCCGGGCTGGGTGGGTAAGGATGCCAGCGGGGCGTCGCAGTGGTCGCAGCACCGAGTGGTGACCACGGTGCAGTACATGTTCAACGACACCGACAAGACGTTAATGACCCAGGACACCGGCAATGTTCACGGCGAGGCAGTAATTCCGGTCAAGCGCGTTCTGGCGTCGCGGATCACGATGTTGATCCGTCAGACATCGCGCCCCCCGGCCGAACCGCAGCCGTCGGCCACGCCTGCCCCTGGGACGGGGGGCCTGACCGACATCTTCACCGAGGGCGCGCCGACAGCAACACCTGCCCCTGGCAGCGCTGATCCCATCTTCGGGCAGCCGGTGAACACCGACCCGGTGGACGCGAAGTTCGCGATCGGCAGCCTGAAAATCATTGGACACGAGCCGATCTGATGAACACCAACATCGCCGCCAACTCTTCGCGATGGACCACGTGGTTGGCGCGGGTCTCGCTGACAGGCTGGCGCGACAGCGACGATGAGCGCCTCGCAATCGACGGCGCCGCAACCGTGCTGGTTCTCACGGTCACCGTGGCCTGTCTCGACGGTCACCTTCACGACCTGTGGGCGTGGTGTGCGCTGTTGTTCGTGGCCATCAGGTTGGCCGGTGAAGCCGTCGCCGACCGCAACAGACATCTGCAGGATGCGCACGCTGAGGCGGGCATCGACTCGCCCGGACAAGCGATCAGGGCCGCCGAAGAAATGCTCAGCGTTGTCGCGGTCGGGCAGCGCGCACGCTGTGATCGCCAGTCGGCGCGGCTGTGGCTGACGTCGGCGGTCTACCCGTTTGCTGCGCTGCTGTATGCGGCCTCGCCGCTGGGCAACGGCAAGGGCATGGCGTGGGTGCACGCGCAGGCCTTGCAGATGGCCGATCCCGATGATGCCGCGGTATGGCGACACGCCGCCCTGGAGGCGGCAGAGGCCGACGCCAGAATGTATGACTGGCTCACTCGTGTGGCCGATCTGGATGCCCGCCAACGGGCGAGCATCGGGGTGGCGATGCGCGAAGCCGTGGCCGCCCGCCTCGAGAGCGGGCGCCCACGATGAGGCTGAACAACACGTGGCGCTCCCGGTTGGCAACGTCGGGGTCGCTCGGCGCGAGGATGGGCCGACCGGTCGTGCTCGCGCTGGCGACGCTGGCCGGGCTAAACCTGGTGTGGCAGCTGATTTTTGGGACTCCGACCGATGTGGTCGGCCCGGCCCGCACGGTGGTCAACAAGTCGGCTGTGGTGGGTTCGTTCGCCCAAGATTACGTGTCGGTGTGGCTGACCGCGACGTCGCAGGACACCGCCAGCTTGGCTCAGTTCGTCTCGCTGTCGTCGAGCGACCTCACCCTGCCCTCCACTCCGGCTGTGGTGATCGGCGCGCCCACTGTGGTTGCGGTCACCTACGAGGGTGTGGCCGGCAAGGACGCCACCGGCGAGGTGTATTCGGTGGTCGTCGGGGTCACTGAGCGGCCCTACGAGTCGGCGTCACCCACCCGGGCGGTGTATCGGGTGCCGGTGCTGTGGTCGCAGTTCGGTCCGCGCGCGCTGGGCCTTCCGGCCCGCGTCGGCGGCCCCGGCCCCGGAGCGGACCTGCCAATGAGCTACCCGACCACGCTCGGCCAAGCCGACCCCGCCTATCAAGTGGTCGCCGGGTTCATCAGCGCCTATCTGACCGCGGCCGGCGGCGTCGAGCGCTACGTCACCTCCGATGCGCTGCTGGTCGGTCTCGGTGATGCCTACCAGAGCGCAACCGTCACCGCGGTCACCGCCACGGCGAAGCCGGCAGCCGTTCCCGCCGACGGCGAAACAGTTCGAATCCTGGCCAACGTGAACGCCGTGACTTCGCAATACGCCCCCGCACAGCTGACCTACCCGCTGACACTGCGCGGCCTGGGCGGGCGCTGGTCAGTGGCCGCGATCGACCCAGCGCCGGCCGTCTCGCAAGACGACGACCCGGTCCCGGTGGCCACGTCAACGCCGCCAACCAAGTAACAAGCCCCAACAAGATGTGAGGAGAGATTCGAAATGGTGGAAACGGTAGTCGCCGCCGGCGACTTGTTCACGGCCGTGCCCGGGTTTTGGGAGTCGGCGAAGGTGCCGCTGTCGATCGTCGTCATCATCTGCGGCGTGGTGACCGGAGGATTCGCGCTTGCCCGCGGTGTTGGCGCGGCCGCAGGCAAGATCATCGGCGGAATCGCGCTGTCTGCACTGGTTCTCGGCGCGGTCGGGCTGTCAGCCTCGTTCAAAGAAACCATCGACCGACACGGCGACGGCGTCACCGTCGGCCAGTACGGCCGCTGATTCAAGACAGCCAACGGTGGGGGAAAGCCAATGATCCAATCCACGCCGCCCAGCGGTGAGGTGCTGGCGCGGGTTGCCGGAGAGCACAACGCTCATCACCCGGCGCGGGCGATCGCGCTGAGCGGATTCGGCGGCGCGCTCCACCGTTACGTCCCTGCTTTCGGCGCATTCGTCCTCGGCGGCGTGGACCCGGTAGCGCAATCACGAGGCCACAGCGATGGCTGACACTGAAAGCCAGGAGACTGCACGGGTTTTCGCCGACGTCCGCGACTTCCCGTTCTATATATCCCATATCGACGACAACACTGCGCTGCGAGGGGGTCCGTGGCGGATCTGGGACGGCGCGACATTTCTGCTCGCCGGTTCAGCCACGCTGTGGGCCAGCTGGAACTGGTTCGATTCCGGTTATGCGCTGGCGATTTTCATCTACGGCGCAGCCATCACGTTGGCATTGACCTTTCTGGCGCGCCAAGCCCCGGTGAGCAGGCCCAGCCCGCTGTACCGGATGATGTGGCTGTTCACAAGCCTTTTCAGCACGCAGGCGCGCGCGGCTGCACGCGGCAAACGCGACCGGTGGTTGTCGCCGCCCAAAGCGGTGATCGGCAACCTGGTGTTCACCCACGGCGGGGTGTACGCGGAGTTCATCTTGGCCGGCCAACCCGGGGGAATGCTGCCCTATGACGACAAGCGCGCAGTGGCCGAGGGCCATCGACCGTTGGTGCGTCAACTGCCCTCGGGCATGGTCTTTTGGAGCGTGTGTGCGCCGCTGAGCGCGCGCCGACTCAAACGCCGAATGCTGGGCGAATTCCAGACCAAACCCGGTTGGGTGCGCGAGGTGCGCGATTGGGAGCCCGTTCTGACGATCGAACCGTTCTACGAACAGATCTTCGGGGTGCGCATCCCGGTTGACGCCGGCATGGCCGGGCGCAGCGGGGCCGGCACGCTCGCGCGGGGATGGGGCGCGGTGGTCGGACGAGACCACGACGATCCGACCACCCTGGAGGGATATCGCGAGCTGGTCGACGAGATCCTTCAGCACATCCCTGACCAGTTCGCGCCACGACCGGCCACCCCACGTCAAATTCAATGGCTGTATCACCGGCGCTGGACGCTGGGGGCCGCCGACACACCCTTCCCACACAGTGAAGGCGGCCCCGACCGGCTCACGGCGGCCGAATTCGAGGACATGCCAGCCGACTTCGACGAGGGGGACCAGCGGGCCCGCCGCCAACACCGCTCCTGGCTTCGCCGCCATCTTCCCTCCCTGGCCCCGATACTGCGGATCACCACACGCACCGGTATCGACAGCTACCAGGCGCTGCTGCCGGTGGCGCAGCTGCCACGCACCGGGTTGGCCTATCCGCGGGCCGAATACCTGCTGTCGGCCTACGACGTCGAGGTAGACGCCAGTGTCGACTGGTATCAGCACGTGACGGTACGCCCGCGTGAGAAGGCGCTCAACCGCGTCGATTTCGCGCAGCGAAATCTCGAAGACCAGTCCTTTCAACGTGGTAGTCGCCGCGCCAGCGCCTCTGATCTGGCTCGGCGCTACGAAGCTGCAGAGGACTACAACGCCGAGCTGGAGGCCAGCAATCTGGAACGCGAAGCGGAGTGGACCACCGTCATCGCCGTCGGTTCACGATCGCGCCACGCCGCCTCCTATGCCGCACAACAGCTGCGAACCCATTTCGCGGAGGAACTGGACACCTCGGTGGCCCAGCCGCGTGGTGCGCAACGTTCGTTGTGGCAGATCGGTCATCCCGGCAGTGAGGAGCGCGCACCGCGCAGCCAGTTCGGCCAGCCGACCACCACCAGCCACTGGGCGCGTTTTGCACCGCTGGTGTCCAGCGAGCTGGGCAATCAGACCGGCATCCTGTTGGCGCGCAATCTGGCCACCCGTCGGCCCACCCCGGTGCTGATCGACCTGGAAGGAACCACGAAACGCCGTGGGGCGCCGGGCATTTTGTTCATCGGCGCGCCCGGCGGTGGGAAATCGCAAGCGTGCAAGCGGGTGGTTGACGCACTGATCAAGCGCGGGTCGCAGGCGTCGATCATCGACCCCGGCACCATGCAGGAGTGGGTGCCGGCGCTGGCGCACCACGGCGATCGGGTGGCAGTTATCGACCCCACCGGCGGGCAGTGGTCGCTCGACGCGTTGAGGATCTTCCCGCCCAAGGTCGCCGTGGAGCACACCCTTGATCACCTGTTGCCGATGATGGGCGTCGAACCAGATTCAGAGCTGGCGGGGCAGCTGAGCTTTCTGCTGCGCCCGGGCCAGCAGGTAGCGCCCAGCATGGGCGCGTTGGTGCGCTACCTCAATGAGTTGACCGGAGCGCAGCGCACAGAGTATGCCGCGTTGACCGCGAAGCTCAATTCGTGGGCAGCGGTGGACTACCTGCAGGCGGTGTTCGACGACGCGCTGCCCGTCCCGCCGATCGCTGAGAAGGACGCCGTGATCTGGGTGACGGCGTCCCTGGAGTTGCCCGAGATCGCCGAAACCGACGAGCTGCACCTCTACCAGCGCCAGTCCCGGCGCGCGCGCGCCGGCCTGGCGATCTACGGGCTGATCGCATCGCTGACACGGCTGACCTACACCGATCCGGAGCGGCGCCGCCCGGGCGGGTTCGGATGGTTTGTCGCCGAGGAGGCCCGCACCTATCTGTGCTCGCCGGTGGGACGCAAAGATGCCATGCGCATCGCCACCCAAGGCCGCAAGGAACGCTACGGGCTGATCGGAATATCGCAGCACGCTGAGGATTTCGACGGTATCGGCGCCCAGAACCTGCCGATGCGGGTGATCACCCCGTTCAAACCCACCGAACGTGACTATGCACGGTCTGCGTTCAAGAAATTGGGAATCAATCCCGACGAGTACCCCGAAGTCATGCAGACCCGCACCGAGGACGGGCACGGGTATGCCTATTTCATCGACGATTTCGGCCGGGTCGGGCTCGTCGATCTGCTCGAGCCGGTGCAGCCAGAGCTCGTGGAGGCCTTTGACACCCGCTATCTCGATGAGACGGCCAGCGCCGAGGGGTCGCCGTGGTGAGTTCACTGGTGGCGGCCTGGCTGTACACGCATCCGCGGGTGCGGCGCGTGTGGCTGGCGGCCCAACTGATTTGGGGTGGTGCGCTGCTGGCAGTGCTCACCGCGCCGATGGCAGCGGCGCAGGGCATCAGTGGCGCGTTGTCGTGGACTGGACTGCACGACAGCTACAACATGCCGATCGGTTCGCACTTCGTCTCAGTCGTTCCGATGACCGAGGCCATTGTCGAGCAGGGACCAGATTTCGGGGTTTCACCCGACACGTGGGGACCGGCGCTGCTGTCCAAGGTGGGCACCGCGCTGACCTACACGCAGCTGGCCGGCTGGCTGGGATTCGAATGCGCGGTGCTGGTGTGCATCTGCGCGGTGGGAATTTGGTTTGTCAAGTTCGCGCTGTCCACAACGTGGCTGGGCTGGCTGGCGGCGATCGCCAGCCCGGTACTGGCCAACATCACCGACGTGGTCAACCGGCTCTATCTGGTGCCGGGCGCGATGACGATCTGCGCGGCCATCGGCGGAGTTGTGGCGCTGACCCGCGGTGTGGGCAGCGGCATCGGAATCATCTTCAGCGGCGTCCTGGTGATCGTCTTGGCCGCGATCTTCTTGCGCGACCCCGTCGGCGAGATCGCCGGCGACAACGGCATCTTGGGAATCGGCAGGACCGTGGGGTTCACCGTGTCGCAAGGGGTGGCCAATAACGGTGCGCTGGCCCCAGGAGGCAGCGAGGCGCAGCTGGAGCAGTTGACCACTTGGCTTGTCGATGTCACAGTGCGCCAACCGATTCAGCTCATCAATTTCGGCAAGATCATCGATGATGTGCCCGGCTGCGCACAGCTGTACAACAGTGCGCTGACCGCAGGGAACAGCGCCGCGCCCGCGCACGCGATGCGCTATTGCGACCTGTCTGCACTCGAGTACGCCCAGCAGCTCAACACCATCTCCGTCGGCCTGTTCGCGTTCTTGATCCTGGCGATCTTCTTCGTGCTGTTCGCGGTCGACTATGTCGGCTGCGAGGTGATCCGCGTCGGGTTCAAGGCGTTTTGGAACGTGCTGGTAATCGTGCCCGCCGCGGCGGTCGCTGTCGCGCCCGGGCCCCAACGGCAGTTCGCCAAACGCACCGCGCTCAAACTCATCGTTCACGGTGTGGAAATGGTCGTGGCCACAGCGGGTTTGGGAATTCTGGTGATCTTGATGGCCAACGTGACCCGCGGCGCGCTGCCCGGCACGATCGCCATGACCCACCCGATGGCCAAGATCATGGTTCTGCTTCTGCTGGGCATCGGCGGCGCCATCGGCTTTCGCCATCTGCTGCGCGCGTTCGGTGATCGAGGAATCCCCGGCCCGGTACGGATCGGCGGCGCTGTGCTGCGCAACACCGTGCGCATGGGACAGGGCATGGAAGGTGTGGACTACGCGGGGCGGCGACTGGGCAAACTACGGTCACAACTTAGCGAGCGTCGAAGCAGCCAAGAAACGTCCGACAGCGACACCGCGAACAGCCCCAAAGCGCCGGGGCGACAAGCCCACCCACCGGCTAAGTCCAACCGCAAACCACCGTCGGCGCCGTCAACCGGAGCCGCCAGCCGTCCGGGACCAACAGGGCCGGGCCGCGGTCCCCACGGCGATGGCGGGACCGGGGCATCGACGCCGGGGGCGCGCACAGCCAGCACCGCGACCCGAAAAGGCGCTTCCGCCAAGGTGTCCTCGGCTGCGGCCTCGGGTGCGGCCAGGACGGCCACCAAGGTCGCTGCTCCCGAGGTTGCAGCAGCCGCGGCGGCCGCCGGGGCGGCCCAGCACGCCGCATCGCACCTGCGCCACCGCAACGGCAAGGGACAGCACCAACAACAACCTCCCAACGCACCCGGTCGTACGCCGGCTTCCCCGCCGCAGCCCAACCGCACCGAAACAAGCCGGGCACAACCGACCAGCCCGAACAAGCCCACCAGCGGCGACCAAGGCCCGCGGGGATCGGATAGGCCCCGTTCCGCGCCTGCGCCGGGACGAAACGGCCCAACACCGCCATGACATCACGTAACCGATTCAGCACAGGAGCGACGATGGCAAGCTCAACACTTCGACGAGCAGCTCGCTGGGCCGAAGTTCAGCTCACCGATTTGGACCCGCGCCCGGTGGTGGAGTCGGCGCGCACTGGTGCCCAGCATGCCGCGTCGGTCGCTGCGGGCACGCCGTTCGCCAATCCCTTTGACCGCGGCGGCAACCCGATCCAACGGATGGGCGCTGTAAGCGAATACGCGGTGTGGCTGGCAGGGCGCCAAGATGTGCTCACCGCCATCGCCGAGGACCTCGCTGGCCGGGACCTGGCCTGCACCTGCGCGCTGGGCGACCCCGCGTGCCACCGCGACGTGCTGCTCGATGTGGCCAACCCGCCGACAGCGCCGTTTAGAGCTGGCGGCAGGGCAATGGCGCTGACGCTGCGGCGGCCCTGGGCATCGTTGCTGCTGGTCCCCGACGACCTCGGGGGCAAGACCGTCGAGAACCGCACGTGGGCCACCGACTACCGCGGCCCGGTCATGATCTACGCCGGCACGCGCATCGACGAAGCGGGAATGCGCGCCGCGCAACGGGGCGGCCTTGACGCCGGGTGGCATTGCGAGCAGTTGGGCTGGCTAGGAGCCGCCGTACTGGCCGATGTGCACCGGGCGCACGGACACTGCTGTGGCCCGTGGGCCGAGCCGCAGCGCCGCCCGGATCGGCCGATCTATCACTGGGTGTTCGCCCACCCGCACCGCCTGGCGGCGCGCACCTGGGGACGCGGATTCACCGGCCTTCAATCCATGTCGTGGTCAGTGCTGGTGCGCCGCAGCGCACTTCGAACAACACCGCGGTCGGTGCACAGTGCGCCAGCTGCGGGGGAGGAGAACAACCGTGACGACAAGTAGCGATTTGAGCATCGAAGAGATCCGGGCCATCGAGGCGGCGCGGCTACAGCAAAAGCGCGCACGCCAGCGCCGCGACGAGCTATCCAGGCACGTCGATGTTCTCGATGAGCTCGACGCCGGCGCCGAGCTGCCCAGCCAGCCGACACGCGCTGATGTCGCGAACTTCTTCGACGTCGATCCTGCACGGTTGTCCAGGCTGCTGAACAGCCATGCAGACGAGTTCGCCGAAGACGGTTGGCGGCCGGATCATCCGCACCGGCGCGCCGCGGATCTGTGGTCGATGCGCGCGATTGTGCGCATGGGCCTTCTGCTCGACTGCGAGTGGGACCCCTCAACGTTTCACCGCCCGCACACGACGCCGAACCCTGTAGCTGCGCAGCTGCGCTACCTCCTGGGCCACGGCAACCTGCCGGCCGTCTACTCGACGGAGGCAACGCGGATCAGCCAGTGTGCCGCGCTGCACGCCAAGGCCACACGCATCGTCGAACACGTGCACAACGAAGATCCCGCCGTCATCTGGGCCGAATTGCAGCAGGCCGAACGCTATGAGCTGCAGGCGCTGGTGGTGGCGCTGGCTGCCGCCGTGCCGATTGATCAGCACCACCTCACCCGCTGGCTACAAGAGATCTCGGGCAGAGACGGCGAAGGCGGCAGTGTCGCTAAAGGGCTTGCCTTGCTGATCCCGCAGCCAAACACCCTCTACCGCCGCCGGGCAACGGGCCGGTCGAGCCGACGTCGGCGCAAGCCGAATCACGCTGCGGTGCAATGAACCCCGCAACCGCAAAGCGGGCCCGGCGGCGCCAGGTCGGTGGTGGGCGATGACAAAGGCCGACACCTTGATGCTGCGCGATCGGCTGCTGGCCGAGCTGCGTACCAGCAACCGGCCGCTGTCCACACAGGAGTTGGCGCAACGGATGCCGTGGAAGACCGAGCGCAACGACGACAGCTGCGCTGTCCTGCGATGCAACGCACCGCGACCCGGTGACGGCATGCAGGTCGTGGAATGTCACCAGTCCTGGCACGTCGTGCAGTATCGGCGAACCGCACAAGGCTTCACCGGAATCTACCGTCACCTGCGCAGTTTGGAATCGTGCGGCCAGGTGCGCCGAGCGTTACGTCAAGGCAGGCGACGGGTGCTGTGGGTCTACACCGGTGACCCCTGATTCCGCTGGCCGCCCCAGCCCGTTGACACCAATAGTCAAGGAGCACAACGGCCTAACGGCGCCACCCATGCCGCGGTTGAACCACCGAGATATGAGAGAGGACCTCTGCACGATGTCGCAATCCAACACGCGTAAGACATCGCGGGCGCTGCTGGCTGCCCGAGTAGGAGCAGTGCTGCTGACTACCGGGGTAGGGGCGGCCAGCTTCGCGTTATCGTTTGTGGCGCTGCGCGATCTGGCCGTCAAGGCGCATGTGGCGGCGGATTTGGCCTGGTTGTGGCCGCTGATTATCGACGGCACGATCTTGCTGGCCACCCTCGGCGTGGTGGTGTTGGCGGCGTTTCCAGAACATCGCCGCGATCGCCGGTACTTCTGGTGTGTACTGGGGTGCTCGGCCGCGGTCAGCATCGTGGCCAACACGCTGCACGCGATCGTGCCGGCCGATCAACCGCTCAACGCGTGGTTGACGGGCTTCATCGGCGGGGTGGCTCCGGTATCGCTGCTGGCCACCACTCACGGGCTGGTGATCCTGACTCGGGCGGGCCGCCACACAAGCGGCGACTCGTCGAGCGACCTCGCCAACGGCGACGAGTCCGGCGAGAGCGGTGGCGCCGATGCGGGAGCCGACGAGCGCGATGGCGGCGATGCGCCCGTGTCGTTCGATCAGTACGCACGCTGGCGTGAGGTTGCCGCCGCGGTGCTCGACCGGGAGCCGCTGCGGCTTCGGGCCGGCTCGGGAGGCGCGGCGCGCCGAGACGACGACGTTGCGGCGGTGGCCAAGGTGTTGCATCTCAGCTATGACCGCGCGTGCACAAATCGCGACATCGGTCGCCGGCTGGAATTGAATCATCACACTGTCGCCAAGATCCTGGCCACCAGTTCACGGCTGCTGCGAGAAGGGCAGTTCAGTGTGGCGGCAGCATCGTAAGCGCGCAGCGGCCGGGGCGGATTTCTGTGCCGGTGGTGGCCTCGGCGAGCCTTATGATTATTCGAAGACACGCTGGCGCGCGCCGTGGTGTTTGCGCGTGCCCGACCATAGACGTATCTGGGGGTCTGTGAGCTGTGGTAATTGAGTTCAACTCCGCGGGGCTGGCGGCCTCGGGTGCGAAGCTGGCCGCATCAACGAGCGCGTCTGCGCCTGCCGTGGCCCAGCCCCCAGGCGCGGATCTGACCTCGGCGAGCGCGATCGGGCAGCTCAACGCCCATTCGGCTGCGCTGGCGGCGCTGGTTGGTCACGGCGGCGCGCAGCGGGCGATCGGTGGTGCGGTGATACAGAGCACCGCGGCCAGCTTGGCCAGCCAAGACGAGGCCGGTGCGAGTGCGATCTTGGGCGGCAACGGCGCGGCCGCGGCGGGCGCGGTCGGCGGGGTGATCAGTGGCGCCGATGTGCCCGCACCTGATCTACCGGGCATTCCGCCATTACCGGCGGCGTTGGACCCGATGCCCGGTGAGGCGCGTGCCGTCGCGCTATACGGCGGTCCGGGCGCTGGCAGCCTCTACGATTTCGCCGATCAATGGTCGCGCTACGGAGATGAACTCGACGAGCTGGCCGCCCAGACGCAGCAGACCGGCGTGGCGATTGCCGATCAGTGGGTGGATGGGCGCCACCGTGCTGCGACGAACACGGTTAAGCATGGCGAGTGGGCCCGCGCGATGGGCCAGCAGGCGCGCGAGCTGGCGCAATATGCGCGCACGGTCGGCGAGAGCTTCGAGACTGCCAAGGCCAACACGCCCAGTCCAGACGAGATCGCCCACACCAAGCAGGCGCTGCAGCAGGCGATTCAGCGGTTCGCCGCGACCAAAGGCGCCAATGCCGCCGAGGTGGCGCAGTGGACCGAGCGATACGCCCAGCAGCAGGCTCAAGCCAACCAAGCCGCCGCCAATTACCACGCTTCAGTGACGGCGGCCTCCGCGGCGGCACCTAGTGGGGCCGCCGCGGCGCCGGCGATCGCGGGTGGAACAGGAGGCGACGCCGCACAGGCCAGCGCCGCAAGCGATCCTGACGACTGGTTTGAAGGCGACGGACCCGAGTACGTCGAACCCGGCGGTGCTGAACCAGGCGAGGGCGTGATGGGCGGCATCCCCGCCGAGCTCATCAGCAACGCCGGCCCAGATCCTGACGACTGGTTTGAAGGCGACGGACCCGAGTACGTCGAACCCGGCGGTGCTGAACCAGGGGAGGGCGTGATGGGCGGCATCCCCGCCGATCTGGTCAGCTTCGGCTCTGGTGGGCCGCCGCTGAGTCCGCAAGACGGCACGACTCAGCCACCCCTGCCGCCGCTGGAACCTCCTGCACCGCCGTACGGCGACGACTTCACGTGGAACCCCGACGGCTCGATCAATTACCCCGACTACCCGCCGTATGTGCCCGAATCGCAGTTCGACACGACGCAGGGGGCGCCGCGGTCGGCGCTGGATGGCGTTCACGGCACACGCGGAGACGAGCCGATCTATTGGGCGCCGAGCTACCCCGGTGAACTTCCGCCGTACTGGACCCATGACTACATGCAGTTGCCGGGCAGCCCCAATATGTGGGTTCCCGACACGCGGCCATCCCCGCCGGGCCAAACCAACCCAGCCTAGGCGCGGCAACGCCATGGGCAGTGTCCGTTGTGGGATCGTCGGCAGGGGTGCCAAGGGGTACCCGGCGCGGCGGCGCAGCACAACAGCGACCACAACATTGCGCGCCGCCAGCGGTGCCCGGTGAGGGGTTTTGGTGCGATGTCGGTGCATGCAGTGTCGCCAGACGAATGGATGGCTCAATCTCGCTGGTATGAACGCACACTGAGCGCAGAACACGCCGCCGCTATCCTGGGCCTCGCCGACAGAACGAACGACCACACCGTGATCGGCGGCTTCTTCGCCGACCATCCAGCCAACCCCTACAACGACGGCTGGACGTTGGCCGAGGTCTACACCCACATCGCCGATCACGACCAGTCGGGCTTCGAGGCGTTCATCCCGCGGCTATTTGCGCTCACGACGTCACACGGGCCGGCGCGGATGCTCTACGCCCAATCAGTCGAAATCAGCTATGGCGGGCCGGAGTTCGTCATACACGCTTGGCAGCCATCCGACGGGCGCGGCCCGATCGCCATCGCCTACCCGGTGCGAGACTGCCCGGGCGCGACGATTCCGGAGGCGGCGGGGTCCCTGCTGGGAATCCTGGAGTGGGCAACCGCGGTGGTCACCCCGGCCGACACCGACGACCGGCCACCATCGAGGTGGCGCGATCCGCAGCCTGCTGTGTGGGTGGCAGACGGGCGCATTGGCACCCCGTACGGCGGCGTCGACGTCGGGATTGAGCAAGCTACTTGGGGCGACGTGGCCAATCTGATCCGCACCGATGTGCCGTGGTGGTCAGCAGGCTTGCGGGACCGCGACGCGATCCTGATGTGGCGGCCCGGGGACGCCCCGCTGGCGATCGCGCCGGGAACCACTGGGCGCGATCCGCGAGCGCTGCTCGACGTGCTGGCCCCCGACAGTTCGTCGGCACTGCGCCACACCGTGATTCGGATGGTCCGCGAAATCGAGCACCAACTGTGCGGCAGCTTTGGCGGGATTCAGCTGGGCCATGACCACTACCGCGAGTTCCCCGGCTTCTGCCACGCCGCGGTTGCTGATATGGAGTTTGCCGGGCAGCATAGCCCGCGCACCGCCGGTGAAGCGTCGCTGTTCTTACATCAGGAGGTCGCTAACCCGATCACCGCTCGGCGCGCGGCTGTCGTGGCCGGCGGAGCACCAATCGCCCACAGCGCCTATGTGATTGACGAAAAGATCGCCGGACAGGAATTGGTAGCCAGCCGGTTTAGCCGGTTGCGTCGCGCGACGCGGCGTGACGAGGTCGGGTTCCATCTCGCGCTCGTTCATCTTCCGGCCGAAGTCGACGATGCAGACTCGCCGCCATCGACGAGCTACTATTGCGATCCGTTGTGGCCTGACTGCTGGATCGCTGCTGAGGGCAACACGGTGGCCACTACCGTGGGAACGTCAGTGCCCGCCAGCGGATTCCTCACGCATCTCTATGTTACGAGCCGAGCCGCGTTCTTCCGCGACAGCGCCGGCGTGGTGTGGCCATTGCCCTATCCGCGCGTGGTTGCCAGCACGGCCGACCTCGCGCAGACAATTGCGCGGCTGATGATCGACGCCGGCGCCGACGTCGACGATCCAGCCGCAGCGGTCGTTGTTGATCAGGTGCTGTGGCAACGGATCAACAACGCCGAATTGCCGTGGATGTTCAACGCCGATGACGCGATGCAGCAGCCCTAATCCCCGCCCCGCTGCATCCAACCTGCGGTGCAACCAGCCTTTGGGAACAGTGCGTGGCGGCCCGCTGGCTCGCGCGATCGAGTGGCCTTCGCGCCCGATGAGTGCCTCCCGGGAGGCGGTGTGACAACGTGCCGAAACGCATAAGAGTTGCCGGCCAGGAGGTGACGCCGGAGATCGCGCACACACCACTGCGTGCACTGGTTCCCGGACTGGACGATGTTGGCGCGTCGGCGATTCCGTACGCGCGGCTGCCGCGGCGGGCTGCGACCGCATTCGCCGCGAAGTTCGAGCGTTGGTCGGACATTGCCGACCAGACGCTGGCTTCGCTGTGGGCTGGCGAGGGCACGATGGATGCGCTGGTGGCAGCTGCCAAAGAGGCCGTCGCCGGATATCGCGCTGCCGCAACGGGTGCACGGATGGGGCCGGGCGCTTCCGTGGATCGACTCCTTGGTGCTCTTGACGAGCGGGATCGGGTGATGGTGTCGGCTCGGCTGTGGACCGCGCCACCGCGATCGCAGGCCATGGTGGCGCAGCGACTTGGTGTAACGAAGGCGTGGGTCCACCGCCACCAGTCTCGGGCACTGGCGAGGTTCGCGGAGCTGCTCGCCGCGCCCATCCACCAGGAAGTCAGCGTGCACGCCGCCGCGCTTGGTCGCCGGCTCGGCCCCTACATACCGGAGGAAGTTGTTTGCGCCGAACTGTCTCGCCTCGGCATTGACCCGACGAGCGAGGCCGCCCATGTGCTGCTGCACCTGGCGGGGGCATACGCTCGCCGCGGCGACTGGCTGGAGAATACGGCAACCGGTGGCGCCCAAAGGGTTACGGCGGCCGTCGACGCCGTCTTTGATCGCACCCCCGCACCCTCTACCGAGACCCTGCTGCACGCGCTCATCGTGGAAGGAATGCCCTTGGCCATCGTGGGAGCCTATCTACGTTCCCGGGAGGACTGGCGATGTTTCGGCGGCAATGTGTGGGTGCGGTGGGGCGACTCTGCTGCCAGTCGGGCCGAAGCAGTGTTGCACGTCCGAGGTGGGCCCGCGACCCTTGAGGACATTTTCGCCGCTATCGGCGGCGGACCCCTGACAGTGAATGCTGTTCGCGAAGCGTTGTACCGCGAGCGGCGATTCGTTCGGGCAGGCGTGCAGACCTGGGGCCTGCGCGCCTGGGGAATCGATGAGTACGCCGGCAGCATTTCCGAGGAAATCGCCACCCGCATTGACGCGGCGGGCGGGACCATCAGTGTCGACCAGCTGATCCATGACATACGGTCATGCTTCACCGACGTGGCAGAACGCTCTATCAGAACCAACCTCACCAGTCTTGCGTTCATCACCGACGGCACCACTGTTCGGCGGCGAACTGACATCGACGAATGGCCGCCGACGCCGCCTCTGTATGCTGCGCGGGGCGCTTTCCGCAACGGGCACAAGGAAATCCGCTTGGCCATGGCTGTCAACGCCGACGTGCTACGCGGGTCGGGACAGCCGATCCATCCCGCAGTTGCCGCCGCGTTAGGCGTCACCCCGGGCCAGCGTCGCCTCTTCGCCAGTCCGCACGGTCCGGTGGCGGTGATCTGGCGGCTGTCGTCCACAAACGGACCCAACATCGGGTCTGTGCGGGCTCCAGCCAAAGCGCTCGACGCAGACCTGACCGACACCCTCGTTCTGATCTTCAGTCCTGACGCAGAGTCGCTGGCGGTGGAGCGAATCGGAGCGGAAGTGTCTGGGGTCGCCCGGCTACGCCGACTACTCGGTCATACAGTGCGGGTCCCTGCCGCGGCGCTCGCCGCGAGCCTGCGCTGTCCGCGGGCCGACGTCGCTGCAGTGCTGCGCGAGCGCGGTGACGGCGATCTCGCCGACTTAATCGGGGCGAGCACCGATACTAACGAGCCCGGCCAGTAAACGGCTGTGAGGCGCACCAGTGCACCGTCGTCAAAGAGCGCCAGCGGCGACGGGACTACCGTTGGATTCCCTGGTCGGTGCTGTGGTCGTTGGCGTGGGCGTCGGTGACGCGCCAAAGCATGTTGTGGAATCTGTGGGCTGAGCGGTATTCGTCGCGCAGGGCGTGGCGCCGGTTGAGCGCGTCGATGACGTCGGGTGGTAGCAGGTTGGGGTCGTAGCGGTCTGCTTGTTCGAGGACTGGGTCGAGGTCGGGCTGGGCGTGGCGGCGCCGTTCTGGTGTGGGTTCGGCGGTGCTGAGGGTGACCGACCATGGAAGGTCGTGGTGCAGCAGCTTCAGCAGCGCAGCTGATGGTGGTTGAGGCCAGCGATTGTCGCCGGGGTCGATGAGAAGCAGGCTTGCGTTCTGTTGGGCCGCGTGTTCGGCGAAGTCGGCGATGGTGTGGGGTGCCATGTCGGCGGCATGGTCGAGAACGACGATGCTTTCGGCCGGTAGTTGCCAGCTGCCGTCGCGCAGATATTGGTGGGCGTTGTCAATGTGGGCGATGGTGTCGGCGACGCCTGCGGCGAGCGCCCGCTCGGCGAGATCTGTTGTGGGCGTGCACCACAGCACTTTCTTGTTTTGGGCTGAGGCGGCCGCGTGGAAGAGGCTGAGCGCGTCGAGTGCTTCGCGGTCGTCACCGGCGTGGACCGGGGTGACGGTGAAGCCGTTGGTGGCCAGTGCGGCAACGGCGCGGGCCGTCATCGGGTCAAGGTGATCGGTGGCGGTGGACGGAATGTGCAGACGGCGCTGCAGCTGGTAGCCGCCCGCGGCATTGAGAACAGACAGTTCGGTGTGCAGGGCGTCGATGCGATCGAGGATGTCGTCTGCGTTTCGGGTTTGGGCTTCGGCGAACGCGGCCGCAGCGGCGATTTCTGCGCGATCGAGTTCGGCGCGGAGTTGGTTGCGTGCGGCGATGGCGGCCCGCAGTGCGGCCCGATCGGTGTTTTCGGCGGCGAGCCTGGCGCTGTCGACGTCTTCGGAGGTGACTACCTTGTCGGCACCGCCGGCGGCGTGCGCGCGGGCGGCGATCGCCTCGGTGAGTTCGGCGTGGAATCGTTCGGCGGGAGGGCTGCTGGGCATCAGCATTGTGGCCAGCTTGACGCCCGCGCGCGCGGAGGCGACGTCGAGCGGGTCGGCGTGAGGGTCGGCCTGGGCGGTGTCGAGCTGTTGTCGTGCCCACTCGACGTGGCGTAGCGCGTGTTCGTAGGCGGCTTCGGCTTCGTCCCAGCGTTCGATGACGTCGTGGACGGCGAGCATGTAGGGGCGGTCCGCGTCGGCGCGGGCGCGCAGCTTGAGCAGTTCGGGTAGCGCGGCTTGCGCGGCGGGCCCGCGGGATTCGCGGACGAGTTGTTCTAATCGGTCGATGTCGGCGCTGGCGTGCTGGTAGGCGGTGCGAAGTGCGGCGACGTTGTTGAGTGCGGGCTGAAGCGGCCGGGTGATGGGACGCTCGGTGAGCAGGTCGTCGAAGGTGAGTCCATCGAGGTCGGCGGCGGTGTCGATGCCGTTATGGGCCGGGTCGGGCGGTAGTTGTTCAGGGTCCTCGGGCGCGGTCGCGTCCGGTGCATATCCGAGCAGCTGGAGCAATTCATCGTCACCGACGCTGTGCTGCGGGTTGGGATGGTCTGGCTGTTCGGGGTCGGGGTAGTGGTGGCGCAGCGCCTCGGATTCTTCGGGGGTTTGCGGCGGCTCGGCCGGGATGGGGATGTCATGGTCGAACGGGTGCTCGGTGGTGAACAGGTCGATGGAGTAGGTCAGTAGGCGGGCGTACTCGTCAGGCCGCAACGGTGGTTCGTGGTCGACGTCGTGGAGATGCTCGAAGGCGACGTGAAGTAGGTCGCGTGGCGTCCATCGGGTGGAGTCGGTGGCCGCGACGGCGGCGACTAGGCCGGGGAAGGCGGGATCAGCGGCGATCGTTTCGGCCAATGCTGAGCCGAACACGTCGTGTAGGTCGGCTAGCCACGGGGGGCGTAGATGCGTCGATGAGATGTCGAGCGTGGCCGGTGTGAGGGTGCCGCACAGCCGCCACCACAGTGCTGCGCCGGGCATTTCGTCGGGCAACGGGCCGTGTTCGACGGTGTCGGCGAGCAGCTGGTGCAGATCGACTCCGGTGCGCGCGACTGTGGATAGGTGTGCCGCCAATTGCGGCCAGTACGGGTCACGCCGTATCCGGGTGTCGACGCTGTCGATCAGCGTGTCCCAGCGGCTGCTTTCGGTTCCGGGCCGGCCGAGCAGCGCCGCGGCATGCCGTTCAAGCAACTGTTGAATGGCGCGGGCCCGCGCTGGGTATTGGTCGGGTCCAGTCAGGCGGGTGTCGGCGTCGGGAACGTCGAACGCGGCGCGGTAGACCGCGATTTCGGCGGCCAGCCGCGGGTTGACCGCTGAAATGGGCCGCGCCCACGGTGGGGCGGTGGCCGGCGTCCACGTCCTTGCGGTGTCGCGGATCTGTTCGGCGAGGTCGGCCACCAGGGTTGCGCGGCGTTGCAGGAAGGGCGCGGCGTGCGCGCCAGCGGCCAAGGCGGTTGGGATGGCGGGCAGCCAACGCAGTGGTCCGACGCCGGCGGAGTGTTCGCCTGTGGGGTCGAGGCGCCAATCGAGGACGGCGGCGGCGTCGGCAGCGTTGCTCAGATCGGAGTGACCCACAGCAGCGGTGAGCCGTGTGATGGGATCGCCGTCGTTGGCGCCGATGATGGCCAGGTGTTTGCGTAGTACGGGCCACCCGGATTGCTGCGTCAGACCGGGGTGCAACGTTTCGGCGTGGTGGTCGATGTCGGCCATGGCGGCGGCACCGAGGTGGAGCTGGGCCATCTCGCCGATCGCGTCAAGGTAGCGGGTGCCGGCGTGGGCGAGGCGGCGGAACGGATCTCGTGATTGGCGGTCCCCGGTGGTGGCCGACACCTGGGCGTCGTCGCGGGCCAGGCAACGAGTGAGTACGTCGATCGCGGTGTCGGGGTGGGTGGCCTTGGGGGTCAGGATGCGATGCGGGTCGTGTTCGGCGGTGGATAGGTAGATGTGGTTTTCGTCGATCGCGCGGGTCAGCGCGGTGTAGACCTGTTGGCGGGTCAGCGTGTCGCAGCCGACGATGTGGCAGCTTCCCTTGATGTTTCGTTTTCTGTTGCCGACGGTGATGCCTTGGGCGGAATCAATGGTGGCGGCGTAGCCGAGGGTGACGTTGTCGCGGACATACCAGCTCGGCAAGGTCACTTTCAGCCCGGTGTCCAAGTGCGCGACGGTCAGGCTGCCGCTGCGGCCAACTTTCATCACCGTCCAGCGATAGCCGTTGCGTACGAAGTCGCGCGCACCGCCCAGGCGCAGCGCGCGGCGGTTCTTGCGGGTGGTGATGATGTCGCCCACCGAGGCGCGCAACCCGTCGGACAATTCTGCTTCGCCGCCAGGGGTTTCGACGGCGTGGGGGTCGTCTGCGGCGGCGCTCAGGCGGTCCAGGCGCGCGCGTTCGTTGAGTTCGGCGACGGCTTCGTTGGTGGGGGCCAGTAGAAGTGAGTCCCATCCGTTGGCTCTGTCTGCGCGCCAGCGTTGGAATGCCATATCGGCTGCGGTGGTGTCGGCGCCGACATGGACGCGGTGGTTGTCGGCGTAGAACGCAAGCCCGGCCGGGTCGCCTTCCCGCAGCGCGAGGGTGGCGGCGGCTTCGGCGCGCGATGAGAACCGCATCACTTCGGTGAGCGTGACGGATCCGGCGGTGGCGGCGATGTCGCGCAGGACACCGCCGGCTGAAATGGACGACAGCTGTTTGTCATCGCCGATAAGGCGCACGGTGGCGCCGCGGGCCAGCGCTGTGCTTATTACTGTGTCGAGCGCGAACGTGCCGGCTTTTCCGGCTTCATCGACGATGATCAGCGTGTTGTGGTCGATGGTGTCGAACCAGGACCGGGCTGAATCGTGTTTGGGTGCATCGGGGTGGCGGTGTAGCCATACGAGTTTGTCGATCGTGTCGGCGTTGATGTGCAGGCCTTGGCCGCGCATGTCGTCGCGCAGCACTTGGGCGGCGTTGGCGCTGGGCGCCAGCCCGACCACACGCCCGCCTTCTTCCTCCCAGGCGCGGGCGAGGGTCGCCATCGCGGTGGTTTTGCCGGTGCCTGCCGGTGCGAGGGCTAATGCGACCCGCGCGCCGGTGCACGCCATGTGTCGTACCAACGCTTCCTGTCCGGCGTTGAGGGAGCGGCCCTTGGCGTGCTGTTCGAGCAGCGCCATGTCGACGGCGCGTTCGGAAACCTGGCGGCCGTCGTGGCGGTGGGCGGCGGCGATGATGCGCCGCTCGGCGGCCAAAATAGCTTCGTTGGTGTACAACTCGGTTCCGTGCGTGCTGTACACGCTTGCGCCGTTGCGCCGCCGCAACGCCTGCGGCTCGCCGAGGTCGGCGTCGTGGTCGCGGGCGTGCGCGACGCTGTAGGGGTCTTTCAGGGCCGCAGCGGTGATGGCTTCGGCTATCTGGGGGTCGCTGGCCACGCCTTGGGCGCGCACGCGGCGTTGAGCTTCGGCGAAGACGTGGGTGCGCTGCCAGATCGAGCGTGACTCGGCGACGGTTTCGATTACGGCGGCGGCTTGTTCGTCGATCCATTCGGCGGTGATGTGCGGTGTTGGTCGGCGCCGACCGGACAGCACGCGTGCGAGCAGCCCGCTGAGCGCGGACTGTCCTCCGAGGTGGGCGATGGCTTGGCCGCGCCATTGCTGGCGCTGTTCGGCCAGTGAGCGTGGCTCGTGTTTTGCGGGGCGGGTTTCGAGGGTGGCCTGTTGCGACAGGGCGATCGCCTCGGGGGTGGTTGGTTCACGTCCGTGATCGTCTTGGAACTGCTTCGCCAGCTCGGCGTAGCGGTGTTCGATAGCGGCTCGTCGCGACGACAGCACGTCACACAGAGGCGTTGGTATGCCTTCGATTTCGCGGACAGCGCGCTTGCCTCGTTCGGTGTCGGCGCGATCGGCGAACTGCATGCCTAGGGCGGCGCCGAGGTAGCCCTCCATGCGTGTGTTGTAGAGCTCGGAGGCCGCGACTGTGGACTTGAATAGTGGGCGTCCGTCGAGTGCGAGCCAGCGCGCGATGCCGTCGGCGCCGACTGCGCGGACTTTATTGCTCACCGCCACATGGGAATGCAGGTTGGGGTCGCCGGCGCGGCTGTCGCGGTGGGTGAATACTGCGGCTATGAAGCCGTCGGTGTCGATCTGGGCGACGCCTTGCGAACCTGTTCGGGTGAAGGCGGCGTTGTCTTGCAGGTACTCCAGCGCGTCGGCGACGGCACGGTCGTGGGCCTGTTCGATGATGCGTGAGACCTCCAGGGGCGCCAACGCCCACAGCACCGAGATGCTTTTGACTGGAGTGAACGTCAGATCGTAGCCGGCCACCGAGGTGGTCAACTCGCGCGAGCCGCGGGCGATATAGCCGGTCAGTTCGCGGTCGTCAGCAGGTTCGCGTCCGTATTCTTCGGCGAACATCTCCCGGGCGATGGTGGTGCGCATCTGGGCCCGCAAGGCGTCGTCGATGGGGGAGTTCCAGTGCTCTGCTTGGCTGAGGTTGTGGTCGCGGTAGGCCACGGCAACGCGGCGTTGCAGTTCGGAGTGGCCGTCGTTGATGTGAAAGGGGCGGCCAAGTTTGGCTGCCTGCAGGGCGCCGTTTTTCGGAGCGCCTTGGGCGATCAGGTGTTTGACCATGGCCGCGGCGTTGGGGTGCATCCCCAGCCCATAGAGGGCCTTCATTTGATCCTCGGAGACCTGCGAGCCTTCCTCGACGCGCCACAGGTCCTGGGCGGTGTCGGTGAGTAGAGTGCGCCCGCTCGGCTCCGCCAGTGAGGCGACGCCGCGGCCTACCCAGCGGCCCGGCGATTCACCTTTGGCTGAGTAGTAGTCGTTGAGCGATGAGCGGCCCTTGTCGGTGCCATCGGCAGCCGCGGTCTGCCGGATCAGATACAGGTATCCGTCTCCGGCGGTGAGCTTGTGGGTGCTCATCATCGCCGCGTCACGAGCCGACGGTAAGGCCGATTCCCAACATGTTGAGCAAAGGCACAGGACACCGCCCACCCGGCCCCGTTACCAAGCCGTGACCTAAGTGCAAGAGGTGTGTGGGATCTCGGTAGGGCTGTAACAGGGGGGTGCTGGTGGCGGTAGTGCGAAACAGGACTGGCGAGATTGGGATGGGTGAGTTGTGTGAGCGGGCAGGGGGGAGCAGGGATGGGGATTTGTGGGTTGAGCAAAAGTGTTGGTGGGTGGCTTTAGCATTCGCAGTCATGGAACGGACGACGAACAAGAAGACGGCGCGTGCGCGGCTGTTGGAGGTCCAGGCGGCGGCCGCCGCGGAACGAGTGGCGCGGGAACGCCAGAACATTGAGGATCTGGCGATGTTCATGGTCTCGACTGCGAAAGCCGATGGGGTCGATGAGTGGCTTGACGCGCAGATTGAGAAGGTTCGGGAGCAGGCCGCGGCGCGGAGGCTGAAGTTTCGGGGTGAGGCGGGGAAGGCGTTGCAGGCGATGCGGTTTCGCGGTGAGACAGTCAGCGGGATCGCCGCGCAGGCGGGGATCACACCGGCGCGGGTGCGTGAGTATCTGAAGCTGGTGGCTGCCGATGGGGCGGCTGGAACAGAGTCGGGAGATAACGTCGGGCTCGAGAATGGGTCTGCGGCGGTGCCCACCGACGACGTCGCTGCCGGCGGTGGGCAGGAAGGTGTCCGCGCCGCAGTGGGTGCCCAATAGCGGCGCGGTGGCGGCGCACTGGGCGATGTATGTGAGCGCGAGGATGTCTGGCGGACAAAGCATGTCGCGGCGGTGGGAACCGCTAACGCTGCGGGTGGACCCCGTCGCGCACGCGGGTGAGATTGCTCGGTTTCTTGGAAAGGTTGTGGTGGGTCCGCGCATTGAGGATTGCGCGATCTACGTGGGGGCGCTGAGCGAGGGCTATGGGGTGTTCGCGCTGCGGCGTGGTGGGGTGGTTCGGGTGGTGCGCGCGGCGCGCTATGCGTTGGCGCTGTCGCTGAACGGTGAGCCACTGTCGGCGCAGGTGCGCGCGCTGCACCAGTGCGACAACACCGTGTGCGTGCGCGTGGTGCCCGCTGAGGAGGCAGGTGGGCGGCGGTTACATGTGGTGCCGGGCGATCAGCGCGAGAATTTGAAGCGGATGGCGCAGATGCGGCGTGGGGGTGGCCGGCCGGCGATCCTCACGCGGGGCGCCGGTGTGGTCCAGCGGATAGAGCGGGCGCTGGCGCTGCGGGAAGCGGTACGCGATGGTTGGGATGCCGAGGCTGTGGCGGCGGCGCTGCTCGGAACGAACGAGCCAACGTTGTGGTGAAGGCCGTGTTGGCGTTACGGCAGTTGGGTGAGCGCGGCCGCGGCGAAGCAGATGGCAACGATCACAATCACTTCGGTCGCGTTGCGCACCAGAGCCGAACCGAAGGACCGGACTGGGTCGAGCGCCGACAAGATGACGACTACGGCGGTCATCACGAGGGCGAACAAAATCAGAAAGACGGTTGTCATCGGGGGCATCCTTTCCGCGAGCACGCGCGATCCGAGTGTCGCGTTGGGGTGTGACAGTGCTCCGCAGACGGTTTGGAGTCTGCGAAGCCGCTTTTGGTGTCGCGCATTTCTCGCGTGATGCCCATTCGTTGCGAGAGCCGATGGCGTGATGTCGGTGAGGGTGCGTGGTCAGGCATCGCCCTCGGTGGTCGTTTCGACCAGGCGCAGCCAGCTGTGGGCGAGCAAGGACAGCCAGGCGGTGGCGGCGAGCTCGTCCTCGGCGCGCAGCGGCGGCAGCTGATGTAGGCGGCCTCGGGTCACGAACTCGGGTGTGACACAGAGGTTCCACCCGTTGTGGGTGTGGTCTTTGACAGCCCAGGCGACGTAGGACGTCCACACCTGCGTGGGGCGCTGTGGGCTTGCTGGGACGAACTTGGCATCGAGGGCGGGACTGCTGCGATGTCCGGTGCGAAGTTCGACGTGCCCGGCTGGCGAGGACGCCAGGATGATGGGATCAGCCATGCTGCACCGCGGTTGGCGCGTGGCGGCCGGGTTGGAGGTTCTCGATGACGGCCTGGCCGACGATGCGCTCGTCGCCGGCGTCGTCGGTGAGGTCGGTGAGCAGGTAGGTGGTGTAGTCGTGAGCGGCCTGGGCGATCTGGTAGTCACACGCGATGGCCTCGAGGTGCGCCACCATGTGCAGGCGGGCCTCGTGCTGGCTGGGATGCGGGCTGACGGTGCGTGCCGCGTGGTGCTCGATGACGAGTTCAAACATTGGGTGTCTCCTTCTGTGGTGGTGTTGTCAGGCGATGTCGGCCAGCGGCAGAAGAGCAAGCTGTCCGGTGTCGCGGGCTTCGGCGATGACGTCGGCCATGGTGAGGTTGGTGCGGAACTGGTGGCCGGTTTGGCGTTCGACGGCCGCGTACCGCTCGGCGAGTTCAGGGTTCAGGCGTGCTGAGCAGACAAGGTCGGCACGTGAGGCCAGCACGCAGAAGCGGCACGACAGCCGGGACATGCCGGCCCGGTAGGCGTCGTGGGGTCGGGTACCGGCTGCGGCGATGCGTTCCCAGACCTGGGCGGTGGTCCAGCTGTGAATCGGATACCAGTCGTCGACGTAGCGGCGGCCGTTGCTTGCGGCCGCGTTGTGGGTGTAGGGGACGCGGCGGGCGCGCGCCGAGCTTTCTTGGGCGCGTAGGCCGAGCACGTTGAGGATGCGTACCGGGCGGTCAACGATGTGGCCGGACTCGCGCAGTTCTGCGGCCAGGCGGGTCATCACAGTGCGGATGGGTCCGCGCTTGTGATCGCTGGTGCACCAACGCCGTGCAGCGTCGGGCCACTTTCCGCGCTGCTGGACCCGTTCGAGGATGGTTTCAACCTGGCCGTGGCGTTCGCGGCGGATGAGTTCGAATCGCAATCCGTAGTGGGCGGCGTGTTCGGCGGCCAACTCGGGCACACCGGGCCATTCGGCGTCGCCGAGGTCAGCGTGAACGACCACGACGCGCTCGAGGACCTCGGCGGCGCGGGCAGCTGCGGCCACCACGTCCAGGGAGGCTTGGGAGTCCTTGCCGGCGCTGGAGTTCACCAGGATGACGTCGTAGTCGCGCACGGCGGGGGCTCGGGCGGCGGTGACGGTGCGCAGTGTGTTGGCGGTGCCGGGCTGGGGGCCGTCGGTGTCGCTGTGCGGGTCGATGAACCAGTCACGGGTCTGGGTGCTCATGGGCGCCTTCCTGTGGCGGAGAACCTGATCGGCGGTGTCGGCGGCGGGCAGCGGGGAGGTCATAGCGGGGTTGGGTTTTGGGTGACGTGGCCGCACAGGTCGTATCCGCCGAAGCCGGTGCGGTTGGGGACGTGGCGGGTGCCGACGGTGTGGCGGCGGGTGCGGATCGGTCCGCCGGACTCGAGCCAGCCGGTGGGGTAGACGGCGTTGACCTGATCGATCCAGCGGCGCAGCGCGGAGGATGTCTGCTTGCGGGTGACTGCGGCGTCGGGGCGACGGGGTACCAGTGGCAGGTCGCGCCAGCCGGGCCACGCATGGTCGTGGGCGTCTTCGGCGGCGGTGTTTTCCTCGTCGCGCAGCGGGCCTTCCCAGGTGCAGTGCAGACATGCGCCGCGGTAGACGCCTCCGCCGACGCATGAGCACTGGTTGTCGTAGTGGTCGCAATGCAGGGCTGCGGTCAGGACTGCGGGGCGGCACGTCGCGGTGGGTTCGGTGTGGTCGAACGGTGTCGCACTGGAGTGCCAGGCGTGGGAGCGTCGCAGGCAATCGAAGTGTCCGTAGTCCTCGGCCCATTGCTTGGCGGCGGCGACCCGCACGAAGTAGCCCCGCTGTTGGGTGTCGAACAGGGTCGGGGCAGCGTCCATGCGTCGCCGCTCTTCGGCGGCTTCGACCTCGGCGAACAGGTCGAGCTGCTCGAAGTCGAGTGACAAGACGCTGGCCTGAGCGGTCACGCCGACACCGCGCTGACGGTGAGGGGGAGGGTGGCTGGCGCCGCGGCGATGTTCGAAGGCGCGATGTTCATCGGGTTATGCACCTGCCTGCGGCAGCGCCTGGGCGTGGTGATTGTCAGTTGGTGCGATGACGAGGGTGGCGACGCGTGTCGAGGGAGCAGGGCCGGTCCAGATCGCGTAGACGCCGTCTCCTTCGTCGACGATGCGGTCGCCCGGCTGTGTCGCGTGAATGTAGGTTTGCGCGGCCCGCAGAGCGTCGTCGAGGTCGGTGTGATCGAAGGACTCCCACATCGGCATAGCGTCGGCGTCGTGTGGGTCGGTAATGGTCGCCGTGTAGCTCATTGTTGGATGTCCTTTCAGGCTGCCTGGTTGGCCAGGCCTTTGATCCGGTCGGGCCGAAATCCCGACCAGTGCCCGCCTGGGCTCACCACGACCGGTGCGCTCAGGTAGCCCATGCTCAGCACCAGATCGCGCGCGCTGGAGTCGGCCGTAATGTCCACTACGTCGTATTCCAGTCCCAATTTGTCGAATTCGCGTTTGGTCGCGGTGCACTGCACGCAAGCGGGCTTGGTGTAGATAATCGTGCTCATGATCGCCTCCAAGAAATAGTGCGCCCGGCGTTTATCGCTACCATTAATGATAGTGCCTATATCCGATTATAGCAATTCTTTTTACGAAGTTCTCAGACATATTTTGCCTTTCTATTCGGGGTTCTGATTGCATTGTTAATTCGCGCTTACTCCAGGTGCCCTCATTGGCGATTCCCACCCTCTTCTATGCCGATTTCGCTACTGGGAATGTGCCCGACGCGTGTCAGATCGAGGACCGGAGAGGCTCCGTCCGACCTGGTCATGCTGCATGCGCAGCTGTGCAAGACCGGATGGGCAAGACCGAACCGTGATGATCGCGAATTTCAGTTCCTCGGATAGTGGCGGTTTTACCGACGCGCTTCCTATGAAATTGGCCGGTTTTCCGAGGTTCGAGATCGTGTTCGGGGATTGTAGCGGGAGGGGCATCGGGCCCGCTGATGAAAAAGGCGACTTGGGCTGCTGACGTCACTACAGCAAATGGCGTTCTGTACAAGAAGCGGCGACGGTGGCGCGTGAATTGGGGGTTTCTGCGTGTCGTCGCGGCGGAACGGGTGGCCCGAGACGGAAAAGAGAGGCCCGACCACCCGGCGGTGGGCGACCGGGCCCCTGGGGTGGCGGGTTCAGGCCACGTCGGGGTCGGTGCCGTGGTGGGCGATGATGGCCTCGGCTTCGGCGAAGTAGTGGCTGGCATCTTGCAGTTCGGCGGCTGCGGCGCCTTGGTGGGTGAGTACTGCGGCGGCGTTGTCGCGGGCGGACAGCGCGAAAGCCAAGGCGCGGTGGTGATCTTCGCCGGCGGCGATCGCGTGGTGGGATGTCCGCGCGCGCCATGGCCAGCGAATGGGTGGCGCTCAGCGGCGTCGGCTGCGCGGTGCGGCTGTGCGGGTAGGTGGTCGGTGCTGCGATGGTGGCCGGGGCGTGTGGGGCCAGGGCGGTGATGGTCATGGTGTTCTCCTGTTTGTGTGGTGCGGTGATTGGTGCGCCAGCTCAGCGCTGGGTGCGGGCGAATCGGCTGAGGGTGGGCGGTCAAGCCCGCAGAGTGCGCGGCGCGCGGAGCCGGGTTTGCGGCCCGGGCTCGCCGGGCGCGTCAGCGCTGCCTGTCGGCGAGCTTCCGTAGGGCCGCAAACGTCACCTGGCCGGCGCAGCGCGCCGCGCACGTGGCTTGACCGGTCGGGCCCCCGGCCGATTAGGCTGCACCCCCGCTGACAGGCAAAAGGGGTGAGGGGCTACGGATTCCGGCCGCCGCCAGGCGGCCATCCCCGCCGCAAAGGCGGGGCGGGCGGCATCGCCGCACGTTGGCCTGTCTGCGGCGGCGATTCATCAGCAGCTTCGTTCAGATGCGCCAATTCGATCTGGCGTAGCGGTGGAGGTACCGGCGCGCATCGCGGTGTCACGCGGCGGCCTCGCTGTGGAGAGCGGCGCGCAAGCGCGTGCCGATCCACTCTCCGACCTGCGGGGATACGGCGTTGCCGTAGCCGTCGACCTGATTGCGGGCGCTTCCCCAAACGATGAAGGTGCCGCTGTAGTCGGCGAAATCGACGTCGAAGCCGCAGCCTCGGCCGATCTCGTGGGCGGCCATCATGCGGAAGTAGCAGTCCTCCAGCTTCAACTCGGCCAGCATGGAGTGCCACTGGGCGGTGAGCAGGGCCGTCGTGTCGCGTGAGGTGAGGGTGCCGAACGGGTCAGTCACCGGATGCGGCGCCGTCTCGGTGCCCTGGCTGCCGTTCTGCTTGTACCAGCCCGAGAACAGCATCCCTTGCGTGACAGCCGAACCCACGATCGTGCCCAGCGGGTCGCTGGCCGGATGCGCGCGGTACTTCGCCTCGTCGATCGAACCGTTGTTCTTGATCACACCGGCTGCGGTCAGGACCCCGGGGATCTGGTCACTGGTGACGGTCGGCATCGCTTCGGCGTGTGTGGTGGGCACCGTGTTCTTCCGGAACGGAACCACCCCAGATGACACCACACCGAGCGTCTCGGAGCCGACCTGCGTTGGCAGTGGCTCGTCAGCTCCCCGCGGAGCGCCCTGAAAGTTGTCGACTGCGAGAAGCACCGCCTTTTCGTGTGTGCTCGTGACGGTGTCCATCGGCTGGGTGATGTGCTTGCCGTCGCCGTTGTGACGGTGCGCGGCCAGTGTCTGTCCGGTGATCGCGACTGGGGGCGTCAAGAGGCCGGTGGTGTTGGTGGCCGTCTGCGCCCACAGGGGTTGGCCGAGATCCCTGCTGCGGCAGGTCGATCCGGGCCGTTCGTAGGTGTTTCCCGCAGCGGCCAACACTGCGCCAGTGGACAAGATCGCGGTCTCTTGCTGGCTGGTCTGCGTGGCCATCGGCTGCCAGGGATGCCGCTCAGACCCGTGCACCGCCTTGGCCGGCATGAGCACCGCGGGGAACTTGGCGAACCGTTGGCGGCAGCGCTCGGCGCGGGCCATGGTCGCCGGGGCGAGCGGCTTTTTCCGGTCGCCGATGCGGGTGCCAAGGTCGGTCAGATCAAGCGCTGCCAGCGATGGTGTCATCGGCGGCACGACGATGCCCCGGCAGGACGGGCAGCGGTATTCGTACTGTTTGCCGTAGCGAACCGACCCGGTCGCGGGCACTCCGGTGCGCCAGGTCCACCGTGCCTCGATGAGGCGGTCGCAGGAGCTGCACCAGGATGGTGGTCGGTGCTGAAAGTCGGGGGTAGGCAGCCGCCGGTCCCAGAAAGCGACGTACAGCCTGTCTCGTGATTGCGGCACACCGAAGAACATCGAGTTCAGATACAGGACCCGATACTTATACCCAAGGTTTTCGAACTGCTTGAGCCACCACCGATACGTGGACCCATCACCGACTTTCAACTTGCCGGGGATCGCCGGACCCCACGAAGCGAGTTCGGTGGTGCACTCGACGAGGATCAGTCGTGGATGGTGCTGTGCGGCGTAGTGCAGTACGCAGTTGGCCGTGGCCCGGTCACGTTCGGACCGCGTGACTCGCGCGTCGAACTCCGGATCTTCGAGATCGAACAGCGACAGACCCTGCTCATAGGCCTTCATGGTGTTCGCCGGCGAGTGGTTCACACAGCTCACCCCAGCGCAGAGGAGGTCAGCGGGCGGCAGATCACGTGCGGAGTGATAGTCAGAGGCCTCGCGGTCGACCAGGTCGGCGATCCAGTGCTCGGCCTCGGGGTGGTTGGCCTCGTGCACCTCGACCTTGTACCGGTTGTGGTTGGCCGCCATGATCGTGGTGAACCCAGCCCGTTTGATGCCTTCGGTGAGGCCGCCGAAGCCCGAGAACAGGTCGACTGCGATCAGGTCGTCGTGTGCGAACCGGCGCTGCTGAACCGCGGGCCGGTGCTCCGCCGTGGCGGTCATCGGGTCACCGCCGCATCGGTGGCTCCCGTAGTCGACGCCTCGTCGCCGCAGACTTCGGGGCCGATCTCGGTGCGTGGCTCCCACTGCTGCGTCGCCGGGTCGTACTGGCCGAGAGTGATGGTGGGGTGGTCGGCGGCGGCGTCGTGTCGGACGTAGATCGACCCGTACAGGCGCCCGTTGATGCTCAGGTAGAGGTTGCCATCGTATGCGGCTTCGTCGTAGTCGCCGTATTCGTTGGGCCTGCCGAGGTCGAACGTGACGGGAACGCCGGCCCCGGCGTCGATTTCGATGACAGTGGACGAGGGTGTTGACTCCTGGCCGGTGGGTTCAGGCCGGTCACTCATCGGATTCTCCTTTGCTGAAACAAGCAGTGATGTTGTCTATAGTCTACACCATGATGTAGACGATAGGCAACACGTCTGGTCAAGTGATTCGGTGTGATCGCCTGGGCCACCGGCGCTTTGCGTTGACCGGGCGTGGTCTATCCACAGGCACTGGGCTGCCAGTCGTGCCGCCGTTCCCGGGGTAGTCGGAGGAGTCGACGGCGTTGCTGCGCTACATCGCCGCGGCATTGACCCCCGGCTGTCGATGTCACCGATTTCGCATTGAGCGCGACGGCGGCGGGCAAGTAGGTGCTGGCGCGGCTTCGTCGTGAATCGATGGCGGTGTCCACGGGGTCCGGGCGACTGCGACGGGGCCTGATATGCGGCGGCGCGTTGCGGGAACGCGCCCTGAAGTGGACGGGTTAGGTCAGGGTGGGGATGAGACTGCGCGCGATGGCCACGATTCTGATGGCGGCCTCGTGCTCAGCTTCGTTGCCGGCCAGGTCGTCTTCGAGGATGCGGTCCCACTTGTCGCACGCGGCGGTGAACTCGGCGAGGAGGCCGGTGCGACGGGTGTCGGCGCCGTGGTGGTGGTCGAGGAATTCGAGTTCCTCGGTGGCGAAAGTCCACCAGGGCAGGCCGCGGATGAGCCAGCGGCCTGAGCTGATCGGAGCGGCCTCCCACACGTGTCGTCGGCCTCGTCGCGGTCGAGAAAACGCACAGCGACAACGTCGTGCGGTGATGGGTCATCGAAGGCGTCAGTATGGCGGGTCACATGGCCGAGGATCTCGTCGATGATGGCGTGTTCGTCGTTGGTGAGGGGGCGGTCGCGTGGGTCATTCGGCAGTGAAGCGCTATAACGCCAGAGGCGACACCACCCTCCACGACGCACCGCCGCTCCGGTCAGCCGGCCGTATCAGCAGCGGGGCTGCCAGGCGGTATCACCTGGTAGCTGAAACGCCACTCGACCTCGGTGCCATGCTCACCGCCGACCGGCCGTGATCCGTGGAGATGCAAAAAGGCGACCATGTCATCGTCGCCGACTTGAGCCTGAGCCTTCCGCTCCGCCAGCGCCCGTACTTGGGCCGGGCTCATCGTCTTGGGCACCACGATGGTGTCGTGCCGCACGTTCGAGGCATCGGCCATAGCGCCAGGCTGCGGCAAGTGAGGGCTCCCGTTTCCCAAGGACACGCGCCCTCACACAACCGTGATCGACACGTGCTCGACCTGCGACGCAACCACCGCAACTCGCCATTGACCATGCCGAACGGGCACCCATGGCGGAGGGCCAGTTGGCGGCGGTTTTCACTTGCTTGCCCGGCGTGACCAATTCTCCGTTGTGGGTGAGATGTATTGTGCGACAACATGATAATGGATACGCAGCAGTTTTACCGGTAATAGAGATTATTCATGAGGGCTGAAACGCCTTGTAGACAACATGATTCGACAGAAGTACAAGTGCTAAGAATGGCAGACGAGAATTCGGGCCCTCGCTCAGCACTGGGCTGCCGATACCATTCCGGCGGAGGTCCTGCGCGTTGTCTAGCGCGACCGGCGCGACGCGGTAGACGTGCCGCCTTTCCTGACATTGGTGGCGTGGCGGCCGACTGCTATAGGGGAGGGGTGGCCGCCCAGATTGGTGAATATCAGCGGTTATGCATGACGCAGATGATGACGTTGTGCGCACTGATGCCTACGACGTGAAAGGAAGTTCGTCGTCGGCTGCCTGCGTAGCGGTGGTGTCGGTCGGATTCACACCTGGCGCTGGGTCGCTCTCTGGCGCAACGTCGGGAGGCCGGCGAGCAGGCGCAGAGTCGTCGTTTGTCGCACCGCTTGCCGCTGAAACTCCGGCGGCGATGTCGGCAGGTGCGGCTGCGTGACCACCGGTCAGGTCGACGACGACGCGTTCTCTCGCGTGAGTACGGAAGTCCGGGCGCAGTCCGGCGGCGGTTACGAGGAACCCGCAGGTGTCGGCGAGAAGTTTTGCTGCTATGGCTCTGGTCTGTGAGCCGAAGGCGGTCGCGACCGTTGCCTCGACACGGTTGACTTCCGAGACGGCGAGGTATTCGGCATATCGCAAGACGTCCGCGGTTTCGGTGGGCCGTATCAGGTATCGGTTGACCAATTCGGTCATTGACTGCATGTAGGGCGGCTGCACAATGCTGCTCGAGACAGGCCAGCCGGCTGATTCAAGAGCCTTCGCCAGGCCGGCTTTCTCGCGTAGCGCGAGTTCGCCGCCTGCCACGTAGGTCTCGACCGCTGTCGGCACGGAGCCCATCCGGGTGCTGCGCACGAATCCGGCTGCGTGGGCGGCGCTCAGGGCGTAGTGCCAGACGCAGTCGTAGAACAGGGTGCGGTGTCCTCGATTGGACGGGTCAAGCACTGCGACAACGTCGCTCAGGTGGGCGACGAGCTGAGTCATGTTGCGGTGTTGGTCGTAGATCCAGTAGTCGAATTCGAGATAGTTGAGCAGTCTGCGGAGTTTGCGGTCCGCGTCGTTGTGCGCGTCGAGGTGGGCGGCGGCTGTGTCGCGGTTGAACAGGCAGCCCAGCGGTCCGTCGGTCAAATTCAACTCGGTTGGGAAGGTGGCTTCCATGGCGGCAAAGTCCCCAGGGGTGAGCACGCCGATGGCAAGCCGGCTCGCCAGAGTCCGTACGGCGGGAGGGACGTCGTGGGCGCGCACAAGGAACGCGTCGTTCGCGTTGACGAAGTCGGCGACCCCGCGTACCCAGAACATGCGTTCCAGGGCGCGCCCTTCGGTGGAGCGGCAGTCGGCGAAGGTCGTGTGTAGCTGCCCGGCCGGAGTGAACCCGATCCCGAGGACGTCGAGGTCGGTGAGGTCTTGCGCGGGCGCTTTCCCGGCTCGCGCCGGAACGTAGGCGCGCAGTCGAACGTCGAGGCGCGTCGAGCAGCCCATTCGCCAGAGCAATCTGCGAATGGCCACCTTGAGTGCGAGGTCCTTGTCGGTGCCGCGGCCGGTCGGTGTGCGGTCGGCTGCTGATGCCGCTCGATCAGGCCCAGCGCGCCTTTTTTCGCGGGACGGGCGGGTCTGTTGGCCCCGGGGGGTGGGCGAAGGCGTGTCTGTCATGCGGTTGTCCCGTACCCCATGACGGCGGCGACAAGCTTGGCGAATTCCGGGTCGGAGTACTCCAGGCGTGGGCGGGCGGCCTTGACTGTTTTCAGCGGGGTCAGGTAACGGGCATCGCTCGACAGCAGGTCCTGTGCTGACTCCGCGCGCCGGCCGCTCATCGACTCACCCAGCATGAGCAAGTCACGGGCGATCTCCAGCGCCCGGCGGTTGTCGGGCGTGTCGATCAACGTCGGTACCACCCACGATCCCCATGAGACGGGGTCAGGCCCGAATCGGATGATGCCCTTGTTGCGCATCAACCGGTACTGCCGCTGAGCCGAACTGTGCGGGTTGAGCTCGCCTTCGCGCAGCAGTTTGTTCACCGCTACCACCGCGTCGGGAAGGTTGGAGTATCCGCCGAACTCCTCGCCGCACCGGATACAGGCGATGATGGCCAGGGCCTTATCGAGCACCGGCTTCTCCCCGACCAGCAGCGCCCGGTCAAGCGTGTAGGGCAGCGTCGCAAACGGCTGTTGCTGACCAGTGTTGCCGGGCAGTTCAACTGAGGGGGCGATGAGCAGGCCACGGCCGACCGCGTCGTAAAGCAAGGGGTGCTTATCAGCGGTAACAGCAAGGCCCTGGTGGTTGCGCAAGGCGTGAAACTCCTCAAGCAGTCGATCGCTGCCGTGCTCCTCGGCCAACGATGACAGCAGACCGGGATTTTCGAAGGCGGTGTAGGGCGAGTAGAGGATTGTTCCGTCGACGCCGGCGACGCTCTTGATCAGTTCCGCATCGCGGCCCAGGGCTATCACGGCGTCGATATCGTCGATGCCGGCCACTGTCGCGAGCGACTCGGCGGCGACGGGGCCGTGGGCGAGCGTGTCGATGACCGCGAGCATCTCTTCTTCGAGCTGTGATGGGCGGCGTTCTCGCCATGCCTGCCCCAATGTGTCGTACAGGTCGCGGTAGTAGGGGACGTCACTGGTCAGGCCGGTTACCTGACCCTTGACGCGGGTCAGCTCGACCAGTTCAGCCTCCTCCAGGACGGTGACGACCGTGTCGAAGGAGGTGGAGGGGATGTCAAGTTCGGCGGCTGCCACCGCCTCGAGCGCGGAGATGTCGCTGATCAATTCCCGATCGCGGATCAGCGCGGCCAGATCTGCGGCCATGCCGATGAGTCGGGTCTTTTTCACGGGGGTCAAGACCGCGGAGGCGGCGTCGAACGTGCGGAGACCCGAGTTCACGTCCTGGCATCGCAGACCTTGGGTGTAGTTGTCCAACGCATCACCTCCATCTGCTATCCCGCACGCCCAAGCCGGTGGTAATGGGCCGAGACGCGATGTGAGCGTAACCGCACCCCGGCGCAGCGTACAAGTTCTGAGAAGCATAATGCGCTCGACTATGTTAATGTCTCTGTTAAGGGATTGGATGACAGATGACTCAACCTCGTGTGCTTCGCCCCGTGCCGGACCCCCTGGGCTGCTATTTGCGTCCTGGCCGTAACGATCACAAGGTCCTCCTACAGATGCTGGTGGACGGCACCAACATCGGTACTGGCTTGGTGGCCGATCCGGTGTTGCGAGGGCGCCAAGCCGACCTGATGTCCGAGGCGCGCCGGCTCGGCGTGGAGACCGTGCTCGACCCACGCACGGTCGAGCTATCCACGCCGGGCGGAGTGTCTCGCAGCGGCGTCACCGACCTGCCGTGGGCGGGGGAAGCGCTGCACACGCCGCCGCTGCTGGCCGGCCCTGGGGGCCGCATGCTGTGTCGTCAGATCGCCGCCACGGTCGAGCGCGACGGATACAGTGCTGTCCTGGCTCCAACGCATGCCATCGACGGTTTATCCGACCCGTGGGTGCAGGTCGATCGCAACCTCACCCAAATGCTGCGCGCTGAGCTCAACTCTCTCGGGCTTCGCGAGGTGCTCATCTATTATCCGCTGGTCGCACGGTCGGCCGCGCTGCTGTCGACCGAAGCACGCGAACGCGTCGGCGCCACGCTCACAGGATTGCCCATCGATGCGGTGTGGCTGCGGTTGCACCCTTTCGGCACCGCCACCGCGGGCCCGCTCGCGCTGCGCCGCTACCTCGAAACCTGTCGCGCATTGCACGGGCTTGACCTGCCGCTAGTGGCCGAGCACAGCGGTACCGTCGGCGTCGCGCTGCTCGCGTTCGGTGCCGTCGGTGGCATCGAGTCCGGCATCACGTTGGGTGAGAAAGTCGACCTCACCACCATGCTGCGGCCCCCAAAACCGGACGCAAAGGCGTTCACTCCGGCCCCGCGTGTCTACCTACACGCCATCGGCGCCTTCGTCGACGTCGACGCCGCAACGGGTTTGTTTGAAGCACGCGGCATGAAAACGCTCCACGGATGCCGTGACGCCCATTGCTGCCCACGAGGCTGGCTCGACATGCAGCTGGACCCGCGACGCCACTTCATTGGCTATCGCGCGCGGGAGGTCGCGCATTTGTCCGGCATGCCCGAAAGCCTGCGCGCTGGCCAGTACCTTGAAAACTTCCTGAGGCCGGCCAGCGACCGCGCCGTGCGCACCGCCGAGGTTGCGCCCAGCCTTGCTACGGTTCGCCGCAGACTGGATTCATGGCGTGGGACCCTGGGCGCCGAGCTTGCCCGCCATTCCAGCTTCACCATCAGCGCGCCGGCAGCTGGGAAGCGTCAGCAGCGAAGCGCATGACGACGCAGCGCGCCAGAATGCTGACATGAACCGCCATCACGCCGACCGAAGCGCCCACCACAAACGGAAGTGCCACTGACATGCCAGGAGCCGTCGCCGCCCGCATTGACGCAATCAAGAAGCACGCTGGCGTGCGGAGCCGAGAGATCGCGCAACTGCTCGACACCACACCCCAGACCATCTCGAGATGGCAGCAAGGTCACGTCGATCCGCAGCCCACGAAGCTGCAGCAACTGTTAACCCTGGAATGGCTCGCAAGCCAACTACACGAGTTCTACCCGCCGGATGAAGCCCGACTATGGCTATTCAGCCCACACCGCCTCCTGTCGGGGCAGACGCCCGCGGACCGCATCCAGAGCGGTGCAGCGCAAGACGTGCTAGCGCTCATTGATCAACTGCGGGACGGCGCGTTCGTTTAGAAGATGGCGACCTACGACCCCAGCCTGCTCGATGCCCTGGAAGCGCTACCGAGCACGACGTGGCATGGTCGGGCCTGGCGTCATATGTTCAACGACTACCCGCCCGACCGCGTCAACACATCAGGTGCACGGTGGAACCCACCGGGCGTAGGCGCCATCTACACCGCCCTTACCCGTCCGACTGCGCTCGCAGAAGGGCAACACGCGATCGACGTACAACCCCGTCGCACCTATGCCCGACGGGTGCTCTACGAGGTTGAGCTCACCGTCGACCAACTTGTCGACCTCACCGAGCCAGACGCGCTGGATGCCGTCGACCTCACACTTGCCGACATCGGATCCGATGACATGCGAGCATGCCAACGAGTCGGAGGCGCAGCCGCCTGGCTAGGCCGCGGTGGGCTAATAGTGCCCAGCGCCCGAGATGCCGGACACAATCTGGTCGTGCTGGTCGGACCGGCTGGATCAGAGGTCGATATCGAGGTGATTACCACCGAAGAAATCGAGAACCGCACCCATTAGCTATCCATGTTTATCGGGCTCAGGCTGGACAGCAGTGCAACACCGTTGGGCGTGCCGCTTATTACCAAGATTCCCACCCCTATTCGGTGTGAGGCGATACGCGATCGGCCTGCCGAACGAGCGCCAAATGATGTATAGGGAGTTAGGCACGAAGATCACGAAGATGCGTATACCGGTGCGGGATAGACACTTTGTCGTCACCGAGACTTAATGACCCGGTATAAGGAGAAGCGCTCAGCGCCCAGCGTGTGACGACGTCACTGGCGCCGACAACGAAGCAGGTGAGTGAGCCATCAGAACCCGTATACCGGATAATGATGAGTATCCATGAATGCTGAAACAGTTTGGTGGACAGTGCAATCGGCTCGAAGTCGCCAACCAGCGATGGCCCTGGTGGCCGACGGACGTCGCGTCCCGCCCGCTCCGTCGACTCGTCTCACGTTCGTGGCGGATTCGCCAACGTTCGCCATTCGACGTGAGATTTCGCCACGAACTTCGAGATCCGACATATTGCGCGAACGCAGCAGCGACAAAGTTGACCATCTATTCGTGTCCGCACCTGCGGGACCGGAATCGAAGCAGCGCCAACAAAATTCGAAAAGTACTGGCAGGAGGCGACCGGTGACAGTCTGTTCTGAGCTGCGCGACACCCCGCTGCGCGTAGACTATAGGCCACACAGCCCGGAGTCGGGCCTGATGCGGAGGACCAGCACCGACGTGGCCATCGATGAGGACGCCGTTCAGAAGCGTCTCGGGGCGAACATCAAGCGGCGCCGGGAGGAGGCCGGATTGACCCAGGCGGTGCTCGCCGAGCGGGCGGGCATTCACCGCACCTTTCTCAACCAGGTCGAAAACGGCCGCAAGGGGGTCACTATCGGGGTTCTGGTTCGGCTCGCGGTGGCGCTGGGCGCCACTCCTGCGCTGCTCGTGGAGGATCTCGTGTAGGTGCCGGCTAGCGCTGTGTTGGGTCGACGAAGGGAGGAACGATCGTGTCGACGTTTGTGATCCGCAACGTCCAAGATGGGCCGGATGACTTGCGCGCGCAGCTGCCGCGCACCGCGTCGACGCTGCGTTGTCTGACCGATCGACATGGACGCGGCGAGTTCTGGTGCGCGCGGCTTGCCGAGCCGCTGAAGTACCGGGTCAACGCGGACTTCGACACCAGCCGCTGCCAGCCGGAGTTTCTCGGCCACGACGACGCCGGTGCGTTCGTGTGGATTCAGATCATCGTCATCCAGGCCCGTGGTGAAGGCCGGCTCCATGCGGGGATGCGCGGCCTCCCCGTGGACCTGGCCTACGTCGTTGACCTCACACTTGGGCAAGATCCGGTGCTGGGCGCTGCGAAAGTCGACCGCGTCGGGATCGTTGAGATCGACGACGCCGACCAGGATTTCACCGCACCTGCCGAGGAACCACAGCCGCAGACCGAGCAGCTGGAGCCGTTGGACGTTGACGAGTTCAGCGTGCAGCTCCAGCAGCTTGTGGCGGTGTTGGCGACCCTGACCGGCCTGTATCCCGACCTTGACGCGGTGCCCGAGCCGGTTGAGTCCCGGCGGGGCCACAGTCGGCGCCTGTATGACGTGCGGTCTGACGCCTTGCGGTACTACACCTACAACCGCCCTCAGCAGCGGTGGGTGTGGCGCACGACGAGCGACCCTGACGAGCTGCTGTACTGGATTCTTGACGAAATCGCCAGCGGCTTGGCCTGGGCATGGGCGCAGAAGGCCCCTTCGTACAAGACGATGGACGAGCGGCACGCACGTGAAGTGCTCTGGATGCCCCAATGGCAAAGCCTTATGACGGCGCTGAAGGTCGACTGGGGCAACCGCACAGGCGATCGGATCCGCCGTCAGCGCAGCCAGAAGATTGCCCTGCCGGGCAAGTGATCCGCCCCGGGCGCGAACCTTCGTCGCGGGGGTCGACGCAGCCCGGCCGCGTGGGATAATCGCTCATATGTTCGAGAGCTGGCACGATTCGCGGGAGTATCCGACGCTGTTTCGCGTTGACCGTGAGGTCTGCGTGGACATCGCGCACCTGTTTCCGCCCACAGGGATCCGTAGAGACGAGCTGCCGCTGTTTGTGAAATCTGGTGGCCTGCTGTTGGAGCCGGCGATGAAAGCGCGCCAAATCGCCTGGTTGAGGCGATCCGATGGGGGCTGGGCGGCTTGTTTGCAGATGCCTGCGGGCAGCGCGAACGGGCGATCTCGGCTCACCATGCAGCTGTGGCTACCGCCGGAAGCTCTGAGCACCGAAGTTGGATAGGTGATGTGGCTACGCTCGACTCAGTGGCGATCGGCGCGGTGACGGCCAAGGTATGCCGGCAAGCGCCGGTGCCGATGTTGGCCACGCTGGGCCCACCACCCACCGATGACGGATGGGCGGTAGAGATCAAACATGACGGCCAGCTTCACTGGACTTGTCAAAGGTTGTTAAGGGGAGCCGCAGTCCATCTGGCGGGTGGTTTGCTTCCGTCAGCGGCTTGGCCCCATCACTCCGTGACCCATACCGGGACCCATCATTCCGTGACCCATGCCAGGTCCCATCATCCCGCCGCCCATCATTCCGCTCATCATCGCCGGCATCCCTTCGACGACGAATCCGGTGACTTCGCGGGCGTGTTCGCGAATGGCGTTGGTCAGTTCTGGGTCGCTGGAGGTTTCGACCACCACCACGCCGCTGGGTGTGAGCGTGATCTGACGTTGATAATCGGCAGCGCGGCGGAACAGGGTGGGCAGGCTTGAGCTCATGCAGGTGACTTCACTGCCCTGATCGAGGTGGGTGTACATCGATGAGACGTGGGCCTGCAGTTCGGTGACGAGGTCGGCGGAGTCGGATTCGGTGGTGGTGCGCACGCCTCCGGGAATCTCTTCCACGCTGCGTCGAAGCTCCTGATGCCGCATGAACATGTTCATGTAGGCGCGCATGTCCATGCCGGTCGCGCCACCCATCCCGGGTTGGGCACGGCTGATTGGTATGTCGATAATGTTGCGCAAGACATACCCCAGGCCGAAGAGGGCCCCACCGGTGGCGAGCATTCTCAGCGCCGCTCGCCTGCTCATTCCGGTCATTTCCGATGATCCCTTCGCGTGCTCGACGTGTGCCGTGACAATCGCGTTGTGGGCGAACGCGCGGTGCGAGTTGCGTCCGTCTTGGGGCTATGGCGGCTTCGTGGCCGACGATGGCCGACTCGACGAGACAACGTGAAATTGCTGCCGTCGCAGCGTGAACCTGTGCTTGTGCGCTACGGCCGAGGTGTGGTTGGAGTGGTTGTCGGCGGCTGCGACTGGCCGGGCCCCAAGGGGCCAGAGGGCCCCATGTTCCCCGGTGGCCACGAGCCCTGCGGTCCCATCATGCCGGGTCCCATCATGCCGGGTCCCATCATGCCGGGTCCCATCATGCCGGGCGTTCCTTGACAGTGCCCCCGATTGCCGCCGAAACCGTCGGTGGCCCTGCCGATGAAGAACCCGGAAAAGAACACCACCGCAACGATGAACACCGCAGCGGCGGCAATACCACTCCACGCCAAGGCGTGGTTCACCCCTCTGCGCTGTCCGGCCGCGGCGATTCGTTCGCTCGTTGATTCAGGTGTATCGGTCATTCTTTCAATCTCCTTCGCTGCATCCATTTTTGAGGTCCTCGGTCGACTGGCACCGCGCTATCGGCCGACGCTGAGCTGTCGGCACGTGAGTCATCGCGGTTCCTGGTGTTCGCGCAGCAGCGTCATCCGCCGCAGATACTCATCCTCATCGATGTCGCCGCGCGCAAACCGTTGGGCTAGAGCATTTTCCGGCCGCGACCAGGTCCCTGAATCCGTGCGGTTGCGCTGTGCATCGCTACCGGCGAGATGCCGAACGGCCAGCACGACCGCGGTGATCAGGGCGGCCGACAACAGCACCATCACCACGCCCATGAGGATCCAGCCGCCCCATCCCCAACCGCCCCACATGCAGTCGTCTGTGCCGTACATCATGGTGGTGAACCCCTTTCATCTGACTGGCCGGGAAATGTCTCACCTGACACCACGATGGACTGGCAGGGCGCTCGGGCGGTAGGGCCGATGTGCCTCAACATGCCCGCAAGCCGTGCCGAAACCAGAAAGTGCCTGTCTCCGTAGTTCGGCGGCATTGGCTCGAGGATCATTTTCCTGCTACCTCTCAGCGTGAACCCTATTCTCCAATACCCCTGCGGGTATAGCAAGGGCGGTTTTCGGGGCGGATCCAACACGGCGTGGCGATCCGTGCCGCTCCGGCGACCCGACCGCCCGCGGATATGCCCTTGACCGGCCCTGTGTGCGCGGTGTGGTGGTGTGTGGGTTGGCATGCGGCCTCAGCCCGGTTCGCTTTCCCTGCCACGGGGCGTGTGCGCTGATGGAGATTGTCGGACAACTCCCGCCGATCATGAAGGCGCCGCTGCTGTGTGGGCTGTTGCTGGTTGGTCGGCCGGTGCAAGGGGCAGGGGCTTGGCGCGGCCGGCGCGCACACCGTTGGCGATGACGACGACCTCGGCCAGCTCGTGGACCAGCACGACGGCGGCCAGACCGAGCACACCGAGCAGCGCCAGCGGTATCAACACGATGATCAGCGCAAGTGACAGGCCGACGTTTTGCAGCATGATCCGTCGGGCGCGGCGGGCGTGGCTGAATGCCTGCGGCAGGTGGCGCAGGTCTTCACCCATCAATGCCACGTCGGCGGTCTCGATGGCTACGTCGGTGCCCATCGCCCCCATCGCGATACCGAGGTCGGCGGTGGCCAGGGCGGGGGCGTCGTTGATCCCGTCGCCGACCATGGCTGTGTTGCGCTGGGCACGCAGCTCTTCGATGAGCCGCGCCTTGTCCTCGGGACGTAGCTCGGCGTGCACATCGTCGATACCGACATCTTTGGCGAGCGCGGCGGCGGTGGTGTGATTGTCGCCGGTGAGCATCGCGATGTGGTAGCCGTCGCGGCGCAGCTGGGCGACGACCTCGGCCGCCTCGGGACGGAGTTCGTCGCGCACGGCGATCGCGCCGACTGTTTGGCCGTTGTCTTCGACGAGCACGGCGGTGGCGCCGGCCTGCTGCATCCGTACCACGGCATCCGCCAACGCGCCCGCATCGAGCCACCCGGGGCGGCCCAGGCGAATCGTGTTGCCGTCGCGGCGGCCGGTGAGCCCGGCGCCGGTCACCGCCTGCACGTCAGTAGCCGGGGTGACCTCGTTGACGGCGGCCAGGATCGCCGCGGCCAGCGGGTGTTCACTGCGCGCTTCCAGCGCTGCGGCCAGATCGAGCACCTGCTCGCGAGTGGCGCCGTGGGTGGTGGCCACCTCGATGACAGCGGGCCGATTGGCGGTCAGGGTGCCGGTCTTGTCCAGGGCGACGCCGCGCACCGCGCCGAGCGCCTCCAGCGCGGCCCCACCCTTGACCAGCGCACCGAGCTTGCTGGCCGCACCGATCGCGGCGACCACGGTCACGGGCACCGAGATCGCCAACGCGCACGGCGAGGCCGCGACCAGTACCACCAGAGCACGTTCGATCCACACGGCCGGATCGCCGAGCAGGCTGCCGATCACTGCAATCAGGGCCGCGGCGATCATCACCCCGGGCACCAGCGGTTTGGCGATGCGGTCGGCCAATCGCTGAGAGGCGCCCTTGCGAGACTGTTCGGCCTCCACAATCTTCACGATGCGGGCCAGCGAGTTGTCCTCGGAGGTGGTGGTGACCTCGACCTCCAGCACGCCGGTGCCGTTGATCGAGCCGGCGAACACCTCGTGGCCCGGTTCGGCTTCCACGGGCACCGACTCACCAGTGATGGCCGAGACATCCAGCGCGGTGCGGCCGTTCCGGATGATGCCGTCGGTGGCGATCCGCTCGCCGGGCTTGACTAGCATTCGGTCGCCGACACGCAATTCACTTGAGGACACGACCATCTCGGTGTCGTCTCGCAGAACGGTGGCCTGGTCAGGCACCAGCGACAGCAGGGCGCGCAGTCCGCGACGGGTGCGGGCCAGCGAATACTCTTCCAAACCCTCGCTGATCGAGAACAGGAACGCCAGCATCGCGGCTTCGCCGACTTCGCCGAGGAGCACCGCGCCCACAGCGGCGATGGTCATCAACGTGCCCACCCCGATTCTGCCTTTGGCCAGACGCTTGAGCGTGGACGGCACAAAGGTATAGGCGCCGACAACCAAGGCGAGCGCTTCCAACGTGAGCACGACCGTCGGCGGCGCACCTGCCCCGCCGGCGATCAACTCGGCCAGCAGGAACACGCCCGCGACGGCCGCGAACTGCAGTTCCCGAACCTGCCACAGGGATTCGGCCTGCTCCTCGGACTGCTCGCTGACGTCGGCCTCGTCTCCGCCGCAACCGCAGGTGTTACTCATTTCTTGGTCACCGTCGCTTTCTTCGTCGCATCGGCTCCGTAGATAGAGCACAGCACCACCTGGTTGCCGGTCGCGGCCAGCAGCGATTCCGCCGACGCGAGCAGATCCATCAGCTCGGGGCGAGTCAGGGAGTAGAACATCTGCCGGCCTTCCGGGCGCCCGGTGACCAGGCCGCACTCGCGTAGGCAGGCCAGATGCGCCGACACAGTCGACTGCGCAGTGCCCAACACCCTGGTCAGATCCACCACCCGGGCCTCCCCTTCGGTGAGGCGCTGCAGGATCGCCAACCGGGTGGGATCCGATAGGCCGCGAAACAGCGCTGCCGCCGGCGCCAGATCCGCGGCCGATGGGGAAGTAGCCCGTCCTTTTGTCATCGCCATTCAACGATGATAGCCGCAAACGCCTATCAATCGCCAGGGGTCGCTGGGCTCACTCGTCCGATGTCAAAACAAAGTCGCTGCAGAGTCCCATGCCGACGGCGCGACGGCGTCTTAGGCCCTTGAGCCGAGGCCGGGGATGATGTCGTCGAGCCGGAAGACAACTGGTTGTTCGAGTTGGGCGTAGGTGCACGAGCGTGGGTCGCGGTCGGGCCGCCAGCGGTTGAATTGCGCAGTGTGGCGGAACCGGTCGCCTTCCGTGTGGTCGTAGCGGACCTCGACGACCCTCTCGGGTCGCAGCGGGACGAACGAGAGATCCTTGCCGGCGTTCCAGCGGGAGCTTTCGTTCTTGCGGGGTGTGCGGTCACCGGCTTCGTGGGCGGCCCAGTTCCACGGATGGTCATCGAATGCGGTTATCAGCGGCTGCATTTCGGTGAACAGCTGGCGGCGCTTGGTCATCGGGAACGCGCCGATCACGCCGACGGAGGCGAGGGTGCCGTCGTCGGTGTAGAGCCCGAGCAGCAGGGAGCCGATCGCGTCCTGGCTGGCCTTGTGCACCCGGTAACCGGCGATGACGCAGTCGGCGGTCCGCTGGTGCTTGATCTTGAACATGACCCGCTTGTCGGGTTGATAGGTGGCCGTCAGGGGCTTGGCGACGACGCCATCGAGACCCGCCCCCTCGAACTCTTCGAACCACCGATGCGCCGTCGTGAGATCCGTCGTCGCAGGAGTTAGGTGAACCGAGGGCCCGGAGTCGGCCAAGGCCGTGACGAGTGCGGCGCGCCGCTCGGTGAACGGTTTCCCGGTGTAGTCATCGTCGCCCAAGGCGAGTAGATCGAAAACTACGAAGGACGCAGGGGTCTGCTTGGCGAGCATCCGTACTCGCGAATCGGCGGGGTGGATGCGTTGTTGCAGTGCTTCGAAATCCAGCTCGTGGTTGGTGGCGATGATGATCTCGCCGTCGATCACGCAACGCTCGGGCAGTTCGGCGGTGACGGCGGCGACCAGTTCGGGGAAGTACCGTGTCAGGGGCCGCTCGTTGCGGCTACCCAGTTCGACTTCGTCGCCGTCGCGGAAGCAGATCGATCGGAAGCCGTCCCACTTCGGTTCATAGGAGGCACCAGAGGGGATTGTCGGCACCGACTTGGCCAGCATTGGCGAGACCGGCGGCATGACGGGAAGCTTCATCGTCTCATTGTGGTCTCTGCTCGGCGAACGGGTTGCCGCCGTGTGAAAGTCGTTGCTGGGCCTCGGATTGGCGGACGCGCAGATGCTTGATGCTTTCTTCGAGGGCGGCGACCTCGCCGAGCCATGCTCGGTCCTTTGCTTCGACGAGGCGCTGCTCGGCGTTCTCGGTCATCTCGTTGATGCGGCCCAACTGGGCGGGGTCGACGCGCAGGAACCGGCATCGGGTACACGCGTGTTCGTGGACGCAGGGTGTGCCGTAGGGGCGGTGGCACTCGCCGAGGGCAACGCGGCGCAGTAGGAAGTGCTCTTCGAAATCGGCCCATTCGTCGTCGTCGGCGACTGTCGCCTCCTCGAATGGGCGCAGTTGGCGGCGACGTTCGATGAACGCCTGATGGGCGGTGACGATCTGCTCGGGGAACACGGCGGTGTAGCCGCGGGTGGTGTCGAGGTTGAGATGTCCGAGTAGCGCTGCGGCGATGTGCAGCGGCAGACCGTTGTTGACGGCATCGGTGGCGAACAGTCGGCGGAAGTCGTGCGGGGTGAAGTGCACCGGTCGACCGGCATCGGTGAGCCCGGCGATCGTGGCGAGGTGGACCAGAATCTGGCGCACGTAGTGCCGTCCCAGCACTTCGTGACGGGTACCCAGAGGGCGTGCGAACAGGTGCGGGAACGGTTCGCTGTGGACCTTGTCGTTGGTGTCGTAGGCGATCGACAGCGGCACGTGATCCTTGCCGGCCTTGGCGCGGCGCAAAACCTCCAACAGCACTCCGACCAGTTCCGGAGTCATCGGGATCAGCCGCTCGCAATCGGTCTTGGACGGCACGATGTGGAGCAAGGGCACCAGCGTGGCCGTTATGGAGGCGGTGTAGTGCCGCAGCGATAATTGGGTCAGTTCAAGAAGTTCCTCGATGCGAATGCCGGTGTGACGCAGTGTCTCCACGAGCGCCCAACCCCAGAAGCCCTCCTCTTCGAGCGCGGTTACGTCGATGCGCTCGGCACTGCCTCGGATCCATCCCGGCCGCTGCTGTCCGGGTGCCAGGTGCGCCCAAATCCGGGCGCGGGCGTCGCCGTCGCGCCGCAAGGGTGGGCAGTGCCGAAGGAAGGTGAAGCCGTCGATGACGAATTCCTGGTCGTGCGTGCAGGTCAAGGCACGCTGCAGAAGCGTTGCGGTGCGGTCCTTATGCGCTGTAGCCGCAGCCAGGAGTGCCGGCAGCAGCGGGGTAAGCATGCGGGTGCGATCCTGCATGGAGGCCTTCTGGCGGCGTTTCTGCTTGGCCGCCGCGCGACTGAGCGCCCGCGGTACTGGGCACGGCGCGACCCAGACACCCCAGCGGACGGGGTCGTCGTGCGACCACTCGGCCAGGTCGCGGTACATGCCGCGGATGGCGAACAGGATCGAGTGCACTTCGCGTCGCGGGCGGCCGTCGAGGGTCATCGCCAACCGTTCCCGCCACGCCGTCACCACCTCGGCCGAGATCGCCAGGTCCTTTTGGTCCGGATTGATCTGCAGGATCTCCCACCAGAACAATCGGGCCAGGCGGTAGGCAAGTCCCTCCAGCGAGCTGTAGTCCATGTTGGGCTGTAGCTCCTCGAGGTAGCCCACGAGGAGGTCGCGCACTCCTGAGGCGGGGATGCCGTATCGATCGACTAGCGTCGCAGCGCTGTGTTGGCGTGTGTTGCCTCGCGCCGACCACGTCGCCCGCAGCGTAGGCGCCTCCTCGGCCAAGGGGCCCAGGGCGACCAACAGCTCCCAGATGAGGTGTTCGCGGCGCTGTCGCCCCGAGGTGCGCACCACGTCGGCGTAGAACAGCAGATCGTCGCCGCACAGTTGTCCGATGTTCTTCCCGGTGCGGATCATCACCCGCGCCAATGCCTTTTCGGCGTCGTCCTGGTATTTGGGCACCGCGTCCCGGTAGGCGGGCAGCGTACGCAACCGTTCCAAGTCCGGCCCGCCATTGCTGTCGAGGAACCTGCCGAGGGCTACCCGCTGCTTGGAATCCAACAGCCAACTGTAGGACGGCCGCAGTGCGCGTACGCGCAGTAGCGCATTGAGGGCCTTGAGCGTGGGTGACCAATGGTCGTAGTGCGGCAACGCATCATGCTCGATCCAGGTGCGCGGAGCGGCGTCGTAACCGCTGGCCAGCCACCGCTCCTCCCACGTCTGCCCTGAATATTGAGCCAGGACACCCAGCAGGGCCTGCGTTCCCCGAACCATCGGCTGAAGCTGCTGGGGTGGCAGCGTCCGGTGGCGCTCGGTTACGACGTCGCACAACTCAGTGATGGTGAGATGCTGCATCGTCACACCGCGGGCGCCCTCTGGCGGTGATGGGGGCGCGTGGTTGGCGTCGTAGCCCCACAGGGGCCGGGCCAGGCCGGCGGGGCCGAACCGGCTGTCTGCTGGGATCGCTTGCAGATGCGGTGAATCAGGCCGTGACAGCAGCTGGACCTGTGGGCTCATCGCCCGCCGCGTCGCGGCGGCCTGCCGGCGTTGCGGTGATCGGATGTCCTCAGCGCTCAATTCGGCAGCCCCAACAGTTCTCGGACCGCTGCGGGGTCGTAGGCAGGTTCGATCGTCGATGCTTCGATCTTCGGTCGGGCGTGATGCTCAAGGACCTTGCCGATCAAATCTTCCAGGCGAGGCTGGGTGTAGATCTGAGTGGTCGTCACGCTGGCATGCCGCAGGACGGTTTGCACGTCGACCAGCGTGAACGCGGGGTCGGCCAGCATCCGCGCGGCGGCGGTGTGGCGGAAGTCGTGCAACGACCAGTTCGCGCCCAAGCTGGCGTTGGCGCGGCGCAGCACCGCGCGCATTGCGTGGTAGTTCAGCGGTGCAGGCTGAGAGCGTCGGGTCCACCACACCGGACCACCCGGCTCGATCGGCGGGCGTCCAGCCAAATACAGCGCCAGCCATACGAATGAGTCCACTGAGGCCGGAACGGTCTCCCGCATGCGGCTGCCCTTGCTGGTGACCGTGATTGTGTAGCGGCCGGCATCCAGATCACCGTGACGCAAACCGAGCAGCTCCGATGCCCGCACACCCGAGGACAGATAGAAACTCACTAACGCTCGATCGCGGTGGCTGCGCAACGCGTTAAACAGCGCTGCGGCGGCGTCATCGGGGATCGCCCGCCACACCGGCCGTGGGGTCTTCTGCCGGTAGTTGGCGCGCCGAAAGATAGCGAAGTCTTCCATCGGGTTGTGGTGCGCATGCGGTCGGCCACCTTGCCTAGCACGTTGTGCAGGAACGGGATTCACCAGCGGACCCAGATCGACGGCACAGGCGTGGTCATAAAACCCGAATAAGACTGACAGCTGATGGTTGATGGTGCGGGGGGCGTACTTGCCGGACAACTCCGCCTTGCCGGTCACTGCGTTCACCGACCCCGGTGGCGGCCCATCCGGTCGTCGGCGAAGACGTTGCGGATTGGGCGCCGCCCGCAAGTGCTCGACGAACGCGCGGACATCTACGCGCTCGGCTCGCTCCCAACTGATCAGGCGGTCATGCAGGAAACGGAACCACCGCAGAAGGTCGAACGCGTAACTTCGAACTGTGAGTGGACTGCAATCAGACGCCGCCAGTTCGCGAAGGTATGACGTCGCCCCGGGATGCTCGGCATCGGGGAAGATCACCCGCCACGGCAACCCGCTCGGCGCCGACTCCACCCGACCCACCTCGCCCATAGCCGGATCCTCCGCCCGCCGCAGCCACTCCATCGGAAGGCTCGCCGAAGTTCAGTCAACTAGACGCGCGATGGTCGTCATCGACGACGGCGTGACGGTGTTCACGCGCAACGGTGCCGACGTGACACGGACGTTCCCGGAAGTGGCCTCGGGTGTGGCGGGCGCGGTCGGCGGCCGCCCGGTGGTGCTCGACGGCGAGATCGTTGCCTTGGACCAGGCTGGCAGACCGTCATTTGAGCGGCTGCAGCGGCGATGGCCACAGCAGCGCAGGCCTAAACCGGAGCTGCTACGCCAGGTGCCCGTGCGGTTTTTCGCGTTCGACGTTCTGGCCCGAGACGGCGAGGACATCGTCACGTGGCCGTACCTCGAGCGGCGGGCCCTGCTGGACAGCCTGGCCGTGGTGGAGACCTCCAAAACGCTGACAGTGCCGCGCTTTTGGACCGACGTGTCCCCGGCGGTCATGCTCGAGGTGGCCGCCGAGAACTCAGTCGAGGGCATCGTGGTCAAACGCGTCGACTCCCCGTACCGGCCGGGCCGATCCAACCTGTGGCTCAAATGCCCGCTCCGTGCGACCGCCGAGCTGATCATTGCCGGATACCTGCCGTCGAGCGGACCTGCCGGCCGCGTCGGGTCGCTGCTGATCGCTGGCCGCGATGGTGAAGGCCGGCTTGTCCTGGTGGGCCAGGTCGGCACCGGGTTCAGTGAATCCGCGCGCCGTCAGCTCTTCGGGCTGCTGCATCGCATCCAGCGGCGCACACCGCCGGTGGTCAACGCGCCCGCGATGGATCACGGGATCCGCTGGGTTGAGCCCAACCACGTCGGGGAAGTCGCCTACCGCAATTACAGGCCCGGCCGCGGTCTGCGCCACACCTCCTGGAAAGGGCTGCGTGAGGACACCGATCCCAGCCGCATTGGGTTGCCCGGATAGCTCGCCCACCGGCGCTCGACATTAAGCTATGGCGTAGGAAATGCGGTACTGCGGTGTGGAATTCGGCATTCGCGAAAGTCTGCGGCCGTGGCGCCGAGCGGGCGGATCAGCGCATGCGCTCGATGTCGGCGCGTGTGAGGGTGAACGGAGGAGGGGTCGCGACAATGTGGCGTAGCAGGTCGGTGTCGACGATGTCGTCTCGCCGGTGATGGCCGCCACGGGTGTCGGCGGCTGCGTTCTCACACAGTGTGATGATGGCGGCGACAAGCCTCTCGGCGTGGTCGTCTTGGACTGCGGTCCAGTAGTAGTAGCACCACGACGTGGGTGCGGGCATCGGCCAGGCGGCGCCGGTGCTATCGCGGAAAAACACGGGTTGCGCATTGGCGCTGCTGGCAAGCGGGTGGCCGACTTGGACTTCGGTGAGTTGGCCGGCGGCGGGCACGCGCGTACCGATGGTGGCAAAGACTGTGCCGTTCTCGTCAGTGATGGCCCACATGTCGGGGTTGAGCGGGTCCGACCACCACTGGTGCGGTGACGCATCTTTGGCGGCCATGACGCCTGATAATGCGGCGAAACCGAGTTCGTCATGCCGTTCAGGCGGCACCGGCACGAGCCGGTTGCACCATTCGTGGCCCGGTCGGCTGAGCTCGTCGCGGTTCAGGATGAGGATGTTCCAGCCCGCCACCAGCGGCAGCCATGCGTCGTAGATCGACCCGATGCGCGCTGCCCAGTAAGCGGTGGTCGGATCCTCGACGATGTGGTGCAGCGCGCGCGCCGCGTCCTCGGGCGCAAATTCGCTGTGGTGTGTGGGCAGATCAGCGACCGCAGCGCGGCGCAGCCCCGGCCGCTCAATGAGGTCATCGAGGCCGTCAGGGGTGAGGCCGCAGTCATTGCAGATCTGGTAGTCAACCCACGAAGTAATCGTGGCGAGAACGGATTTCGTGGCGGGCTCGGCCGTCTCGGCGGCGCGCGTCAGCCAGGCCGCCCCGCCGCTCTCCCAGTGCGCGGCCTTCACTCGTCGCGGTGGATCACCGGGCCGCCAGGCGAGTATGACCTCAAGGTCAGTCAGGCCCAGCGGCCACCAGGGAAGGTCAACGCACAGCAACGGCGCAAGATCGAACCAGTGCCATCGGCCCTTGCACAGCACAGTGGCGGAATGATCGGCCACACCTACCACGGGCTGGGTGTCGCCGAGCTCGCCGCGGGGAAGCGGGCCGCGCATGCCGCACGGCACCGCCACCGCCGAGACCGCGAGGGATTTGAGTAGATCCTCGGCGAGATCCTCAGCATTGGTGGCGTGTACGTAGCTGCCTGGGTAGGCAATGGCCACGACGCCGCGGTCATCAGCCGGCTGCCAGTAATGCACGACAAACTGGTCGCGCACGCCGTCGGCGACCGCGCCTAACCGAACTCGTTCGGCGCCGAGGAACTGCGCCGGCGCGAGGGGCGCAGCCGCGGGGAACAGCCGCGGCACCCGATCGGCGAGACCGGGATAGTGGTCGAGAATCGTTCTGAATACCTGATATTCGGTCCACCGCGGACCGTACTTCTCATCGGCGGGCTTGGGGAAAGACGCACTGCCGTCGGCCAACACGTCGTGGATAGCTTCGGCGGTGGTGTCGAGGTATTCCGCAAAGGCCTCTGCGCCAATGCGTACCTGCTGCCATCGTGAGTGACGCATCCAATCGGTCATGACTCTGATTCTCCCGGCTGGCACCGACATCTCCACACCCAACTTTTTCGCGGGCGGTGCTGGATTGCCGAGGTGCAAGAGTCCAAACGCCGCCGCGGCGGGGTCGGCCCGCCTCGGCTGGGCTTGCGTATTCCAGAAACTGTTGGGAGATGGTTCTACCATTCGGTGATGTCAACCACGACGGACACGACGACGCCGCGAGCGGTGCCGCGGGCAGAAGCTCAGGCCGACGCCTACGGGGCAGGGATGGGCCTGCACGTACGTAGACTCGCCGCCGCACCGGTCGGCACAATGATGTGGTGACCGCCGCTATGCAAGCAATGCCGCAGCTCGTGCCCATGGCCGAGTTCATCGTTTCACCAGGGTTCGCGGGCGCGGCGGCGGTCGTGGGGGCGGTCATCGTGTTGTGCGCTGTCCTGTACGGCGTTCGCCGGTCGGGCAAGCGGTTCAACCAGGAGCTCGAGCAGCGTGATCGCCACCACCAGGAAGCTCGCCACGATGAGCAACATGCCGTGGAGGTGGCGCGAAGCTGGGAGACGTTGAAGTGGCTGGTGGAAACCGCAGGCATTGAACCGGCGGCCAGCGAGGGCGCCACCTTGGGGCTGGGGCCGGAGCTGGCCGTGGAGCTTGTGTGGGGGCTGCTGCGCGATGCCGAACGGCTCGGAGATGAGACCCTCGCTAGTGCGGTGGTGGTCTACCAAAACCAGTTCGCTCTGGTGCTGGCGCAGCAGGGCGGGCCGCTTTCTGAACTCGCCGCGGCGACATCGGCGGTGTCCGGGGACGGTAAACCTGGTACGGAGCCTGCGCGGTCGACGCCGGAGGAACCCGAAAAGCAGTCGGCCACAGCGGCCGACGAGGCACCGGCGGGTACCGCCGAAGTAGCCGTTGGCGGGCGGCGTCGTCGGCGATGACGACGACCCGGCAACACATCGAAGACCTTGACGTTGGTGCGTGGGCCGCCCTGACACGCCGCGCTGCTGTCGGCGCCGTGGCGGCCGCCCAGCGGCGCGGAACGAACCCACCGGCTGAGTTGGTCGCGGTTGCGGCGATGAGCGAGCCTGAACTTGTCGAGCGCCGCAAACGTGGTGGCCCGCCAAGGAAACGCCTTTCGCCGGTGATGCAGCTCGTCGAGGCCGACCATCTGCGCCGGGTGGCCGAGGACCGCGCAAGTAAGGCCCACCAGGACAAGCTGGACGCTGAGGCGGCAGCTGCGGTGGCTCGGGATGAGGCTGGGGAATCCGCGCGGACGGCCTCCGCAGCGCGTGAACAGGCCCGCACCACACGGACACAGCTTGCCCACCAGGAGGCTGAACGGGCGGCCGAGCGGGAGGCACACCAACAGGTCGTGCAACAATTGCGCGGCGAGCTCGAGAAGAGTCGCGCCGACGCGGCCGCCCAGTTAGCCGCTGCCGGTGAGGAACTCGCCGCGGCCGAGGCGCGTGCAGAGCAGCGGGCCACGGAGCGGGCCACCGAGCGCGGCGCGCACGAACAGGCGGTGCAGCGAGTCCGCAACGAGCTTAAGCAGGCAAAAGCCGACGCGGCCGCCGAGGTCGCGGCAGCAAGGGAACAGGTCATCGCTGCGGAGGCGCGCGCCGAAGAGCGGGCCGGCGAGCGTACTGCTGAACGGGCTCAGGCAGAAGAAGCGATTGCGCGGCTGCGCGGTGAAAGCGAGCGGGCCCGCGCCGACGCGGCCGCTGAGGTCGCCGCCGCGCGCGGATGGGCCAGCGGTGAGGTTGCTGCTGCCCGCGATGCCGCAGAAGCCGAGATCGCACGTGCGCGCGCAGCTGCTGATGAAGCGGTGCGCCGAGCAGAGGTCGCAGAAGCTCGCGCAGCATCGACGCACGTTTTGTCGATTCCGGTGCCGCCATTGGAGATTCGCGCCCAAAATCTGCATATCGAGAATGCGCTCAACGCGCTGCAACACATTGATCACGTGCTAGAAGTCGGTATGGCTGATGACGGCGAGTCAGACATCGCGCTTGATGTCGCTCTCATCGACCGTCTCGTGCAGATTGTGCAGGAGCACGCCATGTACCTGTCCAATGAGTCGCGATCCGCATCCCTCGACTCGACCACCAAGCCGCAGGCCGATGCGGCCGCTACGTATTCGGAGGCAGCTGCGGCGGCCTTCCGCGGGCTACTGCAGCGCATAGAGACCGTCTCACGGCGCCTGCGAAACCGCGACCGACACCCGGATGCCGAGATCATTGACTCGATCGCCGCGATGCTGGCCGACCCGTGGGTCGAAGACGTCCGTCGCCTGGGCGCTGAAAGCTAACGAGTTGAGCACGGGTGGGCTGACACCGGTCGGTGGTTTCGAGACGGCAGTCGGAATACGTCCGCTCAATATCACTACAAGATCAGCGCGATTGACCGCTTACGTCCCGAGATGCCAAGCAACACAGCGGAACACATCGTCAACAAGCACAACCCAATGACCATCGGATCGGCGCGGCTGTCGATCGGGCAGGATGCCACCGGCGCCACCCTGATGCGCCACATCTGAAACGAGACACGACACAGAGGGAGGGGCACAGCGTGTCGACGTTCATCATCCGCACCGCAGCACGCGGTCCGGAGGAGCTTCGCGCAGCCTTGCCGATGTCCGCGACAACGCTGCGCTGCCTCACCGATGCGCAGGGTTGTGGCGAGTACTGGTGCGCGCGCCTCGAGGAACCAGTGAAGTACCGGTTTCCTGCCGGCTTTAACCCTGACCGCTGCCAACGGGAGTTTCTCGGCCGCGACGCGGTCGGGGAGTTCCTGTGGGTCCAGATCGTGGCCGTACACGCGATAAAACCCGACCAGGGGCTGGGGCCGGGGATGCGCGGACTGGCCGTGGAGTTGGCCTACGTCATCGACCTGACTCTCGGCCGCGATCAGGTGCTGGATCCGGCCAAAATCGAACCGATCACAGAAGCCGTCATCAACGACCATACCCACAGCGCGGCGTCCTCCATCCCGTCCATCGACAACACGGCGGCGCGCGCCGACCCGCCGGTATCAGGTAGCCACACCTGGCCCGGCAGTGGGCGCGGAGACTCGGCCCGGGTCGGTGGTGCCGCGCTTTTCACCGGTCCGGGCGGAGGTGAAATGGGGGAGCGCGGCGGGTATCTGGTCGCCCCCGCTCCGCGGGTCGAGCGCGACCGGCCGGCTCCGGATCGACCTACAAGCGCACGCGACTGGCGCTCGATGATGGCTGCGCGGCCCTGGTATAGGACCAGGCGGGCCAGCATCGCGTTTATTGTCACCACGGCCGTGACCATCGTGATCGGCCTGCTGCTGCTCACTGGACAAACAGCGGAGACCAGCCACGATGCGCCGACAAGCGTTGCGCCAGAGGCGTCAACCAGCGCACAGCCCAGCGCGAGCCGCGCCCCGACGTCCCGGCCCCGACCGCCGGCACCGCCACCGCCGCCACCGCCGGCGGCCGACACCCGCAACCCCGTGGCGCCACCCCGGCAGTACTGGCCGCGCCAGACCGGGCCGTCTCAGACGAGCGAACCCGAAATCGGCGTGACCCGCACGCCAGCGACAAGGTCGCCAATCAGCGTGGCACCAAAGCCAGTCACGCCCCCAAAGACGGCCACCCCTGGCTGAGAGCCGGCAGCTGGGGCGGCCTGGTGGGGCGGCCCTGCTGGGTCGATTCCGGTCAACTCGCGTGCGGATGTATGAGGAAGAGGCCAAACGCGTTCTTGTAAGGGGGAAGCACGCCGTGGCGGCGGCGGATTGCCAGCAGGATTTGATGGAAGACGCCGTAGCCGTCGCTGCCGCGGCTTCGGGATGGCTCATTACCGGCGAACCGTGTCGTCGGTAGGTCGAGCAACTCAGGACTTATGGACCCTCGTTCGCCGGCAGCGCTGATGAACTCGATGTGGTACCGGCCCACCATGTCCCACGCGACAGGGTCGGTGGCAGTGGGGCATGGTGTGCCTTTCCACCGCTGCAGCGAGTAGACGACGATCCGTTCGCCGCTGCGCTGATGGACGATCTCGGCCGCCGGCAGGTCGAGCGCCTCGATCCGCAGCGGCCAGTCCGGTGTTTCGATGTTGTGGCGGGTAACGACGTCACAGCTCTCGCTGACCGAATCCAGTTGGTACCAGGGGCTGGCGTTCCGTCGGGCTCGATCCCAGCGGTCACGGATTTCTCGGTAGCGGGCAGCGCGCTCATCCAACCAAAAGTCGATTCCTTTTACGCAAGTGTTCAGGGTCTGCGCACTGCAGCCGAACTCACGTGCAATATGGGCGTCGGTGAAGCCGAGCTCGCGTAGCGCTAATGTGCTCATGCCAAGGAGGTGATCGCGCACCTCGCGCTCGGCTGATGTGCGGGTCTCGACGGTAAGCGCTCGCAGAGCGCCCACCACGCTCACCAGATGCTCAGGAACGTCATTGTCAGACACGAACGGTCCTCCATTCTCGATTCGAACAAGCGTTCCATCGATGCGTGATGATCCGGATCACACGACCGGGAACCCGTGACTGTGACGGTCCCGGGAGGTTCGATATCAGCACGTCCACTCCACGCTCGGCCTTTCGAAGAGCAGTATGTCAGCGCCGACCGACACTAAGTCGGCGCGTGGCTGGCTGCCCGACTCAAGGCCAAAGCAGGCAGAATCGACCCATCGCCGATGCAGTCGAATAGCAGAAAACGCGCCCTGTGCATCGCGCCGACTGATACGACCACCCAGAGTCGGGGAGAGGAGCCACACAGTGAGCCGCAAACGTCATGAAGTGCCGTGGGCGGCAACAAGTGTGCCTGAGATCCGTCGAAGGTGGTGCAACGCCATCGACACGACCGTGCACAACCACTCTAAGGGCCTGGAGGCGACGGGCGATGAGCGCACAGCCAGGCGGATGCAGCGGCTGCAGTCCAAGCTCGCCGACGCGATCGACACCATGGCCGCCGAAAACGAGGCCATGCGCAGTGCCAAGCTGTACTGGGTTTCCCGCGACATGGTCGATGTCGCTCTCGATGCCTCTGCCGCTCTTCCAGAGTGGACGCCCGCGGCGGCCGCACCAGCCCCGAACGGATTCATGTGCTTCGCCAAGCCAGCTGGCACGGTTCCCTACGGCAAAGCTCTCAAATACACCCTGGACGTGCCTTGGGATGCGGTGTGGTGGTGGACGAGCCCCGACGGAATCATGCAGATCGTTCCCGCATCACGGTTGACGAAAAACCCTGAACTGCTAGAGCCTTTCGGCGTCAGCTCTCCGTTGTGGGGCGCGCACACTCTGGTACTGCGGCCCAACGAACCGCGCACCGACGAAGTGGTCGGCTCGCCGGAGGCATTCGAGTTTGTGTCCGTCGTCGGCGCGGCCTGGCTCATCATGGGCCAGCCAGCGGTCGCCGAGACACACAACATCAAAGGAGCGGTGGAGCCGCGCCGACGTGAAACCTCCGACGAGCCGGCGCTAAGGCCAGAACCGCCGAACGTCACGCTGGTTGAACTGCGCCGCGCCTTAGCTGACGTGCGCTCTAAAGCCCGAAAGTCCGGCCGCGAATATCAAAAGCGTTTCCTGGTGGGATGGCCGGACGGATTTTGGCGCCAACAGCCGCACGGGCCCGGCAACAGTCAGCGCAAGCCGAAATGGATTGCGCCGTACGTAAAGGGGCCTGAGGACGCGCCGTTTTCGCCCCGAGAAAAGGTCCACGTGTGGCGGCGATGATGTCCTCTGGTGGACACCACACACATCATCCGTATACAGCTGGGGATTCTTAGACCGGCAGGTCGTCGATGACTCCGTCGGTAGCAGCCGCGTAGTCCGAGGCCTCGGCCCGTTCAGCGGCGGTGAAGGCCCGGATATATTCCGGCCGCCCGGGAACCCGCACCAGCAGCGTCAGGTCTTTGATAACGGCAGGCCGGCGCTTCGGCACTTGGCGGCTGGGTTGGCTGGGGTCGGTCACACTCTCATTGTGCGGTGCGTTCGCGATTCTGTGCTCTCGGGCTGGTTACCACGACTTGTACAGTTCGAGCCATGGCCACCGACGAACCGGACGTTCCACTCCCGCACGGTGCGCAGCGAGTCGATCCGTGGGAGACCAGCGAGGGCACGACATTCCGGTATTTCGAATCCGACACCCGCGGCGATACGGCGGAGGTGAAGGTCGGCGGCTTTCAAAATGCTGACGGAACGTTCTCGGACGTCGTCGTACACATCGACGTTCAGCAAGGCCGAACATTGATCCTTTCCGCAACGTGAACCTTGTGGACGCCGTGTTCGCTCCGGGAACCGCGCCCGATGTGGTCAATGCGTCAGGATCATTGCGCCGCGCGCGTGACTTCACCGGGCGGGCGCGTACGGGCGAAACGGGGGTGTTCGAGAAGACCAACCCGCTGCGACTCGAGGCATTCGAGATCCGCTTCCTCGCCCGGCGCCAGGCGCCCGACCGTGCGGTGATCGACCTCAGCCGCAGCGACGACGTTATTCTGCAGGCGCAGCACTACTTTCGCATACCGCGGCCCGAGGATCGCCTGTTCATTCCTCCGCATTTTGTGCCGCTGTTCGTCGATCGAGGATGGCGCTTCGGCTGACGAGCGAGATCGCGAGACTCGTCTGATCCGATTCGTCACTGTTACGAGCGTGGCCAAGGATAAGATGCAGGCCAAGCCCGTCAGCGCTCACGTCATCGGCATGACAGCAGGACTAAATGTTTCTCGGAACTTACAACCGTCGACTCTCGCCGAGATTGGACATCAAGCTGCCCCTGAATTGGGGGGATGCATTTCGTCAACCAGAGACAACCTTCGACGACAGCGATGGAGAGCAAGTCGAACTCCGCCGTCAACTTGTCGACCTAACCCAGGTAGATCCGCAGCATGTCGATGAGAAGGCTGCCCGGCAACTAGCCAGGAAGATCCGGAGTACCAAGCACTATGGCTGGCAGAATCCGTATGACGGTCGGACCGTTTTGTTTTCGATCAAGGATGACGAGTTTGGCACGACCGGTTTGTATAGCGGCGCGAAGGTCCAGGCGTTGCTGGAGAAGCGACGCAAGTTTCTGAGCGAGCGTGACCTCACGATGGATAATCCGATGGCAGCCGAAGTTGAAGACCCATTCAGGCAGCTACTCGGTGACGCAGACTCGATTCCCTGGTTTGAACTCGCGGCCGAAGACGAACCGGTTAGCGTTGCCAAATCTCTTTCCCTGGCACAATCTCAGCTTTCGCCGCAGGCCCGTGGCAAGAAGCTCGAAGACGATCTAATCGATGCCCTTACGAGAGCAGGCTTTGACGTTCAGCAGCGAATACGGCTCATGGGAGCCGAAGTCGACATCGTGGTATGTGAATGGGACACTTCGACCGGCCCGCGAACGATATTGATCGAATGCAAAGAGCAATCCGAATCGCGACAACCCGTGAGGCTTGCTCCAGTAATGCGTCTATTTGGTCTGCGCACCGCCTCAGCATCCTTTGCGTCGAATAGCTTAGCCGTGATGGTGTCGACCACGGGTTACACAACCAATGCACGCCGTTTCGGGCGTGCCCATGGGATCGCGATGACTGACCACCGCTCCCTGTTAGACCACCTCGATCGCATGCCGGTGCGCACCCAACCGATGCTTCGCAGCGCTTACCTCGACTCGAACGACTGCGTCAGGCTCCCAGGCGATCACGCCAGGTGGCTAGGGGAGACGAAGCTAGCCGTCATGGGCTCAGTCGACTGGGTGGAGCTGTGGGGCGCTCGCGCACTGCAGCAATATCAAGACGCGCATCCCGAATGATTTTCGCTCAGGCTTCAGGCGACGTTAGCGCTGAAATCAGGGCCTAGCGAGTTCGTCGAAGTGCCGAACTACATCTAGGCGGCCAAGTCGACTTGCGTCAGTCGAGCGCCTCGCGCAGCGTGAACCAGCAGCGCCGTGGGTCCAATTCGTCACGGTGGCGAAATGCGGCGGGGTGGCCGCGTCCTCGATAGGTTGCGTCAGAGGGGATTTCACGGCCTGCCGATTTGTCCGATCTGGAATGGGCGCAAGCCGGCCGTCACGCCCGTGGCCAAACGTGCGCGTTCCGACCGGTAGGTCCAGCACGACGGCAACCGACCCGATCGGAGGAGCACCTTTGCGAGGCGGAAAGACCAGCCGGTGCCGACACGAACGGGCATCGAACTGATGCGGCCGATGCGGCTATCGGATAGCTGGTATCTGGAGCAATGATCAGAACCTGTGGATGAGCCTCGGTGAGGGGGCGTGAAAGTGGGCGCACCTTCCCGAGGATGATCTGAAAGTCCAGTAGCTCTGATCAAGACCGGCGTTGGCGCGCTGGTTGGGAAGGTACGCCCTTGCTCACCGTAGTTCACGATGCCCGGGAGGCCAACGACACGACGGACGGCCAGCGGTCGTTGCTCGATGAGATCGTCCGCGACGGGGCCCGCCAGATGCTGGCCGCGGCGCTGAAAGCTGAGGTCGCCGCGTATGTGGAGCGGTTCGCCGACCAGCTCGATGAGAACGGCCACCGCCTGGTGGTGCGCAACGGCTATCACGAAGCCCGCGAGGTGCTGACCGCGGCCGGGGCAGTTGAGGTCAAAGCGCCACGGGTCAATGACCGCCGGGTCGACCCCGATTCCGGTGAGCGGCAGCGGTTTTCCTCGGCGATTCTGCCGGCGTGGGCACGCAAGTCCCCGCAGATGAGCGAGGTGCTGCCGCTGCTGTACCTGCATGGCCTGTCCAGCGGCGACTTCACCCCGGCCCTGGAGCAGTTCCTCGGGTCGGGCGCGGGGTTGTCGGCGTCGACGATCACCCGGCTGACGGCGCAGTGGCAAGACGAAGCCGCCGCGTTTGGTCGCCGGGATCTGTCCGGCACTGACTACGTCTACCTGTGGGTCGACGGGATCCACCTCAAGGTTCGCCTGGAGCAGACCAAGCTGTGCCTGCTGGTGATGATCGGGGTGCGCGCTGACGGCCGCAAGGAACTGGTCGCATTGAGCGACGGCTTTCGGGAGTCCACCGAGTCGTGGGCTGATCTGCTGCGCGACTGTAAACGGCGCGGCATGACCGCTCCGGTCCTGGCCGTCGGCGATGGTGCCCTGGGCTTCTGGAAGGCCGTTCGGGAAGTCTTCCCGGCGACTCGTGAGCAACGCTGCTGGTTTCACAAGCAGGCCAATGTGCTTGCTGCACTGCCCAAATCCGCGCATCCGGCGGCGTTGGCGGCGATCAAGGACATCTATAACGCCGAGGACATCGACAAGGCCCAGGTGGCGGCCAAGGCCTTCGAGGTCGACTTCGGTGCCAAATATCCCAAGGCGGTCGCCAAGATCACCGATGACCTCGACACGCTGCTGGAGTTCTACCACTATCCCGCCGAGCACTGGATCCACCTACGCACGACCAACCCGATCGAATCCACCTTCGCCACCGTGCGGCTGCGCACCAAGGTCACCAAGGGACCGGGCTCACGCGCGGCCGGAATTGCCATGGCCTACAAGCTGATCGACGCCGCACAGGCCCGGTGGCGGGCCGTCAACGCCCCACACCTGGTCGCCCTCGTCCGTGCCGGCGCCGTCTTCCACAAAGGCAAACTGCTTGAACGGCCCACCGACATCACCCCGCCGCAACCGCCCTCAGACGGCAACGAACAAGCCGGAACGGAGGTCGCCTGAAAACCCCGATCCACAGGTCTTGACAATTTCTCGGTATCTGAGTTGCGCGCTCCATGCGCAGGGCTTCCGGATCGCTGGGACGCATTCCCGTATCGGACGTATGACAGACGAAACTCTGGCAGAAGTCTAAGCGCGGTTGCTTCAATATGCTTGTGACACAACCGGTTTCGCCGATAACATAGATTATGGTCAACCAGTAGGCATGCGTGGTGGAGCAGCTTCCAGAGCGCCAGTCCGGGCGCGAGAGCTGTCGTCGCCGGCCGCGCCAGTAGCGGTATCGAGAGCGTAAAGAAGCCGTTGGTGTAGCTGCTCGTAGCGATGCTGTGCGCCGCGGCTCGGCTGCGCCAAATCGAGCCAGCAGTTGCTTTTTGCGAAATGGCTTGCGGGACTAAGTGATTCGAGTCCGATACGTCACTGTGACGAAACAGACCCCCCCGGCCGTGTGGGCCTGGCAATCGCCCTTCTCGCAAGTGTGGTGGGGCGGTGGTGGTCCAGGTGATCGTGTGTGTTGATGAGTCAGTGAAAAGGCTGGCGCCGTCAGGACGGTCAAGCCGAGCCGTCGTGGCGTTGGCCGGCGTGACATTCTTCATGTCGTACTGACGGCGGCTCGACATCGTCATTGAACGGCTTGCTGGTGGTCCAACAGCTCTCGCCACCAATAATGCTGTCCGCCAGCGTATTCCCTCCCATTTCATGGATAATCGTTATTATCCATGAAAAATGTCGCCGTTTTCATCTGATGAATCAACCGGTTGTTGCCGTCCGC
>JAIEPH010000003.1 GCA_019749805.1 Mycobacteriaceae bacterium | reverse complement strand
CTAGTCGACGCACGCCTTTTCGAGCAGCGAGCGGATCACCGCCGGGATCGGTACGGGTCGGCGGTTCGCCCGGTCGACGTACACATGCACCCAGTGGCCGACCGCCGCAACGGGCTCGTCGGGTCCACCCGCCTGCCACAGCCCCAATCGGTATGTCACGCTGCTGGTGCCCAGCCGGGCCACCGCCAACCCGACGAAGAGTGGCTCGGGGAAACGCAATTCGGCGAAGTACTTGCATCCCGATTCAGCGACCACACCCAACCAGGGCACGTCCGTCGGGTCGATATCGCAGTTGGTGTTGATCCAGCCATTGATCGCCGTGTCGAACAATGCGTAGTACACCGCATTGTTGAGGTGGCCGAACATGTCATTGTCGGTCCATCTCGTCGACACCGGCCAGTGCACCGGAAAGTCGGCACTGGTGAGCTCCCGCTCGCTACCGGTCATGGCAGCAGTCTCGCAGGCGCCGCCGCATCAGATCTGGTTGACGTGCTCTCGTGTCGCACGACCCATGGCGAGGGGGTGGACGATCGCCGGCATGCCGCGCCACACAACGTCTTGGGCCACGACTGTGAAGCCGCAGGCGCGCATGCGCCCGACGGTGTCGCGGTTGCAGCGGCAGCCACCTGCGAAGTGGCGCCACGGGCCGGCCAGCTTGTCCTGGACCGCCGCCAGCAGCCGTGAGCCCGCCCGCACATGTTCGATGAACAGCAGCTGCCCACCGGGCCTGAGTACACGCGTAATCTCGTGCAGCGCAGCGTCGGGGTCGTCGACCGTGCACAGGGCGAGCGTGGAGACGACGGTATCCACTGATTCGTCGGCGAATGGCAGCCGCTCTGCTTGAGCATCGACAACCTCTGTGGCACAAAGATTTTGGATAGTCCGGCGCGAAAGCTTCTTGCGCATGCCTGGCTCGGGTTCGGTCAGCAGCAGCTCGGTGACCGCCTCCGGATAGTGTGCGATGTTCAGCCCGGTCCCGGAGCCGATCTCGACGACGCGACCGTAGGCGTCAGCGAGCAAGGCTGCACGCCGGCCACGCATGCCTGCGGTCTCACCCAGCCAGAGAAAGGGGTCGTACACGAGGGCGAAGATCCGCAGCCACGCGGCGGATGGCGGGTCCTCCCGCGCAGTCGAATTGACGCTGGTGATGTCGGTCATGCCGCAAAGCTAGGCGTGGCCACCGGGCGCGCGCATCGCCCGATACGGCCATCTTCTGCAGATGGCCCGTTGCGGCCACCTCACAACATTCCGAGACGCGCAGCTTCGGCGACGGCGGCAGTTCGTGAAGTGCGGCCCAGCTTGCGGCGGATGTTCGCGACGTGCCGGTGCACGGTGTGCGAACTGAGCAGCAGGTGCTCCGCGATTTCGCGATCACTGAGACCACGTGCGATGCACGCGAGGATTTCGCGCTCACGAGCCGACAAGACCTGCTCCTGCGCGCTCGTAGCGTGCGGCGGTGCCGGTGCCGGTCCCAGCGCTTCGCGGCATGCGCGAACAACGGAATCGGCGTCACCATGCCACGGGAAGTGCGCGTTTCCTTTCAGCGGGATGAATGTCGCGCCCGGGATCGCCGCCGCGACCTCGCGTCCAAGCCGGTACGGCACGGCACGATCGTCGCGGCGATGCACCACCCACGTCGGCGAGCGGACGAGCGGAAGCCGGTCTCGAACATCGAGCCGGTAGACGAGAGCCAGCACCGCTGCGGCGGTCTCGGCCGTCGCAGACTCACGCTGCAACCGACCGAAACGCTCGTGCTCGTCAGCGTCGGCCCCACCGAGGAAGATGTCGCCGAGCAGGCGTGATCCCAGGCCCCAATGTGCTTGTACCGCAGCCAGTATCGCGTCGCCCACACCGGGCGCGGTGATCGCCGTTCCGTCCGGGTACGACCCGTACAACACCAGCCGCTCGACCCGCTCGGGAAATGCCGCGGCAAACGCGACCGCTGTGCAGCTCCCGGACGAGCCGCCGATGAGCGAGACGCGTTCGAGCCCGAGCTCGTCGACGAGCGCGCGCAACGTCGCGACCTCGCTGTCGAGGGTCAGGTCGTTGTCGTGCAGCGTGCGGTCCGACATGCCGACCCCGAGCCGGTCGTACCGGACCAGTGTGTATCCGTCGGCGATCCCGTCCCAGAATCGACGGAAATCGGGGTTCTGCCAGTCGAGTTCGAGGTGACTGACCCACCACGCCGGAGCGACCAGCGGTGGACCGCTGCCGCGCACCTCGTACGCCACCCGGCGTCCGCCGACGGGCAGAAATCGGATCTCGGACCTTTCCAGCATCATCAGCAGCGTAATGCGAATTCGCCGGCGGATTGTCGACTCGGCGTCGGTGCGGGCAGGCTGTAGTCATGAGGATCAGCGGCGCCGTACTGGAACAGATCGGGCTCGAAAGGCCGTACGCCGTCACCAGGCCGCTGGTGGTGCACGACCTCGACCTGGCTCCCCCGGGCGAGGGTGAACTCCTCGTCCGCATCGAAGCCGCCGGAATGTGCCATTCCGACCTGTCCGTCGTCGACGGCAGCAGAGTCCGGCCCGTGCCGATGCTGTTGGGCCACGAGGCGGCGGGCGTCGTCGAGGAGGTCGGGCCCGGGGGTTCGAACGCGGCCGTCGGTCAGCGCCTGGTGATGACCTTCCTGCCGCGGTGCGGTGCCTGCGAGGCGTGCGCGACCAACGGGCTCACCCCGTGCATTCCCGGGACCGCCGCCAATACGGCCGGCACCCTGATGACCGGTGAACGCAGGCTCTCCCGCGACGGTCAGCCGATCCATCATCACCTCGGCGTCTCGGGCTTCGCCACGCACGCCGTCGTCGACCACCGTTCGGTCGTTCCGGTGCCCGCCGACGTACCCGCGGAGGTCGCGGCGCTGCTCGGCTGCGCGGTGCTGACCGGCGGCGGCGCCGTGATCAACGCCGGACGACCACGATCGGGCGAGACCGTGATCGTCGTGGGACTCGGCGGGGTGGGCATGGCTGCGGTGCTGACCGCTCTCTCGCACGACGATGTCCGCGTCATCGGTGTCGATCAGCTACCCGCCAAGCTCGAGCTGGCCCGCACCATAGGTGTGCACGAGGCGTACACGGCGGACGAGGCGCGCGAGGCGGGGCTCAAGGCCGCCGTCGTGATCGAGGCGGTCGGGCATCCCCAGGCGGTGGAGACCGCCGTCGACCTCACCGCTGCCGGCGGCCGTACCGTCTGCGTCGGACTCCCCCGCCCAGATGCGCGAGTCAACTTGTCGCCGTTGGGTTTTGTCGCGGAGGGGCGGTCGCTGATCGGCAGCTATCTCGGATCTGCCGTGCCCGCGCGCGAGATCCCGCACTTCGTCGGTCTGTGGCGGGCGGGGCGGCTGCCGGTCGAGTCGTTGGTGTCGGCGACGATCACGCTCGACGAAATCAACTCCGGCATGGATCAACTCGCCGACGGCAAGGCCGTGCGACAGATCATCCGGTTCGACTAGAACCAGGCGTCGCGCATGTCCAGCGAGGTGCGGTCCAGTGCGGCAAGGAGATCGAGTTGGGGACCCGTCTTGGGCAGTTCGCTCCGGAAGAAGTACCGTGCGGCTTGCCGTTTGCCGTCGTAGAAGTCGCCGGCGCGACCGTTGCAGGCGACCACCTGCTCGAGCCAGATCCAGGCGACCACGATGTGGCCGAACGCCTCGAGGTACGCGACGCTGTTGGCCAGCACGGCATCGATGTCGCCGGAAGCGAACATTGCGGTGGTCACCTCGACCAGGCGCTGCCAGGTTGCACCGAGCCGAGGTGCCAGTTCCGCGGCATCCCCGCCCGCGGCGTTGGCGGCGTCGACCGTCTGCGCAATCGCCGCCCCGAGCGCCGCGAGGCTGGCGCCGCCGCGCTGGGTCACCTTGCGGCCCAGCAGGTCGAGGCTCTGAATGCCATGGGTGCCCTCGTGAATGGCGTTGAGCCGGTTGTCGCGGTAGTGCTGTTCGACGTCGTATTCGCGGGCGTAGCCGTAGCCGCCGTGCACCTGAATCGCGAGGCTGTTGGCCTCCAGGCACCACTGCGACGGCCAGCTCTTGCCGACCGGCGTGAGGATGTCGAGCAGCAGCGTCGCCGCATCGCGCTCGGCGTCGGTCTCGGCGCTGTGCTGCACGTCGACGAGCTTGGCGCAGTACAGCAGCAACGCCATTCCGCCCTCGACATACGCCTTCTGCGCCAACAGCATTCGCTTGACATCCGCGTGTTCGATGATCGGGATCTGCGGCGTCGTCGGGTCCTTGGCCGTCACCGGTCTGCCCTGCGGACGTTCGCGGGCGTAGTCCACCGATTTGAGGTATCCGGTGTAGCCCAGTGCCACCGCACCCATGCCTACGCCGAGGCGTGCCTCGTTCATCATCGTGAACATGTAGGTGATGCCGCGGTGCGGCTCGCCGACGAGATAACCGACGGCGCCGTCGAAGTTCAGGACGGTGTTGGTGATACCCCGCTGTCCCATCTTGTGGTTCAGCCCGGCGATGACGACGTTGTTGCGCTCGCCGACCGAACCGTCGTCATTGACAAGGTATTTCGGGACGATGAAGAGCGAGATGCCCTTGGTGCCCGCCGGTCCGCCCGGGATCTTGGCCAGCACCAGGTTGATGATGTTCTCGGTCAGCTCGTGCTCGGCGCCGGAGATCCACATCTTCGAACCGAACAGCCGGTAGGTGCCGTCGGGCTGCGGTTCGGCCCGGGTGAGGATGTCGGCGAGTGACGAACCGGCCTGTGTCTCGGACAGTGCCATGGTCCCGGTGAACCGCCCGGCCTGCATGGGGCGCAGGAAAACGTCGATCTGTTCGGGGGTGCCGAACTTCGCAATCAGGTTCGCGTTGGCGATGGTCAGCATCAGATACCCGGTGGTGCTGACGTTGGCCGCCGAGAACCAGGCCAACCCGGCCTCGGCCACCGTCACGGGCAGCTGGGCTCCGCCGTGCTCGGCGTCCATCGCCACGCCGATCAGGTCGGCCTGGGTGAAAGCGTCCAGCGCCTCTTTGACCTCGTCGATGACGGTGACTGTGTCGCCGTCGAAGGTCGGTTCGGCGGCGTCGCTCTTCTTGTTGTGCGGCGCGAAATACCGCGTCGCCAACTGCTCACACAGCTCGAGCACCGCGTCGAACGTCTCGCGGGAGTGCTCGGCGAAGCGGTCGCGCTTGGTCAGTTCGTCGACCCGCAGCCACTCGTAGAGCAGGAAATCGAGATCCCGCCGCGACAGCAAATTCGATTTCATCTGACTCGACGGCTAGTTGGCCGCGCTGATGTTCACACCCAGCGGCTCGGACTCTCGCACCGTTTCGTCGCGGATCAACCCCCGCAACAGCGCGGTGCTGAACTCGACGGCGATTTCCTGGGCGGTGCGCCGACCGTGCGGCCGCAGCCAGCGGTAGGACCCCAGCGTCATCCCGATGTAGCCCAGGGCCAGGACGTGGCTGTCACAGTCGTAGAACTCGCGGCTGGCGATGCCGCGATCGATGACGTCGCGCACGTGCTCGTAGACCTGGGTTTCCTTCTCCCGGATGTAGGCGACCTGCTCCTCGGTGAACCACTCCGTGATGTAGGGGCCCTCCTGGAAGTACACCGCCGCACGCTCGATGTCGCTGGCGATGCCGACCAGCAGCCGACGCGTGAAGTGGTAGATGGTCTCCCTGGCCGACGCGGTCGGGTCGTCGTGCAGGGCATCGACGGTGAAGTCGGCAGCGCCCTTGTAGATGTCGTAGAGGATCAGCGCTTTGCTGGCGTAGTAGTGGTACACCGTGGCCTTGTTCAGGCCGACGGCGTCGGCGACGTCGTCCATCCTGGTGCCGTGATACCCACGGGCGGCGAACAGCTTGGTGGCGACGGCCAGCAGTTCCTCGCGACGTGACATCCCGTTCGAGGCTTCCGGTGACGAGGCTGGCATGGCGACTCACTATATGCAGGCCCGGAGCGGATCCGGGGATCAATCAACTGGTTGGCTAGTTTATGTGTAGAGGGTGTCGTGGCCTCGGCGGCGGGTCTAGACTCGGGCGAGAACCAGCCGCGACACGAGAGGTGATGACGTGGATCCCAACCCCGATTATGACGCGAGCGACGAGCTCGAGTACGGCGCGAACTGGTTCGCCTGGATTCTGCGTGGCGTTTATCCGCCGCCGGCCTATCCCCCCGTCTAACCCGTCACGCCTCGCTCGCGCGAGGGAGAGCCCGGATGCTCACCCGGACGGCGAGATAGATCACCGACGAGGTGACCACAAATATCGGCCAGCCCATCGCGATACGCGCCGCCGCAAGTAGCCCCTCCTGATCCGTGTCATACAGGTAGTTCTGCACCAGGAATCGTGACCACGATGCCGTCGCCATCACGGCGGTGGCGACGTCGAACGCCAGTCGAACCTTCGGAACGCGACGCCATGTGTCGTCGCGACCCGTCATCCAGGCCCACCCGACGCCGACGAGTGGTCTGCGGATCACGATCGACATGGTGAAGGCGATCGCCAATCCCAGATACATCCAGATGCCGGGCAGGTAGAAGTCCTTGGCCCTGCCGGTGATCAGGGCGAACGCCGCGCACACGGCGATACCGGCGAATCCCAATATCGCCGGCCGGGTGGACTCCCTCCGGAACAGTTGCCAGGCCAGGATGAGCGACGCGACGGTGATCGCGGCGATGAGCGCCGGACGCAAACCGCTCAACGCGTTCGTCACCGCGAACACGGTGACCGGCAGCGCCGTGTACACCAGCCCGCGCACTCCGCCGGCGCGAATCAGCAGTGCAGCGGCGGGCGGTCGGGACTTGGTCATCACCGCAAACTTTACGTGGACCTCGGCGCTCGCCTCAGCTGCGAATTGGGGTAAGGCGCTTACCGCCGGAGGGGCACAACGTCGCCAAGAGGCGGATGGGAGACTTTTCGGATGATTATCGGGATACCGCGCGAATCCCTGGCGGGTGAGACGCGGGTTGCCGCTACGCCACAGACCGTCGGACAACTGCTCAAGCTGGGCTACACGGTCGTCGTCGAGTCGGGCGCGGGTGCTGCCTCCAGCTTTGCCGATGCGGCCTACGTGGAGGCCGGCGCACAGATCGGCGGTCCAGAACAAGCACTGTCGGCCGACATCGTCCTCAAGGTCAACGCACCCCGGGACGATGAGGTTGACGAGATCGCCAAGCTACGCGACGGCGCGACACTGGTCAGCCTGATCTCCCCGGCGCTGAACCCGGAACTGGTGGACAAGCTGTCCGCCCGCCCGATCACGGTGCTGGCGATGGACGCCGTGCCACGTATCTCGCGGGCGCAGTCCCTGGACGTGCTGTCGTCGATGGCGAACATCGCCGGGTACCGCGCGGTCGTCGAAGCCGCACACAGCTTCGGCCGGTTCTTCACCGGGCAGGTGACCGCGGCGGGCAAGGTGCCGCCGGCCAAGGTGCTCGTGGTGGGCGCAGGTGTCGCCGGCCTGGCCGCCATCGGCGCGGCCGGCAGCCTCGGGGCCGTGGTCAAGGCCACCGACCCGCGGCCCGAGGTCGCCGATCAGGTGCGCTCCCTCGGCGGGGAGTACATGCCCGTGGACAACTCGGCCGAGGTCACCGAGATTTCCAAGACCGGCTACGCCAAGGAGATGGGCGACGACTACAAGGCCCGTGAGGCCGCGCTTTACGCCGAGTTGGCCAAAGAGGTCGACATCATCATCACCACCGCACTGATCCCGGGTAAGCCCGCGCCTCGCATCATCACCGCCGACATGGTCGCGTCAATGAAGCCGGGCAGTGTGCTCGTCGACATGGCCGCCGCCAACGGCGGCAACGTCGAGGGCACCGTCAAGGATCAGGCGATCGTCACCGACAACGGCGTGACGATCATCGGCTATACCGATCTGGCGGGGCGCCTGCCCGCCACGGCCTCTCAGCTCTACGGCACCAACCTGGTGAACCTGCTCAAGCTGCTCACCCCGGAGAAGGACGGGCAGCTCACGCTGGACTTCGACGACGTCGTCCAGCGGTCAATGACCGTCGTGCGCGACGGCGAAACCACCTGGCCGCCACCGCCGGTGCAGGTGTCCGCGGCGCCCGCGGCCGCCGCCGCCCCTGTCGAGCACAAGCCAGCCAAGACGCCGATGACGACGCGCCGTCGACTGGGCATCGCCTTCGCCGCCGCAGCGGTGCTGTTCGTTCTGATCGCACTCTCCCCTGCCGCGCTACAGGTTCACCTGACGGTCTTCGCGCTGGCGATCGTCATCGGCTACTACGTCATCGGCAATGTGCATCACGCTCTGCACACGCCGCTGATGTCGGTGACCAATGCGATCTCCGGAATCATCGTCGTCGGTGCGCTGCTGCAGATCGGCCATGGCGACGTGGTGATCACCGCATTGGCAACGGCAGCGATTCTGCTCGCCAGCATCAACGTCTTCGGTGGCTTCGCGGTGACCCGCCGCATGCTGGCGATGTTCTCGAGGAGCTAGGAGCATGTCCCACTTGATAAACATTGAAACCGCCGCCACCGCTGCCTATGTCGTCGCGGCGCTGCTGTTCATCCTGGCGCTCGCGGGGTTGTCGAAGCACGAAACATCGCGCGCCGGAAATAGTTTCGGTATTGCCGGCATGGCCGTCGCACTGCTCGCGACGATCGCGCTCGCGCTGGCGCGCCACATCGAACCGGTGGGCCTCGGCCTGCTCGCCGGCGCCATGATCATCGGCGCCGCGATCGGCCTGTGGCGAGCCAAGGTCGTCGAGATGACCGGCATGCCCGAGCTCATCGCGCTGCTGCACAGCTTCGTCGGCCTGGCCGCCGTACTGGTCGGCTGGAACGGCTACCTGCACGTCGAGGGTGATCCCGCCGGCGCTGAAGCGGTGCAGCTCGGCACGGAAGGAATGCTCGGCATTCACTCCGCCGAGGTCTTCATCGGCGTCTTCATCGGGGCGGTGACGTTCACCGGCTCGGTCGTCGCCAACCTGAAGTTGTCGGCCCGGATCAAGTCCGCGCCGATGATGCTGCCCGCCAAGAACTTCCTCAACGTCGGCGCGTTGGTGACGTTCGCCGCGCTCACCGTGTGGTTCGTGATCGACCCGCAGCTGTGGCTGCTGATCGTCGTCACGGTGCTGGCGCTGCTCCTCGGTTGGCATCTGGTCGCGTCGATCGGCGGTGGCGACATGCCCGTCGTGGTCTCGATGCTCAACAGCTATTCGGGCTGGGCCGCGGCGGCATCGGGCTTCCTGCTGTCCAACGATCTGCTCATCGTGACCGGAGCGCTGGTCGGCTCCTCCGGTGCGTACCTGTCCTACATCATGTGTAAGGCCATGAACCGGTCGTTCATCTCGGTGATCGCCGGTGGCTTCGGCATCGAAGCCGGACCTGGCGAGGACAAGGACTACGGGGACCACCGCGAGATCACCGCCGACGGAGCCGCGGAACTCCTCGCCTCGGCCAGTTCGGTGATCATCACGCCCGGCTACGGCATGGCCGTCGCGCAGGCTCAGTACGGTGTCGCGGACCTGACCCGCAAGCTGCGTGACCGCGGCGTCAACGTCCGGTTCGGTATCCACCCCGTCGCGGGACGCCTGCCCGGCCACATGAACGTGCTGCTGGCCGAGGCCAAGGTGCCTTACGACATCGTGATGGAGATGGACGAGATCAACGAAGACTTCAGCGACACCGACGTCGTCCTGGTCATCGGCGCCAACGACACCGTCAACCCTGCGGCCTCCGAGGATCCGGGCAGCCCGATCGCGGGTATGCCGGTGCTCACGGTCTGGAACGCCAACCACGTCATCGTGTTCAAACGCTCGATGGCCTCGGGTTACGCGGGCGTGCAGAACCCGCTGTTCTTCCGAGAGAACACCCAGATGCTGTTCGGCGACGCCAAGGACCGGGTGGACGCCATCAACGCCACGCTCTCAGAATCGGTTTCCGCCGGTCATTAGAGTCCGTATATGCCCGTAGACCGGTTGTTGCCCACCCAGGAAGCCAACGAGCTGGTCGCGCTCACCCGTGAGATCGCCGACAAGGTTCTCGATCCGGTGGTCGACACCCATGAGAAGGACGAGACCTATCCCGACGGGGTGTTCCCCGCCCTCGGCGCGGCGGGCTTGTTGAGCCTTCCGCAGCCCGAGGAGTGGGGTGGCGGCGGGCAACCGTTCGAGGTGTACCTGCAGGTGCTCGAGGAACTGGCGGCGCGGTGGGCGGCCGTGGCGGTGGCGGTCAGCGTGCACAGCCTGTCGTCGCATCCGCTGCTGATGTTCGGCACCGAGGAACAGAAGCAACGCTGGCTTCCGGACATGCTGTCCGGCAGTCAGATCGGGGCCTACAGCCTGTCGGAGCCGCAGGCCGGCTCCGATGCTGCGGCGCTGCGGTGTGCCGCCAAGTCCGATGACGACGGCTACGTGCTCAACGGTTCCAAATCCTGGATCACCCACGGCGGGGTCGCCGACTTCTACACGTTGTTCGCGCGGACCGGCGAAGGGTCAAGGGGCATTTCGTGTTTCCTGGTACCCGGCGATCTGCCCGGGCTCAGCTTCGGCAAGCCCGAGGAGAAGATGGGGTTGCATGCCGTCCCGACCACCTCTGCGTTCTACGACAACGCGCGCATCGGGGCGGACCGCCGTATCGGTGGCGACGGCCAGGGGCTGCAGATCGCGTTCAGCGCGCTGGACTCGGGCCGGCTGGGCATCGCCGCGGTGGCCACCGGCCTGGCGCAGGCGGCGCTGGACGAAGCGGTGCGTTATGCGAATGAGCGAACGACGTTCGGTCGCAAGATCATCGACCATCAGGGGCTGGGATTCCTGTTGGCGGACATGAGCGCGGCGGTGGTCAGCGCACGGGCGACATACCTCGATGCCGCGCGTCGTCGCGATCTGAACCTCCCGTACTCGGCGCAGGCCAGTGTGGCCAAGCTGGTCGCCACGGACGCGGCGATGAAGGTGACCACCGATGCCGTTCAGGTGTTCGGCGGCGCCGGGTACACGCGCGACTATCGCGTCGAGCGGTACATGCGAGAGGCCAAGATCATGCAGATCTTCGAGGGCACCAACCAGATTCAGCGATTGGTGATCGCGCGCGGCCTGACGAACTGAGTCGTACAGGGGAGCCTCACCACGCGGTGCGCTGGCGTGCGGCCTCACCCCTTCTCCGGTGAACGATCACCGCACCGATGATCGCACCCACCACGATGACCAGTCCCAAAAAGGCGCCCACGATGAAGACGATGGCCATCACGATGTCAGAATCACTACCCGCCTCGGTGGCGTACGACGGGTCGGAAGGGTCGTAAGTGATCTCGACTTCGTCACCGACATCGGGGTTGTTGCCCGTGAACCAGACGATCTCGGCGCTGACGAGCGTGCCACCGTCGGAGGTGAACTCGACGGTGACGGTGTCGGTGAAGACCTCCACATCGGTGACGGTTGCAGTAGTCGTCACGCCATAGGAGTCGAGATAGCTGTTGGACCAGTAGCCCGCATACGCGATACCACCGAAGATCAGCGAGCCGATCAGGCTGACGGCGGCCACGCACCAGAGCAGGACGGCCCACACCGCTGACGGGCCGGCGGGAGGGCCGTATGGCGACCATTGCGTGGGCTCCATCGTTTCATGGTGGCGCACAGTTGGCGAGGGACCAACCTATTGGATGAATACGGTTATGGCGTTCACGAATTCACCTGGCGCCTCGACCATCGGGCTGTGCCCCGATCCTGGGATGACGACCGGCGTCAGCCCCGCCTCACGGTAGCGCTCGACGTTGGTCGCTGTCGGCGTCAAGACGTCGCGCTCACCCCAGACGACCAGCACCGGCTGCTCGAGGCCGGCGATGCGGTCCACCGCCGCGGGCGCACCGTCCTGCCCGCGGGCATGACACAGCCCCGAGTGTGTCAACTGCTCCAGCGATCGGTGAGCCAGTGGCGGCACCGCGAAACCGTCGGCGAAGCCCGTCTGCAGTGAACTGTCGGTGATGACGTCCACGGGGCGCAGCCTGTCGATGACCTGCCCGATGATCGGCGCGCAGGCCAATCCGGCCAATGCGGGCATCTCCGCGAGGCTCATTTCGGCCGGGGTATCGGAGATCACCACTCGCTCAACACGTTCGGGATCCTGCCCGGCGAGAGCCAGCGCCACGGACCCGCCCATCGAATGTCCCACCAGGACGGCGTGGCGCACCTCGAGCGCATCGAGCGCGCTGCGCACCGCGTCGGCCTGGCTTTCGATGCGGTAACTCTCGGCGTTGCGGGGTGCCTCCGACCCACCGTGGCCGACGAGATCGATGGCGACCACGCGTTGCACCGGCAACGCCGCCGCGACGCGATCCCACCACTGGACCGACGCCGAATAGCCGTGCAACAAAACGACCGCACGATCACCAGGCGGGCCGAACTCCTTCACGTTGAGGTCCGGGCCGTCGAGTTCGATGAGCCGTCCGCCGTCGAACGCCTCAGCCTGACGTGTCGCCCTGGCTACGAGTAATGCGTTCACCAGCGCGGCGACCACGACGACCGCGATCACGCTGATTCGCCACTTCATCCGTCCGACGCTACCGCTGGGGCCGCATTGCGCGCCAACGGTTTTTCAGCTGATCGACTCCGGTGGCGAAGTCGCGGTCACCTGTGTGCCGTGACCGGCCACGGAGTCGATCTCCATCGAACCGCCCATCGCGTCGAATCGCGCCAGCAGCGACCCGAGGCCGATATGTCCTTCGGCGACATGACTTTCGACGCTAGCGGGGTCGAAGCCCGTCCCGTCGTCGGTGATGGTCAACACCACCCTGTCGCGGCGCCGCGACAGACTCACCCGGACGTTGCTCGCGCGCGCGTGCTTACCGATGTTGTTCAGCAGTTCTCGCGCCGCCCGGTACAGCAGCTGCTGCGACCCGGGCTTTCCGACGTCCTCCAGGTCGGCTTCCACGGTGCAATCGGAGCGAGCCTGGAACTGCCGCAGCAGTTCTCGCACGGCCTCCGTCAGCCCCAGCTGAGCAAGCACCTGGGGATGCAACTCGGTCACCGTCGACCGCAGCGCGGCGGCCGTCTGCTGCAGCGCCGCGTGCACGGCCTCCAGCGCCGGATCGCCGGTGCGCTCGCGGACCTCGTCGAGGTCGAGGCGGGCCGCCAACAACGTCTGCAGCGGGCCGTCGTGCAGATGCTCGGCGACTTCCCGGTTGTGCCGCTCATCGGCCTGCATCGCCTCAGACACCAGCTGCCGACGGACCTCCTGCAGCCTCGTGACACGCGCCCGGCGCGACACCAACACCAGACACAGCGCCGAGGTGGCCGCCGCCGCCCAGAGCAGAAACCCGAAGTGCGAGTAAACGATGTCCGGCATGCCGACGGAGTCGTCGCGCTTCGAATACACGATCCACACCCCGAGATAGCACAGTGCGGTGCCGGTGCCGAGGATCGCGGTGCGCCACGGCCGGTCCTGGAATGCGATCGCGACCGGCAACAGGAAAAAGACCGGCAACAGGGCCGCCGTCGCTCCCCCGGACACCAGGCACAGCAGCACGACGACGAGTACATCGAAGGTTGTCGACGTCCAGTCCGCCCAGCGCGGCACCGGGCCGCGCAAGACCACGACGAGCCACACCACGGCGGCAGCCGCGTAGATCCCCAGCACCACCTCGTATACGCCGGGCAGCCAGTGGTCGACGTCCCACGTCCACACCAGCAGCGCGATCAGCGCGATCAACGGCAGCCGGAGGAGCGCGCTGACGCGCACGGGTTCTGCCGTGAGGTATCGGGAGATGCGGTCGAGCAAAGCTATTCCAGCAGTTTGCGGCGCATCGCCTCGGCGACGGCGGCGGCGCGGTCGTTGACGCCGAGTTTCTCGTAGAGGCGCTGCACGTGGGTCTTGACGGTCGACGGCGCGAGGAACAACTCCTTGGCCATCGCGGGGATGCTGCCGCCCGCGGCGATCAGCTTGAGCACTTCGCGTTCACGCGGACTGAGCACCGGTCCCTCGGGTTCGGCGCGTTTGCGTATCTCACCGGCCAGGCCGGCGGCGAGGCTGGGTGCCACGACGTCACGGCCCTTCGCGCAGTCCAGCACCGCGTTCACGAGTTCGGAGCGGCTCGACTCCTTGGGCAGGAATCCGGCCGCACCCTCCTGTAGCGCACGGAAGACGATCGCCGACTCGTCGTGCGCCGAGATCAGCAGGACGCGGGTCGGCAGGTCGTCGCGCACCACCGCGGCGGCGACTTCGGCGCCATCCATCCCCGGCATGCGGTAATCCAGCAGCGCGACCTGTGGCTGATGCGTACGGATCGCCTCGAGTGCCGAAACGCCGTCGTCGGCCTCGGCGACCACCTCGATCGACCCGCTGGATATCAGCGCACGGACGACTCCGTCGCGAAACATCGGATGGTCGTCACCCACCACCACCCGTACTTTTTCGCTGGTCAGGCCTGTCGACACAGGTGCCAGCTTCGCACAGCCACCTGAGCTATTCCGCTCTATTGAAAATGGCTCGCCGTTCCCCCGATTGGGGGACGGAACAATCCCCCAGGTCACGGGTCGATCGGCCGACAGACGCGGGCGTCGGAGCGGGAGATAGTTGAACCGACGCCGGAGCAGCCGGCACACAAGACCAAAAAGCCCAACCAGACAGGACCACTCACATGACCGCCGCCCGCACCTTCGCCAAGTTCGCCCTCCCCGTCGTCGCCGCAGGCATTCTCGGCGGAGTGGCCCTGGGTCTGGCGGGGATGGCCAACGCGGGCACCTACTCGTATCAGCCGGAGCCGCGTCCGGGCATCGTCGCGACACCGAACACCATCGCGCATCCCCCGGTCATTGTGCTACCGCGCCACCACGGCCACCAGGGTGGCTCCGGATTCGTCATCGACCTGGGGTCAGGCGAATAGTCCAAGACCCTCACCAGGCGACGATCTCGGCGCGGTTCGCACCGTTTAATGTGACTGGCATGGACTTCGCGATGTCGGCCAAGGGGCAGGACTACCACAAGCGGCTCTCTGATTTCATGACCGAGTTCGTGTTCCCGGCGGAGAAGGACTACGAGGCCTACCGGCACGAGAAGGGCCCGGACGACCACACCGTTCCGCCCGTCATCGAGGACCTCAAGAAACTGGCCAAAGAACGCGGTCTGTGGAACCTGTTCCTGCCCGCCGAGTCGGGGCTGACGAACCTCGAATACGCGCCGCTGGCCGAGCTCACCGGCTGGAGCATGGAGATCGCGCCCGAGGTGACCAACTGCGCGGCACCCGACACCGGCAACATGGAAACCCTGCACCTCTTCGCGAACGAGCAGCAGAGCAAGCAGTGGCTCGAACCGCTGCTGAACGGAGAGATCCGCAGCGCGTTCGCGATGACGGAGCCCGCGGTGGCTTCCAGCGACGCTCGCAACATCCAGACCACGATGCTGCGCGACGGCGGCGACTACGTGATCAACGGCCGCAAATGGTGGATTTCCGGCGCAGCCGACCCGCGCTGCAAGATCCTCATCGTGATGGGCCGCACCAACCCGGATGCCGCCAGCCATCAGCAGCAGTCGATGATTCTCGTTCCCGTCGATACGCCCGGTGTGTCGATCGAGCGGTCGCTGCCGGTATTCGGATGGCAGGACCAGCACGGGCACTGCGAGGTCACCTTCGACAACGTGCGGGTGCCGGTCACGAATCTGCTCCACGAGGAGGGCAGCGGTTTCGCGATTGCGCAGGCCCGCCTGGGGCCCGGTCGCATCCATCACTGCATGCGCGCCATCGGGGTGGCCGAGCGGGCATTGGCACTGATGGTCGACCGGGTGAACAATCGCATCGCGTTCGGTAAGCCGCTGGCCGAGCAGGGTGTGGTGCAGCAGCAGGTGGCGTTGTCGCGCAACGAGATCGATCAGGCCCGCCTGTTATGTCACAAGGCGGCGTGGGTGATTGACCAAAAGGGCAACAAGGACGCGCGCAACGAGGTCGCGATGATCAAAGCGGTGGCCCCGCAGATGGCCTGCAACGTGATCGACCGCGCGATCCAGGTGCACGGAGCGGCGGGTGTCAGTGACGACACCGTGCTGGCCCGGCTCTACGGCTGGCACCGGGCCATGCGCCTGTTCGACGGCCCCGACGAGGTCCACATGCGGAGCATCGCGCGGGCCGAACTCGGTAGGGAGAAGTCGGCTTTCGCTGCGGCGGTGACCGCTGGACCTTCTCGGTGATGCCGAACCGTAGCGACCCGAACGCCCTGTCAGGGGCGTGGAACTTCCGTGATATCGCCGAGGAGGCCGGTATACGGCCCGGCCGGTTCTTCCGGTCCAGCGAATTGAGCGGGCTCGACGATTCGGGTCAGGCGGCGCTGCGTGGCTTAGGCATCACCGACGTCGCAGACCTTCGCTCCGAGCGGGAAGTCGAACGACGGGGCGCGAGCCGGGTTCCCGGCGGCGTCGTGATCCACCGGCTGCCGTTCCACGAACTGTCCAGGCCCGGTGCCGAGGCGCCGCACGAGCAGAGCTTCGAGCGGATGATGACGGAAAAACCCGACGACGAGGACGTCGCCGTCGCAGCCGGCCGGTTCATGACCGAGGAGTACGAGCGTTTCCCGACCTTGGCCGGCGCGCAACTGGCTGTGCGGCAGGTCATTTCGATGCTGACCGAGGAACGACCGGTCATCACTCATTGCTTTGCGGGTAAGGACCGCACCGGTTTCACCGTCGCGACGGTGCTCGATGCCGTCGGCGTCGACCGCGACGCGATCATGGCGGACTTCCTGCGCAGCAATGCCGCGGTGCCCCGGCTTCGGGAGAGCATCCTCGAGTCGATCCGCAATCGGTCCGAGGACACCACCGACGAGATCGTCACGTTCGCGGAGGCCAGGCTCACCGAAGAGGTGCTCGGCGTGCGCGAGGTCTACCTCGACGCGTCCAGGAAGGCCATCGACGACCAATACGGCTCGTTGGGTAATTACCTTGAGGCGGTAGGTATTACGGGGGCACAACTGGACCTGTTGCGCCGCTCGCTACTGGGTTAGCCGCTGAGCGTCAGCGGGCTGTTTCCATCAACGTGTTGCTGGGCAGGGAGGGGTCCAGCACCTTGCGCGCGGTTTCGGCCCCGGCAATGGGCAATCCCTTGGCCTCGAGCAGACCCACCTGCACGAGCACGCTGGCTTGATCCCAGTAAATGTGCTCGTGCACAAGCTTTTCGCCGTCAAACTGAACAATCGCGACTAAGGGAACCTCAACGGAGCGGCCCGTCGGTTCGATCCCCGGCAGCATCCAATCGATGTGCGTGGTGTGAGTGAAACGCAGAATGAGCTCGTCGACAACGGAAGTCTGTCCGACAGTGCGGCTGACAGGCACCAGTTCCATGTCAGGAGGGTTGACTCCGATGAAATGGTTTGAGTAGAAGTCGTGGAGCTTGTCGAACCCGACACCACCGGTCATGGTGGGAATGTGGTTGACATACGGTTCGGCGACCATGGTGGCCATGGTCGCGTCGACGTCGCGCGTCTCAAACTCGAATCTGCAGTGCGCATCCCACAGCGCTGCAAGGTCATGGTCCGCCATCGACTGCATCTCCTCTGAAATACCTCTACTGCGTGACGTAAACCCCGAACACCCACGCGACAGTGGCGAGCAGCGCCCCGGCGAGTTCGACACCCATCGACAGCGCGACACCCTTCACGGCGTGCTTGGTAGACGTCCACGCCAGTCGCTGGTCGCCGCGCGTGGACAACTCGGCGAGATAGACGCCCAGCACGAAGCCGATCACCAGACCGATCACCGGGATCACGAAGAAGCCGATGATGCCCAGCACCGCACCCGCCGCCAGGCTCAGCGTGCGCACGTCGTTGGCCCGCATCCGCTTCACCGGCCAGGTGTACTTGATCAGGGTAGCCGCGCCGAGCAGCGCGGTGACCACCCCGAGCGTCACCCAGCCCGTGAGGTTGTTCTCGACGACGGCCCAGATCGCGATCGCGGCGAACACCAGCAGCGTGCCGGGCAGCAGCGGCACCACGATGCCGACGATGCCGACGGCGATGGCGAGCGCTACGAGGATGATGCCGACGGTGCCCACGACACGAACTTAACGGGTCAGGGCTTTCTGGCGCGCACCCACTGGAACGTTGCGAGGGTCTTGGACCGTACGCCTTCCATACCGAGGCTCTCGAGGATGTCGGCCAGCTCGTCCTCGGTGAAGAAGTTAGCCTGGCCCGCAGGCAGCAGGCGCAGCAGCGGTCCGATGTTTCCGGCGGTCGGCACCATGATGGCCATCCGTCCGCCCGGCTTTAGCACCCTGGCCATCTCGGCGAGCGTCTGCGCCGGGTCGGGTATCAGCTGCAGCACGGCCAGCGACGTGGTCGCGTCGACCGTCTCGTCGCGCAGGGGAAGCCGCTGCGCGTCCGCGCGCATGAAGCCGACGTTCGGGCCCGCCTGGGCCTCGACCGCGCGGGCCAGCATCGGCTCGGAGATGTCGAGACCGAGCGCGAGGCCGTCCGGGCCCGCCGCCTCCCCCAGTTGTGCGGTCACATTGCCGGGACCACTGCCGACGTCCAGGGCCACGCCACCGGACGGGATGTTCAACCACTCGACGGGAAGCCGCCACACGCCTGCCACCCTGCGGGCGAGCGCCTGCGCGTTGTCATAGAGCATCGAGCCGATCCCCGACGCCCACGCGGCCTGGATGACGCCTGTGTTCTTCGGTGGTTGTGTGCCTGTCGCGAGATCGTCGGTCAGCAGATCGAGATAGCCCTTGCTGACGTCGGGATTCGCGGGCGGATCCGTCAAGAGGTCCAGCGCCCTGCGGAGTGCCTGCGGTATTTGGGTGTTCAATTGCTCGGTCACCCTTCCACGCTACGCCGCGCCGATCAGGCGTCCAGTTGGTCGGCGAGGTCCAGAAAATCCGTTGCCGCGAAGTCGAATTCGCCTTCGGTGACCTTGTGCGGTCGCTGGTTGGGACCGTATTCGAGCGGACGGGTCACATAGGCGGTCATCAGCCCCGCATCGCGCGCGGCCCGCAGGTCGCCCGGATGCGCGGCGACCAGCATCAGCTCACCGGGAGCAACGTCGAGTAGGCCGGCGCAACCGAGGTAGGCCTCGGGGTCGGGCTTGTAGTGGTGGAACAACTCGGCGGAGATCACGCAGTCCCACGGCAGCCCCGCGCGCTTGGCCATGTTGGTCAGCAACGAGAAGTTCCCGTTCGACAGCGTCGTGATGAGGAAACGTTCCTTCAGCCGGGTGAGGCCCACGACGCTGTCCGGCCACGGATCGAGGCGGTGCCAGGCGCGGTTGAGCTGGTCGACATCCTCGACGCAGACCGATGTGACTCCAGCGGCACCCAGCAGGTCCTCGAGGATCATCCGGTGCAGGTCGTCGATCCTGGTCCACGGCAGCTCCCCGCGCCGCACCCGATCCATCGCAGGCAGATAGCCTTTACGCCAGCTGTCAGCCAGTGCAGCCCAATCATGTTGGATGCCCTGAGTTTCCCCGAATTTCTCCAGTTCGGCGATGATGCTCGATCGCCAGTCGACGACGGTGCCGAACGTGTCGAATGCCAGCGCCTTTGGCAGGGTCACGGTTCCAGCACCACTTTGCCGAGCACACCGCCGTCAGCCAGGCTCTGCAGTGCTTCGGCGCCCTTTGCCAGCGGGAACCGCACCGGTGGCGGCGGCCGCAGGCCTGCCCTAACCAGCTCGGCCACACCGAATTCGAAGAGTGACTGGGCGCCCGGGGTGCGGTTGACGTACTCGCCGTATCCCACGCCGATGACTGAGACGTTGCGCAGCAGCAGCCGGTTCACCTTGACCGTGGGAATCCCACCGCCCGAGGCGAATCCGAGTACCAGGAGCCTGCCCTCGGTGGCCAGCGCGCGGATTGCGTCGTCGAACACCTCACCGCCGACCGGATCGACCACCAGGTCGACGCCGCGGCCGTCGGTATGGTCCTTGACCGTCTGCAACCACCCATCGGTCAGCGGCAGCACCACGTCGGCGCCCAGTGACTTCACGAACTCGGTGCCGTGTGGCCGGTGCACCATCGCAATGACCTTGGCGCCCAGCGCCTTCGCCACCTGGATGGCCGCCGTGCCCACACCACCGGCCGATCCGAGTACCAGCACTGTTTCGCCGGCCCGCAGGGCTCCGCGTTTGGCGAGCGCGAAGTACATCGTCTGGTAATTGCCCAGGAGTGCAACGGCTTCGGCGTCATCGAGATCGTCGGGCGTCGGCCGTAGGTTGGCAGGCGGCACGGCGACACGTTCCGCCCAGGAGCCCAACATCGTCAGCGCGGTCACCCGCTGGCCGGGCGTGAACTCTGATTCGTACGGCGCGGAGACCACCACCCCCGCCGCCTCCATGCCGGGGATGAACGGGGGCTCCAGCCGCAGCTGGTACTCGCCGCGCAGAAGCAGCAGGTCGGGGAAGCTCACACCGGCAGCACCGACGTCGACGACCACGACCTCGTCACTGGCGACTACCTCGTCTACGTCGACGTAGGCCAACCCCGACGGGCCGGAAAGCTCCTGCGCGACAAGCGCCTTCACTCGCCGGATCAGCCGAGCGAGAACGTGGCGCGCTGCGCCGCCGACAGATCGGTGATCTCGTTCCACTTACCGGCCACGTCTTCGACCGAGGGCACCTCGGAGAACGTCACGCCCTCGTTCTGGAACAGCGCTGCCCGTTGCACTTTGCCGCCGCCGACGATGAACACCGATGCGGTTTCGGGCAGTTCCTCTGTGCACAGGTACGCGACCACCGGGGCGACGTACTCGGGGGTGAGCTTCTCGAAGACCTCCGGCGGCAGGATGTCCTGCGTCATCCGGGTGGCCGCGATGGGCGCCACGGCGTTGGTCTTGATGTTGTACTTCGCGCCCTCCTGGGCCAGCGTGTTGATCAGCCCGACGAGGCCGAGCTTGGCGGCACCGTAATTGGCTTGACCGAAGTTGCCGAAGAGGCCGCTGGTCGAGGTTGCCACGACGACGCGGCCAAAGTTGTTCTCGCGGAAGTGCGGCCATGCCGCACGGATCACGTTGTAGCCGCCGTAGAGGTGCACCTTGAGCACGGCGTCCCAGTTCGCGAACTCCATCTTGTGGAACGTGCCGTCGCGCAGGATGCCCGCGTTGCTCACCACACCGTCGACCTTGCCGAACTCGTCGATCGCGGTCTTGATGATGTTCTCGGCGCCCTCTTGTTCGGCCACCGAGTCGTAGTTCGCGACGGCGCGCCCGCCTGCGTCCTTGATCTCCTTGACCACCTCGTCGGCCATGTTGTGGCCGGCGCCCGTGCCGTCACGTGAACCGCCGAGATCGTTGACAACGACGCTGGCGCCCTCCCTGGCAAGGGTCAACGCATATTCTCGCCCGAGCCCGCCTCCGGCACCGGTGACGACGATGACACGATCCTGCACTCCTGGCATGGGGTTCCTTTCTCAGAACAGCCGTTTCGCGAGCTTCAAAGCCTTCTCTGTATACGGGGGGTAGATGAACGCGCCGACATCGGGTCGGGTCCGCTTGGTCATCACGGTCTTCTTGTGGCTGAACTGCTCGAAGCCGAACTTGCCGTGATAGGCGCCCATACCCGACGGGCCGACACCACCGAACGGGAGCTTGTTGGTGGCGAAATGGAACAGCAGGTGGTTGACCACCATGCCGCCGGCCGCGACCTCTTTGATCACCCGTTCTCGAATGCTCTTGGTCTTCGTGAACAGGTAGGCGGCCAGCGGTTTGGGCCGGGAATTCACGAAACTGATTGCGTCGTCGAGGGATTGCACGGTCATGATCGGCAGGATCGGGCCGAAGATCTCGTCGGTCATCAGGGATTCGGCGGGGTCGGGGTCGACCACGACGGTGGGCTGGATCTTGATCGTCGACGCGTCCGAACCGCCGCCCGCGACGACGGTGCCCTTGGTCGCCGCCAGCGATGCGGTGAGCCGGTCGAAGTGGCGCTCGTTCACAATGCGCTTACCGCCGGGGTTGTCCGCCTCGAATGTCGCGACGGCGTCCTTGATCTTGTCGACGAGCTCGTCGCGGATCTTGGCGTCGGCGAGCACGTAGTCCGGCGCGATGCAGATCTGACCTGAGTTGATCAGCTTGGTCCAGGCGATGCGCTTGGCCGCGACCTCGATGTCCGCATCAGCGGCCACGATCACCGGGCTTTTTCCCCCGAGCTCGAGGGTGACCGGTGTGAGATGCGGTGCGGCGGCCTCATAGACCTTGCGGCCGATCTCGGTGCCGCCGGTGAAGCAGATGTGGTCGAAGCCCTGCGCGATGAGTTCCTGGCTGCAGCCGGCGTCGCCCTCGATGACGGCGATCGCGTCCTTGTCGAGATACTTCGGAACCAGCTCGGCCATCAGGGCCGACGACGCCGGGCACACCTCGGAGGGTTTCATGAGCACGGTGTTGCCCGCTGCGATGGCGCCGACGGCGGGGCCGAGCGTCAGGACGAACGGGAAGTTCCACGCGCCGATGACCAGGACGGTGCCGTACGGCTCGTATTCGACCCAGCCACGGCCGGGCAGCTGCGACATCTCCAGCAGCCGGTACTTGCGGCGCATCCACTTCTTGACGTTCTTCGCCGCGTCCTTGGCCTCGCCCGCGGTGCTGGCGATATCGGCCAGCCAGGCTTCGAACGGGCTGCGGCCCAGATCTTTGTCGAGGGCCTCCATGATGGCGCCCTCGTTGTCGTTCATCATTTTCTCCAGCGCCAGCAGCTGCTGCTTACGCCACTCGACGCTGCGGGTACGGCCGGACGCGAACGTCTCCCGCAGCTTGCGGACGGTGCCGGGGATATCTGGGGTGGTCTTAGCCGCAGCGGCGGCGAATTCGGTGGTCATGGTGGGTGTCCTTCCTGACCGTGGGAACACCCGATACTAACCAACCGGTTGGGCAGCGCTGAAGGGGCAACTTTGTGCCCCTTGCGTCGTCCGTTCGGGCGGTCAGCCCGACTTCTCGCCGGTGACGAACGACGAGAACGCGTCTTCATCGGATTGCTCGGGCGGCAACACCCACCGGTCGAGCCGGCGCATCTCGTCGGCAGAGGTCACGGCCGATGCCTGCCATCCGTGCGCGTTGAGCCACTCGGCCACGTCGGCGCGGTCGGGATCGTTGTACATCAGCTCGGCGACGTCGGGCGCGTCCTGCATCCCGAATTGCGCGGCGATGCGCTCGAACTTCTTCCGGAACTCGGCCCGCCGGTCGTCGGATCGGTGGCCGACGGTCTCTGCGGCCACGCGGCTGCCAGGGGCACTGAGCGCGGTGATCTGCTCGAACAACCGGTCCTGGGCTTGCGCAGGCAGGTACATCAGCAGGCCCTCGGCCAACCATGCGGTCGGGGCGTCGGCATCGAACCCGGCTTCGCGCAAGGCATTCGGCCAATCCAGCCGAAGGTCGATGGCCACCGCGTTGCGCTTGGCCGACGGCAGCACGCCGTGCTCAGCCATTCTCGCGGCCTTGTACTCGAGGACCTTGGGCTGGTCGATCTCGTAGACGACGGTGTCGGCCGGCCAGTCCAGTCGGTAGGCCCGCGAGTCGAGGCCCGACGCCAGGATCACGACCTGGCGGATCCCCGCGGTCGCGGCGGCGGCGAAGAACGCATCGAAGAAGTGGGTGCGCACGGCCTGGTAGTTACCCATGTGCTCGAAGATCGCGGCGACCTCGGCATCGGCCTCGGCGACCTTGGCGGCGAACTCCTCGTTGCGCACGATGTCCCACACGCCCGGGCCGACGCCGGCGACCAGCACCTCGGCGTAGGGATCGGAGATCAGGGGATCGGCCTTGGCGGTCTCACCGGCGCGGGCCGCAGCCACCATGACTGCCGTCGACCCGACGCTGGTCGCGATATCCCAGGTGTCGTCGTGCGTACGCAATGAGCTCATGGCGTCATGCTAGCCAGATACCGACGAAAAGTTAGCCTAGCTATACGAACTGTGGGAGATGCAACACTCAGTCGCTGAGTTGCCAGAGCTTGTTGGCGAGCAGCAGCTCGAACTTCTCCACGACCCCGGAGAGCTCGTCGTGACCACCGACGAATCCCGCGTAGAACCCGATACCCCACATCATCGCGACCAGCATCTCGACGAGGTCGCTGACGTCCGTGTCGGTAGTGAGCTCGCCTGACTTGATTGCGTCGTCGACCGCCCAGGCGATGAACTCGCGTGAATTGCGCAACGAATCGTGCTCGTCTCCGCTCAGTTCCGGATGCCGCTGCGACTCGAGCACCGAGGTCACGAGAAAGGCTGCCGCCGAACGGTCTTCGGAATCGGCCTGGATCGCCGCGGTGAAGAACGCGGACAACCGATTCAGCAGATTCGTTTCGGACTTCGCCCGCGCCTGGCCCGCGCTAACTACCAGCGCATCTGTTTGCTCGACAACCTGGGCCCACAGCACCCGCTTACTCGCGAAGTAGTGGTTGATCGCCGGCCGCGTCAAACCCGCACGGATGGCGATCGCCTGAAACGTGGCGGCGTCGTAGCCAAGTTCGCTGAAGACCTCGCGCGCGGCTCCTATGATGCGCTCTCGCGTTTCGGCGGCCTTCGCTGCAGGCGGGCGACCCGGACCCCTACTCGCGGTGTGTTGCGGCACAGTCAAATTGTGCCACAGCCCACTGGTGGGCCCACGCGGTATTACCTGCGGAGCTCCCAAGATCGTCAGTTCAGCAAAGAAATGGGAGTCGCAACACCGAAGGTCGACGTAGAGATTCGATTGGCGGAGCACTAAGGTGCCGTCCCATGGCCAGCGTCGTTTCTCGGAAGGCCTACTTCGAAACCGGTCTCGATGTGCTGTCCGATCTCGGCTACGGGGGACTCAAGCTTGCCGAGGTTTGTCACCGTCTCGGTGTGACGACCGGATCCTTCTACCACTACTTCACCAATTGGCCGACCTACACCAAGGAACTGGTCGCGCACTGGGTGCAGGAGCGGACCGTGCTGGTGATTCAGGCGGTGCGCGGCGAGACGGACCCGCGCCGTCGCATCGACACCCTGATCGACGTCGCACTGGGCCTGCCCCACGGCGCTGAGGCGGCGATCCGGGTGTGGAGCTCCCTGGACCCGCACGTGCATGAGGTGCAGACCATGGTCGACCGGCAGCGGTTTGACATCATGTACTCCTCGGCGCTCGAGATCCTTCAGGTCAAACGGCAGGCGGAGGTTTTCGCCGCGTGGTCGGTGTATGTGCTCGTCGGGTACGAGCAGTCCGCCCTGCCCCCCGACCCGGATGCGTTGGCGTGGATCGCCGGACAGATTCGCGGCAAGCTCGACAACGACGGGTTCGCCTCGGTGCCCGATAGTGACTGACGCAGCACCCGCCACCGATCCGGTCGACGTCGAGCACGTTGTCGCGATGCTGCGGGAGCGTCTGTACGGGGCGATCTCGTGTCTGGCGACGCTGGCGATCCTGGCGCGGTACAGCGATGAGGAAACCAGCGCCTGGGCGAGGATTCTCGACGTCGCGGTGGCCACCGGCGGTCTGTGGGCCGCCAGCCTGCTGTCGCACTTCGTGGCGCAGATGGCGGTGTTCGGAAAGGCACCTCGCGGGCGGCACTGGATCCAGCTCCTGCAGGCGTCGGGTCAGATTCTCTGGGCCGCCGTTCCCCCGGTGATCGTCTTGCTGCTTGCGGTGTTCGACGTCCTCGACACCGACACCGCGATGTGGATCGGAATGTGGACGCTGGTGGGCGAGCTGGGTGTCATCGCGTTTCTCGCGATGCGACGCACCCGGTTGCCGTGGTGGCAGCAGGCGATATCGGTCGCCGGGCTCGTCGGCCTCGGGCTGCTCGTCGTCGGCATCAAGATGCTTGCCCACTGACATGACGAACCTGTGGCGTCGCGCGGCCGATCGGCTTCGGCAGCGCGATCCCGAGTTCGACGCGCTGCGGCGCGCCGTGCGCGCGGCGCTCGTGTTGCCGGTTGCGGCGGCGGTCGGGTTCGCCGTCGGCGATTCGCAGACAGCGCTGTTCAGCATCTTCGGCTCGGTGGCACTGCTGATCATGGTGGACTTTCCCGGAAACCGTCCGGCCCGGGCACTCGCCTACTTCGGGCTCGGCCTCAACGGCTTCGTCCTGATCACCCTCGGGACGCTGGTGGCCGACCACCCGTGGATCAGCGTCGCAGTGATGTTCGTCCTCGGTGTGGTGGTGACGTTCTCCGGTGTGCTCAGCGAGATCGTCGCCGCCGGCCAGCGGGCCACCCTCCTGACGTTCGTGCTGCCCGCCTGCACGCCGGTCGGCCCGATCGGCGATCGTCTGCTCGGGTGGATCGTCGCGCTGGCGGTGTGCGTGCCCGCCGCTCTGTTCCTTCTCCCGCCACGCCATCACGACGAGTTGCGCCGTCATTCGGCACTGGTGTGCACCCGGCTGGCCGACACCTTGGAGGGCAGCGGAAGCGCCAAAGACGCGACCCGCGCGATGAATTCGCTGTGGGAGAGCTTCCTCGGCGCTGACTTTCGGCCGGTCGGGCTCACCGCGGGCAGCCGGGCGCTGGTGCGGGTCGTCGACGACCTCGGCTTCCTGGCGGACCGGATCACCGACGACACCGCCCGCCAACTCGGTGACCTCAAGCCACCGTTGGTGCGCGTGCTGCGGGACTGCGCTGCCGTGCTCAGTGTTCCCGAACCCTCGGCTCGTGCGGCCCGAGGCACGGATCTCAACTCCGCACTGGCCGAACTGCGATCGATCGCGCAGGGCCGCTATCGCGAAGACATCCTCGAGATACTCGGAGTGCCCGACGACGCGGCGGCCGTGGATGTCGGGCGAAAGCTGTTGGGGCGACGTACCTTCTCGGCCACCGTCGGTGTGACCGGCCGAATCATCCGCAACGCCGCCGAGGCCGACGCGCGTCCGGTCTGGGCGCGGGTCCTCGGCCGACGCCTGCCGCCCACGGGAACCGCCGACTGGGTGATGCCTGAGACCGCGGCGGTGGCGGCGATCACCAAGGGACTGGTCGCCACCAGGGCGGTGGTGCTGCGCAGCAGTCTGCGTACCGGTCTCGGCTTGGCCCTCGCTGTCGCCGTCACCCAGGTGTTCCCACTGCAGAACGGCTTCTGGGTCGTGTTGGGCGCCATGTCGGTGCTGCGCAGCAGTGCGCTGTCGACCGGCACCCGCGTCGTGCGTGCGGTCGCCGGTACCACGCTCGGCTTCCTCCTGGGTGTGGTCGTCATCGAACTGGTCGGGGTTGACCCGATCGTCATGTGGGTCCTGCTGCCGGTGGTCGCGTTCGGTTCGGCGTTCGTACCCGAGGTCGCGTCGTTCATCGCCGGTCAAGCGGCGTTCACCATGATGGTGCTGATCATCTTCAACCTGATCAGGCCGACGGGTTGGAGCGTCGGGCTGATCCGCATCCAGGACGTCATCATCGGCGCCCTGGTGGGCATCGTCGTTTCGGTCCTGCTGTGGCCGCGCGGAGTACGCACCCGGGTGTCGAAGGTCATCGACGCGTCCTTCACCGTTGGCGCGTCGTTCCTCACGGCGGCCGTACTGCGGGTCACCCGCGGTGCGTCCGAAGAGGCCACCGATAAGGTCATCGCGCTCAGTCACGATGCGCTGGAGGCTTCACGCACCGTTGACGACGCTGTGCGACAGTATCTTTCCGAGAGCGGCGGAGCTGCCGACGTCCGGGCTCCGATCGTACGGCGGGCCAACCGCGCGGTCCGGTTGCGCGCTGCGGCCGAATTGATCGCCGACGTCGTCCCGCCACCGCACGGTGTGTACCCGCGTACCCGCGCGGTGCTCGAGCATCACACCGAAGCGGTGTGCCGTCACGTCACCGGCGGATCAGCCGGGACGGCGCTGGACCCGATCAGCGACGACTTCGTGATCGCGCTGCGCGCCGACGCCTCTGACGACGAACTGGCCGTTGCGGCGGCGCTGCCGTTGGTGACCGCCGCCGCGCACATCGGGGAGCTGGAGCTCCTCTATCCGAGAAGCGATTCCAGCGACCACGACGACCTCGGCGTCAAACACGGTGCGGCATGAGTGCATCCGGCGGGATGGTGCCGAACTTGCCCTTGTGGTAATCCTCCAGCGCCTCGATGAGTTCCGTCTTGGTGTTCATCACGAACGGTCCGTACTGGAACACGGGCTCACGGATCGGCTTACCGCCGAGAAGCAGAACCTCGAGTGCGTCCCGGTGCGCGTCTTGGCTCGCGTCGGCGCTCACGGTGATGCGGTCACCGGGCCCGAGCACGGCCAACTGTCCCTGGTGAATCGGATGACCGGCCGGTCCGACCGCGCCGCGGCCCGAGAGCACGTACACCAGCGCGTTGAAATCGCGGTTCCAGGGGAGGTTGAGGCGAGCCCCGGCCTCAATTGTCGCGTGTGCCATGGTGATCGGAGTGTGCGTGGCACCTGGGCCCTGCGCTCCCGCGATGTCGCCCGCGATGAGGCGGACCAGCGCCCCACCGTCGTCGGAGGACAGCAGTTTGGCCTCGTTGCCCTCGATGGCCTGGTACCTGGGCGTGGCGAACTTGTCCTTGCGCGGCAGATTCACCCATAGCTGAATGCCGTGGAACAGGCCGCCGCTCTCGACCAGTTCGGCCGGCGGTGTCTCGATGTGCAGGATTCCCGAGCCCGCGGTCATCCACTGGGTGGCGCCGTCGGTGATCAATCCGCCGCCGCCATGCGAATCCTGGTGTGCGAAGCGCCCGTCCAGCATGTAGGTGACGGTCTCGAACCCGCGGTGCGGATGCCAGTCGGTGCCTCTGGGCTCGCCCGGTTCGTACTCCACCTCGCCCATCTGGTCCATGTGGACGAACGGATCGAGATCGGCGCTGTTGACGCCGGCGAACGCGCGTACGACGGGGAAGCCCTCACCTTCGTAGCCGCGTGGACCGGTGGTGACCGACCGGACGGGACGTTCGGTGTCGGACGGTTCGGCCGCGGCGATCCTCGGCAGTGTCAGGGTGTCAGCGGTGATGGCAGGCATGCCACGACTAACCGGACCGCAGTCCGAATTATTCCGTATTATTCCAAAGCGCCCAGTGCCGCTGCCCGCGCTTGCGCCGCGGTGTTCGCCGCGAGCACGGCGTCGGCCGCGTCCCGGCACTGCTGCAGCGACACCTGTGCGAGTTTGGCACCCACACCCTGTACGGCCGCGGCGGCCGCCGACAACGACGTCACACCCAAGCCCGCCAGCACGCAGGCGAGCAGGGGATCCGCGGCGGCTTCCCCACACACACCGACGGGTTTGCCCACCGCGGCGCCCGCCCTCGCCGCCATGGCCACCAAGGTCAGCACCGCGGGCTGCCACGGGTCGGTGAGCGCAGCGAGTTCGGCCGACATACGGTCGGCGGCCATCGTGTACTGCGCCAGATCGTTGGTGCCGATCGACAGGAAGTCCACGTGTTCGAGAATGCGGTCGGCCAGCAGTGCGGCAGCCGGCACCTCGATCATCACGCCCGGTGTCAACCCGCGCGAACGGACCTGTGCGGCAAAGTGTTCGGCTTCCTGTGCCGTCGCGATCATCGGTGCCATCACCCACGGCGGGTTGCCGGTGCGCTTGCCAGCGGCGGCAATGGCCTCGAGTTGACGGTCCAGCAGAGCCGGATTGATGCCCGCGACCCGGATGCCGCGGACACCGAGCGCGGGGTTGGCCTCGTTGGGATGCTCGGCGAACTTCAGCGGCTTGTCCGAGCCCGCGTCCAGTGTCCTGACCACCACCTTGCGCCCGGCGAATGCGTCGAGCACCTCGGCGTAGATGTCGGTCTGCTCGTCGACGGTCGGCTCGGTTTCCCGATTGAGGAAGCACAGTTCGGTGCGGAACAACCCGATGCCCTCGGCCGAGGTGTCCCTGGCGGCCCGCGCGGCGGCGCCGTCCTGCACGTTGGCAAGGACCGCGACCGCGTGACCGTCGGAGGTGGCACCGGGTCCGGACCATCCCGCGGCGCGTTCGGCCTCTCGTCGCGCCGCCTCGACGGCCTCGCCCGCGGCCGCCGAGTCCGGCGTGACGATGACGGTTCCCGCGGTGCCGTCGACGAGCACCATCGTTCCGGCCTCGACGGCGTCCAGGCCCTCGACGGCCACGACGCACGGGATGCCGAGCTGGCGCGCGATGATCGCGGTGTGGCTGGTGGGCCCACCCAGCGTCGTGGCCAGTGCGACGACGAGCGCCGGGTCCAGACCTGCGGTGTCGGCCGGGGCGAGGTCGTCTGCGCACAGGATCGACGGTGCCGCGGGCATCGGAACGCCCGGTTCGGGCAGGCCCTGCAGTTCTGCGATCACGCGGTCGCGGATGTCGCGAAGGTCCGTGACCCGTTCGGCCATCAGCCCGCCGAGTTTGGTGAACATCTCGGCGAACTGGTCCACCGCGCCCACCACCGCGCGTACCGCGGGCGCGCCGGTGGCGATGCGCTTCTCTGCGGCGGCCAGCCATGCCCGGTCCTGCGCCAGGGTCGCGGTGGCGGCCAGCACCTCCGAGGCGGCGCCGGTCGCATGCGCCGCGCGGTCACGCAGCCGAGCGGCGACCGCCGATGCGGCGGCGGCGAAGCGGGCGGCCTCCGCGGGCCGGTCCGGTTCGGCCACATCGCCCGCGTCGTCGATGGCCGTGGGCAGCCGGCCCGGCCGGATCACCGGTGCGTAGGCCACGCCGGGCACCACCGGGACGCCACGAAGGGCAGTGCCGGACAACAGTGACGTGTTCGCGGATGAGGCGGTCATGTGAACCAGATTACAAGAAATGGTTGACAAGTCAACACAAACAGTAGTAAAACCAATTAAATCAACATTCAGAAACTCGGATACCCACACATACGGAGCGCCATGTACGCCGAAGAGCGTCAGCAAGCGATCGCCTCGCTGGTGATCGCCAACGGCCGCGCCTCGGTCGCCGAACTGGCACAGGCCCATGACGTCACCACCGAGACGGTGCGGCGCGACCTCGCCGCACTCGAGAAGGCCGGGGTTCTGCGGCGCGTGCACGGCGGCGCGGTTCCGGTGCGCGCGCTGCATCTCGTCGAGGCCGGCGTGGGCGAACGGGAGGCCACCCGAGCCGAACACAAGGACGCCATCGCGGCGGCCGCCGCCGAACTCCTCCCCCGAGACGGTTCCACCGTCCTGCTGGACGCGGGCACCACCACTGCGCGCATCGCCGCCCACCTGCCCACCGATCGAGAACTGGTCGTGGTGACCAACTCAATCCCCGTCGCCGCGCGCCTGGCCGCCCTGCCGTCCGTCTCGCTGCAACTGCTCGGCGGCAGGGTCCGCGGTGTCACGCAGGCCGCGGTCGGCGAACAGACACTGCGGGTGCTCGACACGCTCCGCGTGGACATGGCGTTCATCGGAACCAACGGCATCAGCGTCCGGCACGGCCTGTCCACGCCGGACAGCGACGAGGCCGCGGTGAAGCGCGCCATGGTGAACGCGGCGAATTATGTAGTGGCGGTGGCGGACTCCTCCAAGATCGGCCGCGAAGACTTCGTCAGCTTCGCGCCGCTGGCCAGTGTCGACACCCTGATCACCGACGCTGAGATCACCGGCACTGACCGCGCACAACTCACCGAACACGGCGTCGAGGTGGTGGTCGCATGATCGTCACCGTCACGCCCAACCCGAGCATCGACCGCACCGTCACCCTCACCACACCGCTGACGCGCGGCAGCGTGCACCGGGTCACCTCGGTCACCACCGAAGCGGGCGGCAAGGGCGTCAACGTCGCGCGCGCGTTGACGGCGGCCAGCGTCAAGGCGGTCGCACTTCTTCCCGCACCCGCGGCCGATCCGTTGATCACCGCTCTGCACAACGCCGCGGTGCCGTTCCGGTGCATACCCACCCACACGCCGGTGCGGACCAACCTCGCGATCACCGAAAAGGACGGAACCACAACCAAACTCAACGAACCCGGCGGTGCACTCGACAGCGCTACCGTCGACGCCCTCACCGAGTCCGTTGTCGCCGCGGCGGAGTCGGCGTCCTGGGTGGTGTTGTCGGGTTCGCTCCCGCCGGGAGTCCCCGACCGCTGGTATGCCGACATCGTGGCACGGCTCGCCGGGTTCGGATGCCGGATCGCCGTCGATACCTCCGACGCCCCGTTGACGGCCCTCGTCCAGTCCTTCGGCCACGCCGCTCCCGACCTCATCAAACCGAACGCCGAAGAACTCGCCGGTGTGATCGGCCTCTCGCCGCTGGCACTGGAAGCCGCTGTCACCCAGGGCGATCCGGAGCCGGTGATCTCAGCAGCCCAGCAGTTGATCGATCGGGGTGTCGGCGCAGTGCTCGCCACCCTGGGCGCCGCCGGCGCCGTCCTGGTCGACGACAACGGCGGCTGGTTCGCCACCCCGCCTCCGATCACGCCGCGCAGCACCGTCGGCGCCGGTGACGCCGCCCTCGCCGGATACCTCCGTGCCGAAGTCGGCGGCGCGACCCCACCTGCGCGGCTGCAGATGGCGGTCGCCTACGGCAGCGCCGCTGCCGCGCTGCCGGGATCGGCTCAGCCGCACCCCGCCGATCTCGACCTCGATGCCGTCCACGTGACCCCCGTAGTCCCCGCAACCGATCCGAAAGTAGTGCCATGACGACAGACGTCTCGATCATCAGCACCGATCTGGTCCTGCTCGACGCCGACGCAGGCGAAGACAAGCAGGCCGTGATCCGCAGGCTGGTGCAGCGCCTCGCCGATGCCGGACGCTCCACAGACGCCGATGGCCTGTTCGACGCCGCGATGGCGCGCGAGGAGCAGTCGGCCACCGGGCTGCCCGGTGGAATCGCGATCCCGCACTGCCGCTCGCCGCATGTCGACACCGCATCGATCGGTTTCGCGCGGTTGAACCCGCCCGTCGATTTCGGCGCACCCGACGGACCCGCCGACCTCGCGTTCCTGATCGCCGCCCCCGAGTCCGGCGGCGCCGAGCACATGAAGCTGCTGTCCAGTCTCGCGCGCGCACTGGTCCGCAAGGACTTCGTGGAGTCGTTGCGGCAAGCATCCACCCCCGAAGAGGTGGTCACGCTCGTCGACGGCGTGTTGAACCCCGAAAAGCCTTCTCCTGCAAAGGAATCTGCTCCCAAGCAAGCCAAGACGCTGCTCGCGGTGACCGCCTGCCCCACCGGTATCGCGCACACCTACATGGCCGCCGACTCGTTGGTCGCGGCGGCCAAGAAGGCCGGCGCCACGCTGCACGTCGAGACGCAGGGCTCCTCGGGCAGCACCCCGCTGGACGCGGAGACGATTGCGGCGGCCGACGCCGTCATCTTCGCCACCGATGTCGGCGTCAAGGACAAGCACCGCTTCGCCGGTAAGCCCGTCGTCGCCTCCGGGGTGAAACGGGCGATCAACGAACCGGACAAGATGGTCGCCGAAGCCCTTGTTGCCGCGAACGATCCGAACTCCGCCCGCGTCGAGGGAGGCGCCGGTCCGTCCGCGCCGAGCGGCGCAGCCCGGGCCGGCAACGTCGGCTGGGGCACCCGCACGCGTCAGATCTTGCTCACCGGCGTGAGCTACATGATTCCGTTCGTCGCCGCAGGCGGCCTGCTGATCGCGCTCGGATTCCTGCTCGCCGGATACGACATCGCGAACACACCGGACGGGGCGCAACCACTGTCGTTCGGCATGAACTCACTGGGCAGCCATATCGCCACCGAGAACACGTTGACCGACCTGCCCTCCGGTGGCCTGCTCCAATACCTCGGCGCGGTGCTGTTCACCCTCGGCGGGCTGGCCTTCATGTTCCTGGTGCCCGCGCTGGCCGGCTACATTTCGTTCGCGATCGCCGACCGGCCGGGCATCGCCCCCGGATTCACCGCGGGCGCGGTCGCCGTGTTCGTCGGCGGTGGCTTCATCGGCGGTATCGTCGGCGGCCTCATCGCCGGCTTCACCGCACTGTGGATCAGCCGGATCGCCGCACCGCGTTGGCTGCGCGGTCTGATGCCGGTCGTGATCATCCCGCTGTTCGCCTCACTGGTCGTCGGCCTGCTGATGTTCCTGCTGCTCGGCCGTCCGTTGGCCGCCATCACGTCGGGCCTGACCAACTGGCTCGGCGGCATGACCGGCAGCTCTGTCATCATCCTCGGCGTCATCCTCGGCCTGATGATGTGCTTCGACCTCGGCGGCCCGGTCAACAAGGCGGCCTACGCATTCGCCACCGCGGGGCTCAACGTCGCCGACCCCGCCTCGCTGCGCATCATGGCCGCGGTGATGGCCGCGGGGATGGTCCCCCCGCTCGCAATGGCGCTGGCCTCGGCGGTCCGGCCCACGCTGTTCACCGAGCCGGAGCGGGAAAACGGCCGGGCCGCTTGGCTTCTCGGCGCCTCCTTCATCTCTGAGGGCGCGATCCCGTTCGCCGCGGCCGATCCGCTGAGGGTGATCCCGTCGATGATGTTCGGCGGCGCCATCACCGGTGCGATGATCATGGCGTTCGACGTCACACTGAAGGCTCCGCACGGCGGGATCTTCGTCTTCTTCGCGATCGGGAACCTGCTCTGGTTCCTCGTCGCCCTCGCGGCAGGCACCGGGGCGGGCGCACTCGCCGTCGTCGCCGCCAAACAGTTCATCAAGCCCAGCACGCAAACCGAAGAGGCGCCCGCGCTCGCGGCCGTCTGAATCCACCCAACCATAAGGAGAACCATGCCCAGCAAGACCGTCATCGTCGGATCGGCCATCGGTCTACACGCCCGCCCCGCGGCGATCATCGCCGAGGAAGTGGTCAAGGCCGGAGTGCCCGTCACGCTCTCGATGGACGGCGGCGAGCCCGTCGACGCAGGATCTGCGCTGATGATCATGACGCTGGGCGCAGGCAACGGCGCCGAGGTGACCGTCGACTGTGACGACGCGGACGTGCTCGCCACCGTCGCGGGACTGGTCCAGCAGGACTTGGACGCCTAGGTGTGTGATGTCCAGGCCGCCTGATCTCACGTGAGGCCCCTCACGTGCGCCGAGCCAAGATTGCGGACCTGACCCCCTTGGCCGCCCTTTAAGATTGGCTGCGTGCAATCAGGCAGTTCGCTCGGCATGATGATTTGTGCTGCCCTGGGGTCCGTAGAGGGTTTGCTGTGGGCGCACCGGCATACTGCCACCTGGTCGAAAATCGGGGGAGGTGCGTAACGAGTGCACCGTATTGGTGTGCTGCTGGCGGTGCTGTTGCTGGCACTGTTCAGCGCTCCTCCGGCAGCGGCTATCGAGCCACCCAGAATCGATCCGGCGGCGATGCCGCCCGACGCGACGGGCCCAGACCAGCCCATGGAACAGCGCCGCGTCTGTTCCGCCCCGACGGCGTTTCCCAACTCGAATTTCGCCGACAAACCCTGGGCGAACGACTACCTGCGCCTAGCCGAGGCACAGAAGTTCGCCACGGGTGCGGGCATCACCGTCGCCGTCATCGACACCGGGGTCAACGGCTCACCGCGTGTTCCCGCAGAACCCGGCGGCGACTTCGTCGACCAGGCCGGTAATGGGATGTCGGACTGCGATTCCCACGGCACGCTGACGGCATCGATCATCGCAGGCAGACCGGCGCCGACGGACGGCTTCATCGGGGTCGCGCCCGACGCCCGCATCCTGTCGCTGCGGCAGACCTCGGAAGCCTTCCAAACCGTTGGTGCGCGCACCGACCCCAATGACCCGAACGCGACGCAGACGGCCGGTTCGTTGCGCAGCCTGGCCCGCGCGGTGGTACACGCGGCCAACCTCGGCGCACAGGTCATCAACATCAGCGAGGCTGCCTGCTACAAGGTGACGAGGCTGATCGACGAGGCAGGGCTGGGCGCCGCGATCAACTACGCGGTCAATGTCAAGGGCGCGGTCATCATCGTCGCGGCGGGCAATACCGGCCAGGACTGCAGCCAGAACCCACCTCCCGATCCGTCGATACCCGCGGACCCGCGCGGCTGGAAGCAGGTGCAGACGATCGTCAGCCCGGCCTGGTACTCGCCGCTGGTGCTGACCGTCGGCGGCGTCGCGCCGAACGGTCAACCCAGTACGTTCTCGATGTCCGGACCATGGGTGGGTGCCGCGGCCCCCGCCGAGAATCTCGTCGCCCTCGGTTACGACGGACGGCCGGTCAACGCGCTGACTGGTCAAGACGGTCCGATTCCGATCAGCGGCACCTCGTTCGCCGCCGCCTACGTATCCGGGCTGGCCGCACTGCTCAAACAACGGTTCCCCGTTCTGACACCCGCTCAGATCATGAACCGGATCACCGCCACCGCACGACATCCGGGCGGAGGCGTCGACAACTATGTCGGTGCGGGCGTCATCGATCCGGTCGCCGCGTTGACGTGGGACGTGCCCGCAGGACCGAAGCAGGTGCCCTATCAGGTCAAGGAAGTCCCGCCGCCGGTGTACATTCCGCCACCGGACCGGGGACCGATCACCGCGGTCGTCGTCATCGGCTTCGGTCTGGCGCTGGCGCTCGGACTCGGCGCCCTTGCCCGGCGCGCGCTGAGGCGCCGATGAGCGGCTTCACTTCCATGTTCGGGCTGCGCCTGACGACCGGCCACGCCATCTGGGCGGCGGTGCTGATACCGGCCGGCATCCTCTTGTTCATCCAGCTCGACCTGCTCTGGGTCGGGATCACCCTGGCGGTGATCATCGCTCTCGCAGCCGTTTTGACGATTCGTGGCCGACGGCTCACCGGCTGGATCGCGGCGGTGTTCGCGTGGCGGCGGCGCCACCGCCGAGTTCCCGAGAAGCCGTCCGAACCGGCCGTCGGGGCCACCGTCATGCCCGGCGATCATGTCGCGGTCCGCTGGCAGGACGGCTACCTGATCGCGGCAATGGAACTCGTCCCGCGGCCGTTCACTCCGACGGTGATCGTCAACGGCGAAGCCTTCACCGACGATGTCGTCGACACCCGGCTCGTCGAGCGGCTGATCGCGGCGCACTGTCCCGATCTCGAGGCCGACGTGGTGTCGGCCGGCTATCGAGTGGGAAAGACCGCGCCGTCGAGCCTGGTGGCGCTGTACGAGCAGGTCGTCGGGCCCTACCCGGCCCCGGCCAATAGACGCACCTGGATCGTGCTGAGGGCTGATCCCGAGCACACCCGAAAATCCGCACAGCGGCGCGACTCCGGCGTCGCGGGACTGGCTCGGTATCTGGTGGCCTCGACCACGCGGATTGCAGATCAGTTGGCCGGCAACGGTATCGATGCCCAGCCAAGCCGCAGCTTCGACGACTTAGACCGCGCGACCGAGATCAGCTTCGAGCGCGAGACCTGGTCGGCGATCAAGGGACGCAGCACCTTCACCGCCGCGTACACCGCACCCGGCGGCCCCGACGTCTGGTGGTCGGCGCGCGCCGACCACACGATCACGCGGGTCCGCATTCGGCCGGGGGCGGCTCCCACTGCCACCGTGTTGTTGACGACGCTGGCGAATCCGACTACCCCGCGCGGATTTTCGTGCCTGTTCGGCGGACAGCGGGCCGCGCTGCTCGGCATCAGCCCCGTCAACGACCGCCATTACGAACTGCCCGTCGGTTCTGCCGGGGTGCTCGTCGGCGAGACCGCCGACCGCTATCCGGTGTACATGCCGTTCGACGACATCGACGTCAGCATCAACGTGGGCGACGCTCGATTGTTCACACAGTTCGTCGTGCGATCGGCCGCCGCGGGCGCGGTCATCACCCTGCTCCCGCAGTTCGCGGAGTTCGCGGCTTCCGTCAACGGCCACATCGGCCAGGAGGCCAAGGTCGCGTGGCCGAACGCCACCACATATCTTGGCCCACACCCCGGTATCGGACGAGTTGTCTTGCGCGACAATTTCATCCAGACACCACGCCATCGTCAGCTGCCGATCCGGCTGATCAACCCGCGTGAAGAGAGTCGCTACCAGATGGTGCTGGAGAGCTGAGAAATGTCGGTTCAGCGGGTCAACCCCGGTTCGCTCACCAGCCAAGCCGCCGAGATGAGAGGCCAGACCTGGCACAACCCCGCTGAGGACGCCGTGGCGCCGCCGGACGCGGTGCCCTCCACGGCCGACGCGATCGCCAACCTCAACCAGAACGCGCAGTCGCTCAAAGAGTTCGAGGAGTGGGCGAAGGTCGAGAATCAGCGTATCGCCGAGATGCTCGAGATCGCCGCGCAGGCTTACCAGAAGGTCGACGACGAGTACGGCGTCGCGCTCGAAAATCCCGAACGGGTCGCTGCCATCGACGCCATCAGCATTCCTTCTCCGCCGACACCAGCGCCCGCAATCCCTGCTCCCGCAGGTGCTCCGAGGCTCCTCGATGCCAGCGGATACCGCAACGTCATACAGACGCAAATCGAACTGAGCGCACCGGACACCGGCGCTTCGTTGAAGAACGCGATGCTGTACTGGTCGGCGGCGTCCAACCGGGTCAAGGGCAACAAGCCGAAACCTCTGCCCGGCGACTGGGAGGGTGACGCCGCCGACGCGGCCTACGCGCGAATGACCGCATTCGGCAACTGGCTGACGCAGCTGTCGGAGGCGTGGCACGACCTGGCCGAGGCCGCATCGAAAATCCTCAACGCACATGAGAAGGCAAAGGCCGCGCACGTTCCCATCTACGACGAATACGTCGCGCTGGAAGCGCGCATAAAGGAGCTCGCCGGCGCGCCCGGGCCGCACGCCGGAAATCAAGGACAGATCGATCTGGCCCGCCGACGGTTGGAAGAGCTGCAGGCGCTGTCCGACGAGGTACGCCAGCAGTACGCCGGCGACGCCACGTTCGCACCGGTGCGGCCGGCGGACCCGCCGTTCAAAACGGCCGACAGCTTCTCCCCTGGGGGCGGCGGTGGCGGCGACGGTGGTGGCGGCAACGGCGATCAGCTCACCGCTGATACCGCAGCAATGGCCCAGAAGATGGGCGAGTCGATGGGCACCTCACAGCAGCAAGCAGGTGCGGGGCAGGGTGGCGGCTCCGGAGGAGGATCGCCATCCGGCGGTGAATCACCTTCGGGTGGGGGTCCTTCGGGGAGCAGCCCAGGCGTTTCGGAAGGCGGAGGACCCCAGACGGGCATGTCGAGGGCACCCATCGACCCGGGCCTGCGTCCCGCGGCAGGTGGTGGATCGGGCGGCGGCTCAGGCGGTGGAGCAGGCGGCGGCGGATCGGCACCACTGTCACCGGCGGTGTCGGCCGAGACCGTCGCGCCCGCCCCACCCATGCCGGTCGCCACGGCGCCGGCTGCTGCCGCGGCCGCCCCGGGTGGCATGGTCGGCGGGATGGGCGGCATGGCACCCATGCACGGGGCGCATGGCGCACAGCAGGGCAAGGAGAAGCGTCGCGATCCGCGCACGGCACCCGACGAGGATCTGTACGTTGAGGACCGCCCGTGGACCGAGGGCGTCGTCGGTAACCGCCGCCGCCGCGAAGTGCAGGACGGCAGGCCGCGCGAACACGACGACGAGCAGGACGACGACGAGTGACCGACGACATGCATCCCGACGTGGCCGCGGTGCTGCAGCAGGCGCAGCGGCTGCAGTCGCTGATGGACGAGCAGCTGCACAAGATGAAGAACGAGACGTTCACCGCCACCGACGAGGCCGAAACCGTCGAGGTGACGCTCAACGGCCACCACCACCTCACCGGGACCTTCATCGCGGACGGTCTGCTGCGATTGGGTGCACCGACAGTCGAGCAGCGGCTCAACGAGGCTCTTCGGAAGGCCACCGACGCCGCGTCCCGGTCGATCGAGCTCGACAGGGACCGTATCGACGCCGTCGTCGCCGATATCACCGCGGGTCTGCAGAAAGACTGAGCCCTAGTATCGTTCGTTCGTGGCGAACCGCGATCACGGCGACCCGGGCGATGCCCCCTCGGTCCCTCCCCCGCTCACCGAAGTGGCGAATCCCACCCGCCCGTCCGCGGCCGAGGAGGCCCGCACCATCGCGGCTTCGACCAATACGGGCACGCTTGCCACGCTGACCGCCGCCGGCGATCCGTGGGCGTCGTTCGTGACGTACGGATTGCTCGGCGGCGCACCGGTGTTGTGCGTGTCGAACCTCGCCGAGCACGGTCGTAATCTCGCGGGCGACCCGAGGGCCAGCATCGCGATCGTCGCGCCGAGCTCGGAGTCCGATCCACTGGCCAGCGGCCGCGTGACCCTCGCCGGCGTAGTCGAAGCCCCGACGGCCGGCGAGTTCACCGGGGCCCGCGACGCACATCTGGCTGGGGTCGCGGCAGCCAAGTACTACATCGACTACAGCGACTTCACGCTCTGGGTGCTGCGCGTGCAGCGGGTGCGCTGGGTCGGCGGCTACGGACGAATGGAGTCGACCACCGGCGAGGACTACTCCGCTGCCTCGCCGGATCCGGTTCAGCCGCACGCGGCGGGGGCGATCGCTCATCTGAACGCCGATCACGCCGACTCGCTCGCCGCGATGGCCAAGACGCTCGGCGGTTATCCGGACACCACCGCGGCGACCTGCACCGGCGCCGACCGCTACGGCCTCGATCTGCGGCTGACGACCGAACGCGGCATCGCCTACACGCGGATCGGGTACGCCGAGCCGATCGACTCCTACGACCAATTGCGTTCGGCGACCGTCGAGCTGGCGCGTCGCGCCCGGCAAAGCTGAATCATCGGCTCGGCCGATGCCCTGAATTACGATCAGCGCATGGCAGATGCGAGCGCACGCCCCGAGACCTGGCCAGCAGCGTTCGAGCTGATCCGAACCCGCGGTTACGAGCACCGCGCGGAACCCTTCAAACTGGCCAGCGGTCAGCTCAGCCATGACTACATCGACGGCAAGTACGCCATCGACAACGGGGCACGCCTGACGATCGTCAGCCGCGCCATCGCCGACCTGGCCGCACTGAACGGGATCGAGTTCGACGCGGTCGGCGGGCTCACCATGGGCGCCGACTCGATCGCCATCGGCGTCGCGATGGTCACCGGTAAGGCCTGGTTCTCCGTGCGTAAGGAACAGAAGTCACGCGGTCGCGAACAGTGGATCGAGGGGACCAGGCTCGAGCCCGGAACCCGGGTGCTGCTCGTGGATGACGTGATCAGCACCGGCGGTTCGACCGAGATCGCACTCGAGCGCGTCGTCTCCGTCGGCGCCGTCGTCGCCGGCGTGATCCCGATGGTGGATCGCGGCGACGTCGCGGCCAAGCGCTTCGCGAAACGCGATGTGCCGTTCGCCGCCCTGGTCACCTACCGCGACCTCGGCATCGAACCCGTCAAGGACGTCTGACCACTGCGATTTCGGTGCGCTCACGTTCGGTCAGCGACTGTTTGCGCACCCAAATCGCCTAAGTGGCGACCACCAGAACGCCATCCTGTTCCACCCCGACCGTGACCGGATCGCCAGGGGTCAGCGCCCTGGCCGCCGAACCCGATATCTGTGCGTTGATCACCGAACCATCCGGCATCGCGACGTAGACGCGCGAGATCGGTCCCAGGAACGCGATCGAGGTGACCTTGGGCGTTTCAGCGCTGCCGGCCGGCCCGGCGGTGACGGTGACAGCCTCCGGGCGCACCATCGCCAGTCCGGGGCCCGATGCTATCGAGCCGGGCAGCGTCGGCACCGCGGTGCCGAGCAGCTGCGCGCGGCCACCCGAAACCCGCACGGGCACTTTGTTGTGCAACCCCACGAACTCCGCGACAAACGGTGTCGCCGGGGTGGCGTACAGATCGGCGGGCGCGGCCAGCTGTTCGAGCCTGCCCTGATTCATGACACCCACACGGTCGGCGACGGCGAGCGCCTCCTCCTGATCGTGGGTGACGAACAGCGTCGTGATGCCGACCTCGAGTTGCACCCGACGTATCTCGTCACGCAACTGCGCGCGGACCTTGGCGTCCAGCGCCGAGAGCGGCTCGTCGAGCAGCAGCACCCGCGGCTGGATCGCCAGCGCACGCGCCAGCGCGACCCGTTGCTGCTGCCCGCCCGACAACTCGTGCGCGTACTTCGCCTTGTGCGCACCCAAGCCGACCAGGTCGAGCATATTGGCGGCCCGAGATATCCTCTCGCGCTTGCCTTTACCGCGCATCTTCAACCCGAATGCGACGTTGTCGAGCACGGTCAGGTGCGGGAAGAGGCTGTACGCCTGGAACACCATGCCCATGTCGCGCTTGTTGGCGGGGACGCGGCTGACATCGCGACCGCCGACCGCCACCGTGCCCGACGTGGCGTCGTCGAGACCCGCGAGGATGCGCAGCGCGGTGGTCTTGCCGCAGCCCGACGGACCAAGCAGCGCAACCAGTTCGGACGGTTCGATGTGCAGGCTCAGCCCGTCGAGGGCCTTGACGTCGCCGTACACCCGTGTCAGACCGGTCAAATCGACGGCCGTACCTTGCGGTTCCGCGTTCATGCGGTCACTCCTTGGACTCGTCTGCGCCCGCGTGTCACCAGCGACAGGACAAGCAGCAGCGCGAAGCCGAACAACAACACCGCCAGCGAGGCGGCCACCGACGTCGGACCGTCCGTCTTGCCGATCGCGACGATCTGCACCTGCAGGGTCTCGAATCCGGACAGCGACGCGATCGTGTATTCGCCGAGCACGACCGCGATCGAGATGAAGGCGGCGGAAAGGATCCCCGACCAGATGTTGGGCACCACGATCCGCAGGATCGTCGTCCCCCATCCCGCGCCCAGCGACCGTGCCGCTTCGGTGAGGGTTCGCAGGTCGATCGACGACAACGCCGCGTCGAGCGCGCGGTAGGCGAACGGCAGCACCAGCACCACGTACACGAACGTCAGCGTCAGCGGGGATTCACCCAAGAAGTACGCCACCCACAGATACACATTCCGTAGCCCGACCACGATCACCAACGCGGGGATCGTCAGCGGCAACAGGCACAGAAACTCCACTGCGCCCCTGGCCCACGGCGAGCGCAGTCGTACCCAGATCAACGTCGGGACCAGGATCACCAGCGTCGCAATGACTGTGAACACGGCAAGGAACAGTGAAACCACGATCGCCTGATACAGCGCGTCGTCGGTGACGAGGTTCGTCCATGCCTGCCAGGTGCGGCCGTCATTGACGAGTCGGCGGGTGGAGAAATCCGCCATGGCGTACAGCGGAAACAGGAAGAACAGGCCGAACAACACCCAGAGCCCGGCGCGGGCTGGACGTTTCATCGCAGCCACCGCGCCGTACGCCGCACCAGGACGTTGTAGGCCGCCATCACCACCGCGACGACGACGATCATCTCGAGCGCGAGCGCGTAGGCGAACCCGGACTGACCGAGCACCACCTCACTGGTCAACGCGGACCGAATGAGCAGGGGCACGATCGGGCTGCCCTGGCTTACCAACGCGGCCGCGGTCGCGTAGGCGGCAAAGGCGTTGGCGAACAACAACAATGCCGATCCGAGGAAAGCCGGCGTCAGCAGTGGTACGGCCACCTCACGGAAGTACTGCCACTTCGACGCGCCGAGACTGACTGCGGCTTCGCGCCATTGCTCGCGAAGGCCTTCGAGCGCGGGCAGGAAGACGATCACCATCAGTGGGATCTGGAAGTACGTGTACACGAGTATCAGCCCGGCCAGTCCGTAGAGCCATCCCGAGCCGGACAGATTCCAGCCGAAGACCTCCTGCACCCACATTGTCAGCACTCCGTTGATGCCGATCGTTGCCAGGAACGCGAAAGCCAGTGCCACACCCCCGAACTGAGCCAGCACGCTGCACAGCGAGATCACCGCCCTGCGCACCATCGACGTGGGTGGGCTGCTGACGATCAGCCACGCCAGCGCCGCTCCGAGCACCGCGCCGATGATCGCCGTGCTGGCCGACAACAGCACGCTGGACCACAGCGCCCCGAGCGCTGTCGACGAGAAGAGCGCGCCGATGCGGCTCAGGGAGAACGCGCCGTCCACGACGAACGCGTTGACGATCACCGTCACCGTCGGGATCACCAGGAACACCACGACGACCGCGAAGAACGGCAGCAGCGGCAGGGCCTCTGCGAGTCGGTTGCGTGGTTGAATTCCGCCCGGCACGTCAGCCGATCGCTTCAGCCCAGTTGTCGGAGAGATACGCAGTGGCCTTGTCGGTCTGCTCGGGGCTCGGCACGGTGACCGGGCCGTCGATCACCGGGATCGACGCCGCCACGGCCTGATCCAGAGAGCCGTCCGCCATCATGTTGTCCGCACGCACCGGACGCACACCGCCTGCCGCGTAGAGGTTCTGGCCCTCGTCGCTGAACAGGAACTCCTGCCACAGTCGCGCTGCCGCGGGATGCGGGGCGTCCTTGTTGATCGCCTGGTAGTAGTAGCCCGCGACCGCATGGTCCGGCGGAACCAGCACCTGCCACGACGGGAGCTTCTTCGTCTCGACGGCGTTGAGATAGTTCCAGTCGATGACCACCGGGGTCTGGCCGGACTCTATGGTCGCCGGGGTCGGGTCGACCGGCAGGAAGTTGCCCGCCTCGTTGAGCTTGCGGAAGAACTCCACACCCGGTGCGATGTCGTCGGCCGAACCGCCCTGCGACAGCGCGACCATGAGCACACCGGAGAACGCCGCACCGGCCTGGGTCGGATCGCCGTTGAGTGCGACCTTGCCGTTGTATTCGGGCTTGAGCAGATCGTTGACCGAGGTGACCGGCGGCACCTTGGCGGAGTCGAAACCGATCGACATGTAGCCGCCGTAGTCGTTGACCCAGGCCCCTTCGCGCTCCTTGTACGCCATCGGGATGTCGTCCCACACCGATACCTTGTAGGGCGCGAACATCGCGGTACTGGCCAGCGCCACCGACTGGCCGAGGTCGAACACGTCAGGCGCGGTGCTGCGACCCCGCTGCTGGTTCGCGGCGTTGATCTCCTCCTGGCTCGACGCGTCGGGCTGCCCCGAGTTCACCTTGATCCCGTACTTGTCCTCGAACGCCTTGATGATGGCAGCGTAGTTGGCCCAAGTAGGCGGCAGCGCAATCACATTCAGCTCGCCTTCCTTCTTGGCGGCCTCGATAAGACCGTCCATGCCGCCGAAGTCCTCGGCCGACGTGGCCGCACGGGCGTTGACCCCGGATTCTGTCTGCTCTTCCGCGTTGTTCTTCTCCGGAGGTGCGCAGCCGATGAGACCGGTGAGCAGGAGGACCGATGCGGCCGCGGCCGCCGTGAGGCGTGAGAACTTCATTGCCGAACCTTCCGATGGCCGGGAAGCGGCGCAGTGGCGCGGACATGACGGCTGTGCGACGCGGCGGGAAACGATTGCATATGCGGCGCTCGACCCTACCGTGATCACGCCAGACCGTGTGCGTGTTCACACGACTTCGGTTGCCGCACATATGCGCAGGTAACAGAGATAGCATCAGTGTGTGGCTGAACGCGAAGCCTCGGGGGATTTCGATTACCTGATCGGCGACCTGCCCGAAGCGCCCTCGGAGGCCGAGGACTCGGACGGCGAAAAGACGCTGCTGGAGTCGGTTCCGGCCGACGACTACGAACCGGCGCTGCACGACCCCGTCCCGGGAACGTTCGACGCCTTCGACGCGAACACCTGGTACTTCGAACCGGCGCCGGCGCCCTGGTACCGCGGCAGACATGTGCTGGCCGTGTGGATCGCCGCCGGGGCCGCCGCGGCGGCGCTGGTGGTCTCGGCAGTTCTGTTGATAGTTCGCGATCCCGGCCCGGAAGTGGCCACCACGACGCCGACCGAGGCGCCGTCGACCACGACGGCGGTGTCGACCGTACGTGCGACCAGCAGCGAAGTGCCGCCGCGACCGCCTGAGACGTCGGCCGAGCCCATCGACCCCCGCCCGGCGCAGACGGTGCGGCCGCAGAACCCGCCGCCGCGGAGCACTCGGCCGCCCGAGATCGGGGTGACCCGCACACCGGTGACACGGTCACCCATCAGCGTCGCGCCCCAGCCGCGCGGACCACGCTGACGGCTGACGGACTGATCCCCCTGGACCGAGGAGTCGATATGCAGCAACTGATGCATGCCAGAACTGTCCTCACCGCTGCTCGTGCACCTGGCACGGCGGATGCAGACCGAGGCCGAGGTGGACCCGCGGAGATGTTCGTCGACTGATTTCGGAATAGTCTGAATCCCATGGCCGAAATCGACGCTGCGGCCTTGTTCGCGCAATCGCCCGTCGCGATGCTCGCCACCGTCGGGCCGGACGGCGCGCCACACGTTGTGCCCGTGGTGTTCGCGGTCAACTCCGACCGCGAACAACCAGTGATCTACACCGCCGTCGACGCCAAACGTAAATCCACCCGACGGTTGCAGCGGCTGACCAATATCGAGGCCAACCCCCGGGTGAGCGTGCTCGTCGACAACTACGACGAAGACTGGACCAAGCTGTGGTGGGTCCGGGCCGACGGCGTCGCCGAGATCCACCCCAGCGGTGACGAGATGGCCAGCGGCTATGCGCTGCTGCGGCGCAAATACGTTCAATACCAGAGGCTTGCACTCGACGGTCCCGTCGTCACGATCACCGTCGCGCGGTGGTCGGCGTGGCAGGCGTGAATGCCATCATGGGTCACGTCGGGCTGGTTCTCGAGCACGCCGTGATGCAGAAGAACCGCCACCGCCGTCGGATGCGCTGAGGCCACACCCCACGAGTTGTGTCATTCCCTTGTGCTCGGTGACGGTTCGGAGAATTCTGGTTTGACGAACCTGGAGGACACGTCATGGCCGACAAGACGACAACTTCCCAAGCTGGAGCTGCCCCCACCGCGGACAGTCCGGCCGCCATCCGCAACGTGGTGCTGGTGGGCCCATCGGGTGGCGGCAAGACAACACTCGTCGAGGCGTTACTGGTCGCCGCCGGAGTACTCAACAGACCGGGATCGGTCGTCGACGGGACCACCGTCTGCGATTGCGACGAGGCGGAGATCTCGCAGCAGCGCTCGGTCGGTCTCGCCCTGGCGTCACTGGAGCACGACGGCGTCAAGGTCAACCTGATCGATACACCCGGCTACGCCGACTTCGTCGGGGAACTGCGGGCCGGTCTGCGGGCCGCTGACTGCGCGCTCTTCGTCATCGCGGCCAACGAGGAAATCGACCAGCCAACGAAGTCGCTGTGGCTGGAATGCAGTCAGGTCGGTATGCCCCGTGCGGTCCTTGTCACGAAGCTCGATCACGCCCGCGCGAACTATGACAACGCGCTCGACGCCGCGCAGCGGGCGTTCGGCGACAAGGTGCTGCCGCTGTACCTGCCCGCCGACTCCGGCTCAATTGCCGGCACCGCCGACTCCGGCTCAATTGCCGGCACCGCCGGCGGGCCCTGCACCGGCCTCATCGGGCTCCTCTCGCAGACCCACTTCGAATACGCCGACGGCAAGCGCACCGCCTCCCATGAACCCGACACCTCATACAGAGGCGCGATCGAGGAGATGCGCGGCAGCCTGATCGAGGGAATCATCGAGGAGTCCGAGGACGAAACGCTGATGGAGCGTTATCTCGGCGGCGAGGAGATCGATCAGTCGGTGTTGATCGACGATCTCGAGAAGGCCGTCGCGCGCGGGTCGTTCTTTCCGGTCATCCCCGTGTGCAGCACCACCGGCGTGGGCACCCTCGAACTGCTGGAGGTCATCACCAGCGGGTTCCCGTCCCCGCCCGAACACCAGCTCCCCGAGGTGTTCACCCCGCAGGGCAAGTCCCGCAACAGCTTGCCGTGTGATCCAGCCGGCCCCCTGCTCGCGGAGGTCGTCAAGACCACGTCGGACCCATATCTGGGCCGCGTCAGCCTGGTGCGGGTGTTCTCCGGGACCATCTCCCCCGACGCGACCGTGCACGTGTCCGGCCACTTCTCGTCGTTCTACGGCGCCAACGGCTCCTCCCCCGGCCACGCCGACCCCCGTTGGACGGCCGGCCACGCCGACCCCCGTTGGACGGCCGGCCACGCCGACCCCCGTTGGACGGCCGGCCACGCCGACCATGACGAGGACGAACGCATCGGCACGTTGTCATTCCCACTCGGCAAGCAACAGCGGCCCGCACCGCAGGTGGTGGCCGGTGACATCTGCGCCATCGGGCGGCTGTCACGCGCCGAGACCGGCGACACGCTGTCCGCAAAGGCGGAACCGTTGGTGCTCAAACCATGGACCATGCCAGAACCGTTGCTGCCCATGGCTATTCAACCACACGCCAAGACCGACGAGGACAAGCTTGCGGTCGGGTTGCAGCGGCTTGCGGCCGAGGATCCGACGCTGCGCATCGAACAGAACCCCGAGACACATCAGATCGTGTTGTGGACCATGGGCGAGGCGCATTCCGGTGTAGTGCTCGACGCGCTGGCACGCCGTTACGGCGTCGCCGTCGACACCGTCGAGTTGCGGGTGCCGCTACGAGAAACGCTGGGCGGCAAGGCCAAAGGGCATGGGCGGCATGTCAAGCAGTCCGGCGGCCACGGCCAGTTCGCGGTATGTGACATCGAGGTGGAGCCGCTCCCGGAAGGGTCTGGTTTCGAATTCGTCGACAAGGTCGTCGGGGGTTCCGTTCCACGGCAGTTCATTCCGAGCGTGGAAAAAGGTGTACGCGCTCAGATGGAGAAGGGCCTTCTCAACGGGGCGGGATCGGGCTATCCGGTCGTCGACATCAGGGTGACGCTGTTCGACGGAAAGGCGCACAGCGTCGACTCGTCCGACTTCGCTTTCCAGATGGCAGGTGGGCTGGCACTGCGTGAGGCGGCTTCGGCGACCAAAGTGAACCTGCTCGAACCGGTCGACGAAGTCTCGGTCGTGGTGCCCGACGATTTCGTCGGCGCCGTGATGAGCGACCTGGCCGGCAGGCGCGGCCGCGTGGTGGGCACGGACAAGGTCGGCGAGGACCGCACCGTGGTGAAGGCCGAGATACCCGAGGTCGAGTTGACCCGATACGCGATCGACCTCCGGTCGCTGGCGCACGGCGCCGGATCCTTCACGCGATCCTTCGCTCGCTATGAGCCCATGCCAGAGCAGGCGGCGGCCAAGGTGCGGGCGTCGGTGTAAATCACTGACGCGTCGCGTAGTAATGCACGCTGAAGTACATCTCGCGCAACAGCATCGGGAGCTGCGTGCCGAGGGTTTGGAAGCGACTGGTTGGCGTGGGCGACGGGTGCGCATCAAGTCGCAGGTCGTCGGCCATCCGCATCGCGCGGCGCATGTGCAACGGATCGCTGACGATCAGCACGCGGTTGATGTCATGTTCGGAAAGCAGCGGCCGGGCGAAGACCAGATTCTGCTTGGTGGTGCGGGACTGCGTCTCGATGAGGATGCGATCGGCCGGAATTCCGGCATCGATCAGCCATTCGCCGCCGGCCTCGGATTCGGCGAGCGTGTCGCCCTGCCCGACACCGCCCGTCACGACGATCCACTTCACCTGTCCTGATTTGAAAAGCTCGGCCGCGTGCCGCAGACGTTCGGAGAACACCGGCGACGGTGCATCGTCGTCGACGGCCGCACCGAGGACGATTGCTGCATCCGCCTGCGAAGCGTCGGATCGCCCGCTGAACGCGACGATATCGGCCGCTAGGCCGATTACACCCGCCAAAAACAGCGCCAGGGCCACGGCGATGGTCCGTCCGACGCTGCGGGAGAACCGCGTGCCCTGACTGCCCGTCACCTGGGTGATCCTATGGGGCTGACCACTAGCGCGGCGGGTCGCCCTGCCAGCTGAAGCTGTTGACGTACTTGCCCATATCCAAAGCGATTTGGGTGTTGGCACCGGAGGGCTTGCCAAACCCGAAGTCGGGTCCGAATTCGTGGTAGGGCCCCACCGCCGAGGCCACGAGAGCGAGATCGTTCTTGATGGCGACCATGATCAGCACCCGCATCCTCTGGTAATTGCTGTTGGCACCCTGCGGCCACCAGTCGACGATCTCTCCGAACCCGGGCTGGTAGCCGACCATCGCGTTGGGAATCTCGTACGCGGTCCGGGTATCGGGAAACCTCTTGCTCACCAGTTCTTTAGCGATCTGCTCAGGTGACCGGTCGGCGACGGGAACACTGAAGAACTGCATGCTGCCGCCATCACCGCCAAGGAACTCGGCGATCACCTTGTTCGGCTCGGTGGTGATACGGTAAGCCGAACTGGGCGCGGGATGCGACACCGAGAACGTGCCGTCGGCGGCCGTGAAACGTGGATTTATCGTGACCGGTGTACCCGTCGGTGGCCTGCCGCACTCCGGCGGGCACATGTAGCGCACGGGGGGCTTGCTGATCATCGCGGACAGCCCGACCAGCGCCCCCGCCATGACGGCGATGGTGGCGAACCATATCAGCACCAAGCGTGTGCGCGAGGTGCGAGGCGGCTGGGGTGCCTCGTAGGTGCCGGCCGGAACCGCGTATCCCGGAAAGAAATTCGTGGCCGTGGTCACTTGGTGTTGGGACCTTCACGCACCGGACGGGCATCGCGCCGTTCATCGCGTGACGACCGTGACGATGCCCGCGTCGCCACCCCGCACGCGGGGCAGAAAGCCATGTCCGGCACCACATGTCCGCAGTGCGTACACAGCAGCGGCTCATCCGACTGGATCTCGTCATGGGCCTCGTGCAGCAGCGCCAGATGCAAACCGATGCGCAACACCAGCATGGTGACCAGCGCCAGTGCCAGATAGAGCACCAGCATCAACAACTGCGGAACGCGGGCGACGTCGATCAGGCCCAGCCCGAGATAGACGGCGAGGATCGCCGCCGCGAGACCGACGAGAACCAGCCGCACCATGCCGGGGTGCTGATCCTTCTTACTTGCCGGGCGGGTGAACCACATTGCCGCACCGATCAATCCACCAGCGGCCGCGGTGATCAAAGGTATCGAGATGCCCCTGATGCCCGCCTCGACGAGCAGGCTCTCCAGTGGGCGCTTGCTGATGGCCCCGGTCCCGAACATCGGAGCCGACCGCGTCATCGCCGCCGCGGCCATGAAGGCGAAGGCGCCCAGCATACCGATCCTGAAGCCGTCCAACGCTTCTCGTGAGGATGGTCGAAACACCCTCACGATCACAGCCGGCATCAGCATCAGGATCACCCCGCCCAGCGGGATGCCGATACCTACGCGGAGCATCGGCATGCCCGTCATTGCGGAGCCCAGACCGACCTCGTACGAGCGGGCAACCATCGAGCCCGTGAGCAGGACCCACCCCACCCCGAATCCAATACCGAGCACCGCGGTGAGCACCAGAGTGCCGACCGGGAAGTCGCGGAAGGCATCCGACTCGCGCAGATAGATGAGGTACAGCACGGGCAGGCCCAACGTGCCGACGGTGATCAGCGCGGCGGGCAGACGCAGCAGTGTGAATGCGACGAGGCACACCAGCAGCACCACCAGACCGAGCCGGAACGCCGTTCGGGAGCGCTGCGCCACCTGGGGGAACAGCGAACTGGCCAACGACAGCTGCAGCAGGTGCTCATTCGGCGCCGCCCCGAAGTTCTTGATGCGCAACCAGTCCGGGCCCTCGCCAGGCCGCGGTTGCAGGTGGCATCCACACAGTCCGCAGTACTCGCCGTCCGGGACGTCGGTCTTGCAGATGCGGCATTCCGTTGTCGGGACGGAATCATCGGGAGTCGTCATTCGGCCGCCTCTTGGAGGATCAGCAGATTGCGTACGAGGTTGTCGATATCGGGGGTACCGAGCCCGGTGATGAGGTCGTAACCCGGTCCGGCCTCGGCGACGGCATTGGCGCCGAGAGTCACGTCACGGAACGCGGGCAACGGTGCACCCTCGGCGATCCGGTAGAGCAGCGGGTTGAAGGCGCCGATCAGCCGTCCGCCGTTGGCGAGCAGGTACTGGTTCATCACCGCGGCAAGCCCCGCCCAGATCGGTGCGGACTGCGATGTCCCGCCACCGACCAGTTCAGTTCCCTTGAAGATGATGCGCACGCCGGTGAAGGGGTCGGCGACGGCTGCGACGTCGGGCGTCAGCCTGCGCTCGGGATCGCTGTCGGGCATCACGGCCCGTTGCCATTCCGGGCGCTCGAAAAGGTTGGACACCCCGCCGCCGCTGCCGACCGACAGCGGGACGTCGTACCAGGCCTGCTCGGCAAGCCACCTGCCGTCGGCGTCGGTGGACAGCGTCGTGCCGCCGACATCGGTCATCTCCGGCAGTGACGCCAGCGAGTCCAGCCCGATATCGGCCTCGCCGGGCGGAGAGGACCAGTCGTCGCCACCTTTGCATTCCAGCCCGGCGAGATCGCCGCTCGCGTTGAACGCCGTCGTGCCGTTCGCCTGTGCCGCCGCGAGCGCTTCGCGCGGCGGTGCGAGATCGGCGGCGGTGATCAGTTTGTCGCAGCCCCATCCGATCGAAAAGCTCCAGATCGCACCGGGATAACGGCGATCGGCCTCGGCGAACAACTCGCCGATCTTCTCGAAAGTGCCGTCGCCGGAGATCGTCGACTGGGCGCTGAACACGACCTTGCGCGCATCCGGTGCCACGGCGTGGGCGACTTCGAGATCCATGGTCGTCTCGCCGCGCGGGTCGTCGAGCTCGCCACCGACGACTTCCGGGGTGAAATGGGGCAGCCCGTACGTACTCGCGAACGCGTCCAGATCGGACTGGTCGAAACCGTCGAAGGCGAAGAACACGATCGTGGCGCCCTTGCCCGTATAGCCATCGGCGGCCAGTCGCGAAGCGTTATAGGTGTTCAACAGCGCGCTGGGCTTCAGTCCCTTGTCCGGCACGTCGAGCGGAAACATCCGCGTCTGCGAGGTGTGGTGCGGCAGGTAGCCGAGGATCCGTCCCAGCTCGGTGACCTCGGATGTCAGCGCATCGGGAATCGAGGGCTGTTGCGGCGATGCGTAGAACACCTGACCGCGCTTTCCGCGGTAGTCGTGGACCTCGACGTCGAATGCGTCGGCCACCGTCTCCGCCGCACCTTCGAGCACCGCCCAGGCCTGGCCCGGCTTCCACCTGACGTCCAGGCCCTGGCTGTGCGCCCAATCGAAAACGCCGTCCGGACGCGTCGGCCCATGCAGCGCGAGGGTCAGCTGGGCGTTGTCGTTGTGCGACGGCCCCAGATCGGTGGAGCTGGCAAGTAGGTACGAGTACGGCCCCGCGATGGCATCGCCGCCGTTTGAGCCGGGGCGCGACGACGTCGGCCGCAGATCGGAAACGAGCACCATCACGCTGGCGGCAACCAACGCCAGCACGCCGATATGCCGCGCCTTCACTCCAACCAGCGTACTTGCGAGCGGTCCGACCAGCCCGGTGCTAGCCCGTTCGGGGGTGCGTGGCCGACGGGGCCGGCGGGGCGATCACCGACGGGGAGAACGGGTTGGGGCCACCGGGCTCCAGACGCGGCGCCTTTTCAGTCGGCTCGACCGGTGCGGCCGACGTCGTCGTGGTGGTCTCCGAGGTGGTGGTCTCGGTGGTCTCGCTCGGTGCCTCTTCATCGCTGGAACACGATGCGGTGAGCACAACCATCGCGGTGACCGCAGCGCCGCCGGCGATGGCCGCCACGCGGCGACCCAAAACTGACCTCATGTCACAGTCCTTACTGTCCCGACCAATGCCAGCTGCTACCAAGATCAAACCGGCATCCGGAACTTTAGCCGAACGCCGAGGAAGCCGCCCGACGAAGTCTCCGTTGGCGATCGCGATTACCCAGCAACCGAAACTTTCGCTTCGGCGACCGACGATGAGAGCGACAAAACCTGGTCCAAACCGGTTAACTGGATGGGCCGACTCGTAACCGGTCCGTCGGCGACAACCGCGAACCCTGCCGACCCTCCGATCTTTTCGTGAGTGGCCACCAACGCCTGCAGCCCCGCCGACGCAAGGAAGTCCACCGCAGAGAGGTCGACGATCAACGCCTTGGGTCGCTGGGCGAGCGCGTCGGCGATGGCCGCCTCGAACGCCGGGATGGTTGCCAGATCTATTTCGCCGCTGACCGCAAGCACAGCGACGTCGTCGTCGTAGCTGACCGAGGTGGTGATCAGATCCTTCGCGGGCACGGCTTTCCTTAGGTCAGCGCCGCAACTGGTCACGGCGGTGCGCCGAGCTTAACCTGTTGTCGCCGAACGATAGATCGTTGCTTCCACTCCGCAGCCCCAGACCCGCAAGCTAGGGTCAAAACAGCAGCGGAAAGCCGGGAGGTTTCTTCGATGTCCAATCCGACAGTTGTGGCCGACGCGAGCGTCTCGACCGAGGGCTTGTTACCGCAACTGGTGGAGCACCTCAGACAGAACCGCACCGCGCTGCGCGAGGAGTGGGCGCGCAGGATCACCGAAGCGGAGTTGCTGACCGCGATGTCGCCCGAGGAGATCTTCTCGGAGGCGACCACGGTGTACGACAGCTACGTCGAAGTGCTCGAGACGGGCAGTGTGGAAGCGCTGCAGGACTACGCACGCGATCTGTCCGAGCGCATCATTCCGCGCGGTGTGGAGACCAACGAGGTGGTCGGCATCGTGCTGCTGCTGCGCGACGTGTTGGCCCGCTCACTGTTCGAGAAGTACCAAACCGACTTCGAACTGCTCAACCGCGTGCTCGACGCGTACGAGCCCGCCGCGAACCGCATCGCCAACACCGTGGCCGTCGGATTCGTGCAGGAACGCGAGCGCATCATCCGCCAGCAGCAGGAAGCGATCCGCGAGCTGTCGACGCCGGTGCTGCAGGTGCGTGAGCAACTGCTGATTCTGCCGATCATCGGCGTCCTCGACAGTCAACGCGCGCGGCAGGTCACCGAACAGCTGCTGCGGGCCATCCGCGCCAACCGCGCGAAGGTCGTCGTCATCGACATCACCGGTGTGCCCACCATCGACTCCACGGTGGCCAACCACCTCGTGCAGACCGTCGACGCGTCGGGCCTGATGGGCGCCAGCGTGATCATCACCGGTCTGTCGTCGGAGATCGCGCTGACCCTCGTGACGATCGGTCTCGACCTGTCGAAGATGAACGCCGTCGGCGACCTGCAGGGTGGGATCGAGGAGGCCGAACGCCTGCTCGGCTACGAGGTGACCCGCACCGGCGAGCAGCCCGGGTAACGCGAGGCACGGTGCAGGATCTTCATGGCAGTTCCCATCCTGAAGCAGGGCACGATCCTCATCGCCTCGGTGCAGTCCGCGCTCTCGGACTCCGACACCGAACAGCTTCGCCATGACCTGATGGAGCGGGTCAGCCGATACCGCGCGCACGGCATCATCGTCGACGTGACCGTGATCGATGTGATGGATTCGTTTGCAGCCCGGTCACTTCGAACGATCGCGCATATGACCCGGCTGCGCGGTGCGGACACGGTGATCGTGGGCCTGCAGCCCGAGGTGGCGTTCGCCATGGTCCAGTTGGGACTCACATTCGACGACATGCACACCGCGCTGGATCTGGAAGAGGGCCTTGCTCTACTGAATCGGAAGCTCGAGGATCGGAAACCGGCGATCGGACGTGACCCCGGAAATGTCGATGCCGACTGACTTCGTGGTCGACATCAACGACTCCGACGACATAGTCACCGCGCGGCAAGCGGGGCACGAACTCGCCACGCAGCTCGGATTCTCGCTGACCGACGTCACGATGATTGCGACGGCGATCTCCGAAATCGCCCGCAATATAACGAGTTACGCCGGTCGAGGCGAGGTCCGCGTCGGAGTTCAGCTCCGCGACGGCAGGCAGGCGCTGGTGGTGAGGGCCGAGGACGACGGTCCCGGCATAGCCGACGTGGAACGCGCACTTGACGACGGATACTCCACCGGACGCGGACTCGGTCTCGGACTGCCCGGTGCGCGCAGGCTGATGGATCGACTGCAGATCGAGTCGGAGTTGGGCCGCGGCACCGTCATCGAGATGTGGAAGTGGATACCCGACAGTGTTTAGGCATGGCAAGTTCGGGCCCATCGAATGGGCCGCGGTTCGCCGCCCCCTATCGGGGGAGGTGGTGTGCGGCGATCATCCGGTGGCCTTCGACGTCGGCGACGATGCCGCACTGTTCGGGGTGATCGACGGCCTCGGCCACGGCGAGGCGGCGGCTGCGGCCGCCCAGTTGGCCGCCGAGGTCGTGGACCAGGGCCGCGCCGACCCGCTGGATGTGTTGATGCAGCGCTGCCATCTCGTCCTGACCGAAACTCGCGGCGTCACAATGACATTGGCCAGTGTCGACTTCGAGACCAACGAGCTGAGCTGGATCGGTATCGGTAACGTGGCGGCCGATCTCGTTGCCAAGCATCCGGGCGGAATCGAGGTTCGTTCCTCTGCGCTACTGGTCGGCGGCATCGTGGGATACCGGATACCGCAGACCCTTTCTACCACCCAGGTGCCGATCTCCCCCGGCGACCTGCTGGTCATGTCGAGCGACGGCATCGCCGAACAACACCTCGAGGACATCGACTTCGCCGCCCACGCAACGACCATCGCCGAACAACTCGTGGGCCGCTACGGCAGGCAGACCGACGACGCGCTGGTGCTGGCGGCCCGTCATCGAGGTACCTCATGAGCGACGATCCGGCCGGCCCTGGTTCAATTGCCGGCACCGCCGGCGGTGACTTCTATGCGCAGTACGCCGCGGCGCTGACCGAGTACGTCCGGTCGGGGTCCGAGGCCAGCCTGGCGGTTGGACACGAACTCGGTAGGCGCGCGTTGAGCGACCGGATGAGCATGCTCGAAATCATCGAGAACCACGCTCGATTCGTCGTCGAGATGAAGCAGGACATGTCGATCGACCCCGACGCCCCGCTACAGTTCCTGTTGCAGACACTGGCTGCGCTGGATGTGGCGACACGTGGATTCCTCGACGGTACAAAGCGTTACGAACAGCAGCGTGCCCGTGCGGAGGATCTGGCCGACCGCGACGAGTTCCGCGATGCACTGGTGAATTCACTGCAAGAAGGCTTCTACGTCGCGGATCACACCGGGGCCATCGTCGAGATCAACGAGGCGTTCGTCGACATCACCGGGTATGGCCCCGACGGGTTGCCGTACCAGGCCCCTTATCCATGGGTGACCGACGAGACCGCGACGAATCAGCGGCTGTCCGCACTGAGAGAACAAGGCAACATCGCCACCGATACCGCGATCCGTCATCGCGACGGAACCATTAGATGGGTGGCGATCAGCATCAATGCCGTCAGGGAACAACGCACCGACTATCACGCCTACGTCGGAACCATCCGCGACGTGACCGCCACGCACGCCGTGGCGGAGCGCGAACAAGCGGTGGCGCGGTTGGCCACCGCGGTCAGCTTGGCCCGAAACGTGGACGAGGTGCTGTCGGCCGCACTGACCCAGTCCCGGTCCCGGCTCGACACGCAACGCCTGATCGCCGTCGTGTGGCCACCGGGCGAGGGCGATCCGGTTGTCTACACCGCAGGCGAGCCCGCTGTTTCGAATTGGCTTGATCTCGAAGAGGATTGGCGGCGCACCCTCGACGACGCCCGCGACTGGTTGCCTTTGACGGTCACGCCGGTCGGAGCTGCGCCCAGCGCGGGGACGACGCGCGGGTTCGTCGCGGTGACCTCGGGCGCACGCGACGTCGTCGTATGCCTCGAGCACCGGATTCCGCGCCGGGTCAGCGACGAGGACCGTCAGCTCGTCATGGCGTTGTTCGGCCACATCAGTCTGGCCATGCAGCATGTGCGACAGTTCGAGATCGCGCGTGAAACCTCGCTGACCCTGCAGCGTTCGCTGCTGCCCGCAACCACGCTGCCCGTCGGCTGCGCCGTGCGGTACGAGCCCGCGGTTCCTCCGCTGGAGATCGGCGGCGACTTCTACGACGTGCTTCCGGTCGGCGACAACCGCATCGGCATCATCGTCGGCGACTGCGTGGGCCGCGGTCTCGCCGCCGCGGCGGTCATGGGCCAGTTGCGCGCATCGACGCGCGCCCTGCTGCTCACCAGCGCTGAACCCGCCAGGGTGCTCGAACAGCTCGACTCGGTAGCCGAATTGATCCCAGATGCGTTCTGCGCCACGGTGTTCGTCGCTGTCGCCGACCTGGACTCCCAAACGCTGCGCTATAGCAGTGCCGGCCACGTGCCGCCGGTGTTCGACAGCGGTGCGGAGCGCCCGGAGCTGCTCACCGATGGTCACTCGGTGCCGCTCGCGGTGCACCGGGACGGGCCCCGACCGCAGGCCTCACGCTCGTTGACGACCGGTTCGACCCTGCTGCTGTACACCGACGGCCTTGTGGAGCGGCGTGACAAAGCGATCGACGAACAGATCGACAGAGCCGCCGAGGTGGTGTCCGAAACCGTTGACCTGCCGGCCGAAGCGGTGGCCGACGAGGTCCTGCGCCGGCTCGCTCCGGAAGGCGGCTACGACGACGACGTCGCGATCGTCGTGTATCGATGCCCGCCGTCGGCCTTACTCATCGACGACGAGGCGGCGCCGAGTCGGTTGAGCGACGTCCGGCACCGGTTGGCGGAATGGTTGCGCACCAACCACGTCGAGTCACCGCTCGCCGACGACATCATCCTGGTGGTCAACGAGGTCTGCTCCAACTGCGTCGAACACGCGTATCGGGGACGGGATCCGGGACGTATGCGCGTGGAGGCCGAGGTGCGCGACGGCCGGGTGCGCGTCAGCGTCGTCGATTCGGGTTCGTGGAAGACGCCCCCCGCCGACCCCGGCACCCGCGGCAGGGGCCTACTGCTCATCAGCTCCGTCAGCGATCACGTCGACGTCGTCGGAACGGACGACGGGACGTCCGTGCAGATGTCGTTCCGGCTGCCCACGAGCGAGGGGCTGCTCAGTGGTCCCGCTTCGCGATAGCGGCCTCGAGTTCTTCCTCCAGCGCACCCTCTTCGCGTCCGAGAGCCACGGTCGCGGCCAGCATCGCGAGTAGCGCGATGGTGATCGCGACGGCTTCGACGCCGTTGACGTCCATGTGCTCGCCGAGCACCACGGCGCCCAGCACCACGGCGACGAGCGGTTCGAGCACCAGCATCGTCGGGACCGACGTCTGCAAAGAGCCCGCGTGAAATGCCGATTGCTGCAACAACACCGCGATGACGCCGACCACCACGAGCAGATATACCCCCGGCGAGGTGAGGACGGTCCGCACCCCTTGCTCGGTCAGCAGGTACATCGCGAGCTTCGTGAGCATCGCGACGACGCCGAAGAGCACACCCACCGCCACCGCGAGCAGCACCGCCCGTCGCCACCCGGGATTGCGGATCGCGACGAACACACACACCGACACCGCCACGACGCACACCACGGCCACGATCATCGTGAGCGGTACAGAGGCCTCGTAGTCGCCGGCACTGGTCTTGGCCAACAACACGAACACTGCCAGGGACGCGGTGAGCAGCATCGCCCACAGCCACTCACCGCGGGTGACCCGGCGATTGGCCAGCCGGGCGCTCAGCGGGAGCGCGAACAACAGCGCCGAGACGAGGATGGGCTGGACCAGCAGAAGTGACCCGAAGGCCAGCGCGACAGCCTGAAACGCGAAGCCGGCGACCGCCGCGGCGGTCCCGGCCCACCACAGCGGACGGCGGATCAGCGTCAGGACCATGGTGGGGCTGACGCCCTTGTCCTCGGGGACATCCATTGTGGCTCGCTGCCGGACCACGATGCCGACGGCGAGGAACAACGCTGCGAGGAAGGCGAACAGCACCGCCAGCCCATGGCCTACCAAAGGGGATCAGCTCCTCTCGGACCACTGCCGGCACATCCGACAAGGACAACATATGGGGCGTTGTACCCATTCACCGACCGCGCCTCTATGTTCTTCATCGAGGTTTGGCCTCCGGTCGAGTGGGCATTAAACCGACATGAATCTGCGACGGTTGATTTTGCTGGCAGGGGCGGTCGTGTTGCTCGTCGGTGTCATCGGTCTGCTCATGCCCGTGTCGGTGGCCGGACCCGAGGGCCAGAGCATCGGGTGCGGCAACGCCATCGCCGCCGACGACTCGGCCGCCCGTGAGGCGGACAACAACAACCCGGTGAATCTGCCGATCCTCAACGAGGTCATTCCGCACACGGATTACGCGGCCCTGTGCTCGTCGGCGGTGTCGCAACGGCGCACCTGGGCCATCCCGGTGGCGATCGTCGGCCTGGTGGTGATCGTCGGGGGGTTCTTCGTCGGCGGGCGCGCGGGCAGTACCCGCACCGTCTAGCCGGCTTCGCGGACGGCGGCCAGGTGCGGGCGTCCGGCGGCGGGCCGCCCCTTGTGCCCGGCGGCGGGCGGCGCATCGTGCGGTGCCGCTGACGGCGCAATCTTGTCGTTGACTCCTGCGACCGCGGCATCGACCCGGTCCACGGCCCGGTCGCACAATCCGCGGACTTTGTCGCTGGCCGCGTCGACGTCATCGGCCGCGCTGAGCAGGTAAGCGCGTACGTTGAGGCGCAACCGCTCGCCCTTGGCCCGCAGCCGCCGCCGCAACCGATCGTCAACCTCGACTGTGACGTAGGGCAACACCCGAAGCTTCATGTCCCCACAGTAACGGGGACGCCGCTTGACCGGCATCCAGCGACGTTTCGGGCTAACTGGACCTTGTCGTCTAGAGCATGACCTATGCATGGCTGCTGACCAGGCTTGAAACATTGACTTCGAGCTTTTTTGGACGATATAGTTCAGTTAACACACAGATAGGACCTTCCCCATGAAGTCAGTTCTCGGCCGGCGTTTGACGGCGGTCGCCGGTGGCGCCGCAGTCACCGCGATGGTCGTGCTCACCGCATCGTGCGCCAAAGAAGAAGAGGAAGCGCCCGAGACCACCACGACGACAACGACCACCACCCCGGCCACGACCGCACCGGTCGAGCCGACGGAGAAGGCGCCGCGCCTGGAACCCGGCGGCCCCAACCCGTTCTCCCCGACAGTGGTCGCACCGCCGGCGCCAGAGGCAACCCCTGGTCGGCACCGCTAGCCGCGGTTTCCCTTCGACATTCGCGGTCGCCGTCAGCGCACTGTTTCGGCGGCGGCCGCGAACGACGCCACATGGCCTATCGCCATGTCCAGCGCCGCCTGCATCAGCCGCGGGTCGCGGCCGGTCTGCGACAGCAGGTAGCCGCCCTCGACGGCGGCGAGCAAACCTGTTGCAAGAGCACGGGTCTCGGTATCGGCGCGCAAGACGCCGTTGTCACGCATACGCTCCAGCGCCTCTCTGAGCAGAGTCCGCCATTCGGTGAAGTGCTCGGAAAGTGAGGCCCTGGCCTTGTCGTCGGAATCGGACAATTCCGCAGCGAGAGAACCGAGTTCGCATCCCCAGAAGCCGCTGCGCAAGGCGCACCGCTGCACTATGGCGTCGCGCCACTGATACAGCCCGCGGAACGAGTCCACCTTCTCCAAGCGCAGCCGCTGCCACGACAACACTTCGTCGGCCCGCTGCGTGATGACCTCGTAGACCAGTTCGCCCTTGTCCTCAAAGTGTTGGTAGAACTGGGATTTGCTTGTCGAGCTGGCCGCGAGGACATCGTCTATCGTCGTCGCCGCGACGCCCTGAACGTGCATGAGTTCGGCGGCCGCAAGGACAATCCGGCTCCGTGTCGCGGCACCTCGAGAAGTCAGTCGAGGCCGCGATGGAGGATCGGATTGTTGCGGCACATACTCACTCTAACGCTGTCGCGAGGCTGCGGTCGCTGGTCTGCGGAAGCGGTCGCGCGGCCGTCTCTCGCAGTGTAAGAACCGTGCCGAGTGAGATGACCGCCGCGGCGATCAGGTAGATCGCCGGTGCCGTGTTGTCACCGGTTCGCGCCGTGAGCCAGGTGACGACATACGGCGTCGTGCCGCCGAATCCTGCGACGCAGATGTTGTAGCCGATCGAAAATCCGCTGTAGCGCACGCTCGTGGCGAACAACTCGACACCGGCGGACACCGCGGTCGACACGTAGATCGACTCGATGGCCGCCAGTACGCAGTGGGCGGTGATCGCGGCGGCCAGCGACCCGGAATTCAGCAGCAGGAACAATGGGTAGGACAGGAGCACAAAGGCCACTGACCCCGCGATCAGGAGCGGCTTGCGACCGACACGGTCGGACAGCGCCGCGAGCGGAAGGATGAGCACCAGCGCGACGAACGTCGCCAGGGTCATCGACGTGAAGGCCTCGGTCTTGGAGAACTTCAGCGTCACGATCAGATACGTCTGCAGGAACGTGAACACCACGTAGTACCCGACGTTGAACACGATGAACAGGCCGATCACCTGCAGGATGGACCGCCACGACGTCGTCACCGCTTCACGCAGCGGCGACTTGGCGACCTGCTCGGCCTTGCTGAGTTCAGCGAACTGTGGGGTGTCGTCGAGGCGCAGCCGGATGTAGAGGCCGATGAGGCCGAGCGGCCCGGCGATGAGGAACGGAATCCGCCAGCCGTAGCTGTTCATCGTGTCGGCGGGCAGCAGTGCCTGCAGCAGCGTCACGGTCACGGATCCGAGGAGAAATCCGACGACCCCCGACCACGCCATGAACGTGATCGTGACGCCCCGGCTTTTCTCCGACGCGAACTCGGCCAGGTAGACAGCGCCACCACCGTATTCGCCGCCCGCCGAGAACCCTTGCAGACAGCGCAGGAAGAACAGCAGCAGCGGGGCCGCGACACCGATCGAGGCGTATGTGGGAAGCAGGCCGATGGCCACGGTCGCGCCCGACATCAGCAGGATCACCACGGCGAGCACACGCTGCCGCCCGATCCGATCGCCGAGGGGGCCGAACACGAAGCCGCCCAGCGGTCGCATGAAGAAGGCAGCCGCGAAGATCGCGAACGTTTTCAACAGCGCCGCCGTCTCGTCGCCGGCGGGGAAGAATTTCGCCGCGATGAAGGTCGCCAGGAATCCGTAGATCGCAAAGTCGAACCATTCGACGGCGTTACCGATCGATGCACCGGTGACGGCCTTGCGGACATCTGACGGCATGGCGACTTCTCCCGAATTTAAGCGTCCTGCTGAGTATTTCGCTTACCGAATTCACAGGTTGTGCCAGACAAAGATAACGCGTTCAGGACCGCCGCTGCGCCCAGAACGGCCGCGTCACCAGGGCCACCAGTGCGACCATCACCAGTGGTGCCAGTAGCGGAGCCCACGCAAGCTCCATCGGCAGTGTCACCGCCGCCAGGCCCACCGCCGTAAACCCCACCGCACCAATGACCGTCGGCGCGGTGATGGCCGCGGTGTGCCGGAGCACCAGGTAGCAGGCCGCGCAGAGCCCCGATAGCGAGGCGAGCATTGCCGGCGATTCGTTGAGCACCAGAGCGGTGGCGGCCAGCAGTACCGCCAGGGTGGCGGCCGGACGAAAGACGTTGCCCACCAATACTCCAAGCGTGGACAATGCTGCCGCAATCAAGGCCGCGTCATCGGCTTGCACCGCGGCCGCGGCCACCATCACCAAGCCGAAGGCCGTCGACAACGCGCGGTTCATCGCCGTCCCCGCACGGAACGCCGATGATCGGGTACCAACTGCATGACCGTATCGAGCGAGTCGACGGCGCGCCAGGTGACGATGTCGACGCCGACGGTGCCCATGTCGCGGTACATGAATGACCGTTGCAGCGACCACATCCTGGCGACGACGCTGTCGCATTCGTTCTCGAACGGTGCACCTTCGAGGACGTCGACGGCGACCACGGTGTGGCCGCGCCTTCGGAGGTCGATCAGCGCCAACGCGAACTCGGTGTCGAGCAATGTCGAGAACGCGACGACGATCGCCCCGGGCGGAACCGCCGCGCGCGGCGCCAGCGTGCCGGGTGTCGTGTCGTAACCACCGTCTACGGCGAGCACCGCGTCGAGGACCCGGTAGAACTGCCGCCGACCGATGTCGGCGCCGAGCCAGCGCGGTCGACGGTCCCCGAGCGCAACGACCCCCGCCCGGTCACCGCTGCGCAGCGCACTCTGCACGACCTGAACGGCACCCCGCACGGTGCGATCGGTGGCTTCGGTGGCCGGCCCGGCGGGCTGCGGATAGTTGTCCACCAGCACCACGACGTCGGCGGCGCGGTCGGTCAGTCGCTGGGTGACGTGCAGGCTGCCGCGGCGTGCGCTCACCGGCCAGTTGACCGTCCGCAGTTGATCACCGGGCACATACCGACGGACGTCTGCGTACTCGACGCCGGGCCCAATGTGCCGGGTGAGGTGGGTGCCCAGTCGGTCGAGCAGGTCGGTTCGCGGAATCGAAGTCGACTGCGGCGGCGCCATCGGGAACACATAGACGTCGGCGGCATCCACGACGGCTGCGCCCTGCAGCAGCCCGCCCCTCGCACGCACGGTCACGCTACCGAGGATCGGGTACCGGCCCCATCGGTCGGCGGAGACGGTGCGGCGTTCGCGAGAACCGTTTTCCACCTTATCGATTCGCATTCCGGGTACGGCCTCGACCGCGAGGGTGAGCACGTCGCAATCGGTCTCGGGATCGGCGGTCGCCCAGACCTGCACCTGTGCGTTCTCTGATTCGAAGCAGCGGTGCGCACCAGGGTCTGCATGCACGACGACCCTGGGAACAGGGCGCTGCCAGCCGACCGAGCACACCACTCCCAACAGCGGCGCAGCGAACGCCACAAGCTGCCAGAGCGAGGCGATCACCGCCGCTGCCAGCAGAACTGCGACGCAGGTGAGGATCGCGAGCGTGAGTGACGATGGGCGCCAATGCAATTGTGCCTCGGTGGCGCGGGTCTCGATCACAGCAGATCACCCGTTGGTCCGTGGCACCGGAAGCCGCCGCAGCAGCTCCTCCACCACGTCGCTGCCGTGCACGCGGCGGACCCACATCTCCGGACGCAGGCTGATACGGTGCGCGATCGACGGTACCGCAAGGGATTTGACGTCTTCGGGGATCACGTAGTCGCGGCCGAGCAGCAATGCCCGCGCGCGGGCGAGCTGGACGAGGTCCAGTTCCGCCCGGGGGCTCGCGCCGACCGCGACCTGCGGATGCTGACGCGTCGCGGCGGCCAGGGACACCACATAGCGGAGTACATCGTCGTGGACGGTGACCTGTTCCACCGACTCCCTCATCGCGAGCAGTTCGTGGGCATCGACGATCTGGTGCACGGTGGGTTCGGCGGCGCCGCGGTCGATGCGCCTGCGCAGCATCGAGGCCTCCTCCTGCTCGGAGAGGTACCGCAGTTCGAGCCGGATCGTGAACCGGTCGAGCTGCGCCTCCGGCAAGGGATAGGTGCCTTCGTACTCGATCGGGTTGTCGGTGGCCAGCACGATGAACGGGGCGGGCAGCCGATGGGTGACGCCGTCGATGCTGACCTGCCCCTCGGCCATTGCCTCGAGCAGCGCCGCCTGGGTTTTGGGCGGGGTGCGGTTGATTTCGTCTGCGAGAAGCAGGTTGGTGAAAATGGGTCCGGGCCGGAACTCGAAACGGCCGGACTGCATGTCGTACACCGTCGACCCCAGGAGGTCGGCGGGCAACAGGTCCGGGGTGAACTGCACCCGTTTGAACTCCAAGCCCAAGGCGGCGGCGAACGACCGTGCGATCAACGTCTTGCCGAGGCCGGGCAGGTCCTCGATCAGCACGTGCCCGCCCGCCAGCACGGTGATGAGGATCAGCGTGAGCGCACCGCGTTTACCGACCACCACCCGGCCGATTTCGTCGAGAACCGACTCACAGTTCGCCGCGGTGGTCGTGCCAGCGTGTTCGGTCACACCCGCTCCAGCCGTTGCAGTATTTCATCCAATGCCGTTCGCCCGGGCCCTGGTTCGTCGAGGCCACTTCGTGCCACGTTCTCCGGATCGACCCACGCCCAAAGGTCGGTGCCGAACAGCATCAATCCGGTGGCGTTGTAGGCGGCGCGGTTCTTGGACCGCTTCTGACCGGTGGCCATCTCGAATTGCCGGGCCAACGTCGGCCGCAGGTGACGATCCCAGTCCCTCCGGGTGGCGTCAGACTGACCGATCAGCGTTTCGGTGCGAGACAGCCAGCGGCGCAATGACTCTGCAGCATCGTCGATGTACTGCTCCTCGTCATCGAGAGCGGATTCGCGTACCAGATACCAGCGCAGGCCCAGCAGCGCGCAGCAGACGGCGACGCCAGACATGATCAGGATCAACCCCCGATCGGGTCCGGCGAGCGCCAGCAGCTCGGCACCCGCCACCAGCAGGACTCCAGCTGCGACAATCCTTTTCATGCGCTGCTCCTCGCGGCGCTGTCCGGGAGTTCGGCGAGCACACGCTCCAGTACGCTCACGGCCGAGTCACGATGGTCTTCCGTCATCACATGCGGGGAGAACCTCGCCTCCTCGAACAACTCGACGAGTTCGGTCGCGCTGTCGGCCCGCAGGGCACGGTTGTGCACGGCCCGGGCCAGCACCTCGGAGGGGGTGTCGCAATCTTGCGGGACCGCACCCGGCACCCGGGTCAGCTCGCGTTCCATCGCGGCATAGCAGGCGATGATCGCCTCCCGCGGTTCCCTGGTCCGGTCGCCGATCTCGGCAAGCCCGACTTCCGCCGCGCGGACGAGGGAAGCCCCCGACGTCGGAGCCTCGGCGGCGGCGGGGACGTCGTCGTCGCCGAGGTACTGCACTGCGCTGCTTCGTTGCCGCCTCGACATGACCGCCGTCCCGACGACCACCAGCACCATCAGAATCAGCATCGGCGGGATCAGGTAACCGATCACGTTGGTTTCCGGTTCAGCTTCGTCGTCGGCGGGGGCCGGTCTGTTGGTGGTGCTGTCCGGCGCCTGCGAACTGGTCTCCGGGGCCGTCGGCGCGTCAGATGCGGGTTCGGGCGGCCCGCCGAGCCGCGTCAACAACAGCACCAGCAGCAGCCAGCCGAGGACCAGGCCTGCCACGATCAGGGTGAACCGCAGGCTGGGCCGACCCTTCATGCGCGATGCCTGCGGCAGATCTCCCTGCGCCGCGGGCCGCGGCGTGCGGTCGCGCAGCCGGGCGATGATCGCGAACCCGATGATCGCCACTGCGGCACACACCATCACGATGACCACGATCAGCGCGGCCGGATTGCTCGGCGGCCGTTCACGCTCCGAGATCGGCTCGCCGCCTCCCGGGATGTAGCCGCGCAGCGCCACGGCGGCAACGATCATGAGCGCGATCACCGCGATCACGCGCTGTGTCGACCTGTCGATACCGGTCATGGCCCTCGTCCTCATCCTGGCACGCGGGCGCTCAGGAACCGCTCAGATCGGATGGATACGTTCGTAGGCGTGACGACCACACTTGCAAACTCGAAAGTCGCCGCCGCGCTCGATCGCATGTTCGCCGAGTCGGCCGCGCAGTTCGCCGCGATGCGCGACGGCAGCACCGACTTCTCCGGGCTGGCGTCGGCCACCGCCCAGGAGCGGGCGGACGCGTTGAGCGACTACTACCTGCCGGTCACCCAGGATGCGGGCCGGCTGCTCTATTCGTTGGTGCGCGCGTCCCGGCCGGCGACCGTCGTCGAGTTCGGCATGTCGCTCGGAATCTCGGCGATCCACCTCGCGTCGGCGGTGCGCGACAACGGCGGCGGCCGCGTCGTCACCACCGAGCTCAGCGTCGCGAAGGTGGCGGCGGCGAAGAAGACGTTCGCCGAGGTCGGTCTCGACGACCTCATCGAGGTGTTAGAGGGCGACGCGGTGTCCACGCTCGAGAAGCTGGACGGGCCAGTGGATTTCGTTCTGCTCGATGGCTGGAAGGAGCTCTACGTGCCGGTGCTGAAACTCCTCGAACCGCGGCTGTCGCCGGGCACGCTCGTGGTCGCCGACAACACCTCGATGGCCGAGCTGGAATCCTATCTCGACTACGTCCGGGAGCCGGCCAACGGCTACGTCAGCGTGGCCTTTCCCGCGCGGGACTCCGACAGCATGGAGATCAGCTGCCGCGTATAGCTTTCTTCGCTTCTTTGACGACGTTTGCGGCGTCCCGACTGTCCTGCTTGGCCTGTTGATAAGCGTCTTCGGCTGCGGTGAGCGCACTTTCGGCGTCCTGCAGCCGCCTGCGTGCGTCGTCCCGGCGTAACCGGGCGGTCGCCAGGTCGGATTGCAGTTCGTTCAGTGCGTCGTCGGCTTGGGCCTTGGCGCGTTCGGCGACGGCCAGTTCGGCGCGTGCCTGCTGTCGCCTGCGACGTTCTTCGGCGGCGGTGTCGTCGCCTTTCTTCGCAGCAGGTGGGGCAGACTCGACATTGGGCTCTTTCTTGCGGGTCGGCTTGAAAACGATTGCGGTGTCGCCGAACTCACCGAAGCCGGACCACTGCTCGGCTTTGGTCAGGCGGCCGAGGCGCGCGGCGACTTCGGGGTCGGCGATCGCCGCCTGCAGGGTGGCGGTGACGTCGTCGCGCAGCGCGGCAGTCGGGTCGAGCGCAGCCTCGGCGAATGCGGCGCGCGCCAACTCGTCGATGAGGCGACGCTGCTCGGCGGTCAGCTCCCGGATGACGGTGCCGTCCATGCCGGCGTGGGCGGCACGCAGTCGCTCGCCGAGGTCGGTGAGTCGTCGCCGGACCGACGCATCGTTGAGCACGAGCACGTTGACGACGTGAGCTGCGGTGGTGGGCTTGCGTGCCGCCGTGATCTGCTTGGCCGCTTCGGCGTCGCCACGCTTCTTCGCGTCGCCAGCGAGCTTGGCTCGCAGCGCGGTGAAGTCCTGGAGTTTCGCGGCATACAACGCGTCCAGGTCTGCGAGATCACCGTCGGCCATTTCGCCCACCACCGTATTCTCCCAGGTGTGAACCCACCAGAGGGCAGCGCCGCGTTGCGGCTGGGGGTCATCATCGCGGCGCTGGGTGTGGTCTTCGGCGATATCGGCACCAGCCCGATCTACACGCTCCAGACGGTGTTCAACCCGAACGACCCGCATCCCGTTCCGGTCGCCGACAGCCACGTCTACGGCGTGGTCTCGCTGATCTTCTGGTCGGTGATGATCATCGTCACCCTCACCTACGTCACATTGGTGATGCGCGCCGACAACAACGGCGAGGGCGGCATCATGGCGCTGATCACGCTGCTGCGGCGCTGGACCGGTGGCCGGGGCCGACGCACTTCGGCGGTACTTGCCGCGGCGGGGCTGTTCGGCGCCGCGCTGTTCTTCGGCGACAGCATGATCACGCCTGCGATCTCGGTGCTGTCGGCCGTCGAGGGCATCGCGGTGATCGATCCCGGCTTCAGAGACTTCGTCGTGCCGATCACCGCCGTGATCATCGTGGGACTGTTCGCGGTGCAGAGTCGGGGCACCGCGACGGTCGGTCGCTTCTTCGGCCCGGTGATGATCCTGTGGTTCACGGCGATCGGCGCGTGTGGGATTCACGGCATCGTCGACAATCCCGAGATTCTCAAGGCGCTGTCGCCGATGTACGCGTTGGAGTTCATGGCCGGCCACTTCCACATCGCGTTCTTCGCACTCGCCGCGATCGTGCTCTCGGTCACCGGCGCCGAGGCGTTGTACGCCGACATGGGTCATTTCGGCCGACGCGCGATCACCTACGGCTGGCTGGGTCTGGTGCTGCCCGCATGCACACTGAACTACTTCGGTCAGGGCGCGCTGGTGTTGGGCGACGAGTCCACGGTGGTCGCGCCGTTCTTTTTGCTGACGCCGGAGTGGGCGCGAATTCCCATGGTGCTCTTGGCAACAGCGGCGACTGTGATCGCGTCGCAGGCGGTGATCACCGGAGCGTTCTCGGTGGCGTCGCAGGCCGCGCGGCTGGGTTACCTGCCAAGGCTGCGTATCGAGCACACCTCCGCGTCGACCATCGGCCAGATCTATGTGCCGTGGATCAACGCCGTACTGATGGTCGCGGTGTTGATTTTAGTTTTCGCGTTCCGCAGTTCGGCGGCGTTGGCGTACGCGTTCGGCATGGCGGTGACCGGAACGATCACGATCACCACCACACTGTTCTTCTACTACGCGCGGACGCGCTGGGGATGGCCGCTCTGGAGCGTACTGGTCGGCGGCGGCCTCTTGCTCGTAGTCGATTTGATGTTCTTCGCGGCCAACCTCACCAAGCTGGTGCACGGTGCATGGCTGCCGCTGACCATCGCGGTGGTGGCGTTCACCGTGATGACGACATGGCAGAAGGGCCGCCGAATCATCACGCGCGCAAGGGAAACAGCCGAGGGGCCGTTACGGGATTTCGTCGATGAGTTGGTGCATCGGGATCCGCCACTGGTCCGCATTCCCGGCACGGCGATCTTCCTCAATCGGGGCCGCGAGACCGCGCCGTTGGCGATGCGCGCCATTGTCGAGCACAACCACGTGCTGGCCGAGCACGTCATCGTGCTGTCGGTCGTGACCGAGAATGTGCCGCGGCTGCCCGACTCCGAGCGGATAACTCACGACGACCTCGGCTATGCCAGTGACGGGATCGTCCATGTGGCAGCGCGTTTCGGATACATGGAGCGGCCGATCGTCCCGCGCGCGCTCGCGCTGCTGAGTCCCGAGGACACCGAGGGTCCCTTTGATCTGGAGAACGCCTCGTACTTCCTGTCGAAGCTCGACCTGTGCATGGGCGATGCGCCGACGATGCCCGCGTGGCGCAAGCGACTGTTCATCGCCACCTCGCACATCACCGCCGATGCGGCCGGGCACTTCGGTCTGCCGCTGAGTCGGACGGTCATCGTCGGCTCCCGCATCGAGGTCTGAGCTTCCACTGCCGACGCTGTCCCTATCTGCACGGGGCGGGTTATCCCCAATTGGGGTTTTGTCCACAGGTTGGGGTTGAGCTGCTGGTTTCGCGTCGACGATCCGATTAATGTCGAATGTATGTTCGATTTGGTGACGGAGGCGCTGACCAGCCGGGGTTCGGCGGCGGTCAGGGCGTGGGCGCGGGTGGAGAACGCCGCCTGCGCACGACGGTTGTTGGCCTCGGTCGAGGAACTGGAACGCTTGCGCGCCGCCGACGGCTCCGCCGAGCGTGAGCAGTGGTGCCTGGACAACTGGGGTGCGGTGGCCGCCTCAGTAGCGGCGGCGCAGAACGTGTCGCTGGGGGTGGCCTCGCACCAACTGCTGATCGCCGACTCCCTGCACCACCGGCTCCCCCGCGTCGCCGAGGTGTTCGCCGCCGGAGCGATCAGCTACCGGATGGTCGCCACGATCGTCAACCGCACCCGGCTGATCGACGACCCGCACGCCCTGGCCACAGTCGACACCGACATCGCCGCCCACGTCATCGGGTGGGCATCGTTGTCGGCCGAGAAGATCGAGCGTGAGATCGACTCCTGGGTGCATCGCTACGACCCGGCCGCGGTGCGGCGCACCGAGGAACGCACCCGGGACTGTCATGTCGATGTCCGC
>JAIEPH010000079.1 GCA_019749805.1 Mycobacteriaceae bacterium | reverse complement strand
CCGGCGGCTCGGTTAAACAGCGTCACCCGCAAAAGGGCCTATAACGCGGAGGCTCGCTGTTCGATACCCATTAGCTGTTCCCACGGGGCTATACGCCGCGATGCGTCTCGCCGCGATGGTCGCCGACGAGAGTGCCGGCCGATGGGCCCTACTGCTCGCCGGGCCGATTTCGCGCGTACGTCTGATGTGCACTGAGATCATCGTCACCGTTGGTGCAGTCGTTGCCCTGCATTCCACCGCCGCAATCGCCATGTGGATCGGTGCCCGAATTTCTGGTACCCCAGTGCAATTGACCGATTCCCTGGCAGGTGCCCTGAATACTCTTCCAGTTGCGTTACTGGCCGCCGGAGCCGCCGCCCTGGGCGCTGGATGGCTCCCATCGGTCGCCGGCCCGATCGGCGCACTGCCGGTCGTCGGCGGTTTCCTGCTGAACGTGATCGTGCAGACCGCGCACGCCCCTGCCTGGGTTGTGGGGTTGTCGCCGTGGACGCACCTCGCCGCCGTACCCGAAACACCGCCCAACTGGGCGGCCACTGCCGTTCTCCTGTCCATCAGCGCGATGCTGACCGCGCTCGGAGTGTATGGGTACGTCCAACGCGACTTGGACACGTGAGCAATGGTGCCCGACCTCGATCCTGTGTGCTTCGCATCGAACGGACCTGCCAGCCATCAGACTTGTCCTCGCCCGGCAGGCCGGAACGGTGACGTTTCCGTTGATCTCGCGTGTCAAATGCGCGGCGCAGGTCAGTCGGTTGACCTACGATAGATACGAGCTAGCAAACGCTAACCAGAGGAACAGCTGGAAGTTCGTGCTCGCGATGAAGGGAAGATCCAGATGGGATTGATACCTAATTTTTATGAAATGAAGGAGGGTGCCGAGGAGGCTATCGAACTCCTTAGGCGCGCTGTCGCGGCGCTGGAAAAGCTTGCGGCTGAACAGGAGCGCGCCAACGACCTGTACGCCGAAGCAAATGATGTGTCTCTCGCACAACGTGGAAAGGTGAGTGAACTACGGCCATGAGCAACGACGATTACGCCATGGGGAAGTCTCGGGCCGTACTACCCAACACAGATGGGCCGCGCTTCGGCAAAGGTGTTTTCAACCCTGGTAGGTACGCCCAATTGGTCATTTGTGCGATTTTGCCAAGCGCCTGACAATCGGATGCAGTTCAGGGAGGCGACATGGGCACACTCGAAGACCTCGACTTCTTCACCGACAAGTCTCTCGTCGATGACCCCACCGCTTACTACCGAGCGATCCGACGCTGCCCAGTGTCGCGCGAGCCGACGCACGGTGTGGTCATGGTGTCGGGTTACGACGAGGCCGTGGCGGTGCAGCGCGACACAGACCAGGCTATGTCGGTGTGCAATATCGTCAGCGGGCCATGGTCGGGGATTCCGATCGAAAAGGACACCGACGACGTCGCGGACGCAATCGCGCGCCACCGGCACAGGGTCACGTTCGGCGACTATTTCATAACGTTCGATCCCCCGGATCACACCGCCCACCGCTCGCTGTTGAGTCGGTTGTTCACGCCGAAGCGGCTGAAGAACAACGAAGACTTCCTATGGCATCTTGCCGAGGAGCAACTCGACAGCTTCGTCGCGGATGGCACGTGTGAGATCGTCCTCGATTACAACTTTCCGTTCACGCTAGACGCGATCACCAACCTGCTGGGCGTCCCCGAGGCCGACCGCGAGCGATTCCGCGGCGCTGCAATAGCCAGCAGGCTCGAAGGTGAACGTAGCGGCTTCGTCGGTGTGAAGGAGGAGTGGTTCGTCGAGTACATCGAGGAACGGCGGCGTGAGCCGCGTGAGGACGTCCTCACCGAACTCGCACTCGCAAAATTCCCCGACGGCACGATACCCGAGGCCATCGATGTTGCCCGCGTTGCCACGTTCATGTTCGCCGCCGGCCACGGCACGACGATCGACCTGTTGAGTCTCGCGATGCTGATGCTCGCGGAGCGGCCGGACTTGCAAGAGCAGCTCCGCGAGGACCATTCGCGGATTTCCGGCTTCATTGAGGAGATGTTGCGCTTCGAAAGCCCGATCAAGTCGAACTTCCGCATGGCGGTGCGCACCACCAACATCGGAGACGTGGAAGTACGAGCCGGTACCAGCGTGTTGGTGATGAATGGTGCTGCGAACCGTGATCCGCGTCGGTTCGAAGATCCCGACGACTTCCTGCTCGACCGCCCAAATATTCTGCAACACATCGCATTCGGCCGTGGCATCCACACGTGTCCGGGTGCACCCATCGCACGCGCCGAAGCACGGGTCAGCTTGGAGAGAATTCTTGACCGAATGGCCGACATTCGGCTTTCAGAAGCCGAGCACGGTCCCGCGGGCGACCGTCGGCTCGAATGGGACCGGACGTTCCTCTTCCGGCGTCTCAAGGAATTGCACCTCGAGTTCACCCCGGTCCATTGAGCAGTTTCCGACCTTCGCTCAGCAGCGGGCAGGGCATTTCGCGCAAGGCGGGTTAGTCGCTCAGGCTGCGGCGCGCGACCTCGCGCGCATAGAACTGCTCGCGGGAGAACTGCTCCACCTTCTCCATGTCGCGCAAAATCGCGCGAAGCTCGTCGCGGAAGGCGATGCGTCGCGCGTCCAGGTCGGCCGCGGGAGTCAACAGATTCTGGTCCGCAACCACTTGACGTGCCGTCGCGAACAACAAAGCGGACACCGTCTCGTTGCTGTGCACGCGCTCCTGTGCGACGTACTGGTTACCCAGGCCCAACGCCCTTTTCGTCAGTTCCTGCTCTTCGATATCGGCGGGTGAGTCGCGCAATACGTCCGCCACGATCTCGTAGGCCTCGAAGAACGGCCGCAGCATGGCAGCGGCGATCAGTGGTCGCTTGACGCGCAGTATGGCGTCGGCATCACCGGAAGCCACGTGCGACTCCCAGTCCTGGTGCCAGGACATCTCTTCGGCGACATGCTCGCGGAACGCGGCGGAGTCGGCGAAGTAGAAGTCGAACTTCAGCAGAGCGCGCAGCCGCATCGCCTGGCTCCAAAACGCTTCCAAGCGGTCACCTTCGGCGCGCCACGAGTACGCGAGCGCCAGGTCGACGATCGACGTTTCGAGGAATGCGTCGATGAGCGTGTTGCGGTAGAACGCCGCCTCGTGCTCGTCCTCGGGCGCGATCCGCCACACCGGCTCCCGGCCACCGTCGACGCACGTGACCGGATGACCGTTGGACAGGGCGTCGAGCGCCGCGCGCACCCCGTCGGCAGTGCGCAATCGCAACGCGCTGTTGGTCATCGGAGTCTGCTTGCGCTCCAAATAATCCAGCGCGTCCTGCAACGTGTGGTGCAGTTGATCGAGGGTCAGGGCGACACCGCGGGTGGTCAGCAGCAGCGCCGACACCAACGCGGTCGCATTGACCGGCGTTGCGCGCAGGATCCGCCACGACACCTCGAAGGCCATCTTCTGCATGGCCAGGCGTTTGGCGGCCTCGTCGGTGGCCATCGGACCGTGCGGGGCGCCGAGGTATTCGCGCATCGACACCGCCGCGGGAAAGCGGACGTAGATCTTGCCGTAGTTGCGTTCGCCCTGCGCCTTGATGAAGTTGTACATCCAGGACAGACCCTCGGGCGTCTTCTCGCCTCCCCGCGCGTACGCGGCGTACTCGGCGGTTTCGTGCAGTTGGTCGAAGCTGATCGATACCGGCTGCAGCAGGATGTCGTCACTGCGGCCGTCGAGATACGCATCGGCGACGTAGGCGAGCAGACCGAGCTTGGGAGGCAACATCTTTCCGGTGCGTGAGCGGGTGCCCTCGATAGACCAGCTGAGGTTGAAGCGCTTCTCGACGATGTAGCCGACGAATTGGCGCAGCACGTATTTGTACAGCGGGTCGTCGAGCTTGCGGCGCAGGAAGATCACACCCGAATGACGCATCAAGGGACCCATGAACCCGAAGGACAGGTTGATGCCCGCAAAGGTGTGAACCGGTGGCAGTCGGTTCTCCTGCATCGCCACCGGCACGATCACACCGTCGAGATAAGACCGGTGGGAGAACAGCAGCACCGCCGGATGGTTCTCCAGGCTGTCGCGCATCGCCTCGACCTCGGCGCGGTCGTAGTCGACGTTGGGATCGAACCCGCGGCTGAAGATGGCGCGGCCCAGCGACGGGATCAGGTCGACCGAGAAGCGGCTCCAGCCGGTGGAGAGCTCGTCGAGCATCTCCCCCGCCTTTTCGACGGTTGCATCCGGGATCTGTTCCAGGCCTTCGCGAAACCGCGATGAGGCCAGGATCTCCGGCTTCATCAGGCGCGGGGACTTGTATTCCGGTCCCAGCAGGCGCAGCTCGACGCGCTCGATCGCCAACGCCGCGCGGCGGATCACGAATCGCGCGAACTCACGAGAGTTCTCGGCGACCGTCGTGTCGGCCCACTGCTGCCGCAGCTCCGAAACCTTGGCGGGCTCACCGGCGACCACCCGTGCACGAGACGGATCCTTGCGCAGGATGCGGCGCTGCAGAAGCTCTGGCGGCCGGTAGGTGTCGCGACCCGACAATAGCGACACCACCTTCGAACGGGTCGGTAGTCCGCCCGGCACCCAGAACACCCGCACGGGGACAACGGACCGATCCTCGTCGGCCTCCAGCTCAGCGACGAGCTGAGCGAGCACGCCGGCGGGCGGATCGTCGTCGGGCAGCCGCAACACGTCCACCTTGGCGTCGGGATGCTCGCGGCGCTGCTGTTCCAGCCAGTCGTTGAGCAGTTCCTGCTCGGCCGGCGACGACACCGATGCCAGCACAAGCGAGTCGTCGGTTGCGGTGAACGGTGCGGCCTGGTCCGCGGTGAACTTCACGGCCGGCCCTTCGGCGCAGCCTTTTTCGTCGCCGTCTTCTTAACGGGGGTCTTCTTCGCCGCAGCCTTCTTGACCGTCGATTTGGCGGCCGCCTTCTTGGCGGGGGTTTTCTTCGTCGCCTTCTTCGCTGCCTTCTTGGGAGCCGCGCGACGGTACAGCTGGGGAGTGGGAAGCTCGTCCCGCGGCCAGTCCCTCAGCGTGTCGAGGTAGAGCTCGCGTACCTCGGCGATGCGCTCGGACAGGTTGTCATGAGTCCAATCGTCCACGGGAATCGGCGGAAACACGACGACATCGACGATGCCGGGATTGAACGTGCTCGAATCGCGGGCGGCGATCACTTCGGCGTTGCGAATCACGATGGGCACGATAGGGATTCCCGCCGACATCGCGATACGGAACGGGCCTTTCTTGAACGGACCGACCTCGGTGGTGTCCAGCCGGGTGCCCTCGGGTGCGATGAGGATCGACAGCCCCTTGCGCGCGAGCTCCTCGACCTTCTTCAGTCCCTCGATCGCCTTCTGCGGATCGTCACGGTCGATGAACGCCGCGTCCATGATCCTGCCCATCGTGCCGACGATCGGGTCCTTCTCGAGTTCCTTCTTGCCGACCGACGTGAAGTTGGATTCGACGAGTCTCCCGGCGATCAGCGGGTCGGCCTGGTTTCGGTGATTGAAGATGAACACCGCGGGCCGTTCGGCCGTCAGGTTCTCCTTGCCGACTACGTTCAGCTCGACCCCGATGGTCGTGAGAAGTGTCTTGCCGAAGGTCGAAGTGAAGAAGTTGACGCCGGTGCGCCGGTTCTGGGTCAGCAGACCGAGTCCGATTGCGCCCGCGGCGATCGGCACCATCGACGCGATACCGGCGGCCGTGCGCAGCTGCGACACCGGGCTGCTGCCGCTACGGCTGCTGAATTTCAGCACCGGCCAACCCCGCTTTGCGGCGACCGCAGCGAGCTTGCCCGCTGGATTGGTGGGCCGTGGATTGCCGACCAGATACATCAGCGCGACGTCTTCGTCACCGTCGGCGTAGAAATAGCTCTTCGCCAGATCGACGCTGTACTTGGAGGCGAACGCCTGCACCGCCCTGGCCTTGCCCGGGCCCCAGATGATGGGCCTGAGCACCTCGCCGGTCAGCATTCCGTGCTCGTCGGTCTCGAACTTGTTGCTCAACACGTTCTCGATGCCGAGGAACCGCGCGACCGGCTCGACCTGCACCGTCAACGCCGACGAACTGAGCACCACGGTGTGGCCGCGGGCCATGTGCGCGCGGACGAGCTCGCGCATCTCGGGATAGATACGGCCGACGATCTTCTGGACGAACAGACGCTCGGCCAGCTCGTCGATGTCGTCGAGGGAATTGCCACGCAGCATGCGGGCGCCCTTGCCGATGAGGTCCTCGAATTCGGAGCGACCGAGTTGATGGTTGAGCCCGGCCTGCACCATGCCGATGAATTCCCCGACCGACATCTGGCGACGACGCAGCCGGTCCTGCGTCATGACCACGCCGGTGAAACCCGCGACCAACGTGCCGTCGAGATCGAAGAACGCACCTATCTCAGGTCCGGCCGGGCTCGCCTCGATTTCGGCGACCGAACCGGGCAGTCGCATGGTCTTGCGGATGGCCGGCGACCCTTGGCCGTTTCCCGAAGTCATTGCAGCGCACTTCCGTTCGGTGAGATTTGGGCAGTTTCGGGCGGGTCCGCGGAGAACGACGCCGGCTCTGCGCGGCCGTCGCCGCCCAGAGCGAGGACTTCGTCGAATCCCGACAGCACGCAGCGCGCCCACAGGTCCGGGTCGTTGATCGCGGCGCGATCGTAGCGGGTGGTGATGGTGCAGTATCCCGCCCGAGAGATCAGCACCACCATCATCGCCACGCCGGGAAGCGGGCCAATCCCGTACTGTCGCAGAATCTTTGCCCCGGCGATGAAGGTGTCACCCGCATAAACGGGCACATTGCTGGCTTGCACATCGGAGTTGACGATCGAACCCGCCATAGATTCGAGCACCGAGTCAGGCAGCAGGCCGATCACCGGGGCGATGGCGCCGACCATGTCGATCGCCCGCTCTTCGCGCTTGCTCGTCATCTGTGAGCGGATGTCCCTTATTCGCACCTCGGGGTCCTGCAGCCCGATCGGCGCGGCGAGATTGACTCCGGCGAAACGGTTTCCACCGGCAGGGTCGGCCTCGGATCGCAGGCTGACGGGTACCGCCATCGGCAACGCGTCAATGGGAACACCTTTGGCCTCGTGGTAGAGCCGCAGCGCGCCACACAAACCCGCCAGGTACGCGTCGTTGATCGAACCACCCGCCGCCTTGGCCGCGCGATGCAGGTCGCCGAACTTGATGTCGATGGCCTCGCTGCGCGACGAGAGGCTGCGTCGGCGCAGGACCGGCGACGGATCGGCGACCGGGCCCATCACCCGCGCACCGGACATCGCATAGTCGATGACGCTGCCCATGCGTGAGATCGGGTCGCGAATCGCCTCGGTCACCACATGAGCGGTGCCGGCGACGACGCCGCGCACGCGGCCGGCGATCGTGCCGGGGAGGCGCCGAACCCCTTGCCGCATCAAATCGTTGGGCGAGAGGTCTTGCGGGATGGGCAATGGCGGAACTGCCCGCGGTGCGGGCTCGCGCTCGAGGTCGTAGATGTTGGCGAACATCTCCACGGCGCCGACGCCGTCGGTGATGGCGTGGCTCAGATGCATCATGATCGCAGCACCGCCGCCTTCGAGCCCCCCGATCAGCGTCGCGGTCCACAGCGGCCGGGAGATGTCGAGCGGCGACTGTGCGGCGACGTCGGCGAGGTCCAGCACCTGGCGCAGGGTGCCCGGTTCGGCGATTCGGATTCGGCGGACGTGGAAGTCCAGGTTGAAATCGGGATCGATGACCCACCGCGGCGCCACCGTCGGCAGCGTCGGCGTGACGACCTTCTGCCGCAGCCGCAGCACCTTGCGTGAGGCGTTGTCGAACCGTCGCCGGAACTGCTCCCAGTCCGGCTCGGCGTCCAGGATCTCCACGGTCATGATCCCGGACCGGGTGCGCGGGTTGGCCTCACCGCGATGCAGAATCTGGTCGAACGCGCTCAGTTCCTCCGGGAGTCCGTCGGCGTCGAGGTCCGGCACATCGCTCATTGCCCGTCGCTTCCCTTCCCCATACGGCCGTTCGGTGGTCACCACGCTAGTCCGCTACGCGGTAGCGCGACGGGCCTTTAGGGGCCGTCGCGGAATGGGTGGGCGGCCCGCTGGGCGGATAGACTCCGTGCGCTGCCCCCGTAGCTCAGCGGATAGAGCAACCGCCTTCTAAGCGGTCGGCCGCAGGTTCGATCCCTGCCGGGGGCGCCCATCAAAATAGACGGATCTCCCGTACCATGCTCGTGGGCGATAAGGTTTGCTGCAAAGATCTTCGCGAGGGGCGGACGAATGGCCAGGGCTGGCAAGAAACGCACGGTCAAGATCGCGATCGCGGCCGCCTCCGTCGGGGTCGCAACCAGTGTCGTCGGCGTTGCAGCCACTCAGCCGGCTTCCATTTCCGCGTCCCTGGTCGATCTGACGGCTCTGATCGTCGTCGGCAGCTCGACGAATCCCAGCGGGGCGGGTGTGGCGGAGTTCTTCGGCGGAAAGTTCAACGACCCCATCTACACCGGCAATGACCCGCAGAATCCCGACATCGTCTACGTGGATTTTTCGGAGGGCGAAGCCGGGATCCGCGCGGCGCTGTTGGACAACGCCGACGACGAGCGCAACGCCATCCTCGCGTCAGGCTGGGGTGCCGCCAATGCGAGTTATCTCCTGCTGAGGAACGACCCCGCGTTGCGCGACAACACGACACTCATCCTCGACAACGACGTAGCCAGGCCCGACGGCGGTTTCGGCACCCGGTATCCGTTGTTTGCGCTAATCGGTGTGAATCCATTCCCCACTCCGAGCGAGGCCCCAGCGGGGGTCAAAGTCGTCAACACCGGCTATCAGTACGACTACAACTCCAACGCGCCTGCATACGTGCTGAATCCGTTCTCAGCGGTCAATGCGCTGGCCGCATATCTGACCACGCGCTTGAACCAGGCGGACATCGACCTGCCCGTCGACGCCGAGGGCAATCCTATCGATCCGAATGGCAACCCCCTCGAGTGCGACGGCGCGAATACCTGCGCGATTACCGCGAACGACGCTGTACTCCCTTGCCCGGACGCACGATGCGTTGCGCCCGTCGGCGACCGGATCACCGCATACGTGACGACGCGGAACGACACGACTTACGTCACCTACACGACCAGGGAACTGCCGCTGACAACGGTGATCCGCAGCATCTTCGGTGATTACATCGCCGACGTCACGGCGCCGCTTCTGAAGCTCGCAGTCGACTCCGGCTACTACGGCGGCAACCCGATTCCGACGGATCCGAGCGCCTACCGACCCGGACGACTCTTCCCGTCGATCGGAGACATCTTGACAATGTTGGTCAAGCTTCCCGCCGCGCTCATGGAGACACTTGATGCCATCGTTTCGCCGTTCCAGCCGCAGACCATTTCGGTTGCCAGACAACTGGAGCCGTCCGATGAAATCGCCGACATCACCAACGAGGTGACTTCGACGGGTGCCCGCATCGGACTGACGAACATCACGAGCGACAGCCTCGATGCGCTGCCAGGCAGCGGAGACGTCACCGGGGCCGGCACTACCGGCACGGGGTCAGTCGAACCGACTGACCGGTTGGGCACCGGACAACCCACGGGGCCGGCGCAGACCGACTTGACGGGCACCGGGTCCGCACCCGGCACTGACACCGGCGCTGGCCCGGGCACCGGATCCGGGACCGGCTCCGGAATGGGAACCGAGACCGGCGCCACCGGTGAGCAGAACGACGACAACACCAACGAAGACGAGAACACCGACGAGAACGAGAACGACGACGAGAACGAGAACAACAGCGACCCCGGCACCGGCACCGGTATGGGGACCGGCACCGGCACGGGGACCGGCACCGGCACGGGGACCGGCACGGGGACCGGCACTGGCACGGGGACCGGCGCTGGGGCCACGAACAACGACAACGACAAGCGCAACGACACCGCCGCGACTTCATAGCGATCGCTGACTAGCGAGATCGGCTTCGGTGGGAAGAAGTGCTCGATAGACTCCACGACGTGAAGACCAAGGTCGCGGCGGCAGCGGGCGCCGCACTGATGGCGCTGGCACTGGCCGTCCCAGCGGATGCCGCACCACCGAGCTACGGCAGCAACGGCGTCTTCAACGTCACCACCAATCCGCGCGACGGGTGGGCGACCGCGTTCATTCCGCCGGGCCATTATCGGGTCGATCAGGCCCCGAGCATGTTCCCGTATCAAAGTGCGCCCGGGTTTTGGTATCGCTGCCACAACTTCCCGTGCAGTCCCAGCTTTCCGGGCAACGTCATCGCGTCCGGTCCCGCCCAGCGCGACGCCGCGACGTTCGTCGACATCCTGCCCACCGATGTCGCGGTGGCGTTGCACAACGTCACGTTGACGATCGCCTGACTCACCGGTGTCGGTGAGCGGTTACTAGGCTGACCCGCGTGTCTGATCTCGTACTGGTTCACGTCGACCACCACGTCGCCGTCATCACCATCAACGATCCCGACCGCCGCAACGCGGTCACGGCCGAAATCTCGGCGGCGTTGCGTGCCGCCGTGGATCGTGTGGAAACCAGCACAGACGTGCACGCGTTGATCGTCACCGGCGCCGGGAAGGCGTTCTGCGCAGGAGCGAACCTGACCGCGCTGGGCAAGGCCACCGAGGACGGCCTGCGCGGGATCTACGACGGATTCCTCGCCGTCGCCAACTGCGCGCTGCCGACGATCGCTGCCGTCAACGGCGCGGCGGTCGGCGCGGGGCTGAACCTCGCGCTGGCGGCGGATGTCCGCATCGCCGGTCCGCACGCGCTCTTCGATCCCCGCTTCCAGAAGCTGGGCATCCATCCCGGCGGCGGTGCCACGTGGATGCTGCAGCGCGCGGTCGGCCCGCAGGTGGCCCGCGCGTCGCTGCTGTTCGGGATGAGCTTCGATGCCGAGACGGCGGTGCGTCACGGACTCGCGCTCAAGGTCGCCGAGGATCCCGTGGCCGCCGCGCGCGAACTCGCCGCGGGACCGGCCGCCGCGCCGCGCGAGGTGGTTCTGGCGACCAAGGCCTCGATGCGCGCGACCGCCAATCCCGGCTTCGTGGACAGCGATCAGCACCGCATCGCGGTGGACACCGAGCTGGGCCCGCAGGCGACCTCCATCGAATCACCGGAGTTCGCGCGTCGACTCGAGGCCGCCAAGCGCCGGTGAGCTAGAGGTCGAGCAGCGCCAGTTCGGGCGCCTCGATGAGGCCGCGCAGTTCGGCCAAGAATGCGGCGGCCTGCGCGCCGTCGATGATGCGATGGTCAAACGCACACGTGAGCGACATCGTCGGCCGCGCCACGACTTCGCCGTCGACGACGACGGGGCGCGGCTTCAGCGAGCCCATTCCGAGGATCGCCGCCTCGGGATAGTTGATCACCGGGACGCCGTCATCGAGCCCCAGGGCGCCGAAGTTGGACACCGTGAACGTCGAGCCCTGCAGTTCGGTCGGCATGAGCGTGCCGGACCGCGCGTCGCGAATCAGCCGGGCGACCACGTCGGCGAGCTCGCGGGTCGTCTTGTCCTGGGCGTCTTTGACGACGGGCACCAGCAGGCCGCGCGGTGCCGCGACACCGAATCCCAGATGCACCGCGGAGTGCAGGTGGATCTGCGGACCTTCGGTGGTATCCACCCATGTCGCGTTGAGGCTCTGGTGGTGGGTGAGCGCAATCGTCAACAGCCGCAACGTGAGTACGAACGGTGTGATCGACACGTCGCCGCGCACTTGGTCACGCATGCGGTCGCGCAGCCGGACCAGGTTCGTCCCGTCGACCTGAACGCTGGCATGAGCATCGGGTATCTCCCTGCGCGACAGCGACATTCGATGGGCCATCTCCGCCCGCACACCGCGCACCGCCACCATGTCGGGGCTCGGTGCGGACCGGCCCGCCGACGCCAGGACATCCTCGCGGGTGATGACACCGTCGGCACCCGAGCCCACCAGCGCGTTGAGGTCAACGTTCAGCTCCGATGCCAACTTTCGTACCGGAGGCTTCGCGCGTGGGCGGGTCGACGTGGGCGGCGGGGTTCGCCTCGTTTCGTCCATCTCGTCGTCGGCGCCGTAGCCGACAAGGACCGGTTTACGCTTGGTCTGCACAGCCGCCGGCGTGTCCGTCTCGATACGGACCAGCACCGCACCGACATTCAGCGTTTCACCCTCGCCGCCGCCGAGATCGGTGATCCGCCCGGCGAACGGACTCGGGATCTCCACCTCGGCCTTGTTGGTCTCGACCGTGCACAGCGTCTGGTTGAGCTCGACGGTGTCGCCGACCGCGACGCTCCAGCTCGTGATCGTCGCGTCCTCCAGCCCCTCACCGAGATCGGGAACGAGGAAGTCCCTCACCTGGCCGGTCATGGCGCCTCCAGCGTCCGCTCGACGCAGTCCAGCAGCCGGTCGACGCCCGGTAGCCACAGCTTCTCCAACCGTGCGGGCGGGAACGGGGTATCGAATCCGGTCGCGCGCAAGACCGGTGCCTCGAGGTCGTAGAACAACTCCTCCTGGATGCGCGCCGCGAGTTCGGCGCCGAACCCCAACGTGCGCGGCCCCTCGTGCATGACCACAGCGCGACCGGTGCGCCGCACCGATTCGGCGACCGTATCGAAGTCCAGCGGGTTCAGCGACCGCAGGTCGACGACCTCGATGCTCCAACCATGTTGCTGCGCCGCCAGTTCGGCGGCACTGACGGCCGTGGCCACCAGCGGTCCGTAGGTGACCACCGTGACGTCGTCTCCGCTACGCCGGATCGCCGCACGCCCGATCGGCAGGCCCGGGGTGACGGTGTCGACGGGTTCACGTAACCAATACCGGCGTTTGGGTTCCAGGTAGACGATCGGGTCGCGGCACGTGATCGACTGTCGCAGCAGCCAGTACGCGTCAGTCGGGGTCGAGGGCGCCACCACCTTCAAACCCGCGGTGTGCAACCAGTAGCTCTCGGTCGACTCCGAATGGTGTTCGACGGCCCCGATTCCGCCGAACGACGGGATCCGGATGGTCACCGGCATCTCGATGTCGCCGCGGGTTCGCATCCGGTACTTCGCGAGATGACTGACGATCTGGTCGAACGCCGGCGCGGCGAACCCGTCGAATTGGATCTCCGGAACGGGTACCAAGCCGCGGATCGCCATGCCGATCGCGATCCCGATGATCGCCGACTCCGCCAGCGGAGTGTCGAAACACCTTTGCTCACCGAAGGTTTCAGCGAGTCCCTCGGTGACCCGGAAGACACCGCCGAGGGTCGCGACGTCTTCACCGAACACGAGCACGCGTTCGTCGGCGGCCATTGCGTCGTGCAACGCCCGGTTGATCGCCTGCGCCATGGTCAGCGTCGGCGCCGGTGGCAGGGTCGTCAGCAGTGGACGTTGCGGTTCGCCGTCCTCGTGGAAGGTCGGCCGCTCGATTATCTGAGTCACGTCAGGCCTCCTTCGCGATCTCCGCCAGCACCTGTTCTCGCTGCGCCAGCAAGTCCGGGGTGATGTCGTGGTACACGGTGTCGAACACGTCGGTGATGTCGAAATCGTCGGCGTCGACGACCGACTCCCGCAGCTCGGCGCGTAATCGCTTCGATTTGGCGGCGACCCGCTCCTCGAGCCGCTCGCTCCACACACCTACCGACTGCAGGTACGTCCGGTAGCGCTGAATCGGGTCGCGCGCCGCCCAGTAGTCGAGTTCCTCGTCGGACCGGTAACGGGTGGGGTCGTCGGAGGTGGTGTGCGGACCCATCCGATAGGTGATCGCCTCGATCAGCGTCGGTCCGCCACCGCCCCTGGCGCGTTTGGCAGCCTCGGCCGTCACGGCGTAACAGGCCAGCACGTCGTTGCCGTCCACCCGAACTCCGGGCATCCCGTAGCCGATGGCGCGGTGGGCGATGGACGGTCCAGCCTGCTGCCTATGGACGGGGACCGAGATCGCCCAATGGTTGTTCTGCACGACGAAGATGCACGGCGCGTTGAACACCGCCGCGAAGTTCAGCGCCTCGTGCGCGTCGCCTTCGCTGGTGGCGCCGTCGCCCATGAACGTCAAGGTCACCGAATCCTCGCCCAGGCGTTGCGCCGCCATCGCCGCGCCGACCGCGTGCAGTCCCTGGGTTCCGATCGGGATCGAGATCGGCGCGACACACTTCTCGGTGAACTCGAGCCCCCCGTGCCATTTGCCGCGCCAGACCGCTCCCATCTGCGCCGGGGTGAGTCCGCGCAGCAGAAACGCGCCGATCTCTCGGTACTGCGGGAACAGCCAGTCGGCCTTAGAAAGGCAGGCCGCGGTGCCGATCTGCGCGGCCTCCTGACCGCGGCAGGATGCGAACAATGCCAGCTCACCCTGTCGCTGCAGGTTGACGAACTCGATGTCCAGTTCGCGGGTGACGACCATCGACTCGTAGAGCCAGGCCAGGGTCTCGGGCGGGAGGTCTCTTCGGTATCGGGACTCGGCGGTGGGCGTCCCATCGGGAGCCACCAGCTGTATCGGGTCCAGCTCGACGCCAAGTCGTGACTCTGACGTCCGCGGGGTCGCGTCGATCCCTGCCATACCGCCTCCTAGGGTCACTGACGGCGGGTCGCGCCGTCAGGCGACTGAGGTGCTCAGCACGGCGCCGATCGGAGCAGAACCCCTGGTGGGGGGCTCGTCCGTTAGCTGCCGGGATGTGGCGCCAACGGAAACGATGCGCTCTGCTCGCCGCAGTACTGGGGCATTTACCATTATGCGCTCGCCGCGCACCGGAACCCTGCCCTCACGACCAGCAGCGAGGACGTGTCGTCTGCCCTAGGCGGGATTCTCTGGAGCGAGGGCGATGATGCGTTCGGCCCGCCGCAACACCGGCATGTCGACCATCTGGCCTTCGAACTGGAAGACACCGCGCTGCGAGTTCGCCGCCTCGAGCACCCGGCGCGCCCAGTCGACCTGTTCGTCAGTCGGTGCGTACGCGGACCGGATGACCGCGACCTGGGACGGATGGATGGCGACCTTGGCGTCGAATCCGACGGCGACAGCGTCGTCGCTCTCGGCGCGCAACCCGTCGAGATTCTTGATGTCGAGATACACCGAGTCCAGCGCCAGTTTTCCGAACGCCTTGGCCGCCAGCAGGCTCTGCGACCGCACATGCTTGGCCACATCGCGGTAGCCGCCGTCGGGCCACCTGTTCGCGGTACCGCCCGTGGCCGCGAACAGATCCTCTGCGCCCCACATGACCGCGAACGCGTTGTCCATGCGCGCCAGTTCGCCGACCTCCAAGGCGCCGAGCGGCGTCTCGATCAGCACGACCACCTCGCGCGGTGCGAGATCGCGCACCTGGCGCGGTGATTCGGTTTTCGCCAGCATGACGACGGCGTAGTCGGTGCGCGCCAGTGCCTCCAGGTCGAGCTGATGGTCGGACGTCGCGCTCGGGTTGATCCGGACGACGGTGCGGGCGGGGTCCAGCGGAGTGTCGATCAGCGCCTGGCGTGCGGCTTCGCGGTCCTTCGCGGCGACACCGTCCTCGAGGTCGAGGATGACGACATCGGCTGCGGCGGCGGCCTTCTCGAACCGTTCAGGGCGGTCGGCGGGACAGAACAGCCAGGCCGGACCGTTGTTACCCAAGGCCATCAGGCCTCCCCGTCGGGCCGTTTGCGCACCATGGTTTTGCGGGATGCGGTCGCAACGATGTCGCCGTGTTGATTGCGGCCGATGTGGGAGAAGGTGACGATGCCCTCCCCCGGCCTGCTCTTCGATTCCCTCTTCTCGGTGATCTCGGTCTCTGCGTACAGCGTGTCACCGTGGAAAAGCGGCTTCGGGAACGCGATTTCACCGAACCCGAGATTCCCGACGATCGTGCCCTGCGTCAGCTGCGCCACCGACAGCCCGACCAGAGTCGACAGCGTGAACATCGAGTTGACCAGCCGCTGATTGAACGGGGGCAGCGCATCGGAGAAGGCGGCATCCAGGTGCAGTGCCTGGGTATTCATCGTCAGGGTGGTGAACAGAACATTGTCCGCCTCGGTGATCGTCCGTCCAGGCCGATGCTGGTACAGCACACCGGTTTCGAACTCCTCGAACCACAAGCCCCGCTGGACTATGACTCTTTTCGAAGCGCCCTGTCCACTCACAGGCCGGCCTCGCGTGCGATCAGCATCAGCTGCACCTCAGTTGTTCCCTCGCCGATTTCGAGGATCTTGCTGTCGCGGTAGTGACGTGCGACCGCATACTCGTTCATGAAGCCGTAGCCGCCGAACACCTGCGTGGCATCGCGGGAGTTGTCCATGGCCGCCTCGCTGGCCACCAGCTTGGCGATTGCCGCGGCCTTCTTGAACGGCTTGCCCGCCAACATCAAGGCCGCCGCGTCGTAGTAGGCGGTTCGGGCGGAGTGTGCACGCGCCTCCATGCGAGCAATCTTGAACGCGATTGCCTGGTAGGCGCCGATCTTCTGACCGAACGCCTCCCGCTCCTTGGCGTACTTCACGCATTCGTCGACGCAGCCCTGCGCGGCGCCGACGGACAACGCGGCTATGGCAATGCGGCCCTCGTCCAGGATGCGCAGGAAGTTGGCGTAGCCGCGGCCCCGCTCACCGAGCAGGTTCTCCTGCGGCACCCGCACGTCGTCGAAACTCAGCGGGTGGGTGTCCGACGCGTTCCATCCGACCTTGTTGTACGCCGGCTCAGCGGTGAACCCCGGTGTCGGGACGGGCACCAGGATCGACGAGATCTCTTTCTTGCCGTCGGTTTCACCTGTGACCGCCGTGACGGTGACGAGCTTGGTGATGTCGGTCCCAGAATTGGTGATGAACTGCTTGGAGCCGTTGATAATCCACGTTGACCCATCCGATTTCGCCGTCGTCTTCGTCGCGCCCGCATCCGTACCACCACCGGCCTCGGTCAGGCCGAACGCACCGAGCGCCCTACCGCTGGCCAGCAGCGGCAGCCACTGCTGCTTCTGCTCCTCGTTGCCGAAGCGGTACACCGGCATGGCGCCCAGCGAAACTCCGGCCTCCAGCGTGATGGCCACGCTCTGATCGACCTTGCCGAGTTCCTCCAGCGCCAGGCACAGCGCGAAGTAGTCACCGCCCATACCTCCGTATTCCTCGGGGAACGGCAGGCCGAACAACCCCATATCGGCCATGCCGGCCACGACCTGGTACGGAAACGAGGGCTCTTCATCGTGTTTGGCGGCGACGGGCGCCACCACGCTCTGTGCGAAGTCGCGGACCGTCTTGGCCAGCTGCTCATAGTGATCGGGCAGCATGCCCGTCGCCAGAAAATCGCTCATTCCTGATCTGCTTTCTCACCAGCGGTGATCCGGGCCAATGTCTGGCCCACCTTGACCTGGTCGCCGACGGCGACGAGTAGCTCGACCACACCCGCGACCGGGGCGGTCAGCGCGTGTTCCATCTTCATCGCCTCGACGGTCACTACGACGGTTCCGGCCTCGACCGCGTCACCGTCGGAAACACCCACGGCGACAACCGAACCCGGCATGGGGCTCGTCAGCTCGGCATCGCCGCCCAGTTCGTCGTCGGGACGCACGGGTGCTTCCCGAACCTCGTCGACGACGGCGGTGTGACCGTCGCCGGACAGCCAGGTCCGCCCGTCGACGGCCGCGACCATGTACTCGGTTCGCAGCCCATCCAGGATAACCGTGAGCATATCTCCGTCGAGAGACGCCGACAGCACGTGAGATTCACCGTCCTCGACAACAGCGGTCGCGTTCGCCGGGGTCCCGGTCAGGTAGACGTGATCGGTGCGGTCACCGCAATGCAGGCGAAGCGCCGTCGGCGCGGGCTCTCCGAGCCGCCATCCCGACGGCACCGCCCACAGGTCGGTGGCCGGGTCGGGCCAGCCGTACAGCCACTTGTAGGCGGCCGCGGCGATCAACTCACGGTCACTCGGCTCCGCGGACTCGAAATCCGGCATGCGGCGGTCGAGCAGGCCGGTGTCGAGGTCGCCGGCGACGACGTCTGGATCGGCCAGCAGAAATCGCAGAAACTCGATGTTCGTGACGACACCGAGGACAGCGGTCTGCGACAGGGCCGTATCGAGGACGCGGATAGCGCCGGCACGGTCCTCGGCGTGCGCGATGACCTTCGACAGCATCGGGTCGTAGTCGCTGCCGATCACGGTGCCGGCTTTCAGGCCGGAGTCGACGCGCACCCCGCGGCCGCCGGGCTCGGCAAGGCCCAGCACGGTGCCGCCGGTCGGCAGGAAGCCTCGGCCGGGGTCCTCGGCGTAGACGCGCGCCTCGATGGCGTGCCCGGTCAAAGTGATGTCGTCCTGGCTGAACGGCAGCTTGTGTCCCCCCGCGATGAGCACCTGCTGTTCGACGAGGTCGACGCCGGTGACCATTTCGGTCACCGGGTGCTCGACCTGCAGCCGGGTGTTCATCTCCATGAAGAAGAACTCGTCTGGCCGGTCGGCGGACACGATGAACTCGACGGTGCCCGCGCCGGTGTATTCCACGCTGCGGGCCGTATCGCAGGCCGCGGCGCCGATGCGGGCGCGAGTGCCCGCATCCAGAAGTGGCGAGGGCGCCTCTTCGATCACCTTCTGATGGCGGCGTTGCAGGCTGCATTCGCGTTCACCCAGGTGCACCACATTGCCGAAGCCGTCGGCGAGCACCTGTACCTCGATGTGCCTCGGGTTCAACACGAACCGCTCGAGGAACAGGGTGTCGTCACCGAACGCCGACGCGGCTTCGCGGCGCGCGCTGGCCAGTGCGGCCGCCAACTCCGCCGGCTCCCGCACGACCCGCATACCCTTGCCGCCACCGCCCGCTGACGGCTTCACCAGGACCGGGTATCCGACCTCGTCAGCACCGGCGATCAGGTCTGCGTCGGTGAGGCCGGGCCGTGACACACCAGGAACGACGGGCACCCCGAATGCCGATACCGCGGCCTTGGCGGCGATCTTGTCGCCCATCGTCTGGATCGCCCCGACGGGTGGTCCGATGAACACGATGCCCGCGGACTGCAGGGCCGCCGCGAATTGCGCGTTCTCCGAGAGGAACCCGTAACCCGGGTGCACCGCTTGCGCCCCGGTGCGCCGGGCCGCCGCGACCACCGCGTCGATGTCGAGATAGCTCTCCCGGGCGGCGGCAGGCCCGATGTTCACGGCCACATCGGCTTCGGCGACGTGACGGGCGCCGGCGTCGGCGTCACTGAACACCGCGACCGACTGGATACCCATCGCTCGCAGTGTGCGGATCACGCGGACGGCGATCTCGCCGCGGTTGGCGATCAGGACTGTGTTGAAGGTGTTCACGTCATCACATCCGGAACACACCATAGGAGACCGGCTCCAGCGGAGCCTGTCCGACCACTGAAAGCGCTAAGCCGAGAACGGTTCTGGTGTCCGCGGGGTCGATCACCCCGTCGTCCCACAGTCGGGCCGTCGAATAGTAGGGGTTGCCCTGATCCTCATACTGCTGGCGGATTGGCGCCTTGAACTTCTCCTCGTCCTCGGGAGTCATGTCGCCACGCACCGTCGCAAGCACCGAGGCGGCCTGCTCGCCACCCATCACCGAGATCCTCGCGTTCGGCCACATCCACAGAAATCGCGGCGAATACGCACGCCCGCACATCGAGTAGTTCCCTGCGCCGTACGAACCACCGATCACGACGGTCATCTTCGGTACCCTGGCGCAGGCAACCGCGGTAACCATCTTCGCGCCGTGCTTGGCGATGCCCCCGGCCTCGTAGTCACGGCCCACCATGAAGCCGGAGATGTTCTGCAGGAACAAAAGTGGCGTGCTGCGCTTGTCGCAGAGCTCGATGAAATGCGCACCCTTGAGGGCCGACTCACTGAACAACACCCCGTTGTTGGCGATGATGCCGACCGGGTGACCGTGGATGTGCGCGAACCCGGTCACCAACGTGCTGCCGTACTCGGCCTTGAACTCGGCGAACTCTGCGCCGTCGACGATTCGGGTGATCACTTCGTGGACGTCGTAGGGCACACGCGAGTCGACGGGCACCACGTCGTACAGTTCGGTCTGGTCGGTGACCGCATCCACGGTCGGCCGCACGTCCCATGGCAGCGGCTCGCGCGGGCCCAGCGTGCCTAGAATGCGCCGGACGATGCGCAATGCGTCGCGGTCGTCGTGCGCCAAATGGTCCGTGACACCGGATGTTTTGGAGTGCAGATCGCCACCGCCGAGTTCCTCTGCGGTGACGACCTCGCCGGTCGCGGCCTTCACCAGCGGCGGACCGCCGAGGAAGATCGTGCCCTGATTGCGGACGATCACGGCCTCGTCGCTCATGGCCGGCACATACGCGCCACCGGCCGTGCACGAGCCGAGTACGGCAGCAATCTGCGGAATGCCCTGGGCGGACAGGTTGGCCTGGTTGTAGAAGATGCGGCCGAAGTGCTCGCGGTCGGGGAACACCTCGTCCTGACGGGGCAGGAATGCCCCGCCAGAGTCGACCAGATAGATGCACGGCAGTCGGTTCTGGCCGGCAATCTCCTGCGCGCGCAGGTGCTTCTTGACGGTGATCGGGTAGTAGGTGCCACCCTTGACGGTCGCATCGTTGGCGATGATCACGCACTCGCGTCCTGACACGCGTCCGATGCCGGCGATCATGCCGGCGCCGGGGCACTCGTCGTCGTACATGCCGTCTGCGGCAAGCGGCGTCAGTTCGAGAAACGGGCTGCCGACGTCCAGGAGACCGTCGACGCGGTCACGCGGCAGCAGCTTGCCCCGGCTGACGTGGCGTTCGCGGGCGCGTTCGGGGCCACCGAGCGCCGCAGCGGCGAGCTTGGCGCGCAATCGATCCACCAGCTCGAGGTGCTCCTCGCGATGCGAAATCCGCGTTGTCATCGCAGAAAACCCGTTCGGTTGAGTTAATGACGACTAACTTGTGGTATGTTAGTCACGATTAACCCAAATGTCCACCCGCAATGTCCACCAGCGCGTTTGGAGTGTGTCGATGGCCTCCACTTCGGTGCCTGATCTGGCCGCGACGCGCCGCAGCAAAGCCAAATCCGACCGCCGATGTCAACTGATCGCGGCGGCCGAACGACTGGTGGCCGAACGGGGATATCTCGCGGTGCGACTGGAGGACATCGGTGCTGCCGCGGGCGTCAGCGGACCGGCGATCTACCGCCACTTCCCCAACAAAGAAGCACTGCTCGTCGAATTACTGGTGGGAATCAGCACGCGTCTGCTGGCCGGCGCGACCGAGGTCGTCGCGCGGGCTGACGATGCGCGGTCCGCGCTCGATGGGCTGGTCGACTTTCACCTGGACTTCGCACTCGGCGAATCAGACCTGATCCGCATCCAGGACCGTGACCTCCCGAATCTTCCCCCGAACGCCAAACGGCAGGTGCGCAAAGCCCAGCGACAGTACGTCGAGATCTGGGTAGATGTGTTGCGGCAGTTGAACAAGTCCCTGCGCGAAGATGATGCTCGGCTGATGGCGCATGCGACGTTCGGGTTGCTGAATTCGACCCCGCATTCGGTGAAACCCAGTGCCACGAAAAGGGCCGAGGCCAGCGAGCGTGCCGTCCTTCGAGCAATGACGGTTGCTGCGCTGACCTCGGCCGCGGGGACCGCGAGCGGTTAGTACCAGGCTCTACGGCCGCCGACGGGCCGCCCGACGGACCCGAGGATCCAGAAGACGGCTCCGATCACGACCAGGACGACCCCGATCGTCGTCAACACACTGATGCCGAAGATGTAACCGAGTATGGCAAGGATGATTCCAAGGATAATCATCGTGACTCCAATTCTCTCGAGATGCCGACTGCCAGTGCGTTATTGACTGGGTTGCGGAACATTGCAATCCGTCACCTTCGGGTTGACGCCCGCATAATTCAAGGGGCCAACGACAACGGTGAGAGCGATACTTCCCGTGGTCGCGCAATTGGTTGCGCCAGTTTCGAAATAACCACGCTGATAAGCCGCAAAAACGCCGATCAGCAACCAGATGAGCACTAATGCGCCGAGTAACCCACCGCCTCGCATGCTGCGCCTCCATTTCTTTTGCGCCCCAAATCGGCGCGCACGCAGCGTGTTTACCCGGCAGAAAATTCTCCCAAACCTGGGAATGGCAACGATCCGGCTACGGTTCCCGTCGCGGTGAGAAAGCTGTGAGCAGCCAGTCGCACATGGCCTTGACCAGCATGGCGCGGTTTTCCCGCTTGTCGATCTCGTGGCCGTCGTCATCGAATACCAGGTGATCGGCGGTGCGCCCGCGTGCCTTTAAAGCGGTGTACATCTGCAGCGACTCGTCCGGAGGGACGTTGGTGTCGTTGGCGCCGTGGACGAGCAGCAGCGGGGCGGTCAGCGCATCGACCCGCTGCAGCGGTGACAGTTCCTCGAGCAGGTCGCGGTCGCTGACGGGATGACCGTACTTCGGGTAGGCGGCGGCGGCGATCCACGGCTCGGTGCTGCGGTACCACGTGTTCAAATCGCTCATACCGCAAATGCTGATGCCCGCGGCAAACAGTTCGGGATGGAAGGTAAGCGCAGCCTGAGTCAGGTAGCCGCCGTACGACCAACCGCAGCATGCGATGCGATCGGGATGCGCGTGACCGTTCTGGGCCAGGAAGTTCACCGCATCCGCGACATCGTCGATGGCCGCGAATCGCTTCTCTCTGTCGTCGGCATGCATGAAGGAACGGCCGAACCCTCCTGAGCCGCGCACGTTCGGCAAGAACACCGAAATGCCTGCTTCGAGGAGGGGCGGGAAGAACTCGTTGTAACCGGGCCTGCCCTGACCTTCGGGCCCGCCGTGCAGGAACAACATCGCGCCGATCGGCGTGACGCCTTCGGGTGGCCGGAACAGCCAACCGGTGAACGTCAGACCGTCGCGCGCCGTGATGGTCTCCAGCGTCGGATCGGCTGACACCGGACCGAGACTCGGCTCACGGTCGACGGGCTCCCATTCGCGAGTACGGGGATCGACCAGTTCGACGGTGGCAGGCATCGATGGGCTTTCGACCGTCATCGCGAGCATCGACCCGCCGGCGCTGATACTCAGCTCACCGGCCACCATCCCGGGTAGCGGAATCGGCGGGTATGCCGTGTAGTCGGCAAGTTCCAGGATCTGTAATTCGCTGGCGCCGTTGATATTCCACAGTATGGCCGCCGTGGACAGGTCGTCGCTGACGGTGAACTCGTCGAGTTCGTATCCCGGTCGCTCCGCGATGACCTGATACGACACCCCGTCTTCGGTGGTGGTGACCTCGAGCAACCGGGCATGTTCGGCGCCGTTCTCGCTGCGGATCAGCGCACGCACATACCCCTCGGTGCCGGTGAGCCCGGTCGCGGTCGACGGCTGATACAGCTCGTAAGACTCGCCCTCCACACCCGCTCGGAGGCGGCGCGGAACGTGGTCGTCGAGGATGATTCCGTTGTCGGTGGTGGAACCGGGATCGTATGGCAGCAAAGCGATTTCGGTAGACCCGCGCAACATGATGAGGTCGCGGTAGCCCCGTGGTCCGACCCGCACTAGTGCCGACCCCGCCCACGCGTCGACCAGCCTGCCGCCTGACCGCCGGTCGAGCACCACGGTGATCCCGTCGGCCGGATCGATCAGGCACGAACTGCCGACACCGTCATCACCCGTCAGGATCGCCGCGACCCGGGTGCCGTCCCAACCGATCAGTTCTGCGTTGCCTTCGGTGGCTCCGGCGGGCCACTTGTCGATGCGGCGAGCGTCGCGGTCGTCGGGATCGGTTGTCACCACCCAGATCTGGCTTCGAGACCCACCCTCGGGTGCCACCTCACACGCCAGCCAGTATCCATCCGCGGAATGCATGACCCGATTCACCGGACCCTCGACCGGCAATTCGACGTCACGAGAGGAACTTGCCCGCCAGCCACGCAGGAACCGCTGCACGGCGCGCGGGTACCCGCCGTCGTCGACTATGTGTGCGAACGCGGTGGCGTCCGGCGACATCGATGCCCCGTAGACGCGACGAACCTGATCAGCCATCGGAACCAGAGTAAACCGAGGTCGTGGGCGGTAAACGTGGCGATCGCGACAGTGCGGACGGACCGAACCATTGCCATGAGGGCAGCCTGAGCGCCTGCACAGGTACCCTCGCAGCCATGAGGTGGGAATGACCGATTCACCACACCGCGGACGTGATGAGCAGTCGGGCTCCAACTACGGACCGGGCCCGACGCAGCCGCAGGACGGCGGCTATCAGGGCCACCCCGATCCCGCATATGCGAGCCAGGCCCCGTACGGGCCCACCTATCAGACCCCCTCAGCGCCGCCCCCGACCGAGCAGTTGCCCTACGGTTACGACCCCTACTCAACGGGCCAGTACGACCCGTACGGCGGCCAGTATCCGCCCGACGGCGCCGGACAACCGCCGGACGAGCCGAAGTCACCCCGCTGGCTGTGGGTGCTGGCCGCGACGGCGGTGCTGACCGTCATCGGCCTGGTGATCGCATTGGTCGTCGTCTACGACAACAGCTCCCGTCAGGAGACCGTCGTCGCGCCGCCGCCGTCGCTGACCGAGCCCACCACGCCGACCCGAACCCCGACGACGACCACGTCGCGAACACCCTCGGCTCCGGTGACCCCGCCCCCGGCCCTGCCCACCGTGCCCACCACCACCGGCACCGCTCCAGTCGGCCCCACCGAGACCGTGGTCTACGACGTCACCGGTGACGGCCGGGCCATCAACATCACCTATGTCGACAACGGCGGACTGCTGCAGACGGAATTCAACGTCATGCTGCCGTGGAGCAAGGAAGTCCAATTGGCCGAACCTGCAGACGCTTCCGCGAGCATCAGCATCATCAACGTCGGCCGGGAAGTGACCTGCTCGATCTCGGTCAACGGCGTCACGCTCGAGCAGCGCACCGGCGCCGGCCTGACGATCTGCGCCCCAACCGGCTAGGTCGCCTGCACCCGGCCTGGCGTCTTCACCACCAGCATCCCCAGCATCCCCGCCAAAAGCACCACGACGAGGCCACCGATGCCCGCGCGGTCGGTGCCGAAGATGGCGATGAACGTCGAGAACAACACCGGAGCCAGATAGGACACCGCCCGGCCGGTCGTGGTGTATAAACCAAAGGCGACGCCCTCTTTACCCTCGGCCGACATGCGCAGCATCAGCGTCCGGGCGGCCGACAGCGTCGGCCCGATGAACAAGCACAGCAACAGCCCGCAAATCCAGAACGCCAGGACACCCGACAGCGTCATCAGGATGAGACCGACCACGATCATCGACGCCAGCGAGCCGACGATCACCGGCTTGGCGCCGATCCTGTCGTCGAGGTAGCCCCCGATGATCGCGCCGATGGCGGCGATGGTGCTGGCACTCACCCCGAACAACAGCACGTCGGCCGAGGAGACGCCGTAGACCTTGACTCCGAGCACTGCGCCGAAGGCGAATACACCGGTGAGTCCGTCACGGAACACCGCGCTGGCGATCAGGTAGTAGACGACGTGATGATCTCTCCGCCATTCGCTGCGGATTTCGGTCCACAGTTTCCGGTACCCGCCGAAGAAACCGCCCGCCCCGGCCGGCGCCTCGATGTCGGGTCTCGGGCTCGGCACGAGGATGAGAATCGGTAGCGCGAACAGCGCGAACCAGATAGCGGTGAAGACCATCGCAGCGCGGACGTTCTGGCCGTCGGCGGCGGGCAGGTTCAACAGACCGGTGTGGTCACCGTCGCCGGAGACAAACCCGAAATAGATCACCAGGAGTAGGACGACACTGCCGAAATAGCCGAGGCCGAGGCCGTATCCGGAGATCTGACCCGAGGTCTGGGGCGTGGACAGCTGCCGCAGCATGGCGTTGTACGGCACTGTGGCCAGGTCATTGCACGCCGAGGTGGCGGCCACCAGGAAGAGACCCAGCGCCAAGTAGCGCCAGTCCTCGCGGACGACGCTCATCGCCACGGTGGACACGACCGACATCACGCTCAGGGTGGCCAGCGCGCGTCGCCGCCGCCACGGTGTTTCCACCCACACGCCGGTGACGGGGGCCAGCAGTGCGACGGCCAAACCGGCAGCGCCCAGCGCCCACCCGAGCCAGCTCGTCGCGCTGATTTCACCTGGCAGCCCGTCGCCAACGGCATTGGTGAGGTAGATCGAGAACACGAACGTGACCACCACCGCGTTCAGCCCCGTCGAGCCGAAGTCCCATACCGCCCAGGAGAGGATCTGCGATCGTCGCACCGTCGGCGCGGACGACGTCAGTTCGCTCATGGGGCCCCACGATATAGTCCGGCCCATGCCAGTACCCGCTCCCAGCGAAGATGCCCGAGCCGTCGTCACCGGCGCATCGCAGAACATCGGCGAAGCTCTGGCCCTCGAGCTCGCCGCGCGCGGGCACCACCTGATCATCACCGCTCGCCGAGAAGACGTCCTACAGACGCTGGCGGACCGGATTAGCGGCCAGTACGGCGTGACGGTCGAGGTGCGTCCCGTCGACCTCGCCGATCCCGCCGAACGCGGGAAGTTCTGCGAAGAACTGGGCGTCCGTAACATCTCGATCCTGTGCGCGAATGCGGGCACGGCGACGTTCGGACCCGTCGCATCCCTGCCCGCCGACGGTGAGCAGGCCCAGGTGCAACTCAATGTCCTTGGCGTGCACGACCTTGTGCTCGCGGTGGTGCCGGGAATGGTGGCGCGCAAGGCCGGGGGCATCTTGATTTCCGGTTCCGCCGCAGGCAATTCGCCGATACCGAACAACGCCACCTATGCGGCGAGCAAGGCGTTCGTCAACACGTTCAGTGAGTCGCTGCGCGGTGAACTCAAGCGCGACGGCGTGCACGTCACGCTGCTCGCTCCCGGACCGGTGCGCGAAACGCTTCCGTCGGAGACCGAACAGTCGCTCGTCGAGAAGCTGATCCCGGACTTCTTGTGGATCTCCACCGAGTACACCGCCAAGCTGTCGCTGGATGGCTTGGAACGCAACAAGATGCGCATCGTTCCCGGTATCACCAGCAAGGCGATGTCGGTCGGCGCCGGCTACACACCGCGCGCGATCGTGACGCCAATCGTCGGCGCCGTCTACAAGAAGCTCGGCGGCGGCTAACGCCTGCGGCGACGGCCCGTCCCGAAGATGCTGCGCGTGATCTCGCGGCCGATCACCGTGCCCGCCGAGCGCATCGCACTCTTGAACGCCGGACTGTCCATCACCTTCTCGAGCATCCCGGGTTCGGCAGTCCCACGGCTCTTCACCTCGCCTGATGCCGTCGCTCCCCCGACGTCGACCGGAACCGGCGGCGGCAGCTGCGGGTCGTCCACCGGCGCGGGCGGTTCTGGCGGGGCCATCCTGGCCGACAGCCGCTCATAGGCCGAGTCGCGGTCGATCGTCTGGCCGTACTCGGCCTGCAGCGGGCTGGCCTTGGCGGCCGCACCGATCGCCTCCGGCCCGATGGTGTCCATCAGCGAGCGCGGGGCCCGCATCCTGGTCCACGCCACCGGTGTCGGTGCACCCTTTTCCGAAAGCACGGTGACGATAGCTTCGCCGATGCCCAACGACGTCAACGCCGTCTCCAGGTCGTAGACCTCAGTCTTCGGGTACGTGCGCACCGTCTTCGACAACGCCTTCTGGTCATCGGGGGTGAACGCGCGAAGCGCATGCTGAACCCGTGCACCCAACTGCGAAAGCACGGCGTTGGGCACGTCGGTCGGCAGCTGGGTGCAGAAGAACACGCCGACGCCCTTGGAGCGGATCAACTTGACGGTCTGCTCGACCTGTTCCAGAAAGGCCTTCGACGCGTCGCTGAAGAGCAGGTGGGCCTCGTCGAAGAAGAACACCAGCTTTGGCTTGTCGATATCACCGACCTCGGGCAGCGTCGTGAAGAGATCGGCGAGCACCCACATCAGGAACGTCGAGAACATCACCGGTCGCGCCGCCTGCTCACCGACCTCGAGCAGGGTGATGACGCCGCGGCCCTGCGCGTCGACGCGCATCAGGTCCTTGGGCTCGAGTTCGGGCTCACCGAAGAACGTGTCGCCGCCGTCGGCCTCGAGGTTGACCAGGGCCCGGAGGATGACACCGGCCGTGGTCTTGGACACCGCACCGAGCGCCTTCAATTCGGGCTTGCCGTCGTCGCCGGTGAGGAACTGGATCACCGCACGCAGATCTTTGAGGTCGAGCAGCGGCAAGCCCTTCTGGTCAGCCCAGTGAAAGATCAACCCCAGCGTGGACTCCTGGGTTTGGTTGAGCCCCAACACTTTTGACAACATAATCGGGCCGAAACTGGAGATGGTAGCCCGCACCGGGACACCGGTTCCGGCGGTGCCGAGCGACAAGAACTCCACGGGGTGGGCGGTGGGCGTCCAGTCGTCGCCGGTGTCTTTGGCGCGCTGCGCGATCTTGTCGTTCGGCTCGCCGGGCTCACACAGGCCCGACAAGTCGCCCTTGATGTCGGCCATCAGGCAGGGCACACCGGCCGCGGACAGCTGCTCGGCCATCACCTGCAGCGACTTGGTCTTACCCGTACCCGTGGCGCCCGCGACGAGACCATGCCGATTGACGGTGGCCAATGGAATGCGGACCCGCGCCGTCGGGTCGCAGAGGCCGTCGACAACGACCGTGCCCAGCTCCAGGGCCGGGCCCTCGAACGCGTAACCGGCGGCGATTTGCTGGGCTCCAGTGACGCTCGACGAGTTGGTCATGGTCGCAAACAGTACTGTTGAGCGCTGTGCGTGACGAACTCGTGTGGATCGACTGTGAGATGACCGGCCTCGACTTGGGGACCGACCGGCTCATCGAGATCGCGGCGCTGGTGACCGACGCCGACCTCAACATCCTGGGCGAGGGCATAGACGTCGTGATCCACGCCGACGATGAGGCGCTGACGTCGATGGTCGATGTGGTCAGGGACATGCACGCACGATCGGGCCTGACCGAGGAGGTGCGGGCTTCGACGGTCGATATGGCGGCCGCGGAAGAACTCGTCCTCGACTACATCAGCACGCACGTCAAACAGGCCAAGACGGCTCCGTTGGCCGGCAACTCGATCGCCACCGATCGTGGGTTCATCGCGCGGGACATGCCCAAGCTCGACGACTTCCTGCACTACCGCATGATCGACGTCAGCTCGATCAAGGAACTGTGCCGGCGCTGGTACCCCCGGATCTACTTCGGCCAGCCCGAAAAGGGCCTGGCCCACCGCGCCCTGGCCGACATCCACGAGTCGATCCGCGAGCTCAAGTACTACCGTCAGACCGCCTTCGTCGCCCCGCCCGGGCCCTCGACCAGTGATATCGCCGCGATCGCCGGTCAGCTAGGCCCGCCCAACGGCGACTCTGCGGATATCGATTCGGCTGCAGAGCGCCCGAGCGGCTAGTATCGACGACGCCGCAGATGCTGCGGCGATGGTGGCTGTAGTTCAGTTGGTAGAGCACCAGGTTGTGATCCTGGCTGTCGCGGGTTCGAGTCCCGTCAGCCACCCAAACAAGTCAGGGAGCGATTCCGCTCCCTGACTTTTTTGTTGCGCTCAGACGCTCGCGTTACCCGACTTCCACTGGCTCCACGGAATGTTCCAGTCGCCCAGGCCGTCGGTGCCCGGAAGGATCGAGCCGACTGTGCTATTTATCTCCACGATGTCACCACGCTTGGAGTTGTTGTAGAACCACTGCCCGTTGCTCGTGCTCACGTTGATGCACCCGTGGCTGACATTGCTGTAGCCCTGGCTACCCACCGACCACGGCGCGGCGTGCACATAAATGCCGCTGTAGGAGATCTGGGTGGCCCAGTCGACCTCGGTGCGGTAGCCGTTGGGTGAGTTCGTCGGCACGCCGTAGGTCGACGAATCCATCACCATGTGGGAACGGCGGTCACCGACGATGTAGGTGCCGTTGTTGGTCGGCGTGCTGTTCTTGCCCATCGAGACGGGCATGGTCTTGATGACCTCGCCGTTGCGCGTCACCGTCATCGTCTTGGTGTTGTCGTCGATGCGGGTGATCACCTCGTCGCCGATGGAGAAGTGCGTGGTGATGTTCTCCTGGCCGAACAGGCCGTCGCCTAGGTCGACGCCGTAGGTGTTGACCGCCACCTCGACTTTGGTGCCCGGCTTCCAGTAATTCGCGGGCCGCCAACGTACTTCGCGGTTGTTCAGCCAATAGAAGGCGCCTTCGACGGGCGGCGTGGTCGTGATCTTGATGGCCTGCTGGGCAGCCAGGCGGTTCGGAATGTTCTCGTCGAACTGAACGGCGACCGGCTGACCGACACCGACGACCTCGCCCTCGCTGGGCACCACATAGGCCATCGTGAGGTTCTCCGGCGAGTGCGTCTCGAAAGTCATCTGACGGGAGGTGGCACCGCCGAGGCCGAGCGCCTCAGCGGTCAGCGTGTAGCGCTTGTTGTAACCGAGGGGCTCGGTGGTAGCCCATTGGAGGCCGTCCTTGCTCAGCTTGCCCTGCACGGGCTCGCCGTCCTCATTGACCATGGAGACCGCGCCGAGCACGCCGTCTTCGGCCCCGACGGTCACCGGCGACGCGGCGCTCACCCCCACATCCCCGTCCTTGACCGTCGTGGCCAGCTTGGGAAGGAGCAGGTCGCCGAACGGTGTGCCCTTGTCGGCGATGACCTGAGGCTGCGGCGGCGCGGAATTGCCGCTGCACGCCGACAGCCCAAGCACAATCGCGGGGACGAGCGCGATGACGGTCAGCCATCGACGATTGCGACGCAGACCGGCCACGGATCTGACCTGCCACATTGTTTGCTCCACCTCACGAATAGAAGAATCTCTGGGAATAGTCTAAGGGCACCGACGACCCGAGGCGCGACGACAGCGTCGCTCTCCAGCGGCGGGCGAGTAACGATTTCGCGCGCGCCGCGCGGCCTGTTATCGTCTCACACGCAGCGCCGTTAGCTCAGTTGGTAGAGCAGCTGACTCTTAATCAGCGGGTCCGGGGTTCGAAACCCTGACGGCGCACTCATCTTCTCCGCGTATCGCGGAGACCTTTCATCGGCCGCAGCCCTCACCTACCACATTCAGACGGTTGCGGCTTTCGTTTGCGTAAATATCCAGCATGGCGCGGAGCTTGCCCGTGATATGTGTGCTGGAAATTACAGACGCCCAGTCATCCTCGGGGTTGCACAGGGCAGATTCTCGTTGCGGACGGAACTCTTTCCACAGATCCTCCCGGTTCAAGCTGCCAAAAGAGAGGCAATGATGTTAGAGTCCGCGTTAGCTGACGACGAGGGCACCGGCCCGTTGTCGACAGCGGAAACCGAAGGACAGGGAATTAGCTGATGGCGCAGATTGGCGCAGCGTTCGCGGCTGGTGCGCACGGCGCGCACGGCGACGACGACGTAACTGGACAAGGTCCGGTCGCGGTGTACAACTGCAGCCGTATCGGCCGTGTCGCCAATCCGCCGAGCTCGTGGTTCTCGGACCTGTTCCGCTCCGGCCGCCGGCGCTGACCTGAGCAGCCTCAGCGCCTGATACGGCGCACGACCAACACAATCACCACAGTGCCTGCGCCTGCCAGCGCGATCGCCACCGGCGGCTTCTTGACGAACCGCACCAACCCGGCCTTGAGGTCGTCGGCCAGCCGACGTGGGTTGGCACGTTCAGCCAGGGAGTCGACCGTCAGCGCCAGCTGGTCGCGGGCCTGGTCGATCTCCTGCTTGATGGTGTCGGGGTCGCGGTCCGCCACATCCATCTCCCATACGCGTCAAGCCCTGCTCCAACTCCGTTGCCTTGCGCAACTACCCTAGATCAGCTCGCATCAATCGAAGTGCACCGGTCCATGAGAGGGGATCCGCTCACGTGTCACAGACTCCGCGACTCGAGGTGGGCGACAAAGCCCCCGCTTTCAGCCTGCCTGACGCCGACGGCAAGACCGTCAAGCTCTCCGACTACAAGGGGCGCAAGGTCATCGTGTACTTCTACCCCGCTGCCTCCACACCGGGCTGCACCAAGCAGGCGTGCGACTTCCGGGACAGCCTCGGCGAACTCAACGGAGCCGGACTCGACGTGGTCGGAATCTCCCCCGACAAGCCCGAGAAGCTGGCCAGGTTCCGCGACCAGGAGAAGCTGACTTTTCCGCTGCTGTCCGACCCCGACCGCGAGGTCCTCACGGCGTGGGGCGCCTACGGCGAGAAGATGATGTACGGCAAAACCGTTCAGGGCGTTATTCGTTCGACGTTCGTGGTCGACGAGAAGGGCAAGATCGCCGAGGCGCAGTACAACGTGCGCGCCACCGGTCACGTGGCCAAGCTACGTCGCGACCTCTCCATCTGACCCCAGGTTCGCCAGCAGCAGCGCCTCGGCAGTGGCGGCACGCTCCAGCACTCCGAGATGCAGACTCTCGTTGATGCTGTGCGCCTGTGTCGCAGGGTCTTCCACGCCGGTCACCAGGATCTTGGCCGACGGGAACGCCTCGGCGAACTCGGCGATGAACGGAATGGACCCACCGATACCCGTGTCGACCGGATCGGCGCCCCATGCCTGCCGGAACGCCGCGCGGGCAACGTCGTAGACGGCCCCGGTGGCGTCGATGGCGTACGGCTGGCCGACGTCGCCGGGGGTGACGGTCACCTGCGCACCCCATGGCGCGTTCTGCTCCAAGTGACGGGTCAGGGCCGCAAGGTGCTCCCCCGCGTCGCCGCCCGGCGCGACGCGCATGCTGACCTTCGCCCGCGCCCGCGGAATCAACGTGTTCGACGCCTTGTCGATCGGTGTGGTGTCGATACCGATCACCGTGATCGCCGGCTTGGCCCAAAGTCGTTGCGGCACCGACCCGGAACCGATTTCGCGGACCCCGTCCAACAGGCCCGTCTCGGTGCGAATCCGCTCCGGCGGATAGTCGACATCAGCCGCCTCGGCTTCATGCAAGCCCTGGACGGCCACGTTGCCCTCATCGTCGTGCAGACTGGCCAGCAGCCGCACCAGCACCGTCAACGCATCGGGGGCGACGCCACCCCACAAACCCGAGTGCAGGCCGTGATCCAGCGTCGCGACCTCGACGACGCAGTCGGCCAAACCCCGCAGCGACACCGTCAACGAGGGCACGTCGGTGCTCCAGTTGTCGGAGTCGGCGATGACGATCACGTCGGACGTCAGCGTCTCACGGTGCGCGGCCAGCAGTCGGGACAGCGATGGCGAGCCCGATTCCTCCTCCCCTTCGACGAACACCGTGACGCCGACGGGCGGGTTGCCACCGTGGGCCAGGAAAGCCGCCAGATGCGTTGCGATGCCAGCCTTGTCGTCGGCCGTGCCGCGTCCGTAGAGGCGTCCGTCGCGCTCGGTGGGCTCGAACGGTGGCGAGTTCCAATGCGCGTGGTCACCCTCGGGCTGAACGTCGTGGTGGGCGTAGAGCAACACGGTAGGCGCGCCCGGTGGTGCCGGATGCCTGGCGATGACGGCGGGGGCGCCGCCGTCGCTGACGATCTGCACATCTTTGAAGCCGGCCTCCGACAACAGCTTTACCACTGCATCGGCGCTGCGCTGCACTTCGCCACGGCGGGCCGGATCGGCCCACACCGATTGGATACGCACGAGGTCTTCCAGGTCGCGGCGCACCGACGGCAGCACGTCGCGCACCCGCTGCACGAGATCACTCATGAATTCGACGCTAACCGCGAAATTGAATTCCAGCAGGCTTCTACTCGCACTTTTCCTGCTGGAACGCAATTTCGGCGCAAGCTGTTAGGGTTGCGACTCCAATACGACGACCGCCGCCGCAGTGTCGCCCTCGTGGGTCATCGACACGTGAATGATCACGTCCTTCAGGTGTTCGCCGATAGCTCCGGTGAGACGCACCTTCGGTCGGCCCCACATGTCGGTGACGACCTCGATGTCGCGGTGAATGCCCTCCGGCAGCATCGGCCGCTTGGCGAACCGCGACCCCGACCACGCCTTGATGACCGCCTCCTTGGCGGCCCAGCGCGCCGCCAGATGCCGCGCCGCCGACGAGCTCTTGTCGGCGGCGTCACGCCGCTCGCCTGGCGTGAACGTCTCCGCGAACACCGTTCCCGGCTGGTCGACCTGTCCGGCGAAGTCGGGAATGGAGACGAGATCGATCCCCACACCGACTACCGCCATGCGCAAGAACCTATCTCACTGCCCCGAGAGCAGGTACACATCGTCCTCACCGAGGCGCGAAGACTCGTCCAGAAGCATTGCTGCTTCCTGCCGCTTCTCCGCGGCGTCTCCGCCGAATCGCCGGTCGGCCGGCTTCTCGTACAGCGGCCGCCCACCCGCGATCGCCGACGCCAGCCGCAGCTGTCCGGCCAGCACACGGGCATCAGCCCTGCGCTGGTAGTCCTCACGCTCATCGGGACTCAGCGCCGCGATGAACGCCTGCGGGTGCACCAGCGCCACCAGTCCGGACACGTGACCGAAGCCGAGGCTGGTGATCAGACCGGCCTTCAACGGGAACTTGTCGCCGAACTTGAGGCTGTCGCGCAGCCACACCAGGTGGGCGGCGCTGGCCATTTCTTCGTCGACGCAGTCCAGGCTGCGGTTCGGGGGAATGACGCCGTCGCGCAGGATCTGGCACAGCCCCATCATCTGGAAGGCCGCGGCACCACCCTTCGAGTGACCGGTCAGGCTCTTCTGTGACACCACGAAAAGTGGCGCACCGGCCGACCGGCCCATCGAATCCGCAAGACGCTCGTGCAATTCGGTTTCGTTCGGATCGTTGGCCAGCGTCGAGGTGTCGTGCTTGGACACCACTGCGATGTCGTCGGCACTCACACCCAGCTTCGCCAGCGAACGTGCCAACTGCGATCCCTTGCCGCCACGACCAGCGGCCAGCGCACCGAGCCCCGGAGCGGGGATCGACGTATGCACACCGTCACCGAAGGACGACACGTAGGCCACCACGGACAACACCGGCAGACCCATCTTCAGCGCGAGGTCACCGCGCGCGAGCAGGATCGTCCCGCCGCCCTGTCCCTCGACGAACCCGAGCCGGCGACGGTCGTTGGCGCGCGAGAACTTCGAGTCGCTGATGCCCTTGGCCCGCATCACCTCGGTGTCGGCCGTGGCCGACATGTCACCGAATCCGATGATGGCCTCCAGCGTCAGGTCGTCATAACCGCCAGCCACGACGAACTCAGCCTTACCGAGGCGGATCTTGTCCACACCTTCTTCGACCGAGATCGCCGCGGTGGCGCACGCGCCCACCGGGTGGATCATCGAGCCGTAACTGCCGATGTAGGACTGAACCACGTGTCCGGCAATGACATTCGGCAGAACCTCCTGCAAAATGTCGTTCGGCTTGTTCCGGCCGAGCAAGTTGCCGTGGTACATGGTCTGCATCGACGTCATGCCACCCATGCCGGTGCCCTGCGTGCTGGCCACCAGGCTGGGGTGGACCCAGCGCATCAGCTCGGTAGGGGTGAAACCCGCGGACAAGAAGGCATCGACCGTGGTGACGAGGTTCCACAGCGCCAACCGGTCGATCGACGACACCATGTCCGCGGGGACGCCGTACACCATCGGATCGAAGCCCGTCGGGATCTGCGCACCGACCGTGCGGGACAGCTTGGTCTTGCGCGGCACCCGAATCTCGGTGCCCGCCTTGCGGGTCACCTGCCAGTCACTGCTGTCCGGCACCGGCGCGATGACCGTGTGCTCCGGATCGAATTCCACGAACGGCCGAGCCTCGGCCTCCGACGACACGACGAACGTGAAGTCCTTGTCGAGGAAGACCGAAACCATGATCGGTGAAGCGTGGTCCGGATCGATCGCGCCGTCGTCGACGAACTCGCGGATGCCGACCCGCTCGATGACCGCGTCGTGATAACGCTCCACCAGCTCGCCCTCGTCGACCAACTCGCCGGTCTGGACGTCGTACCAACCCGGGGTGGGATCGTCCTCCCACTTGACCAGGCCGGTGGTCCACGCGAGCTCGAGCACGCCGGCCGCCGACAGCTCGTTGTCGACCTCCATCTCGAGGCGGGTGCGTGACGAACCATAGGGTCCGAGCTCGGCGCCGCCGACGATCACCACCAGATCGGCGGGGTCGACGTCGAGGTCGTCCCATTCCGGCGGCGGCGCAGCGCGGTAGCCCCGCGGCGGGGATGGCAGCGCGCGGATCGTGCCGGCATCGTTGCCGTCGGCGTCGTCGCTCTCGGCTCCGCCGGCCGCCTGCTCGTCGCGCGCGTTGGCGGCCAACTCGGCCAGGTCCAGCTCGACCTCGGCCAATCCGCCGGTCAGGTCCGCCTGCAGCGGCTCGCGCGCAGCGGCCACCTTCGACTCGATGTCGCACAAATCGAGCAACATCTTCGCCATCTCGTCGGTGGTATAGGTCGTCACCCCGGCTTCTTCGACGGCGTCGACGATGGCGTCGTTGTGACCCATCAGTCCGGTGCCCTTGGTCCAGCCGATCAGCGCATGCGCCAGCGAAACCCGCTGTGCCCACGACGACTCGGCCTTCCACCGGGTGACCAACGCGTCGAGCGCGGACTTGGATTCACCGTAGGCACCATCACCGCCGAACATCCCGCGGTTGGGCGAGCCCGGCAGCACCACGTGCATCCGCGCCGCGATGTCGCGTTCCGCGCCGACGTGCGACAGCCCGCCGATCAACCGCTGAACGGCCCACAGCAGGACCTTCATCTCCATCTCGGCGCGCGATCCCGCGTCCGACAGGTCGCCGGCCACCCGCGGCGCTGCGAATGGGAACAGAAGCGTTGGTGTCAGCGCATCCTTGAGGTGAATGGACTTCGGCCCCAGGCTTTCAGTCTGTTCCGTACCGACCCACTCGACGAGTGCGTCGATGTCGCTGTAGGACGCCATGTTGGCGGGCACGACCCACAGCTTGGCTTCGAACCTGGCGTTGTCCCGGTACAGATCGCGGTAGAACGCCAGCCGGGTGTCGTCGAGCTTGGACGTGGTCGCGATGACCGTCGCCCCTCCGTCGAGGAGTTGGGCCACTACGGATGCCGCGATGGAGCCCTTCGATGCACCGGTCACCACCGCGACCTCGTCGGTGTAGCGCCCCTTGCCCGGGTTCTCCGCGCCTGCGGCCGCGCGGCCGTACAGCGACGCATGAATGTTGCGGCCCGCCGCCAGCGCCTTGCCCTGCCACCAGGTGGCCTGGGTGCCGACGATGTGGCCGGCGCCTTCGAACCGCTCGGAAAGACGCTGCCAGTCGGCGTCGATCTCGCCCTCGTCCATCAACCAGAACCTGGCCAGATCCTCACGTGCACTGGCCCAGCGGTCGTCGAACACCACTGCCTTGCGGCTGTCGAACGTCGGGGCGACCAAACGTGGCCAGTCCGAACCCAATTCGGCAGTTACCAGATCGATGAGCTCCGCATCTGTCGCTTCCGGCGCACTGACCGGCGTGTCCAGGCCGAGCTGACCCAGGATCAGGCGCGCCGCCGAAGCGAGTACACCGTTGGGCCCGGTCACCTGTTGGGCGAACTCACCGAGTGCCGCGGAGTCCACGACACCGCCACCGCCACCGGCTGCGGCGGGCAGCGTGACGGCCACACCGTGCCGTGCCCCCACCGCCGACACCGCGGCGTCGATGACTTTGTCGACGGAAGCCGCGTCCGCAAGCGCGCCTGCGTGCAAGCCCCCCAATTCACCACCGCGCACGCTGGAACCCTCGCGGGTGCCCAGCGCCACCTCGACCGTGACGTGCTTGACCCAGCCGTCACCCAGCTCCCAAGTCTTCTTGACCCGCTCGGCGATGTAAGCGGGCCGCTTGCCGGACGGCCCAAGGACCGTACGAAGCTGGTCGTTGATGGCGTCGGAAAGCACTGGGCCGTAAGGCTTGTACGTACGGGCCAGCTTGGTGACCTGCCCCTTCAGCCCGGCGAGGTCGGCGTCTGCGGCACCGTCGATGGCACCGAGATTCAGCTCCGAGCCGAGGTCGACCAGCAGCTGGTTGCGCCGCGACGACGCACCGTCGGTGATCGACTCGATGGAGTCCAGCGGCTCGATCTGATCGATGCGCATCTTCGCCGACAGCGCGATCAACGCTGTGGTGGCGTCGGCCGCGTCGTAGACCAGATCGTCCGGGCGCGGGCCACCCGAGGGTGCAGCCGCGGCAGGGGCGGGCGCGGTCTCGACCGGTGGCGCGGACTCCACGGGCGCGGGCGCCGTGTCGGCACCGTCGTCCGCATCGAGATCCGGCTCGGGGTCGGTGTCCGTGGCGAACAGCACCGCGGCGTCGCGCTCCGAGTTCAGCACCTCGGTCGTGTTGTGTGAGTACTCCGGGAGCTTGAGCGTGTTGGTCGCGAGCCCCGCGACGGTCGGCGCGGATTTCACACCGATCTCTACGAACCGCTCGATGCCCAGACCGCCGGCGGCCTCCTCGATGAAGAGCAGGTCCTGCGTCTCGATCCAGCGCACCGGGCTGGCGAATTGCCAAGCCAGCAGCTCGATCACGACCTTGCGCATCAGCTCACTCGGCTTCTCGTTCCGCCAGGTGTCGTAGTCGGCCAGGATCTCGTCGAGCGGCTCGGCGGGCACCAGATCGCGGATCTCCTGAATGAAATCCTTGTCGAGCGTGAACGGCCGCGGCACCAGGTTGGGGATGTACTTGCCGACGATCAGGTCGGGATTCGCGTCGCGCGGCATGACGCGCTCGAGCGAGCGACGGAAGTCGGCGACGCCGACCCGCAGCACCGAGGAGTGGAACGGCACGTCGATACCGGGCACCAGGATGAACGACCGCTTGCCGCCGCTGATCTCGCGGCGCTTCTCGACTTCCTCCTCCAGCACTTCCAGGCCGCGGACCGTACCGGCGATGGCGTACTGCGAGCCACGCAGGTTGAAGTTCACGATCTGTAGAAACTCACCGGTGCGTTCGGAGATCTCGTCGATGAAGCGGGGGACGTCGTCGTCATCGAGATCGATCTGCGACGGCCGGATGGCGGCCAGCCGGTAGTTGGACCGGCCCAGATGGTCGCGGGGAACGATGTCGTGCATCTTGCTGCCGCGGTGGAATACCACCTCGAGCAGTGCGTCCAGCTCGTAGACACCGCTGACACAGGCCAGGGCGGTGTACTCGCCGACGGAGTGGCCGCAGGCCAGCGCACCCTCGACGAACGCGCCCTGTTCACGCATCTCGGCGACCTGAGCGGCCGCCACAGTCGCCATCGCGACCTGGGTGAACTGCGTCAGGAACAGCACGCCGTCGGGATGGTGGTAGTGCACACCGCTGGCGATCAGGCTGGTCGGGTTGTCCCGCACCACGTGCAGCACCGAGAAGCCCAGGGTCTCGCGGGTGAACTTGTCGGCGGTGTCCCACACCTTGCGCGCGGCCTTGGACCGGGAGCGAACCTCCATGCCCATGCCTTTGTGCTGGATGCCCTGGCCCGGGAACGCATAGACCGTCTTCGGGGCGGCAAGTTGCGCCGTGGCCGACATCACAAGCTCGTTGTTGACGCGCGCGGCGACCTCGACGATCTCTGCGCCACGGTCGATTCCGACACGGTCGACGCGGAAGTCGATGTCGTCGCCGGGCAGCACCATGCCGAGGAATCGTGACGTCCAGCCGACCACACGGGCCGGCGGGGCGGCCTTGCCGTCGGTGGCGGTCACCACGTGCTGCGCGGCGGCCGAGAGCCACATGCCGTGCACGATGGGCGATTTCAGGCCGGCCAGCAGCGCGGCCGCCCGGTCGGTGTGGATCGGGTTGTGGTCCCCGGACACCACCGCGAAGGCACGCATGTCGGTCGGCGCGGCGACAGTGACGTCGCGACGGCGGCGACGCGGTGTCTCGGTCGCGTTGTCGGTGATCGCGCCGCCGGCGCGCGGCGGGTCGCTGAGTTCGACGGCGCCCGTGCGACCGCGGATCGCGAAGCGCTCTTCGAGTTTCGCCAGGGTGGCGCCGCCGGCGTCGGTGACGTCGACTGTCACCGGGACAACGCGTCCGTACTCGGTGTCGAAGGCGGCCGAACTTGTTGCGGTGACCGTCAATTGGGCCGTCGTCTTCGGCATCGGAGCGAGCAGGTGGGCGGCATGGTCCAGGTGCACCAGGCTCAGCAGACCCTCGACGACGGGGATTCCGTCGTCGGTGACCGCGGCACCGATCGCCGCGAAAACCGCGGGCCAGCAATGGCCTACGAGTGCGTCCGGCACCAGCGTGAGACCCGGGGCCAACGGCCCCCCGAAGGTCGCGGTGACGCCGGTGTGGTCGGCGACCTCCTCCGTGTCCCATTCGACGGTGACCGATGCGGTGTTGTCGTGCACCGGTGGCAGCGCGTCGGGGCCGTCGACACCCGCGGCGATAGCAAGGACCGAACGCATCGCTTTCGAAGCGTCCTCGACGGTCACGACCGGCATGCCGCCGTTGACGGTGCAGGACGGGAGAGTGAAGCGGATGTCGATCCAGATGTCGCTCAGCGGGACACTCAGGGTGACCACGCCGTCGGCGCTCAGTTCGAGCCGTGCGCCGGTGGACGGGTGTGTGGCACTGCGGTTTTCGTTGGCCTGCCACTCATCCGGTGCGCCGATGCGGTGTACCGGATTGATGGCGGTACGGCCTGCCCACAGCACGTCGGGCGAATCGAGTACGACCGCCAGGGCACCGGTGACGTCCTCGCGGGCCTGGCGGCGCGACACCACCGGCGTCGGCTCGGCGCCCGAGGCGACCAGCGCGTCGATCGACGCCTGCTCGAAGCGGTCCAGCAGTTCGCCGACCGGCTCGTCGACCCGCGTGATCCCGGCGACCGCCTGCGTGCCGGGGATGATGCACACCTCGTCGGCGGTGTAGCGCGCGTCGTGGGCCTGCCACAACGAGTCGCTGCGCCACCAGCGGCGTACGTCCTTGTCGATGACCGGCACGAAGTTGACGGGCTTGCCCGGCGTCTTGCACAGCGTGATGAAGAACGGCACGTCGGCGGGGTGCAGCTTCAGGGTCCCGGCATCCGGGTAGCGCTGCAGCAGCTGATCGATCGCGGTCGGCGGATCCTCGAGCAGCGCTTGGCCTTCGGCAGTGTCGGCGAAGAGCGTCTCGATCGGGCCGGAGTCCTGCGGATGAAGGCGCGCCTCAGCTCGCTTGAGCATGTCGGCGAACCGGTCCCGCCAGGTGTCGGCGATCCACGGGCTGCCCGGCGTTGCGGTGTCGGCGGTGCTGTCGCCGTCGCCGATCGCCAGCTCGACGTAACGGTTCAGCCACTGCAGGTAGGTCATGCCGCTGACGTCGCCGAAGTAGGGCTTGGCCGTGTTGGCCATCGCCGCGATCAGCTCGTCACGACGGGCCGCTACGGCCTCCGCGTCGCCGGCGACCTCGTCGAGCAACCTGCCACATCGAGAGGCGGCATTGTCGATCTCGTGAATGTCCGCGCCCAGCTGGCTACGGCTGGAAGCCATGCCGCCGTTGGCTTTTCCGGCGCTGATCCAGTGATCGGTGCCCGTCGTCTCGACCAGCATCTGCTTGACGGCCGGCGAGGTGGTGGACTCCAGGGTGGCCATGGCCGCGGTGCCGACGAGAATTCCGTCGACCGGCATCTCGGGGAAGCCGTAGGCCTTGGCCCATGCGCCCGACAGGTACTCGGCCGCTCGCTCGGGGGTACCGATGCCGCCGCCGACGCAGATGGTGATGTTGGACAGCTTGCGCAGATCCGCGTACGTCGCCAGCAGCAGGTCGTCGAGGTCCTCCCACGAGTGATGACCACCTGCGCGTCCGCCCTCGATGTGGACGATGACGTCCTTACCGGGGACTTCGGCGGCGATGTTGATGACCGACTTGATCTGGCCGACCGTGCCCGGCTTGAACACGACGTGGCTGAGACCCACGGTATTCAGCTCGTCGATCAGCTCGACGGCTTCCTCGAGATCGGGAATGCCCGCGCTGACCACAACGCCGTCGATGGGAGCGCCGGACTGACGGGCCCTCTGCACCAACCGCTTGCCACCGACCTGGAGCTTCCACAGGTAGGGATCCAGGAACAGCGTGTTGAACTGCACGGCGCGGCCCGGCTCGAGCAGGTTGGTCAGCTCGGCGATGCGGTCGGAGAAGATCTCCTCGGTGACCTGACCGCCACCGGCCAGCTCGGCCCAGTGGCCGGCGTTGGCGGCCGCGGCGACGATCTTGGCGTCGACGGTCGTGGGCGTCATACCCGCCAGCAGGATCGGCGAGCGTCCGGTCAGGCGGGTGAACTTGGTGGACAGCTTCACGGAGCCGTCGGGCAGCTCGACCGTGCTCGGCGAGAAGCTGGACCACGGGGGCAGTACCTCGGGCTCGGCGCCGACGGTGAACAGGTTGCGCTGACCGGCGCGGGTGGCAGCGGGAACGATTCCGACGCCCAGACCCCGGATGACGGGGGCGGTCAGGCGAGTCACGGTATCGGCCGGCCCCAGGTCGACGATCCATTTGGCACCCGACTGGTGCAGCCGCTCGATCTCGGCCACCCAGTCGATGGGACGGACGAAGATCGCCTCGGTCATCTCGTGCGCCATCGCGGCGTCGATACCGCACCTCTCGGCCCAGCCCTCGACGACCGCGACGCCGTCGGCCAGGCGCGGGGTATGGAAGCCGACCTCGACCTGCACTCCGTGGAATTCGGGTGCGAACACCGCCCCGCCGCGGAGCTTGTTCTTGCGCTCGGCCTCTTCACGTTCGGTGATCTTGCTGCAGTAGAGCTCGAATCGACCCAGTTGCTCCGGTGTCCCGGTGATGACCACGGAGCGCCTGCCGTTGCGAATCGACAGCACCGGCGGAAGCACGGTGCGGACATCCGTACTGAATTCCTCGAGCAGCTCACGCATGCGTTCCGGGTCGACGTTGGTCACCGACACCATCGGCGTCTTGTTGCCGCGACCGACCATGCCCCGTCGTCGGGACATCAACGAACCGGCGGCGCCGATCAATTGCAGCAGCGCCAGGAGCTCGGCGTCCTTGGTGCCCTTCGCCCGCAGCGATTCGCAGGCCATGATGCCCTGCGAGTGGCCCGCCATCGCGACCGGCGGGGTGTTGTACAGATCCAGGCCCTGCCTGGTGAGCGCGCGGATGGCGGCCATTTGGGCAAGCAGGATCCCGGGGCCCGAGATCGCCGCGGTGACAAGTTGTTTGGTGGCGGGCAGCGACTCCTCGGCGGCCAGGGCCCGCACCCACTGCATCGGCTCGAAGCCGATCGGCCGCACGACCACCAGCTCGCGAGCGACGGGCTGCAGCAGCAGCTCGGCCTCGCCCACCACTTCACTGAGCTCGGACTCGATGCCGGCCGAGCTGACCAGTTCTTCGAGGTTCTCCAGCCACGCGGCGCCTTGCCCACCGAACGCGACGGCGTACGGCTCACCGGCGTTCAACCGATCGACGAGCGCATGCGCGGAGGGACGGGCTCCCGGGCGCTCGGTGGTTGACTGTGCTGGCACCCGGTGCTGCTCGTTGATCGTCACGTCTTGATTTCTCCCTCGGTGCTATCTGCGCGTATTCGCTCGTCGTCTGTGGTGGCTGTGGCGTCGCCAGAAGCTGACTGGCCCGCGCTCCCCTGCGGGGGCCATGCGATTCGGCGTCGAATCCCGACTTGTTCATCCGGTCCAGCGGACATCCCAGCCGTACTAAGAGTGTCATAAGAGACGACACCATTTTCGCCCCCGAAATGGTTACTAGCGAGTTCTACGCGCGGGTAACCGTCCCTGAGATAACGCGCGCCTTCGAAGCGGCCTCAGCTATCCGGGACAAACGTCCTGTTGGCGGGTGGTTACGGTCGAGTAGGCGCAACAGCGCTGATCAAGGCGGTATTGTTATAGAATCGTTATCTAAATATTTTGGCCGTGTCCACCTGCGGCATTGCGGCGTGCAGAGTCGACAACTGGACATGATTTGTCTTGTCAGCAAAGCCGGCCACCACGGAAGGTTTGCTGGCTCTACTTACTGGCCGGTAAGGTTTTTAGTCCCACTGTCCGTATTGCGGCTTGAGTATGTGGTTGATGTCGACCCCGACGCCTCCCACGGAGCGCTTGTCGATCTCCACCTGGTGCAGATGGGCCGCCGGATGGGCGATCTTGCCGGGCGATCCCCAATTGTGCTGCCAGTACCACGCGCCCAGCCCATCCTGGGCGGCCCACTCGATGGTCTTCGAGTTGGCGTAGACGCCGGTGCGCTGATGTCCCAGCACCGCCTCCCAGCCCCGCAGATACGGCGCGACCTGCTGCTTGTACTGCTCATACGACGGATCGTCGTCGATCGACGTGTAGATCGGCGCTCCGTAGGAACCACCGGCGGCGACGTGCAACTCCCATCCCCGCTTGGCGTGCGCGACACCGGCGTTCTGCCCGCCGAGCCAGTCGGCGGTGTCCTGCTTGCCGTACTGGTAGCAGGACACGATCTTCAGACCATTTTGATAAAGGTCACGCGCCTCGGCGATCTGGATCGGCTTACCCAGCATCCAGGCACCCCCTGGCCTGCGGTCGGAGACGTACCGAATGGCGCCCAAGGCGCCCGAGGCCCGGATGTCTCTGGCGCTGATCACCCCGGCTGCATAGTCGAGCAGGACGCCCAACGGCGCCGCCGAGGCCGTCACGGGAGCGGCCGCGGACACCAGCGTCTGCAGGCCTGCGCCGGCGGCCAGCGCGGCGGGCAACGCGACGGCACCTTTCAGCACGTCGCGCCGGGAAATTGACACGTGCCACAGAGTACGACAGCAACATCACGTTTCACGACAGCGCCACTGGTCACATACGCATCAAGATTTACTGTCACGGCGAGGTAGCCGAGCGAACACGAGCAGGTGTGAAATCCGCGATGAACTGCGGCGCGACCGTTCCGATTCCTACGATTGACCATGCCCTCGGACACGATCAGCGCTAGATCTGCTGTGAATGTCCCCGGTGACGTACGAGAACCGCAGGTCGAACTGATCGGTGTCCGAAAGGAGTTCGGCGGCGGCGTCGTGGCCGTCGAGAGCGCCGACCTCACGGTCGCGGACGGCGAACTGTTCGCGATCCTCGGCCCGTCCGGATCCGGAAAGACAACCGTCCTGCGCATGATCGCGGGATTCGAGCAACCCACCGCCGGGACCATCAGGCTCGGCGGCGCCGACGTCACCGCCCTTCCGGCGCGACACCGCGACGTCAACACCGTGTTCCAGGAGTACGCACTGTTCCCGCACATGACCGTCGCGCAGAACGTCGAGTACGGCCTGAAGGTGCGCGGCGTCCCCAAGGCCGAGCGCAGACGTCGAACCAGCGACGAACTCGACTTGGTCCGGCTCACGGAGCATGCGTCCCGACGCCCGCAGCAGCTGTCGGGCGGGCAACGTCAGCGTGTCGCGCTCGCACGCGCACTGGTCGGACGGCCACGGGTGCTGCTGCTCGACGAGCCACTCGGGGCGCTGGACCTCAAGCTGCGCGAGCAGATGCAGATCGAACTCAAGGAGATCCAGCGCGAAGTCGGCATCACGTTCGTCATCGTCACTCACGACCAGGACGAGGCGCTGAGCCTCTGCGATCGGCTCGCGGTGTTCAATCACGGGCGCATCGAGCAGGTCGGTCCGGCGCGCGAAGTCTACGAAAACCCGGTCAACAGATTCGTGGCCGATTTCGTCGGCACCTCGAACGTGCTTGTCGGCGCCGTCGCCGAAGCACTCGTCGGACGTTCCGGAACGTTCGTGGTACGGCCCGAGCGTATCGGCGTCTTCGCGGCAGACACCGACTCGGTGCCCGGCGTGCGCACGGTCGCGGCCACGGTGTCCGAGCTCATCTACGCCGGTCCCACCACCAGGATCACCGCGCACACGCAGGTCGGCGTCGATCTCACCGCCACGGTCCTCACCGCCAGCACCTGGCTGCCGCCCGACCTACATCACGGCAGTCCAATCACGTTGGCCTGGCCAGAAAAAGCTGTACACACCCTGATGAACGAGGAGTAGCGAATGCCGTCCAGAACACGAGTCAGTCTTGTGCTCGCCGCGTGCGCCGCCCTCATGTTGGCCGGCATCACCGGATGCACCGACCAACCCGGCAGCGACGAGCCGCCGCCGAAGCTGGAGCCCATGGAGGCCGTCGGCGACGGCGAGGGCGAACTCAATCTGATCGCATGGGCGGGCTACGCCGAGGACGGTTCGAACGACAGCAGCGCCGACTGGGTGACGCCGTTTGAGCGACAGACCGGTTGTCAGGTCAACGTGAAGGTCGGCAACACCTCCGACGAGATGGTGCAGCTGATGCGCAGCGGCCAGTACGACGGCGTGTCCGCGTCCGGCGACGCGACGTTGCGGTTGATCTACGCCGGCGATGTCGCCCCGGTGAACACCGATCTCGTACCGAATTACGCCTCCATTTCGTCGTTCCTCAAAGACAAACCGTGGAATTCGGTGGACGGCAAGATGTATGGCATCCCGCACGGCTGGGGCGCCAATCTGCTGATGTACAACATCGAGGTGGTTCGTGATGCCCCGAACTCATGGGCGGCGGTATTCGACGACGCGGACAAGTACAAGGGCAGGGTCACCGCGTACGACTCCCCCATCTACATTGCCGACGCGGCGCTGTACCTGTCCAAATCGAAGCCGGAACTCGGTATCAAGGATCCGTACTCGCTGACGCCCGAACAGCTCGACGCGGCAACCGAATTGCTCAAGAAGCAGCGGGAGAACATCGGCGAGTACTGGTCGGACTACACCAAGGAGGTGCAGGCGTTCGAATCCGGCACCTCGGTCATCGGTACGACATGGCAGGTCATCGCGAACACGATCGGCTCGGAGAACAGGGTGCAGGTCAACACCGTTCTGCCCAAAGAGGGTTCAACGGGGTGGTCGGACACCTGGATGATCTCGTCGAAGGCCGCGCATCCCAATTGCATGTACAAGTGGATGAATTGGATCTCCTCCCCCGAGGTCAATGCCCAGGTCGCGGAGTTCTTCGGTGAGGCACCGGCCAACACCGAAGCGTGTAAGTACACCGTCGAACCGGACTTCTGCGACATCTACCACGCCACCGACGAGGACTTCGCCGCCAAGATCTATTACTGGACCACGCCGCAGAAGAACTGCGTGGACGGCAGCGGGGAAAACTGCACGGCCTACAACGAGTGGGTCGACAAGTGGCAGCAGATCAAGGGGTGATGTTGCGCGGTGATGAGCGCTCGCGCGAAGAACAGACAAGTTGTGCCGCTGCGACCGTCTCACCGACGGCGTATCAGCCTCGGCTTCCTGCTCGTGCCACCCTTGGCCTGGCTGGTGGTCGCATATCTTGGATCCCTTGCCGTGCTTCTGGTTTCGGCCTTCTGGAGCACAGATGCCTTCACCGGCGCGGTGGTGCACTCGTTCACGTTCGACAACATCGCGCGGGTGGCGACCGACGAGCTTTTCCGTACAGCGGCGGTGCGCACCGTATCGGTGGCGCTGGCCGTCACCGTGATCTGCGCCGTGCTCGCCGTGCCGCTGGCGTTCTACATGGCCAAGGTCGCGCCACCGCGGGTGCGGCTCGCGCTCGTGGTCGCGGTGACGACCCCGCTGTGGGCCAGTTATCTGGTCAAGGCCTACGCGTGGCGCATGCTGCTATCCCCCGAAGGCCCACTGGTCTGGGCGACCGACTACACACCCGGGTACGGCCTGGCTGCCACCATCGTGACGCTGACCTACCTTTGGCTGCCCTACATGGTCCTCCCGGTGTTCGTGGCGTTCTCCCGCGTCCCGGACTCGCTGCTCGACGCGAGCGCCGACCTCGGTGCCTCCGACATGTCCACTCTCCGAATGGTGCTGGCGCCGTTGGTGTTCCCCGGTATCGCCGCGGGCTCCATATTCACCTTCTCGCTATCGCTCGGTGACTACATCGCCGTGACGATCGTCGGCGGCAAGACTCAATTGCTCGGCAACATCATCTACGGCCAACTCGTCACCGCCAACAACCAGCCACTCGCCGCCGCGTTGTCGATCATCCCGCTGCTGGCGATTGTGGCCTACCTGGTGGCGATGCGGCGCACGGGCGCACTGGAGAACATCTGATGCTGTCGAACACCGCCCGCCGCCTGGTCCGGGGTTGGACGCTGCTCGTGTTGCTGTTCCTCTATGCACCACTGCTCCTCGTGGTGATCAATGCGTTCAACACCTCCCGCACATTCGCTTTTCCCCCTACGGGATTCACGCTGCACTGGTGGTCGGACGCCTGGAACAGCCACGGCATGTGGCAGTCACTCGTGAACTCGGCTGTCGTCGGTCTCGGCGCAACGGTCATCGCGCTGGTGCTGGGCACGATGGCAGCGGTGGCAGTGCAGCGTTACGACTTCTTCGGCAAGCATATGGTGAGTCTGCTTGTGGTACTACCGATCACGCTGCCGGGGATTGTCACCGGTATTGCTTTGAATGCGACGTTCACATCCGCACTCGGCGTGTCTCTGGGCATGGCCACCGTCATCATCGGCCACGCGACGTTCTGCATCGTGATCGTCTTCAACAACACTCAGGCGCGGCTGCGCCGGATGGGAAGCAGCCTGGAAGACGCCTCGGCCGACCTCGGCGCGTCGCCGTGGCAGACCTTCCGCTACGTGACCTTCCCGATGATGCGGGGGTCGGTGGTCGCGGGTGCGGTGCTGGCGTTCGCCCTGTCCTTCGACGAGATCGTCGTCACGACGTTCACGGCAGGCCCGACCGTGCAGACACTCCCGATCTGGATTTTCGGAAACCTCTTCCGCCCCAACCAGGCACCCGTGATCAACGTCGTTGCCGCCGCGCTGACCATTGTCGCAATAATCCCGGTGTGGCTGGCGCAGCGCTTCGGCGGAGATCCCGCCGTCAGCCGGGTGTAGTGCTGGCACAACGGCGCAGCAGCTCACTCAGCAAGCCGTCGGCTGGGTGGCCCTTCGCCGCCGTCGCCAGTTGCCGCCGCAGCGACTCCTCCATACGAATCGACAAGACGTGACCCCATAGCTCGCGGTAGTCCCTGGCCAACTGCCCCAATTCGTCGAGCTCGCGCGGCTCGGGCCGATGATCCTTCCCGAACTTCGCCTCGACGGAATCGCCAAGCGCCCGGACAAAACCACTGACCAGGCCGTCGGCGGCGTCGCGGGACGACTCGTAGATTCGCAGCAGCGCGCGGACGTAGAGCAGCTGATCGGAAGTGCGGCCCAGAATCTCGGCGATCGACGGGTCGATGACGACGACGCTGCCGGCGCGCGCCTCGGCGAAGCCGAGTTCGATCAACTTTCGCGCCGCCTCACTGTCGGAATCGATGCTGACGGCACGGGGTCCCGGGACCGGCTCACCGTCGGACGGCCGCTCATCGTCCGCGTCGAATGCACCGTCGGATACGTCGTTCGGTGTGGGCCCCAACAGGGCGCGCTGGATACCCAGGATGTCGGCCAGGTCGGCGCCTTGGCGCATGCTCGCGAAGAACTCGGCGATGTGGGCCGAGTTGAAGCCGCGGCGAAGCAGCTGGTTGATGGTGCGCAACTGCGACAGGTGGTAGTCGTCGTAGAACGCCGAACGGCCGACACGGCGGGGCGCGTCGAGCAGCCCGCGTTCGCGGTAGGCGCGGATATTGCGGGCACTGACACCGGATATCCGGGCGAGTTCTTCCAGACGGTACTCAGCCATCGAAACGCTCCCCGATCAACATCGGGGCGCGGCGTAGCCGTGGACCGCGACGGTTCATCGCTCCACTCTAGCGCGCAAATGCAGATTTAGCGAATGGTTACCTAACAATGAGATGAGCATCCAGCTAATCCAGTAACGGGCTACCATCAGCAAATTTACTGCTGTGGTAATTTCTTGACACATTTGAATGCAACCCCACAGCCAACTTTGCTGGGCGGGGCTGACCGATTGGGTGAGTGATTTCACCGTCGACCGATTGGCTTCCTGAGCGGTCGTTGCGGGAGGATGAATTTGGCAGACATTAAGACAAATCGGCGGTAGTGAGGTTTCGGCGTGCGTCCCTGGATCGTGTGGACCACCGGACTCTTCGCCTATATCGTCGCCGTCCTCGACCGCACCACGCTCGGGGTTTCCGGCCTGGACGCGGCCGACCGATTCACCGCAAGCCCCACCGTCTTGTCGGCGTTTGTGGTGCTGCAGGTCGTCGTCTACGCGGGCGCGCAGGTTCCGGCCGGGCTACTGCTCGATCGGTTCGGTTCCAAAACGCTGATCGTCGCGGGTGCCACACTGATGGCGTCGGGCCAGCTGGCGTTGGCCTTCACCGAATCCCTGCCGGTTGCCATCGGCGCGCGCGCGGTTGTCGGACTTGGGGACGCGTTCACCTTCATCTCGGTGCTGCGGCTGGTTCCGCATTGGTTCAGCCCCCGCCAGGTGCCGCTGGTCACGCAGCTGACCGGGATCTGCGGCCAGCTCGGCCAGGTGCTGTCCGCCATCCCGTTCTTCGCCCTGCTCGCCGGCTCGGGCTGGACCACCGCCTACGTCTCGGTGGCCGCGCTGGGAGTGCTGTCGATCGTCCTCACCCTGCTGCTCGTGCAGGACACTCCCGAGGGCCGCATCGTGGAAGCCGAAGCCACGTCGCTGCGCGACATACTGGTCAGCGTGAAAACGGTGTGGCTGCGACCGGGGACCCGGTTGGGCTTCTTCACACATATGGGCACACAGTTCTCGGTGACGGTGTTTGCGCTGATGTGGGGTGTACCGTATCTGACTGTCGCTCAGGGTCTTTCGGCAACCATCGCAGGCACCCTGCTGACTCTGTCGGTGGTCGCCGCGATCTCCGCCGGCATTCTGGTCGGCATCTTCACCGGACGTCATCCGAACCGCAGGTCGCGGCTGGTGCTCTGCATCATCGCCAGCAACGCCGTCATCTGGTCCGTGGTGTTGGCGCTGCCCGACCGGGCGCCGCTGTGGCTACTGGTGGTGCTCGTGGTGGTCATCTCGGTCGGCGGCCCCGGATCGATGGTCGGGTTCGACTTCGCCCGAACCTTCAATCCGCGGGCCACACTCGGCACCGCATCGGGCATGGTCAACATGGGCGGTTTCATCGCGTCGCTGTTGGTCATGCAGTTCATGGGCGTCATCCTCGACGCGGTCGGCGACATCTCGTTCGAGTCGTTTCGGCTGGCGTGGACCGTTCAGTACGCCATCTGGGCGCTTGCGGTGGTGGGCATCCTCATCACGCGCCGCAAGGCGCGCGCCGTGATGAGGGCCGAAAACGAACGCATGCTCATCGAAAGTTTCGACCCGCATCCCACGCCGCGCTAGCGCTAGCGGCCGCCTTCCAGTGCCTTGGCGATGTCCGCCGCGGCGTGTCGATGGCCCGCGACCTCGTAGCCGATCACGGTCACCAACGGTGCGAGCGTGACGACCAGAAGGCAGTTCGCCATCGAAAAGCCCGCCGCAGCCAACCACACTGCAATGCCGAGCACTGCCGCGGTGAGTACCAAGAGCGCAAGGTGGAACACCGCGACCTTCCGCACGATCACGAAATAGAGCGCATAGACGGAGAGGACATAGAGGCCGACCGGCAGCGCAACGGCCAACACAGTCTCCACGGAGCTCAGTTTCGAGTGGTGCTCGATGTAGTACGCGGCGGCGTGCAGACCGGCACCCGTTGCCACGATGGCGCCGTACATCACGATCGGCAGGTAGCCGAACCAAAACGACCTGTCGCGGTGGGCGTGCAGCAGATCGGCGTGCGGTACCACGAAATACGTCCACCACATGCCAAACGTGAGGCCGACGCCCGCCACGGCGACGAACGCGGCGTCGAACGTCCAACCCTGCGCGCCGACCACGGCCGACAGCGACGCCACTGTTCCGACCACACCTTCGCCGAGCGCGATGATCGCCAGCAGGCCGTAGCGCTCGGCAATGTGGTGCGCGTGCCACGGCGTGCCGCCCCTGCGCGTCTCGGCCAACAGCGGACCCAGCGTCTCCACCCCGATCAGGAGTGCGACCACGATGAAGGTCACCGAAATCGACGTGTGCAGCAGCAGGGCGGCCAACCAGCCGACCTGTGCGATGGTCACCCATAGCGCGTAGGTCAGGCACGCCGGCCGATGTTCGGGGTCCTGACTGGCAGCACGTAACCACTGCCCTACCAGGGCAATTCGCATAACGATGTACCCACCCACCATGACGCGGTTGTCGACGTGCTGGCCGTGTTCGATCGACGCGAACATCGGCGGGAACCCCAGCGCCATGACGATGACGCCGACCATCTGCAGCATCGTCATCAGCCGGTACACCCAGTCGTCGGTGTCATAGGCCGAGGCGAACCAGCTGAAGTTGATCCACGCCCAGCACACCGAGAACGTGGCGAGGGAGAAGCCGAGCAGTCCCGCGCCGATGTGGTTCTCGGCCAGCAGGTGGGCGAACTCGTTGGCGGCGATGCCGAACGCGATGACGAACGTCAGGTCGAACAGCAGCTCTAGCGGCGTCGCAACTCGGTGCAGTTCGTCGGGGTCACGACCCGTCATCCGGCGCACCCGGTGCTGGATGATCGGCGGTCGCTGCGCTTCACTCATGGGGTCTGTCCTTTCCGGCTACATTTCACCGCATCCCGTGGCGAGGCACCGCACGACATCGGTGAGGTATGGAGTAGCGCACTACTCACGCCATGGCGGGTACCGGGATCCACGATCGAGACGTGGACCAGTTCTCAGTGAGCCTGCTCGGTGACTTCGCGGTGTACCACGACGATCGGCACGTCACCCTGCCTCCCGCCTCTCAACGGGTCGTCGCGCTCGTCGCGATGAAGCGCAAACCTGTGCACCGCCTCTGGGTGTGCGCCAAGCTCTGGCCAAACGTCCATACCCCCAGGGCCGTCGCGAGCCTGCGATCGGCGCTGTGGCGGCTCAGGCCCGCCGGCGCCGGGCCCCTGCTGACGGTGGATCCGCAATACCTTCAGCTCTCCCCGGACGTCTACGTCGACTTCCACCACTCGGCCGATCTCATCGAACAGTTGCTCGACGGCAATGCCGACGCACAGCTGATGGCCGACTCGCTTCCGCTGCTTCGGGCGGGCGACCTCCTCGACCGGTGGTTCGAGCAGTGGGTCATCAGCGATCGCGACCACTACCACCTCAAGCGCAAGACGGTGCTGCAGATGATCGCCGACCGGTGCGCCGCCGAATCGAGGACGTCATGAGCACGTTCTGGGTGGTGGGCATCTCGGTCTGCGTTCCGCTCGCCGCGGTCGGCCTGTACAGCCTGCAGGCGCGCCTGGAGCGCTGGGACCACGACCGGCACGCAGAAGACTGACGGTCGACGGCGGGGCGGCCGCGTCCTACCGTGGAGCGGGTGGATCAACTTTCCGACGACGTCACCGCGTTCCTGTCCGAGGGAACCCGCACGGGCATGTTGGGGTACCTGGCCTCCGACGGTCGACCGCTGGTGGCGCCGGTCTGGTTCGTCGTGGACAAGGGCGAGCTGGCCTTCAACACCGGCAAGGACACCGCCAAAGGTCGAGCCATCGCTCGTGATCCGCGGGTCGTGATGTGCGTCGACGACCCGCATCCGCCGTATTCCTTCGTCCAGATCCAAGGCATCGCGCAGATCAGCGAGGATCCTCAGGATCTGCTCGACATCGCCACCCGCACCGGTGGCCGCTACATGGGCGCGGACCGGGCAGAGGAGTACGGGCGTCGTAACGGGGTGCCCGGCGAGCTCGTCGTCCGCATCAGACCGACGAAGGTGCGCCACGCTTTCGACCTTGCGAACTGACCGGGTCAACAGCGCACCGCGGCGGCACGGCCCGCGGTGACAAGATGTGACCATGAGCGCAAGGCCGGGCCCCGACGCCGTCGCCGTCGTCTTGGCAGCCGGTCTGGGAACCCGGGTCGGCGCCGACGGTAACAAGGCCTACCTGCGGATCGCCGGCCGCTCCATGGTGGCGTGGTCAATCGACACCCTGACACGAGTGCCCGAGATCGCTCGTACCGTGCTGGTGTTCCGGCGCGGAGAGTACGAGTTGGCCAGAGATACGCTGCAGCGGGAAGTACCAACGGCCACAGTCGAGTTCGTCGAGGGCGGCGACACCAGGCACGCGTCGGAGTCCAATGTGCTGCGGTATTTGGCAACCGACATCGACTCCGGGGCCGTCGACGTCGTCATCATCCACGACGCCGCCCGGCCGGTTGCCGGGCCGGACATGTTCGTCACCGCGCTGTCGGTCGCCCGCGAGTTCGGTGGCGCCATCCCCGCGATACCGGTCGCGGATGTGATTCGGACCAGCGACCATGGCGTCGACTTGACGGCCGGCTCGGCAGCTTTGGTGCGCGTCCAGACCCCCCAGGCGTTTCGCGCCGCGACGCTGTTGCAGGCATACCGCGCGGCCGAACGCGAAGGGTTCGAGGGCACCGACACATCGTCGTGTGTCGAGGCATTCTCCGATGTGGAGGTCCGCACCTTCCGCGGCAAACAGCGCAACCTCAAGGTGACCTACGCTGCGGACATCGCCGTCGCCGAACGCCTTCTCACGCGCCGCTAGACCGGCTCGCGATGATCGCCTCGACGAACTCCCCGTCCTCGGGCAGTTCGGCACGGAACGCATCGGGGTCGCCTTCGACGAAGGTGACGGGCACCGCGGCATCGTTGGCGACGGCGATCTCGTCGAAGTCCTCGGGCGCGCCCCGTTCGAGCAGTCCGGCCAACGCGTCGACGGTGAAGCCGCGAGGATATTGGACGGCGCGCAACACCGACCGATCCACGGTGGCGGTGATCGACCCGTGTCTGTCGATGGTCTTGACGCTGTCGGTCACCGCCAGTGCCGGCATCACGACTGTGCCACCACCGCGCATACCTTCGACCACACGGGCGGCAAGGTCGGCCGGCGCCAACGGGCTGGCGATGTCGTGGACGAGCACGTGGCTCGTCGAGAACGACGCGCGCCGAAGGTATTTCAGCGCCACACCGAGACAGTCGGCCCTGTGAGCCAACCCACCTACCGGCTCGACACGCACCGCTGACAGACCTTCGGACGCAAGAACGGTGCGCACGTCACCGGTAAGCGGTGCCGCGGCGGCGATGACGACGCGGCCAGGCTCGGCCACGGCGCCGAGCATCGATCGTACGATTCGGGCCAGGGGCGGCTGCGTTCCCAGCGGCAGGAACGCGGCCGCCGGGTTGCTCGCGACCGAATCCGTCAGCGGCACAACGACCGAAAGCTCCACTGCGTGTGCGCCGCTAGACCGGGTCGAACGCGGAGATCAGCCAACGGTCATCGATCTTCTTCAGGCCGACTTTGACGCTACTTGCCGCGAACGCGCCGTCCGGATTCTCTTTGCTGGTCGTCGTCTGATTGATGAACAGCAGGACCGTCGCGGAGTCCGGATGTATCTCGGAGACCCCGGCCCTGATGACGGCGGCGACGGTTTTGACCTGTTTCTCCTTGGCGGCCGGCGTCACGATCTTCTCGGTGAAATCCGTGTAGTACGAGAGGAAGTCACCGGTCAGATTCGACTTGGCGGTCGCGAAGTCCTTGTCCAGCGTGTCCGGCGAGTACGACAGCAATGCGATCGTGCCGGTCTTCGCGGCCTCCAGTGCGACGTTCGCCGCGTCCGCGTTGGTCTGCTGGTCTACTCGATATTGGTAGACGTACAGCCATCCGGCGACCCCAGCGGAGACGACCAGTGCGGCCGCGACGAGAATGGCACCGATATTGCGGCGGATCGTCCCGCGCTCGCGTCGCCGCGCGAGCTTCTCATCGTCGTCCGTCTCATCAGGGGCGGCCTCGCCGGTGTCGTCGCTGAAATCTTCTGCCACGTCGCCGGATTCGGTGATCTCGACGGCTTCGCTGCCCTCCTGCGCGGTGGACGCTTCGAGTGGCACTTCCGGGCTTTCTTTGGCGCTCACGGTACGAACTCGACTTTCGCCATCTTGATCTGACCACCGTCGACCCGCTCCAGGTCCACCGACAGGCGCCACGCACGCGGCTCCTGTTGGGCGCCCGAGGCATTGGTGACCCGCGAGGTGGCTGCCACCAGCGCGACGGCCTTGTTGGGGGTCATCGACTCGACCGCGACGGCGGTGACGGTGACGTCTGTGATCACCTTGGAATCCTTGGCCACCTTGACGAAATCGGCCGCCTGCTCTTCGAAGTCAGTCTTGAACTGGCCGGTCGTGTTCTCGATGATGCGTTTGACGTCATCCTCTGCGTTGTTGAAGTCCAACGACATCAGTGTCACGACGCTCTGCCTGCCGGCCGCCGAATACTCCGCATTGAGCTGTCGATCGTCGACCGCCTTCCGGTGCTCGATGACCATGAGCACGCTGGCCGTGATCAATGCCGCGGTGCACAGGACCGCGAGTGTCATCGCGACGACCTTCACGATGAGCCCCCACCGGCGTCCCCTCGGTGCGGCTTCGGATTCGTAGTCAGCGACATCGTCGGCCTGCGCCAGGGTCGACTCGGCATCGGACGGCGCCTCCGCCGCCGATTTGGCGTCGTCGGCGTCCGCTTCCGCCTGGGCTTTGGCTCTGGCCTCGACTTCCTGCGCCTCCCGGCGCAACCGGATCGCCTTTGCCTTCGCGCGCGCCGCGGCCGCAGCGGCTTCGGCCTCGGCCGCCTCGGCTTCGGCCTGCTCGGCCAGGGTCAGCGCATCGCCGGTCGTGCCGTTCGCCTCCTGCGGCAGTTCCTCGGCGCGATGATCAGTGTCGGTCGCCGACGCACGGCGCCTGAATGACGGCATAGCGACCTCCTTGTCCGTATGTCCCACTACTCACGAGAATGCCATTTTCTTTTATTGCGTATCGCCGCGACGATACCTTCCGCATACAGGCCGGACCAACGCCGCCCTTCCTGCGGAAATGCTATTTACACGCTGTGCACGCGCTCAGCGGTGCAGCTTCTTCAAGTCGTCCTTCACCACCTTGCCGGTGGCGTTCAACGGCAGCTTGTCGAGGAACTCTACATATCGGGGCACCTTGAAACCCGCCATTCGTCCGCGGCTCCACTCGATGACGTCGTCGCTGCTTATCGCTCCTGCGCCGGCCTTCGTCACGATGAACGCCTTGCCCACCTGGCCCATCCGCTCGTCCGGCACACCGATCACCGCGGCCTGCGCGATCGCCGGATGCTCGAGCAGAAAGCCCTCGATCTCGGCGGGATAGGCGTTGAATCCGCCGACGATGTACATGTCCTTCTTGCGGCCGACGATCCGCAGCCGTCCCGCGGCGTCGAGTGTGCCCAGATCACCGGTGTGCAGCCACCCGTCGCGATCGATCGCCTCGGCGGTGGCGACGGGGTCATCGAGGTATCCCTGCATGACGTTGTAGCCACGCACCAACACTTCGCCGTCATCGGCGATCCGCACCTCGACGTCCTCGCACGGCAGGCCCGCCGTGGTCGCGACGTCCTCGGGTGAATCCCCCGGCCGCGACAGCGTGACGTTGCCCGCCTCGGTGAGTCCGTAGCCCGTCATCAGCGATTCAAAGGGCAGGTCGTCGCGGATGCGCCTGATGAGTTCGACCGGGATGTCCGCGGCGCCTGTCACCGCGGCCCGCAGCGTGGCGAGCTTGGACTTGTCAGCGACCGTGAGCAGCGAGTGGTACAGCGTCGGCGGGCCGGGCAGCATCGTAATGCGTTCGGCTTCAACGAGTTCCACCACACGATCGACGTCGAACACCGACAGCGGCACCATGGTCGCGCCGCGCAGGAACGACGCGACCAAACCGGCCTTCAACCCGAAGGTGTGGAAGTACGGGTTGATCATCAGGTAGCGGTCACCTTCACGGAGGTCCGCCAGCGTGGCCCACTCCTCGTAGGCTCGTAGCGTCTGGAGATGATTCATCCTGGCGCCCTTGGGCCTGCCGGTCGTGCCCGATGTGAAGATGATGTCGGAGATGTCGTCTCCGCTGACCTGACGATGCACGGGTGAACCAGAGGCCAGGAAGTCGGACTTCAGGTCGATGACCGGCACCCCGGCGGGCGCAACATACTCCTGGCCCAGGAAGCCCTGTTGGACCATGACGGCCTTGGCCGCACTGCGGACGATGATGTCGCCGGCCTCGTCAGCCTTGAACCGCGTATTCACCGGGACCAGCACCGCACCCGCGGTCATGATTCCGAACGCGGCGATCATCCATTCCGCCGAGTTTGGCGCCCAGATGGCTACCCGATCGCCCTTCTCGATACCGAAGTCCGCGAAGGATCCTGCCGCACAACGTATCCGATCGACAACCTCGGAAAACGTGAGGCGCAGCGGACCGTCGACAACCGCTTCTGCATCGCCGAAGCGGTCCGCCGCGCTCAAGACCATCTCGGGGATGGTCTGGAAAGGTTGACTACCCGTCACACGGTGACAAGGCGGCCGAGGTTGCCGCCCATGATCTTCGCCTGGTCCTCCATGGAGAGGTGCTCGAGCGCGGTCACGTAGTGCGTCGGCTCTGCCAGACCTTCGGGGTGCGGCCAGTCCGAGCCGTAGAGCACCTGATCCACGCCGATCAGGTTGATCAGCTCGTCGATGCCCTCCTCATAGAACGGGCTGACGAAGATACGGTTCTTGATCTCTTCCATCGGGTTACCCGGGAACGCCTCGGGCGCCTTCTTGTACACCTCGGCCATCGAGTCCAGAAGCGGGAACATCCACTTCGACCCCGCCTCGACGATGCCCACCTTCAACTTCGGGAACCGGAACAGTGCACCGTGAATCACCCAGGAGGCCACGGCATCCTGGATCGGCCGCCACTCGTTGAGGATTGACATCGCGTTGGTCTGGAACGGCAGCATCTCCTGGGCCGCGCCGTCCCACTCGGAGGTGTAGCGCGAGTAACCGCTGTCGCTGGAGTGCATCCCGACGAAGACGTCGTACTCGACGCACTTCTGCCAGAACGGGTCGAACTCGGGCAGCGCGAACGACCGCGGGCCACGGAACCCGGGCACGGGCGCGGGACGGATGAGGATCGCGCGGGCACCGCGCTTAACCGCCCAGTCCAACTCCTCGATCGCCTTCTCGACGATGGGCAGGGTGATCACCGGGGTGGTGAAGATGCGGTTCTTGTAGTTGAAGCCCCACACCTCGTGCAGCCACTCGTTGAGCGCGTGGATGATGACGTGGATGGCGACCGGATCGTCGGAGAGACGCTCCTCGATCAGGCTGGCCAGCGTCGGGAACATCAGCGAACGGTCGAGACCCAGCTCGTCCATCTTCTCCAGCCGTGGCGCGGGCTCGAAGAACGCCGGAATGGCGCGCATCGGCTCACCGAACAGCTCGCGCTTGCTCTTGCCGTCGGGGTTTCCGAACTTGAAGTACTCCTCCCATGCGCCCGGCTTGGCGACGACGGAGAAGGTGGGGTTCGGGATGTAGTTGCTGATCACACCCTTGAGCGCGATCTTGGTACGGCCGTTGATCTCGACGTACTGGACGATGTCCTTGTACTCCTTGGGGAGGTACTTGGTCATCGCCTCCGGCGGCTCGTAGAGATGGTTGTCCGCATCGAACAGCGGAAACGGAATGTCGACCCGGTGCGACAGCTGGCCCATGAAAGACTCCTTATCCTCTGACGAGAATCCTATTCTCCTAGCGCGATGGTAACAAGGTTTTCGCCGTAGTGGTAATGACGTTACCGGTGGGGTTGCCTGCCGCTCACGCCTGCAATGACTGCCGGACGCGAAACTTCTGCACCTTGCCACTCGCAGTACGCGGGTAGTCATCCACCCGGTGCAACTCCTCGGGCCATTTCTGGACCGCGACACCCTGCGCCTTGAAGTGCTCGCGCACCTCGTCAAGCGTCGGCATCTCCTGATCGTCGCGAACCCGCAGCACCGCGGCCGCGCGCTCGCCCAGGCGGTCATCGGGCACCGCCACCACCACGGCCTCTGCGACCGCTGGCATTCCCAGCAGGACCTCCTCGACCTCCAGCGCGCTGATGTTCTCGCCACCTCGGATGATCACGTCGGCCTTGCGATCGGTGATCGTGAGGTAACCGTCCTCGTCGAGGACACCGACATCGCCGGTGCGATACCAGCCGTCGGCGTCGAACGCGCTCGCGGTCAGCGCCTCGTCGGTGTAGCCGAGGCACAGGTCCGGACCCCGGCTGAAGATCTCGCCGTCGGGGCCGAGCCGGATCTCCACCCCGGGCCGCACATCGCCGTCGGTGAACAGCCGCTTGTCCTCCGGCGCGCTGCGGCGCGAGCCGGTGATCGACGGGTGCTCGGTACTGCCGTAGGAACGGAACACGAACATTCCGAGATCGGCCAAGCGCCGGGTCACTGTCGCCGGAACCGTCGAGCCGCCCAACCCGACCGTCGTGAAGTGGCGCACGTGGTCCGGCGTGCAGTCCGGATGGTCGAGCACGCTCGTGACGAAGTACGGCGGCCCGCCGCCGATCGACAATCCGTCGCGCTCGATGAGTTCGAGTACCCGGCCCGGGTCCCACACGTCACAAAGATCGATGGGCGCTCCTTCGAGCACCGGGATGAGAAATGCGCCGAGCATCCCGATGAAGTGCCCGACCGGGGTCGCCGTCAACTGCCTGCCGCGGTCGGGCGGGTAGTTCTCGAGAAGCTGACGCGTTTCGAAACCGAGGGTCTGGTGGCTGTGGATGACGCCCTTCGGATTGCTCGTGGTACCCGAGGTGAAGGCGATCAGCGCCGGGCTGGCGGGGTCCGCCGCGATGGTGCCCGGCATGGGGTCGTCCGCAAGAAGGTCATCGAACGTGTCGCCGACCAGCCCGACGATCGGCACGTCCGCGCAAAGGTCGGCCTGAAATGTCATGCGGCCGAACTCGGCGGTGGTGATGAAAACCTTCGGCCGTGCCGTCGTCATGATGTGACCGAGTTCTTTGCGCCCGTAAAAGTGCACGATCGGCACGACCACCCCACCCAGGAATGTGGCGGCCCAGAACGCCGCAGCGGCCTCCATCCAGTTGGGCAATTGGATGGCGACGACGTCACCCGCGCCCACGCCGCGCGACCGAAGTCCCGCCGCCAGCCTGCGGGCCTGGGTCTCGACGTCGCCAAAGGTGCCGGAGTACGGCCGCACGGCGGAGTGCACATGAAAGGCAGTCGAAGGATTGGCCGACAGTCCGCCGGCCACCAGGTCCCCGAGTGTTTCCCGTGTCCACCAACCTTCGGCGACGTAGCGTTTCGTCAGGTACTCAGGGATTTCTCGCATGTATTCGGCTGCACCTCCGCGTCGGGCCCGATGCTATTCTCCGCTAGAGAGAATGCCAATACCGGGAATGGAGAACGCTAGATGGTGGACCTCGAGCTGGACGACGGGCTGGCGGTCATCACCATCGACCGGCCGCATGCCCGCAACGCCATTTCCCTGGAGACGATGGACCAACTGGAGAAGGCGCTCGACGGCGCTGACGGTGCACGGGCACTCGTCATCACCGGCGCCGGTGACCGCGCCTTTGTCTCCGGCGGCGACCTCAAGGAACTCAGCGCGTTGCGCACCGAGCTCGACGCCTCGGCGATGGCCTTCAGGATGCGGACCATCTGTGACCGGATCGCCGCCTTTCCCGGGCCGACGATCGCGGCATTGAACGGGCACGCGCTAGGCGGGGGCGCCGAGTTCGCAGTGTCTGCGGACATCCGGGTCGCTGCCGACGACATCAAGATCGGATTCAACCAGGTGGCGCTGGAGATCATGCCGGCGTGGGGCGGCGCCGAACGGCTCGTCGCGCTGGTGGGTTACAGCCGAGCGCTACTGCTGGCGGGCAGCGGCACCATCGTCGGCGCAGCGGAGGCCGAACGGTTGGGGCTGGTGGACCGTGTCATCCCGCGGGCATCGTTCGACAGCGGCTGGCGTGATCTCGCCCGCGCCATGGCCGGCCGTCCGGCAGGAGAGATCAAGCGAGTCATGAAGGGGGCGACGACGACGGAGGCTGTCGCAGCCTTTGCGCGCCTGTGGGTTTCAGACGAACACTGGTCAGCCGCCGACAAGGTGATGAAGCGCGACAAGTAGTCGCTTACCCTCCGAGGGCGCGGATCGGTTCGCTACCGTCCCAGTCGACCGCGGCATCGCGTACGAATTTACCCATGCCGGAGGTGATTTCGTTGTCTTCCATGATCTCGATGACGGTGGCGGGCCTGTTCGGCGGTTCGACGTAGGCGAAACGTGTTCCGACGTTCTCGTCTCCGAGCCAGACCACCGGCCAGCCGGCATCACGCACAGATGCCATCGTCGCGTCGAAATCATCGGTCCAGTAGGCGAGTTGGTGGTAGCCAGGACCACTGGCCGCGAGGAATTCGGTGTAGATGCTCGGAGTGCTGTCCTCTTGCTGGATCAGCTCGATCTGCATCTCCCCGCTGTTGGCCAGCGCCATCGAGATCGTGACCTCGCACGGGTCGCCGCGATAAGACGCTCGTATCGGAATGCCCCGCATGACGAAGAACGGGCCGACACCCAGGTCGATCCACGGCGCGAGCGCGTCGTCGAGATCCTCGACGATGTAACCGATCTGCCGGATAGGTCCGGGCAGGATACTCATGACTGCGGGATCACCGTGACACCGGACTGCACCCGTGCGATGTGCGTGGTCCGGCGCGCGATGCGCCATCCGTCGGGAGTACGGGCGAGTTCGTCGTCGTAATGACCAAGGGCCTCAACCCAAGTGGCCGGATCGTCGGGAACCGCCTGCAGATGCGCGAAGACGTAGGATCTGGCGGTGGCGCGATCGCCGTCGACAGTGATCGTGAAGTTGGACAGCCGGTGGTAGGTGGGCCCCATCGAGCTGTGCAGCTGCTCCATCAACCCGCTGATGGCATCGACACCCGAATAACGCCCGACCTCGCCGTAGTCACAGTCGACGTCATCGGTCCAGCAGGTGCGCAACAGCGCCCAGTCCTTGAAATCGATTCCGGTGGCGTAGCGGATCAGAACGTCGGCGATCTGCGCTTTGTCGGCATCCACACGGGCAGGCTAACGCGTCGGGTCTGCGTCAGCCACCACCGCAGCCTCCCCCGCCACAGCCTCCGCCGCCCCCCGCACTGCATCCGACACTGCCGTCGGTGGACGAGGCTCCAACGGCGCCAGCGGTTCCAGCAGCCCAGACCCTGCGGCGTTTGGCTTTCCGCGCCGACTTCCGCTGCGAGTACGCCTGCCAATGAGGGTCGTCGGAAGGATCGTGCACGGCAAATGTCGGACCGGTCGAGCTGCCTCTGCGGCGCTGCGGTCTGCGCCGCCGCGAACGATGCGCGAACGCGACCGCGGCCAGCACCACGAATGCGAAAAGAACGCCGAGTGCGATGTATCCCCCCGAATCCATGATCAGATATTACGCCGGCTCACCGGCACACATAGGGTGATGACGTGCGGCGTTGGCGCGGCGATCCGGTCGATCGCGTGCTGGTTGCGGCGTCGGAACTCGAACTTCCGCCCGCCGTGTTCAAGACGTGTCCGTGGCAGCCTCGGGAGCTCATCGACACCGGTCTGCGGCAATGGTTGAGGTGCTGCGGCGCGGCTCTGCGCGACGATCAGGTCATCGGGATGCCATCTCACGCCGTTGACGAGGCATGGCACGGCCTGATCCTGTGCACCGTCCGGTACGCCGCGTTCTGCGAAAGGGCCTACGGCCGGTTCCTTCATCACCATCCCGAGGGTGGGGCACCCGCGGGCACCCTCGCCGATTCGGCGGACGAACAACTGCGCAGGACGGTGATCGCCTGGTCGATGGTGGCGCAGCCGGGTGAGCAATGTGTGCTGTGGGACCTCGATCGGCGCGTCGAGGTGGATCGACCGTGGGGCGTGGATCTCGCGAAGGTGACGGCGATCGAGGCCGACATCGCCCGGGTCGTGTCTAGCGGCGGCAAGGCCTGATGCGGACGTTGTTCTCTCTAGACGAGAACGCCATTTCCGATTATGGTCACTCCGTGTCCACTCAGAAAGCACTCGCCCCCGAGATCTCCACCTGGCCCGATGAGAAACCGCAGTTGATCGGTAGTCGCTGCGGTGCGTGCGGAGCGACGACGTTTCCCATCCAGCAGCGCTGCCCGCGGTGCAGCAGCGGCGAGATGTCGGATGTTCATCTGCCCCGTCACGGCACCCTGGTGGCCTGGACAACCCAGGGCTTTCCGCCCGGCGCGCCCTACAAGGGTCCGGTGGGCAAGGACTTCGTGCCATTCGGTGTCGGCCTGGTGCAGCTTGATGATGTGATTCGGGTTGAAGGCCGGCTTACCGAAAACGACCCGCAGAAGCTGGAATTCGGCATGGAGGTCGAGCTGACCATGGTGCCGTTCACCACCGACGACGAGGGCAACGAGATCATCACCTTCGCCTTTCAGCCGGTCTAGAGAGGAAGCCAACGCTATGACGAATGACGTTGCCATCATCGGGGTGGGACTCCACCCGTTCGGCCGGTTCGACAAGACGGCCATGGAGATGGGCGCCGAAGCGATCCAGCTCGCCCTCACCGACGCGGGCGTCGACTGGAAGGACATCCAGTTCGGCTTCGGCGGCAGCTACGAGGTGTCCAATCCCGACGCCGTCACCCGGCTGGTGGGGCTGACAGGCATCACGTTCACCAACGTGTTCAACGCGTGCGCAACGGCGGCGTCGGCGATTCAGCAGACGGCGGACACCATTCGCCTCGGCAAGTACGACATCGGGATCGCGATCGGGCTGGACAAGCATCCGCGCGGAGCGTTCACCGACGATCCCGCCAAGCTCGCGCTTCCCCAGTGGTATGCCGAGAACGGCCAGTTCGTCACCACGAAATTCTTCGGCATCAAGGCCAATCACTACCTCCACAAGCACGGCATCTCCCAGGAGACGCTGGCGCGGGTGGCCAACAAGAACTTCCGCAATGGTGCGCTGAACCCGAACGCGTTCCGCCGCAAGGAGATCTCCGTCGACGAGATCCTCAATTCCGCGGTGCTGAATTACCCGCTCACCCAGTACATGTTCTGCGCTCCGGACGAGGGGGCGGCCGCGGTGATCATGTGCCGCGGCGACATCGCACACAAGTTCACCGACAAGCCGGTGTTCGTGCGTGCCACTGAGATCCGGACCCGCACCTACGGCGCCTACGAGGTGCACGCCACCTCCGCGCCGCTCGACGAGGACCCGTCGCCGACGGTGTATGCCGCCAAGGCGGCCTACGAGGCGGCCGGGATCGGACCCGACGACGTCGACATCGCCCAGCTGCAGGACACCGACGCGGGCGCCGAGGTGATCCACATGGCCGAGACCGGGCTGTGCGCGGACGGCGAACAGGAGAAGCTGCTGGCCGACGGCGCCACCGAGATCCACGGCACCATTCCGATCAACACCGACGGCGGGCTGATCGCCAACGGCGAACCGATCGGCGCCTCGGGTCTGCGTCAGGTCCACGAGCTGGTGCGCCAGCTCCGCGGCGAGGCGGGTGACCGCCAGGTTCCCGGTGAGCCGAAGGTCGGCTTGGCCCAGGTGTACGGAGCCCCCGGTACCGCGTCGGCGACCATCCTTTCGGTCTGAGCCAGATCGAGGATTCGGCCCACTGTGCGGAAACATGGTTCTAAAATTCGGGGAATGAAGTTTCCGGCGGATACCCGTGTTTCGACGTCCAAGGCGTTGCTCAGGCTCGCTTCGGCAACCGTTCTGGCCGCCTCGGGCGTCGCCGTCGCGGGCGCGCCCGCGAGCGCCCAGGGACTGCACGACGTGAAATACACGCTGTTCTCCGAGCAGCCGGCCTTCCTGAAGATCTACTACCGCGACGTGGACCCGCCGAACTGGGCCGACTACAGCCACAACCCCTACGCCTACACGCCGAAGGTGGAGGCCGACGTCGGCCCGAACCAGCAGTGGAATCTCGATGTGCAACTAGCCAATCCGGAAGAGTGGGCGATGGTCGTCGCGCAGGGCGAGCCAGGGCTGACGCCAAATGTCCACTGCGTCCTCGCCGTGGACGGCGTCGTCGTCAAGACCCATCAGGGACCCAAGGGCGCGCTCTGCTCAATTCGTAACTGGTGAAACCAGATTCACGACGCACCGTCGACGGCCAGCGGCTCGCCTTCCAGTCGGCGGATCCATTGCTCGCAGTATGCGAACGTCTCGGCGTGGCCGGTGGTCATGCCGAGGGCGCGTTCCATCACCAGGCCCTGGGACACACTCGTTGCAAACACGGTCCATACCACTGGCGGAACGTCGTCGGACGGGACGCCGTAGCGGTCAAGGGCCGCCGCAATCGCCGCATTCTGTTCAGCCCGGAATCGTTCGGCGTGGTAGACGATCTCGGCGCGCAGCGCCTTACGGTGGTTCGCCAGGCCCATGAATTCCATCGTCAGCCTCGTCGCCTCGGGCTGCGTGCTGAACCTCCACAGCGACCACAACGGCTGCGGCGACTTCAGTGCCGTCTGCAGCACACTGAGCCCGGCTTCGGCCATCCGGCGGAACACCGCGAGGAAGAGATCCTCCATGGTGCGGAAGTAGTAGTGGACCAGCTGGGGTTTCAGTCCGGCCTTCTCGGCGACCCGGCGCGACGTGACCGCGGCGTAGCCCTCCTCGAGAAGCAATTGCTCTGCCGCATCGAGCAGCACACCGCGGTTCTTCGCCTCCGGCGCCCCGATTCTTCGCAGCCCCCCAGCAGCCTCCGCCATGGCATCAGTCCTCTTTCCCGACGTCGTCTGTTACGACACGCCGATCGTAGTGCCGACCGGCCGCGTGTCCTTGACCCTGACCTTAACGCCATGCTAAGCAGGTGCTCAGCATATTCGACGAGCCGGCCCGCGCAGGCGGCCGATTCAGTCTCAGCCACGACGCAGATATGCGCCGACGATGGAGGGCTCACAACACGATGACCACAGATTTCGACTCGGTCGACTACTTCACCGATCCGTCGTTGGTGCCCGACCCGCATCCGTACTACGACCACGTCCGGTCCAAGGATCCGGTGTGCTGTCCGATCAACAACGGCGTCCTCGCCGTCACCGGCTGGGAAGCGGCCAACACGGTCTACAAGGACACCGAGAACTTCTCGTCCTGTGTCGCGGTGATGGGTCCGTTCACGCCGCTGCCTTTCACGCCGGAGGGCGACGACATCTGTGCCCAGCTCGAGGAGCACCGCACCGAGATCATCATGCACGAGCACATGGTCACGATGGATCCGCCGCATCACACGGATGCGCGATCCGTGCTGTCCCGGCTGCTGACCCCCAAGCGCCTCAAGGAGAACGAGGACTTCATGTGGCGGCTCGCCGACCGCCACATCGACGAGTTCATCGCCGCGGGCCAGTGCGAGTTCCTCAACGCGTACGCCAAGCCCTTCTCGCTTCTCGTGGTCGCCGACCTCCTCGGCGTGCCCGAGGAGGACCACGAAGATTTCCGTCAGGCATTCGGCGCCCTCGGCGAGGGAACCAACATCGGCAGCCTCGACCACGAGGTCATTGCCGTGAACCCGCTCGCGTGGGCGGACGAGAAGTTCTCCCAGTACATCGAGGAGCGTCGCGAGTCGCCTCGCGACGACGTGTTGACGTCGATTGCGACCGCGAAGTACCCCGACGGCTCGACCCCCGAGGTGGTCGACGTCGTCCGCACCGCCACGTTCCTGTTCGCCGCCGGCCAGGAGACAACCGCCAAGCTGCTCGGCGCGGCGATGCGGGTGCTCAGCGACCGGCCCGACATCCAGCAGCAGCTGCGCGACGACCGCAGCCTCATCCCGGTGTTCGTCGAGGAATGCCTGCGGATGGACAGCCCGGTCAAGAGCGTGTTCCGGATGGCCCGCAAGTCAACAACACTCGGCGACACCCCCGTGCCTGCCGGAACCACAGTGATGGTCAGCCCCGGCGCCGCCAACCGCGACCCGGCGCGCTTCGAGAACCCGCACGAGTTCTCCCTCGAGCGCAAGAACGTCCGCGAACACATCGCATTCAGCCGCGGCATTCACTCCTGCCCTGGCGCTCCCCTGGCGCGAGTGGAAGGCAGGGTCTCGATCGAGCGACTCCTCGACCGGTTGGCCGACATTACCGTCAGCGAGGAGAAGCACGGGCCGATCGATGCCCGGCGGTACGAGTACGAGCCGACCTTCATCCTGCGCGGGCTGACCGAGATCAATATCGAGTTCACACCACTCGACTGAGGCGATCAGGGCGCGGGCCGGAGCTGCTCTCCGCTTTCCCACCTCGGGAAGCCGTCTTCGCGCGTGACGCAGGACAGGAACATGCCGTCGGGCGCCTGCGCGACCTCGCCGTCATAGCCGGCGCAATCGCTCATGTAGTCCTTGGTTCCGCGCATCTCCGGAGACCTGAACCAGCGCGGTTCGTAGCGTCGCGGCGTTCCGCAGAACACTAGCCGGCCCCACGACGTCACACCGAACACGTAGTACTTGGTGTTGTCACCGCAGTACGAGCCCAGTACGACACCCGGTCTGATGCCCGGGACACAGCTGGGTTCGTTGCACTGGGTCGGTCCCGCCGACGCGGCAGGGGACGCGATGATGGAACCTGCGGTCAGGGCTGCAGCAAGCACTGCGACGGTGGATCGCATTCGACCATTCTCACATGTGCGGGAATCAAATTCTCGCTTTCGAAGAGGATCGCTATCGGCCGCGATAGGCTCTATAGCCATGCGTGGACAGACGATCGCCGCAGGCGCATTAGCGGCAATGACCATCGCCGCGACGCTGAGCCCCACCCCCGCCGCGAACGCATCGGACTTCGGAAATGAGCTCAACGGCACCTACCATTACCACGCGAACGGCCAGTTCGCCTTGGTAAATGATGTTCGAAAGGAAATGCCGACGATCGACGAGACGTGGACTCTGTCGTCGAGCTGTGTCAGCCCGGTCGAATGCGAAGGGACGGCGGTGAGTTCGGCGGGTTGGAGCGCCCGGTTGTGGTACGGCTATCCGAATACATACTGGGTCGTCGACCGAACGATAGACCAATGGCAGTTCTGTCCCGGCGGGGGGACCGCCCCGGGTGAGCAGAGGTTTCAGTTCGCCGGAGTGGACTTGGTGGCCGAGGAAAGAAACGAAAAGGTCACGAACTTCCTGGTGGGCCGCCAGCGGACGGTCAGTCCGAGCGGATCGTGCGGCACCAACAAGCCCCTCGTCATCGAGACACCCATAAAGGTGGAGCAGATTTCTTAACGCCGGATCAGATCGGCAGCAGGTCCTTCCACGTCTTGGGCGCGTGCCCCGCGGCGACGTTCGTCAAAGTCTGTACCTGCCCATCGGGCGTCACGAACTGTCCGGTGTTCGGGTCATAAGGCACCGCGGCGACCGACGGTCCGCCGGAATCGTTGCCACTGAACCCACTTGGCGCTGCAGGTACTCCCCCGCCGTGGGGAACTTCGGTCGCTGGCGGGGTGCCGGGCGCCGGTGCCACGGCCGCCGCCGGGGCGGCCGGGATCGGCACGCCGTTCACCGAGTTGCCGGGCGGCGGTGGCGGCAACGGTGAAGGCGAGGGAGGGGCAGGCGCCGCAGGGGGCGGTGCGATCGGCGTGTAGAGCGGATTGGGTACACCGGGAGGCGTCCCCGACGGCGCGGCACCTGGAGGCAGAGGGGTCCCCTCGATCGGTGCATAGATTCGTTCCTGGAAGTCGATCCGGTCATCGAGGGGGAATCCCTGCCAGATGATGTTGGGGTCGAAGGGGTATGGACCCGTCGAATGTGGACGTAGCGCGTGCGGCTTGAAACCGTCGGGATCGTTACACAGTTCCACGGTCGGGGCACGTTTACCCGGATGCCCCATGCAAGGGTAGTTGCGGGCGCCCCGTATGCCGATCGGAGAGTCTTGCGGCAGTTTGCAATACAAGTCGTCCGGTGTGTCGATGACCGTGGTGTCGGCGGGTGAGCGCCACTGCGACGGCGGTAGGAATCCGACCGTACACGGCACCGGATCCGAAATGGTGAGGGCGAAATCACTGATGGGCAGACCGGTGGGGTTGTTCTTACCTAGGCCAAAGCTTTGCTGAGCCGCTAACGCATTGGGGAAAACCACCAGCAGCTGTTCTAGCGACGGGTTGTACGTGACGAGAATCTGCCCCAGCGTGGTGAGGTTCGCCAGGAGAACCGGAAGCGTCGGCTTGATCTGGTTCAGCAGCGTCGAGACTTCTTGCGCGAAGCCAGGTCCGCGCTCAAGGAGTGCGCGAATCTGAGGATCGTTCTGCGCGAGCTGCGCCGTGACCCCTTCCAGGCTGCGTGCCCACGTCCGGATGGAGTCCGCGGTCTCGGCCTGTGAATCCAGCAGCGGCCCGCTGTCGTCGATCAGCCCGCGCGACTCGTCCGACACGCTGTTGAGTTGCTCGGAGAGCGTCGCACCGGAGTCGAACAGCGAGCCGAAATCCGGCCCCGCTCCGTTGAACGCCTTGAACGTCTCGTCGAGCAGGTCGGAGATCCTGTCGCCGGGGATGCTGTCCACCAGCTCGCTGACTTGATCCAGCATCGGACCAACCTGTTGCGGAATCGTGGTGTTGGCCACCGAGATTCGCGATCCGTCTTCCAAATATGGCCCGGAGTCGGTCCGCGGGCGCAGATCCACGTACTGCTCGCCGACCGCCGACACGCTGAGCACATTGGCCTCGAGATCCGCGGGGACCTTCGGTGATGTGTTGAGCGACATCACGGCTTCGGCCCCGTTCTCGGTCAGCTCCACCGATTTCACCTTGCCTATCTGTACCCCGCGGTACGTGACATTGGCAAAGCGGTAAAGACCTCCTGCTGCAGGCAATTCCAGGGTGACGGTCAGTCGGCCGACGTTGAGCAGCGTCGGCAGCTGCATGTAGGCGAACAGCATCACTGTCACGCCGACGATCGACGCGATCGTGAAGATGATCAGCTGGTTACGGACGAAGCGGGTCAGCATCAGCCGCCACCTCCCGCC
>JAIEPH010000005.1 GCA_019749805.1 Mycobacteriaceae bacterium | reverse complement strand
TCGAGGCCCTACTCAGGTGTCAGCGATGTCCCGAGACATACCGGTGTCAGCGATGTCCCCGAACAGGACACAACCCTGAGGGGTCGATTAGCGCGCCGGATTCGCTTCAACGAGGCTGGCCGAATCCCCAGTCGAACAAGCGCATCGCCTGGCCGTACAGATCGCCGGTGCCGTACATCTCCACCACCACGAGACGGCGGTTGCCTCGCTGGGCGGCGGCGACGTAGGTCTCGCGGGCGAGATTGGTGAACCCGGTCTTGCCGGCGAACGTGCCGGGATAGCGGGTGAGCAGTTCGTTCTGGTTGGTGATGGTCTTGCCAGGGAACTGCGCCGACGGCGAGCGCATGATGTGCGCGATGAGCGGATACCGCAGAGCCGCGCGGTAGATCAGGGCGAGGTCGAAGGGCGTGGTGGTCGATTCCCACCCGGGCCCGTCCAGCCCTGACGGTGAGGAGGCTTTGGTGGAACGGGCGCCGAGGGAGGCCGCTTTGCGATTCATCGCGGGCAGGGCGACACCTTGGCCGCCGAGCATGTCGGCCAGCATGTTCGCCGCGTCGTTACCCGACACCATCAGCAGCGCTTCCAGTAACTGACGTGTCGTGTACGGCTGGCCCGGCTTGAGCCCCACGCACGAGCACTCGACCTCGGTGTGTGACGAGTTGGCGCGTGCGAAGTTGTCCGGCCGCAGGTTGTCCAGCACCACCATAGCCAGCAACGGTTTGATGGTGCTCGCGGGCGCGTGTGGCTCATTTGGGTTGCGGGAGGCCAGAATTGCGCCGGTGTCCAGATCAGCGAGCAGCCATGCCTGCGCCGGTCCTTCCGGCAACGCGACAGCCCCCGACGGCTCTATGCCGGGCTGGGCCGCGGCAGGCGCCGCCACCGCGTAGGTCGAACACAGAGAAAACATTGTGATCGCCAACGCGGCCAACAACTTTCGCACGGACGCCGAGCGTAACCGGCGCGTTCCCCATCGCGGTCTCGAACGTGTTGCGATTCAGCAACTTTGCATCGGCTAAAGACTGCCGACCGTCGCATTCCGATCAAGTGAAAAGCCCCAGTCCAGCAGGCTGGCGGCCTGGTCCCAGTAGGTCGGCTGCCCGGGCTTGTCCATACCGAACATCATCGCGATGACCAGGCGTCTGCCGTTGCGGCCCGCTGCGCCGACGAACGTCTTCTGCGCAAGGTCGGTGAAGCCCGTTTTGCCGCCGAGGGTGCCGGGATAGCGCTTGAGCAGCTCGTCTTGGTTGACCAGCACCTTGTCGCCGGTCTTGGTGGGGAAGACGGCGGTCGGCTGGGCGGTGATCTGCGCGAACACCGGGTTGCCCATGGCGGCGCGGAAAATCACTGCGAGGTCATGCGGCGAGGACCACATGTCGATACCTGGACCATCGAGACCCGACGGTGAGCCGGCATTGGTGCCGTACGCGCCGAGCAGCGCCGCCTTACCGTTCATCTTCATCACGGCGACGTCTTGACCGCCGAGCATGCTCGCCAGGGTGTTGGCGGCGTCGTTGCCCGACACCAGCAGCAGCGCCTCGAGTAGCTGGCGTGTGGTGTAGACCATGCCGGGAGCCACGCCTGCGCAGTTGCATTCGACCTTGGTGTCGGCCTCGCTGGCCACGATTGTCGCGTCGAGCGGGAGTTCGTCGAGCACCGTCAGCGCAAGCAGCACCTTGATGGTGCTCGCCGGTGCGAACTGGCCGTACTCGTCACGGGCCGCCAACACGGCACCGCTGTCCATGTCGGCGACTATCCACGCCTGGGCCGGGCCTTCGGGAATGGGAACAGAACCGGGGGGCTGGACGACGGCGGCCGGCACGGCTGAGGCCACCGCGGTTCCCCCGGCGAGCAGGCATAGCGTGGTCGCGATGCAGACAAGAATCCTCCGCATGACGGCTGAGCCTATCGCCAGCCGAGACGATGCGGTGCGATCGTGTTCAATCGACCCATGTTGAGCCTGGAAGAGATATCGGATCGTTTCGAGATACAGCAGCTGATGATCGATTACTCGAACGCGATCGATCAGAAGCAATTCGACAACCTCGATCGCGTCTTCACCCCGGACGCCTACATCGACTACCGCGTCACCGGTGGGATCGACGGGCGTTTTCCGGAGGTCAAGGCGTGGCTCAAGGAAGTGCTTCCGAACTTCCCGGCCTACTACCACATGCTGGGCAATTTCGATGTCCGCGTAGACGGCGACACCGCGTCCTCGCGCACGGTCTGCTTCAACCCGATGGTTTTCAACGCTCAAGACAAGCAGATCCTGTTCGTCGGCATCTGGTACGTGGACGAGTTCATTCGCACCGCGGAGGGCTGGCGAATGAGCAAGCGCGTCGAGGAGAAGTGCTTCGACAAGCTGTTGTAGCGTTCAGCGGCGTGCCAGCTTGGCCGCCGCCCGGGTAAGCCGGTCCGATATGCGCACGGAGAACAACGGATTGAAGAAGTCGGTCCGCAGACGGGTCAACGTCGAGCTCGTGATGCGCCACTGGCCGTCGATCTTCTCGTACGTCTCGTGATAATGCCCCCAGCCGTCGAGGTTCAGGCCGGGCGCCAAGCGCACGATGTCGTTGAGCGCCCAGATTCCGCGCGCGGTGGTCGGCGAGGTCAGTTCGATCTCCGGCGCGTGCACCTGGTGCACAGTGGGCTGGGTGTTCAGGTTCTTGCGCACGAAGGCGACGAACTCGTCGGCGCCGTCAATCACCTTGCCGCCCGACGACGACGTGTCGCTGTGAAAGTCGTCGGCGAAGACGCCGCGCCAGCCCTGCCAGTCCTTGGTGTCCAGGAAGCGGCAGTAGCGTGCCTTCAATTGCTTGATGGCTTCGATCTCGAGCAGGGTGTCGGCGGCGTCCACATCCGAGAGGGTAGCGACCGGATTTCCACCGGTAGGGGCTGTTCTGGCAGAATGGGCGGCTGTCTGCCACGCAACTCCGGCTGTGCGGCGGTCACACACGTAAGGCAAAACCGGGTGCAGGCAATCCGCAGGCATCGCTGAATTGCAGCGTGGCAATCACAGGAGAAGTCGCTTAACCATGGCTGTCAAGATCAAGCTGACTCGGCTTGGCAAGATCCGCAATCCCCAGTACCGCATCGCCGTCGCTGACGCGCGCACCCGCCGTGACGGCCGGTCGATCGAGGTCATCGGCCGGTACCACCCGAAGGAAGATCCGAGCCTGATCGAGATCGACTCGGAGCGGGCGCAGTACTGGCTCGGCGTGGGCGCCCAGCCCACCGAGCCCGTGCTGCAGCTGCTGAAGATCACCGGCGACTGGCAGAAGTTCAAGGGTCTGCCCGGTGCCGAGGGCACACTGAAGGTCAAGGAGCCCAAGCCCAGCAAGCTGGACCTCTTCAACGCGGCCCTGGCCGAGGCCGACGGCGCACCGTCGGGCGAGGCGACGCAGCCCAAGAAGAAGAAGGCGCCTGCCAAGAAGGCCGCCGAGAAGGCCGAGACGGCTGACGAGGCGGTTACCGAAACCGCGCCGGTCAAGGACGAGTCCGAGGCCGCTGCCGAGGGTGCCGACGCCACAGTGGCCGAGGCCGCACCCGAGTCGTCGGCAGCTGGCTCCTCGGACAAGTCCTCGTCAGCCGAGAGCTGAGGGCCCGACTGTGAGCTCAGTCGTCGTCGACGCCGTCGAGCACCTGGTTCGCGGAATCGTGGACAACCCCGACGATGTCCGGGTCGACATGGTCACGAGCCGCCGCGGGCGCACCGTCGAGGTACACGTCCATCCCGACGACCTCGGCAAGGTCATCGGCCGCGGCGGACGCACCGCGACCGCGCTGCGCACCCTGGTGGCAGGCATCGGAGGCCGCGGGATCCGCGTCGACGTGGTGGACACCGACCAGTAGGGCAGTTATGGACCTGGTTGTCGGGCGGGTCGTGAAGGCGCACGGGGTCACCGGAGAGCTCGTCGTCGATGTTCGTACCGATGACCCGGAAACCCGCTTCGCGCCGGGGACCAGCCTCCGCGCGCGCGCCAAAGGCGGAACCGAACGTCCCTTTGTCGTCGATTCCTCGCGTCCGCACAGCGGCCGGCTGTTGGTCCGGCTCGAAGGAATCGCCGACCGCGACGGCGCTGACGCGCTGCGCGGCACGCTGTTCCTCGTCGATTCCGCGGACCTGCCGCCGATCGACGATCCCGACGAGTTCTACGACCATCAACTGGAGGGGCTGCGAGTCCGGACCACGGCCGGAGCCGACGTCGGCGCGGTTGCGGAGGTGCTGCATACCGCGGCCGGCGAGTTGCTTTCGGTACGAACTGGCGAGCGTGAGGTACTCGTGCCCTTCGTCGGCGCGATCGTGACGTCGGTGTCGTTGGCGGATCAGGTGATCGAGATCGATCCGCCCGAGGGTCTGCTGGAACTCGAATGACGATGAGCAGCGGTCTGAAAATCGATGTGGTGACCGTGTTTCCGGCATATCTCGATCCGCTGCGACAGTCGTTGCCGGGCAGGGCGATCGAGGCCGGCATCTTCTCGGTGGCGGTGCATGATCTGCGCCGCTGGACCCACGATGTGCACCGCTCCGTCGACGACTCGCCCTACGGCGGTGGGCCGGGAATGGTCATGAAGGCTCCGGTATGGGGTGAGGCCCTCGACGAAATATGCTCCGAGGAAACCCTTTTGGTGGTCCCGACGCCCGCGGGCAGGCTGTTCACCCAAGCCGACGCCCAGCGGTGGAGCACCGAAAAGCACCTGGTGTTCGCCTGTGGACGGTACGAAGGCATCGACCAGCGGGTCGCCGACGATGCGGCCCGCCGGATGCGCGTCGAAGAAGTTTCGATCGGCGACTACGTGCTGCCGGGTGGTGAGTCCGCGACGTTGGTCATGATCGAAGCGGTCGCGCGTCTGCTGCCGGATGTGCTTGGCAATCCCGTTTCCCACCAAGATGATTCGCATTCTGACGGGATTCTGGAAGGACCGAGCTACACTCGGCCACCGAGCTGGCGCGGACTCGACGTGCCCGAGATACTGCTGTCCGGCGACCACGCCAAGATCGCAGCGTGGCGACGCGAACAGGGCCTGCAACGCACCCGTGAGCGGCGGCCCGACCTGCTGGACTGACCGTCGTCCTCTGCTGCACGCATGCTGGTGTGGCCCGACGCGGCCAGAGCTAGATGCGGCCGCCGGGAAACATGGTCTTGACGAGTTGGGTGACGTGATCGCGCGCGGCCGCATCGCCGCTGGGATCCAGCGATCCGATGGCCATGACGTAGCGTCGCTCTGGGCCTATTACGCCCGTCGACACATGCATTTGGTTGGCGCCGCTCCAACAGCAGAACCACCCCTGCTTGACGGCGACAGGCTCGGCATAGAGCCCCTCGGGAATGCCGAACCTCTGCGGGTAACCGTCGATCCCCCTCGGCGTCGACCGTGCAAGATTGGCCATGATGACGTTGGCCTGCTCCGGCGGTAGCCCGCCGCTCCCGCTCAGCAATTTGTCGTAGTACCGGACGAGGTCGCGCGCGGTGCTTGTCGTGAGGTCCCATTTGCCGTTGTACGGCTGCTTCGTGTTCGCCAGCCCGTACCGTGCCACGACGCGGTTGATGATGTCGCTTCCGCCGCTGCGGTTCCAGAAGTTCTCGGCCGCACTGTCGTCCGACGATCTGAGCATGACGTCGAGCGCGCTGCGATCGGCGGGTGACAGCTCCGTCTCACCTTTGGATTCCTGCAGTAACAGGTCGTCGGCGATGAACAGCTTCACCACGGATGCGATGGGGAATGACGCACCGTCCCCGCCCGACACCAGTTGGCCGGTGTTGCGATCCAGCACCACGACGGAGATCTGGGCACCGGTCTTGGCGGCGTTGGCGATGGCCTGGCGGGTGCGGTCACCCAGTCCGCCGAAGGTGGCGGCGGGTTCGTCGGGTGGAACTTCGGGCAGCGGCGCCATCCTGCCCTGCGGAACGACGACCGTCAGCGCGGATTCCGGGGGAGTTCCGTACACCCGGGCTTCGCACCCGCCCGCGGACAGCACCGCAACACCGGCGATGGCGAGTGACGTGACCAGCTTCGACGGCCCGCGTCGCATGACCCTCCTTGACGCTGTCCTGGAATCGGTTTCGGGCTAAGTACTCCGCCGTACTCCGCCGTACCCTGTTATCCAGCCTAACCGTCTCTGGCAGGTGACGCTTGGTCAGAGCGCGGGCGCGTTTGGGAGCGGTTCATCACTGGATTTCTCCGGACGGGGACCCATCTGGCACAATTGAGCAGTTGTCTGTGCCGGTCGGGGACCTTGAGCCTCTCCGTCCGCTGCGAGATACACCCCGAAACCCGAAAGATCGGCTCGGCGACGCGATTGATTTCGCGACCACGCCCGCGGCCGCCGACAGCAAGGATGTGTCACCGATGAACACGCTGGACTTCGTCGATCAGGCGTCGCTGCGCGACGACATCCCGGACTTCAGCCCCGGCGACACCGTGAACGTGCACGTCAAGGTCATCGAGGGCTCCAAGGAACGTATCCAGGTCTTCAAGGGCGTCGTGCTGCGCCGGCAGGGTGGCGGTATCCGCGAAACCTTCACCGTGCGCAAGGAAAGCTACGGCGTGGGCGTCGAGCGGACCTTCCCGGTGCATTCGCCCAACATCGACCACATCGACGTCGTCACACGTGGCGATGTGCGCCGCGCCAAGCTCTACTACCTGCGCGAACTGCGTGGCAAGAAGGCGAAGATCAAGGAGAAGCGCTGACCGGCGTCGTCGGCCGACACGCCAGGTTCTGACGCGTGGCAGCCGATGATCGCGGCGACGAGCGCCGCGGTGGCTACCCTGATGCGGTGAGTGGAACCGCCGACCCCGATGAGCCCACCGACCTCACGTCCGAGGACTCCGATTCCGAAAACGATGTCGCCGCCGGGGCGGCTCCGGAAGACGACGCCGACGAGCCCAAGAAGAAGCACGGCGCGCTGCGCGAATTCGCGATTCTGATCTCGATCGCGCTTGTCCTGTACTACGTCATGCTGACGTTCGTCGCGCGCCCGTACCTCATCCCGTCGGAGTCGATGGAGCCCACCCTGCACGGCTGTCCCGGCTGCACAGGCGACCGCATCATGGTCGACAAGCTGACGTATCGGTTCTCCTCACCGGAACCGGGTGACGTCATCGTCTTCAAGGGTCCACCGAACTGGAACATCGGCTATAAGTCGATTCGTTCCGACAACACCGCGGTGCGCTGGGTACAGAACGCGCTCTCCTTCATCGGCTTCGTCCCGCCCGACGAGAACGACCTGGTGAAGCGCGTGATCGCGGTGGGAGGGCAGACCGTCGAGTGCCGAACGAACACGGGGCTGACGGTCGACGGCAAGCGCCTCGACGAGCCGTATCTCGACTACACCACGATGAATGTCGCGCCCTCCAACCCCTACGCTGCGTGCCTTGGCAATGAGTTCGGACCGGTGACGGTTCCCGAGGACAAGGTCTGGGTGATGGGCGACAACCGCACGCATTCCGCGGATTCGCGCGCGCACTGCACCAACACGCCCGAGGACGCGCAACGCGGCCTGCTGTGTACGGGTGACCCGGAGGCGGGCACCGTGCCGATCGACAATGTGATTGGAAAAGCACAGTTCATCGCCTGGCCACCCTCGCGTTGGGGTGGCGTGGGAAGTGTGAACCCGCAGACCCAATAGGAGTTTCGCGATGAGCCGCTCAGGGCGAAGTGGGGGCACCGCCCGCCGAAGGCAGGGGGACAGAGGGCCTGAGTTGCCTGCGACATGGCCTCCACGGACGGTGATCCGGAAATCCGCCGGCCTGCGCACGTTGGAGTCCGCGCTGTACCGGAGTGGGCTGGGACCGGTGGCGGGTGTCGACGAGGTGGGCCGCGGGGCCTGCGCGGGCCCACTCGTGGTGGCGGCATGCGTCCTCGGCCCGAACCGGCTCGAGAGCCTGGCGGCGCTCGATGACTCGAAGAAGCTCAACGCCAGGGAGCGTGAGCGGCTGTTTCCGCTGATCCGCAGGTACGCGTTGGCCTATCACGTGGTCTTCATCCCGACGGCCGAGGTCGATCGTCGCGGGGTCCACGTGGCGAACATCGAGGGCATGCGACGTGCCGTGGCGGGCCTGTCGGTACGCCCGGGGTACGTACTGTCCGACGGCTTCCGGGTGCCGGGTCTGTCGGTCCCCTCGCTGCCCGTGGTCGGCGGTGACGCGGCCGCGGCGTGTATCGCGGCGGCCAGTGTGCTGGCGAAGGTGAGTCGTGACAGGCTGATGGTCAAGATGGAGGCCGAGCATCCGGGCTATGGCTTCGCCGAGCACAAGGGTTACAGCACCCCGGCGCACAGCGCAGCGCTTGCCGAGCTGGGCCCGTGCGGCGAGCATCGGTATTCGTTCATCAACGTGCGACGGCTGGTGACGGTCGAGAGTGAGATGGGCCCGGTGTTGGTACCCGACATCGGGCTCGACACAGAATTCGACGCCGAACCCGAACAGCAGAGCCGATTCGGGTAGGGGAGGATTGGAGTCGCGATGAACGCGTATATGAAGGAACTGAGCCGATGAGTGCCGAGGATCTCGAAAAGTACGAAACCGAGATGGAGCTCTCGCTCTACCGCGAATACAAGGACATCGTCGGGCAGTTCAGCTACGTCGTGGAGACCGAGCGGCGCTTCTACCTCGCCAACAGTGTCGAACTGGTGCCCCGTAACACGGAGGGGGAGGTGTACTTCGAGCTGCGGCTCGGCGACGCCTGGGTGTGGGACATGTACCGTCCGGCGCGCTTCGTCAAACAGGTTCGGGTCATCACCTTCAAGGACGTCAACATCGAAGAGGTGGAAAAGCCCGAGCTGCGGTTGCCTGAGTAGGCGCCGTCAGCCCTTGGCGCTGAACGCTCCCTTGGGAATGGTGAGAGGCAGGTCGACCGAGCTCACGAGGCCCGGGGGTGCATCGACCACGTAGGGCACAGCGTTGACCACACGCATGGCCGTGGCGACCATTGCTCCCGCCCCGGAGGTCATGGTCTCGATACCGGCCTTCTTGCGGTCGCGAAGTGTCACGTCGAACGCGCAGTCGATGTCCGGTGTGCCGGTGATGACCACGCGATAGCCGAGGGCGTTCGGCAGTGTCGGCCAGTGCGGTGCGACGTCGGGAGCCAGCCGGGTGACGTGTTCGATGACGATGGCCTCACGGCCGTCGACGACACCGATCGCCTGCATGCGCAACGCGCCACAGGTGCCGGCTTCCACGGTGCCCATGGCGACTTCGAGAGGCCGTTCGGTCACCGCGCGATCGAACGTCGATCGCATCTCCTGAACTTCGACGCCGAGCGCGTCGGCGACCATCCTGATCTGCCCTTGCCATTCGCCTTCGATGGCACCCGGCATGGCGATCCACGGCTCGTATTCGAGCGGCCGGCCGAATCCCATTGCGTAACTCATGATGTCGGGTACGCCGTAGTCGTCGTACAACCCGATCTCGTAGCAATGGATCTTCTCGATCTGTGACGACTGGGTGGCCAGCACCAGCGGAAGGTAGTCGGCGGCGAATCCGGGTTCGATGCCCGATGCGTACAGCGACGCCTGGCCCGCCTTCGCCGCGGTGACGAGCTGATTGCGCCACTCGGCGGGTTCGTAGGCGTGCGGATTGACCAGCCGCGTCGTACTCGTCGTCACCACGTTGATGCCGGCACTGAGCAACGTGACGTAGTCGGGTATCGCCAGCGCATCGCGTTCCGGTCCGCTGGCCGCGTAGATGACACAGTCGGGCGCCAGAGCGATCAGCGCGTCGGCGTCGGTGGTGACCGCCAGCCCGATCGGCTCCCCATTGGCGAGTTCGCCCGCGTCCATCCCGTCCTTTTCGGGTGAGTGCACCCACACCCCGGCGAGGTCGAGATTCGGTCGCTGGTGGATGGCGCGGATCGCGATCGAACCGATCCCGCCCGTCGACCACACCACGACGCGGTGCTTACCTTCAGCCATGTTTCCTCCTCGTGGAGAGCGACGATCCGATCATTTAGAATAGTAATCACTATTACAGCGGAACGGAACAAAATTTAGGTTAGAGTCGGACGACGTGACTACCCCAGCCTGGACGCGGCGCTGATGTTCACCCTGCGGTTCGACATGCGCGCGACCGCCGGCGACGAGGCCGCCGCGAGCATCCGTCGCGGTACGCCGCTGCCGCTCCTTCCACTGTGCGGCGGTGTTCCGTCCGACATCGCGTGGCCCTATCTGGAACGCGCCGTCATGGCGTCCGAACAAGCGTGACCCTCAGGAGGAGACCATGACATTGAGAACCGTGGTTTGGTCGACCGGTGGCGTCGGATCCATTGCGATAGAAGCGATTCAAGGCAGACCCGACCTCGAGCTCGCCGGAGTATGGGTGCACTCGCCGGAGAAGGTCGGCAAAGACGCGGGCTCGCTCGCCGGCATCGACACGGTCGGGGTCACGGCGACCGACGATGCCGACGCGCTCATCGCGCTGCAGCCAGACTGCGTGGTGTATGCCGCCAGCGGACCCGACCGTGACGCTGGGGCGGTGCCGGACTATCTGAAACTCCTCGAGGCCGGTATCAACGTCGTGTCGACGTCGTCGACCAGCCTGGTGTATCCGCCGGCCTACTACTCACCGCAGTGGCGTGAGCAGATGGAGAGTGCGGCCAAGTCGGGAGACGCGTCGTTCTACGCATCCGGCATCTTTCCCGGGTTCGGTTCGGACCAACTGGCACTGTTGCTGGCCACGCAGTCCAGGACGATCCGATGTCTCAAGGTCACCGAGGTCGCACTCAACGACCACTACCCGGTTGCCGACGTGATGATGAACGGCATGGGCTTCGGCCATCCGCTCGACTTCGAACCACTCTTGAAGACACCTGGTTTCATCGAAATGGCGTGGCGAGCACCGATCCATCTGATGGCGGCTGGACTGGGCGTCGAAGTCGAAGAGGTCCGCGGGACACTCGACCGCAGGCTGACCGACAGAGACATCGAGGTCGCATTCGGCACCATCAAGGCGGGCACCTGCGGCGCGGTGAGCACCAGGGCGGCCGGGGTGGTCAACGGCAGAGAAGCGATCGTCGTCGAGCACATCATCCGGATGGCGCGTGACGTGGCGCCGGACTGGCTGACATCGGAATTCGACGCGACGTATCGCGTCGACATCGACGGCGATCCGGACATCCACTGTGCCATGAACGTCGGTGCCGCGGAGGGCCATGCCGCGGGCCACGCAGCGATGGCAGCCACGGCGATGCGGGTGGTCAACGCCATCCCCTATGTGGTATCAGCCCCGGCAGGGCTGTTGAGCTCGCTCGACCTGCCGAATACGTTGCCGCGACACGCATTTAGTTGACCGACTAGAGGAGAGCAGCAGATGACCAGCGCGAGTATCGCAGATCTGTACTACGACCCCTTCGACTTCGACATCGATGACAACCCCTATCCGATCTGGCGGCGGATGCGGGATGAGGCGCCGCTCTACCACAACGAGAAGTACGGGTTCTATGCGCTGAGCCGCTACGACGACGTCGCCCGCGAACTGCACAACTGGGACACCTACCGGTCGGGCAAGGGCACGACGATGGACATCATCATGAGCGGCGTCGAGGTGCCGCCCGGCGTGATCCTCTTCGAGGACCCGCCCCTCCATGACCTCCATCGACGCGTGCTGTCAAGGGTTTTCACACCGCGCCGGATGGAGGCCATCGAGCCCCTGACTCGTCAGTATTGCGTTCGTGCGCTTGACGCCCTGGCGGGTGCCTCGCGCTTCGACTTGATCGCAGACTTCGGCGCGCTCATCCCGATGCGGACCATCGGCTATCTGCTGGGCATCCCCGAGGAGGGGCAACAGCAGATCCGGGACAACACCGACGCGTCGATCGGTCTGAAAGACGCAAGCTTTCGGTCCGTGTCGAGCGCCACCTTCGAGAATGCCTACCAACTGTTCGCCGACTACATCGAATGGCGAGCCGAGCACCCTTCCGATGACGTGATGACGCAACTACTCAACGCCGAAATCGAAGAGGACGGGACGTTGCGGCCGCTGACCCGCATCGAGGTGCTGACCTATACGAGCATGATCGCGGGGGCGGGCAACGAGACGACCACTCGGCTGATCGGCTTCATCGGCCAGCTGCTCGCCCAGCATCCCGAGCAGCGCCGTGAACTCGCCGGGGACTTCTCGTTGATTCCCCAGGCAATCGAGGAGGTGCTGCGCTACGAGTCGCCGTCGCCGGTGCAGGCCCGCACCGTCGCCCGGGACACCGAGGCCCACGGCCAGCCGATCCCGGAGGGTTCGATCATGTTGCTGCTCAACGGTTCAGCCAACCGGGATGAACGGCATTACCCCGACGGGGAGAGTTTCGACATCCACCGCACCGGATCGCATCTGTCGTTCGGTCAGGGATTGCACTTCTGCCTCGGCTCGTCGCTGGCCCGTATGCAGGCGAGGGTGGCGCTCGAAGAGATGCTGACCCGTTGGCCCGAATGGTACGTCGACTTCGACAACGCCGAGATGGCGCACACCTCGAGTGTTCGCGGATGGGGCAAGCTCCCCATCGTGACGGCGTGAGAAGGGCTGTCATGCCACCGGACTACCGCGACGACCTCACGATCCCGGCACCGGTGACGCGCAGCGTCGTCATCACCGGCGCCTCGAGAGGACTCGGGTTTGCGTGCGCACAGCGCCTCTACCGCGAGGGCTGGACGGTGATTGCGGCCATGCGGTCACTGACGCCCGGGCTCGAGGAACTTCGCCGCGCAACGGGCGCGGCCAGCGATGACGATCGACTCATCGGCGTCCAGCTGGACCTGACCGATCCCGCCTCGATCGACGCCGCCGCCGAGGCGATCATCGCCGCCGTGGGTGCACCGTACGGGTTGGTGCACAACGCCGGAATATCAGCCGCAGGCATGGTCGAGGAGACGCCGGTTGACCTATGGGAGCGAATGTTCACCACCAATATCTTCGGGCCGGTCGCCCTGACGCGGGCGCTGCTGCCGTCGATGCGAGCAGCGGGTCGAGGCCGAATTGTGCTGGTGTCAAGCGAGAGCGGTGTCCGCGGCATGCCGGCTACCGCGCCCTACTCGGCGGTCAAGGGAGCGCTCGAACGATGGGGTGAGTCGATGGCCGGCGAGGTGTCGCCATTCGGGATCGGCGTGACAATCCTGGTGGCGGGCACCTACGACACCGAGATCATCACCGACGCGGGGACCACGGACAGCCGTGATCTCACGGGTCCGTATGCGCGCCACCATCGGACGATGGACAAGCGGGGGCGTTACGCCATGAAGCTGGCCGCCCGTTCTCCGGACAAATTCGCGGCGGGCCTGGCCAAGGCCCTCGACGGCAACGCCGCATTTGTCCGTAGGCCCGTCGGGCCCGACGCGCGGATGTTGTTGCTGGCCAACAAGATCATGCCGTCGGTTGGCATGCATCACATGATTCGCGTGATGATGGGCATCCCACGCTTCGGCGCCCTGCGGGACAACCGGTCAGACTGATTCGCGGACGCTGATGCCCCGCAGGGTGGTGTCGCGGGCCAGGATCAACGCATTGCGCGTGCCGATCTGTTGCAGAATGTTCTCCGGAATCCACTGTTCACCGATGATGCACCGGGCCAGCAGATCGGCGGCGGGACTCTCTTTGCGGAGCTCCCCGGCGCGAATGCCCTCGGAGAGTAGAGCTTTCATCTGCCGAATCCGGGTCGTGAACGACCACGCGGGGTTGGCAGTATCCGGTGGGGTATGGCGCAGCCAGGCCAGCTGAATGCGGAACTCGTCGGGGAACTGGTCGAGTGCGTTGATGTTCAGCCAGCTCAAGGCGTCGAGCTTCTCCAGCGTCGTGGAGTCGGTCCGCACGATGTCCGTCCACGCGCCGCCGACCTTGTGGCCGAACTCCAGCATGATCGACATCAACAGCTCGTCCTTCGAGCCGATGACGCGGTACACGGTGCCGGTGCCCAGCCCCGCGGCGGACGCGATGTCCCGGATCGTCGTCATTTCGTATCCGCGGCGGCCGAATTCGGCACGCGCGACGGCGCGCACGTGAGCCGCCTTCAGATCGGTGTCGTCCTCGGTGTCTACCCAACTCTGGATCACGGCTTCTGCGGCCGCGAATGCGTTCGACTTGTCCAGGTCCGCGTCCGAGGGAACATCCACCGCGAGTCCCTCGAGTGCGATACGGCTTTTCATCGTGGCCAATTCGTCGGTGGACGCGTTGTGGCGGATGACGTCGAGACCGACGTGCAGCATGCTCTGGCAGACCCGGTCGGCCAGCGTCGGAAGATCCAGATCGGATCGGATGTATCCGCTCCAGCGTCCTGCCCGAAGCGCCTGCAACATGGCGGTCTGGATGGTCGAGGGCGGACGCCGGGTCAATTCCATCAGCTCGGGGTCCGAGCTCGGGCCCTCATAGAACGACATCTGCAGGGCGGCCCGGTGCTCCACCGCACAGCGAGCGATTTCGCGGCCGAGCGTGGTGATCTGTTCGGCGACGGGGCGGGGATCGGCCTCATCGAGACGTTTCAGCGCCAACTCGCCGACGCGGTCCAGATCGGCGTGATACCGCCGGATCAACTCGACGAGGATCGCTTCCTTGGAGTCGAAATGGTGGTAGAGGCTGCCCGCGAGGATGCCTGCGGCATCGGCGATCTGTTGGAGCGACGTCCGAAGGCCCGTTGTAGCGATGACGGAATTCGCCGTCTTGAGGATCTCGGTTCGTCGCGTGGCGTCGACCGCCGGTTGGTCGCTGACCGCGGTGAGTTTCGTGGCGCGCCGACCCCGCTTGCCCGCGGGTCGGTCACCCCTCGGACTTCGCCCAACGGCGTCGGCGTCGGTCATCACGAACTGCACACCTTTCTCGGCGTCATCGACTTGGACAACTGCAAGCAGATCCTACCGACCGCTGTCCGAACTGCGGGTATGCCGCAATCGGAGGTTGCGCTCACGACGATGCGTCCGTCCGCGACGCGATCAACGGCCGGTCATAGGAGGGGTCCGTCGCGTCATGCGCAGCGACCTTCATGGAGCCCGCCATCATCGCGATCACCTCGTCGGTGATGAATGACGTCGACTCGGCGTTCCATTCGACGACACACACCCGGTCCACAATCGCCCACCGACCGTCATGTCGCTCCAGGCGATCCACGTAACGGCCGCCGGACAGGGTCAGGTGGTTGGCGGGCTCGCGGTCGGTGCCGACGAACAGGTAATAGGTCTCGGTATGCGCCTCGTCGCCGTCGACTTCTGCGGTGTGGTTGAGCAGGTAGTGCTGGTAACGCGTCTGCGTGGAGTGATACGCGAAGGCCCAATCGATGAAATCGTCGACCTCGCCGATGAAACCGACATGATCGTCGACGGCACCGTCGTGGTAGGCCGACCGGAGAACGTCGCGATGACGGCGGTCCATGCCGCGCGCGTACCGCATCATGCAATCGCGGATCTCCTCGCGATCCTCCAGGCGGGCAAGTCTTCTTCGCACATCTTCGTCGATGCTCATTCACCGTCCCATCCGTTGCTCCCGAACTGGTCTCCTCGTGTTGAGAAGCTCCTCGATTCCCACGGCCGTTCCTAGGATTTCGTGGGCTCGGGGAAGGCGACCTCGGCGTTGTCGGGCATCGCGCTGATACCAAGGCGGTCGCATACTTCGAGAACTTCGTCGACGATCGAGTCGGGCACGATGAACTTGTCGGTCGCCGACACCGCATCGATGTGCTCCAGGATGTCGTCTGCGGTCGGTTCGGCATCTGCCAGCCAGCCCTCGCCGAGCCCGACGAATACGCGCGCATAGCGCCCCGCGCACGCCGAGTAGTTGCGGTGGGTGACATCGCAGGCGCGGCTTGCCAGGAATGTCACGAGTGGCACCACCAGCTCGGCCCTGATGGCGCGCATGAAACCGGACTCCTCGAGAAACTTCTCGTCGCCGACCGTCTCGGTGACCATCCGCGAAAAGCCGGTGGGCAGGACGGTATTCGAGAGAATCCCGTGTGCCGCTCCCTCGATCGCGATGACGTTGGACAGTCCGACAAGGCCGGTCTTGGCTGCCGCATAGTGCGCCTCGGACGGCTGACCGAAGTTGCCGGCCGACGACGAGATGAAGACGAACCGTCCGTAGTTCTGCTTTGCCATCACCCGGTATGCCGGCTGGCTCAGGTAGAAGCCGCCGTCGAGATGGACCCGCAGCATCTGCCGCCAGTCGTCGGGGGTGAGCGCATCGAACGGAATGCTGTTGAAGATGCCGGCATTGCTGACGACGGAGTCCAGCCGTCCAAACGCGTCGAGTGCGGTGTCGACGATCGCCTGGCCGCCCTCGGGACTGTCAACCGAATGATGAGACGCGATCGCGCGTCCGCCTGCTTCCTTGATCTCCTCGACGACCTGATCGGCGACGCTCGTGTCGGCGCCGTCGCCACGCATGGTTCCGCCGAGATCGTTGACCACCACGGACGCACCCCGCCGCGCCAAATCAAGGGCGTACAACCGGCCCAGTCCACGGCCGGCACCAGTCACAATCGCGACCTGGCCGTCGAAGTCGATCACGATGCGCTCCTTGCCGACTTGACGCCGATTGACTCGAGTAGGACCGGACTCTACGGTGGAACAGATATTTGGTCAACGCATGTGCGGTGGGGGTTACGGTGGCGAACGACGACGCGGCCGACCGCCTGGAGTCACTGGGCTTGTTGGCGTCCGCGCTGGCCGGCCGACCTGTCGTGGTGGCTGCCGTCGAACCGGGGGAGCCGTCATGGACTGATGGGCAGACGGTCTTCGTGGACGCATCCGCGCCAGCGCGAAAGAACCTGGAATCGGTGGCGGTACATGCCTCACTGATCGCGGCCGACAGCCTGTCGCCGGACATCATGGGCGCGCTGATCCGGCACCCGCGCTCGGCCAAGCGCTATCTGGCCATCGAGGGACACCGCGCACTGGCCGCCAACGGCGAGGTGTTGCCGGGCGTCTTCAGTGCGCTTGCCGATCCCGCAACGGCCTGCCGCAGCGATTCGCCGGAATCATCGCTGTCCATCGCCTCGGGTAGGGACGCGCTCGATGATCCGCCGGCCGGGTTCGGCGTCATCCGGGCCAGGAAGGTGTTGGCCGCAGGCGGGCGCGCCTCGGCGCAGGTGGATCATGAAACGGCTGCTCACATGCCGCGCCGCGAAAGTAAAGAGGCCCTCGAAGAACTCGATGACGGTGAGGTCGACGACAGCGACGACCCCGACCTGTTCTCCAATCCCGTCGGTGGGGGCGGGTTCATCGGCAAGTGGCTCAAGAAGATGTTGTCGTCGGCGCGCAAGACGGGAGGCAGCGGCGGGCCGCCGGGCGCCGACTCGCCGACGCACCGCACCAACTCGGCCAACCGGGGTGCCTTGGCGGTGTCGTCGACGGCGAAGGCGTCAACGGAGGACGTCATCGACATCACCGCGCACGGTGTCAAGTACCCGGAGTGGGACGCCGACCGAAAAACTTATCGGCCGGACTGGTGCACCGTGCGTGAGGTGGAGCCGAAGGTCAAGGCGTCGGCGGCCGACGCGATCGACGGGGCCATCGGCGTCAGACGGCCCCTGGCACGGCTCGGTATGGGCCTGCATCGTCGGCACCGGCAGTCCCAGGGCGACGACATCGACATCGACGCCGCCGTTGAGGCGCGCGTCGAGGTGAGGGCCGGGTCGGTGCCTGACGAAGCGGTCTATCTCGACAGCTTGCGGCGCCGCCGGGACCTGTCGGTACTGCTGTTGCTCGATGTCTCCGGGTCGACCGCGGAACCGGGAACGGTCGGGCGGACAGTCCATCAGCAGCAACGTGCGGTGATCACCGACCTGATGGTCGCGCTGCACGACCTCGGTGATCGCGTCGCGCTGTACGCCTATAACTCTCAAGGCCGCAACGCGGTGAACATGTTGCCCGTCAAGAGATTCGACGACCATCTCGACGCCAGGGTGCTTCGACGGCTGAACAGCCTCGAGCCGGGAGCGTATTCGCGCCTCGGTGCGGCCATCCGCCACGGCTCGACTGTCCTGGAGGCACGCGGTGGGACGTCACGACGCCTGCTGGTCGTGGTGTCCGACGGGCTGGCCTACGACCACGGCTATGAACGTGCTTACGGTGCGGCCGATGCGCGGCGCGCGTTGACCGAGGCCCGGCGCCGTGGCACCGGCTGTGTGTGTCTGACCGTGGGAGCCGGGACCGACGTAGAGGCGCTCAAGCGAGTCTTTGGCAGCACCGCGCACGCCACCATCGCGCGGCCCGACCAACTGGCGGGAATCGTCGGGCCGCTCTTCCGGTCGGCGATCAGGTCCGCAGAAGTACGGCGCCGGGTGTCATGATATTGAAACAAACATCTGTTCCGGCTAGGCTCTGACCCACCGCAGAGACGCGGCTGACGAAAGGGGTGCAATGGGCACCGAGCCCGGACTCGCGTACCAAAACGGTGCCGCGCCTCAGACCGATGCCTCACGTCCGTACTACCGGCCGGTGGGTAACGAGGAGGCGGTGTTCAAAGCTGCCTACCGCCAGGGCTTGTCATTGGTTTTGAAAGGTCCGACCGGTTGCGGCAAGACCCGGTTCGTCGAGGCCATGGCACACGACCTGGGACGTCCGCTGATCACCGTCGCGTGCCACGACGATCTCACCACCGCCGACCTGGTCGGGCGTTACCTGCTGCGCGGCGACGAGACGGTCTGGGTGGACGGCCCGTTGACGCACGCGGTGCGCGAAGGCGCGATCTGCTATCTCGATGAGGTCGTCGAAGCCCGTCAGGACACCACGGTCGTGCTTCATCCGCTCGCCGACTACCGGCGCCAACTGCCCATCGAGCGCCTTGGCATCACCCTCGACGCAGCACCGGGATTCGGTCTCGTCGTGTCGTACAACCCCGGCTACCAGAGCGTCCTGAAGGACCTCAAGGACTCCACGCGGCAACGGATGGTCGCCATCGAGTTCGGCTTTCCCGAGCCGGAGGTAGAAGAGGGGATCGTCACGCACGAAGCGGGTGTCGATCATGCGACGGCCGTCGAGCTGGTGAAGTTCGGTCAGGCCATCCGGCGCCTCGAGACCGGGGGTCTTCGTGAAGTCGCATCCACGCGCGTGCTCATCGCTGCGGGCCGGCTCATCGTCGAGGGTTTGACCATGCGCGATGCGGCCAGGGCCGCGATCGCCGGTCCGCTGACCGACGACGCGTCCGTGAGCCGCGGCCTCAACGAAATGATCGACGTCTACCTGGGCGTGTCCGAGGTTGATTGACCATGCTGATCGCCACGGCTAGGGTCTGAACAAATATTAGGTCACTCTTGAGGGAGGTCCGATGTCCTACGAGAGCACTGCTGAGCCGATCAAGGTCGGCTACCTGATGGACTTCACGTTGCCTCCAGGCTTCCCGGAGGAACTGTTGGCCTCGTTCACCCAGTGCTTCGACCTGATCTTCGAAGAGGCCGTCGAGCAGGGCTTGATGGACCGTCCCGTGCAGATGATCTACCGCGAGGTCGAGGGTCTGCCCAAGGGTTCGGTGAAGGCGGTCATCGACGCCTACGGTGAGCTCGTCGACGAGGGGTGCCTCGTGGTGTTCGGCCCCAACATCACCGACAACTGCGTGCCGATGCGCGAGGCGATCGAAGAGCGCTTCAAGGTTCCAGCGATCAGCGTCACCGGGACCGACGATTGGCTGGGCGAGTGGACGTTCGCGTTCCCGCAGGGGTCGATGACCGACGAACCGATCTTCATTGCCGATCTCGTCGCCAAACGCGGCCTCACCGAGATCGGTGTCCTCGTCGAACAGAGCCTCATCGGTGAGAGCTATCTGAAGAACCTGCGGAGTGCGTGCCGTCGCAAGGGAATTCGGATCGTTGCAGAGGCGGCGATCGCTCAGACGGCGCAGGACGTCAACGAAGCCGTGCGCACGCTACACGAGGCGAAGGCGGAGGCGATCGTGCACCTCGGCTTCGGCTTCGGCATCGTCTTCGTCAACCCGGCGCTCGAGGCTGTGGGGTGGGATCCGCCGCGGTTCACCACGACCGCTTTCCAGAACGCCTGGGTGAACCCGATCATGTGGAACGCCTTCATGGGCTGGATCGGGGTCGACCAGTACGACGAGGACAACCCGATCGGCCAGGACTTTCTCGACCGTTATGCCGCGAAGTACAGCGGCAGCCGTCCGGAATTCTGCGTGACCGTGGTGAACCGCGACGTCGCCGCGACGCTGGTACGCGCGTTCACCGATGCCCATCCGCTGAGTCCGCGCGGCGTGAAAGAGGCGCTCGAGCGGGTCAAGATGATGCCCGCCGCCTCTGGAGCACCGGGAACGCGGGTGTCCCTTGGCAAGTGGACGCGGCGCGCATGGATGGGCTCGGGGTATCTCGTCGCCCGGACACTCGACGCCGACGGCGTGAACTCGCATTTGGTCGACCGCTTCGGCGAGGAAGACTGACCGCAGATGGCTACCAGAGAATCCGCGCCACCCGACAAACCGCTTGACTCGGTCGACTCGGCGCGTAAGGGGCCGAACTGGGGGCGCGTCATCGCCCTCTTCGCATGGCTTGGTTTTCTCGGGTTGTTCCTCGCTGTCGGGCGGACGGCAGTCGATCCGCGGGTGGCGAACCCCAACGTCGAAGGACGGCCCCGCCCGGTCGAGTTCCTGACGGGCTTCGATCACTGGCAGATCATCCCGCAGGTCGGCGCGCTGATCATGGTCGTCGTGCTGACGATCGTCTTCATCGTCGGCTGGCGCAGAAATCCGGGTAGCCCGGTGTTGCTGATGGTCCTGGTCACCACGCTGATCGTGTGGCAGGACCCGATCATGAACTGGTCACCGTACGCGGTGTACAACCCGGCGCTCCTGCACTGGCCGGAGAACTGGTACCTGATCATGATGTCCCCGACGGTCGAACCCTTCATCGTGTTCGGTTACGTCACTTTCTATTTCGGTCCGTACTTCCCCGCGATCTGGATTCTGCGCAAGATGCAGGCCAAGCGCGGCCCGGAAGCGTTCGTGAGCCGGCACCCGCTGCTCAGCCTCGGCGGACTCGTGCTCGTGATCGGCTTCATCTTCGACGCCATGCTGGAGATCAGCCTGGTGCGCACCGGGCTGTACATCTATTCGCAGGCCATCCCGTTCGGAACACTGTTCCCGGGCACCACTTTCCAGTTCCCGCTCATCTGGGAGTCGTTGTCGGTGACATTCGTGATGATCCCTGCGGCCATCCTCGTCTATCGCGACGATACGGGAAAATCGGTGGCCGAGAAGCTCGCTGCGAAGGCAAGGCTGTTCCCGGCAAAGCCGGTCCTCGGCACCTTCATCGTGATGTTCGCGATCATCAACGTTTCGTACTTCGCCTACGGCGGCTGGTTCTGGGCGATCAAGGCCAGCGGCCTGGCGACATCGGTCGCCTGCCCGTGGCCGTATCCCGAGGCAAAGGTGTACGACCCGCAAGGGTATTACCGGGCGAACGGAGCCGAAGGGCCGTACTCGGTCGGCAAGTGGTCCACCTGGCAGCAGGGGCCATCCCGCAACACCGACGTGGAGCTGGGATCGAAGAGTATGAGATGCGCGACGGAAGCCCAGAGTGGGTGATGAGCGCTTGAGCGAAGAACAGGGGATGACTGAGCCGCGCAGCGTCGTCATCACCGGCGCCTCTCGGGGTCTGGGCTTCGCGTCGGCCGTGCGCCTCTATCGCGAGGGGTGGCGCGTGGTCGCGGCGATGCGCAACCCCGATCGCGGAATGCCGCTGCTGCGCGCGGCGACCGGCGCCGACGAGGACGACGACAGACTGGTCGGGGTTCAACTCGACCTGATGGACGCCGCCTCGATCACCGCGGCAGCCAAGGCGATCGACCAAACCGTTGGCGCGCCATACGGTTTGGTGCACAACGCGGGCATCTCCGCCGCCGGCATGGTGGAAGAGGCGGACCTGGATCTGTGGCAGAAGATGTTCTCCACGCATGTCATGGGACCAGTCGCACTGACGAAGGCGTTGTTGCCGTCGATGCGGGCGGCGGGCCATGGCCGCATCGTCATGGTGTCGAGCACGGGTGGGGTCCGCGGCATGCCCGGCATCGCGCCGTACTCCGCAGCCAAGGGAGCACTGGACCGCTGGGCGGAGTCGCTGGCGGGTGAGATCGCACCGTTCGGGCTGGGAGTGACAGTTCTGGTCAGTGGCACCTACGACACCGACATCATCACCGACGCGGGCACCACCGACGATCGCAACTTCAACGGTCCCTACGCCCGCATCCACCACACCATGAACTCACGCGGTCGATTCGCGATCAGGTTCGCGCGGTCGCCAGAACTGTTCACTGGCAGCGTTGTCAAGGCTCTGGGCGACGAGGGGTCGTTCCGACGACGGGGCGTGGGACCCGACGCGTCGAGCCTGTTGATCATCAACAGACTCTTGCCTGCCGCCGGGATGCACCACCTGCCGCGACTGGTGATGGGCATTCCCAAGAAAGGGGCGATGCGGGGTGGTGCCTACCCGTTGACCGCATCGCAGAAGGTGATGGTCGCCGCCGCCAAGGTGATTCCCCAGCCGGTCCTCGTGCGACTGATGTCGCTGATGCCCGCGAAGCCAGAGCCCGACAGGAGTGAGGCCCAATGACTGAAGCGACGGCAGTGAAATTCGAGTCGAGGATGTTGATCGACGGCGAGCTCGTCGACGGTGAAGCAGGCACCTTCACCAATATCAATCCGGCCAACGAAGACGTCCTCGGTGAAGTCGCCGATGCGTCAAAGGCCGACATGAACCGTGCGATCGACGCTGCCAGAAGGGCTTTCGACGACACCGATTGGTCGGCCAACCGGGAGCTTCGGAAGCGTTGCCTGCTGCAGTTGCACGACGCGATCGAGAGCGAGCTCGAGGAGGTGCGGGAGGAGCTCATCCTCGAGGTCGGGGCGCCGCGAGCGGTGACGCACGGCCCGCACCTGGATGCGCCGCTGGAGGACGGTCTGAAGTATCCCGCCCGGCTGATCGACAACTTCGAATGGGAAGCCGACCTCGGCGACAAAGTCGTATCGGTGACGGGAGTCAACACCCGACGAAAGGTGTGGCACGAACCCGTCGGCGTGGTCGGCGCGATCGTGCCGTGGAACTTCCCGTTCGAGGTCACGATCAACAAGCTCGGGCAGGCCTTGGCCACCGGCAACACCGTCGTGCTCAAACCCGCACCCAATACCCCGTTCAACGCGACCCGGCTCGGGCGGCTCATCGCCGAGAAGACCGACATCCCTGCGGGTGTCGTCAGCGTCGTCACCGCGTCCGATCACTTCGTCGGTGAGGAACTCACCCTGTCGCCGAAGGTCGACATGATCTCGTTCACCGGATCGACGGTGGTGGGCAAGCGGATCATGGAGAAAGGCGCCGCGACGATGAAGCGCCTGTTCCTCGAACTCGGCGGGAAGTCCGCGACCATCGTGCTCGAAGACGCGGACTTCAACACGGCCTGCCTGATCGGAATCGGGCCGCTGATGCACGCGGGCCAGGGATGCGCGGCACCGACCCGGATGCTGCTGCCGCGGTCGCGCTACGACGAGGGTGTCGCCGTCCTGCGGGGCATCTACGAGAACATCAAGGCCGGCGACCCGCAGGATCCCGGCACCATCTGCGGGCCGGTGATCTCCGCCAAGCAGCAGGAGCGCATCCTCGGTTACATCCGCAAGGGTATCGACGAGGGCGCGACGATGCTCGTCGGAAGCCCCGAGCCGCCCAAAGATTTCGACAGGGGATTCTGGGTCACCCCAACCCTTTTCACCGATGTCGACAACTCGATGACCATCGCCCAGGAAGAGATCTTCGGCCCCGTCCTCGTCGTCATCCCCTACGAGGACGAAGACGATGCCGTCCGGATCGCCAACGACAGTGTCTACGGGCTTGCGGGGAACGTGATGTCGAGTTCACTCGATCGATCCCTTGCCGTTGCGCGCCGGCTGCGGGCCGGCTTCATCGGACTCAACGGAACCGCCGGATACGGGGCGGACACCCCCTTCGGCGGCTACAAGGACAGCGGCGTCGGCCGTCAGAACGGCATCGTCGGATTCAGCCAGTACACCGAGGTGAAATCGGTGGCCTACCCAGCCCAGTAGGAGGAGCGGACTTGACAGATCTATTCGACGATCTCGAGGACTTCGGGGCCTTCGACGACGCCATCTCGGGCGACGTTCGTGACCCGTACACGGAGTTGGCGCGGATTCGCCGCGAGGAGCCAGTGCAGCGGCTCGAAACATCCGGGGCGCTTCCGCACGAAGAGTCGCTACCGATGTTCATCGTCTATCGCCACGAAGACGTCCAGCAGATGCTGCGCGACAACGAGACCTTCTCGTCGGCCGCGGTCATCGCCGCCTTCGGCCCGGTGCTTGGCGAAGGGGTGATGCTCGGCATGGACGAGCCGATCCACGGTCGGCTTCGCGGCCTCGTGTCAAAGGCCTTCGCACAGAAGTCGTTGGCGCGGTGGGAAGACGAGCTCGTCGGCCGAGTGGCCAACGGTCTGATCGACAAGTTCGCTCCCAACGGCAATGCGGATCTGGTCAAGGAGTTCACTTTCGACTATCCGAGCCAGATCATCGCCGGCCTGCTCGGATTGCCGGAGGAAGACTATCCGCAGTTCCAGCGCTGGTCGATATCCCTGTTGAGCTGGCTCATGAATCCCGAACGGGGACTGGCGGCTTCGGCTGCACTGTGTGATTACTTCGCACCGATTCTCGAAGCACGCCGGGCCGAGCCGCGCGCTGATCTGATCAGCGCACTGGCGGCCGCGGAGATCGACGGGGAGAAGCTCAATGACGAGGAGATCTTCTCGTTTCTTCGGCTCCTGCTGCCCGCCGGTGTCGAGACGACCTACCGCTCGCTCGGCAGCCTGCTGCTGGCTCTGCTGTCGAATCCGGATCAACTCGAGGCCATCCGCGCCGACCGCTCATTGCTTCCACAAGCCATCGAGGAGGGTGTGCGGTGGGAACCGCCGCTACTGACCATCACGCGCGTGGCGACCAAGGACACCGTCCTGGGCGGGGTGTCGATACCCGCGGGCGCGACCGTGATGCCGATGTTGGGATCGGCGACGCACCAGGATGACCGCTTCCCGGACCCCAACAAATTCGACATCTTTCGTCAGCAGAAGAGCAACCTGGCGTGGGGCCACGGCGTCCACGTGTGCCTCGGCATGCACCTCGCTCGCCTCGAGATGCGCACGGCCATCAATCTGCTGCTCGACCGGCTGCCGAACCTGAGGCTCGATCCCGACGGTGACGATCCGCACGTGCGGGGACAGGTGTTCCGTTCGCCGACATCGGTTCCCGTGTTGTTCGATCCGCAGCCGGCAGGAAGTGAGCCTGCGCGATGAGCGACCTCGAATCGATCGACTACTTCACCGACATGTCGCTGATCCCCGACCCGTACACGTACTACGACCAGCTGCGCTCGAAATGTCCTGTGCAGCGGGCGACACCCTACGGCGTGGTGGCGGTGACGGGGCACCAAGAAGCGCTCGCCGCCTACAAAGATCCCGCGATGTCGTCGTGTGTCGCGGTGGCAGGTCCGTTTCCGCCGTTGCCGTTCACCCCGGCAGGCGACGACATCAGCGCCCTCATCGAAGAACACCGCGCCGCGATTCCGATGGCGGAGCACGTGGTCACCATGGATGCCGCCGAACATCAGAAGACGCGTGGACTACTGAGCAGGCTGATCACGCCGAAGCGGCTCAGCGAGAACGAAGAGTTCATGTGGCGTCTGGTCGACCAGCAGCTCGAGAAGATCATCGACCGCGGCTCGTGCGAGTTCATGGAGGACTTCGCGAAACCGTTGGCGCTGATGGTGATCGCCGATCTACTAGGCGTCCCGGCGGAAGATCATCAGGAGTTCAAGCAGATGATGGGCGCCGAGCCCCTCGGCGAGGTCGACGGCAACCAAGGCGAGACCGTCGCGCACAACCCGCTGATGTGGCTCGATGAGAAGTTCACGGAGTACATCACCGACCGGCGTCGAGAGCCTCGACACGACGTGCTGACCGAACTCGCCGCCGCGACATACCCGGACGGGTCGGTGCCGCCGGTCGACGAGGTCGTCAAGCTCGCGACGTTCCTGTTCGCAGCGGGTACCGACACGACGACGAAACTCGTGAGCACGGCGATGCGGGTGCTCGGCGAACGGGCCGACATCCAGAAGTCTCTTCGCGACGACCGCTCGCAGATCCCCGCGTTCCTCGAGGAGTGCCTGCGGATGGAAAGCCCCGTCAAGAGCCACTTCCGGCTGGCTCGCACGTCGACCACCATCGGGAACTACGGCGTGCCCGCCGGGACGATCCTGATGATGCTGCCGGGCGCCAGCAACCGCGATCCGCGCAAGTTCGAAGCTCCGAACGAGTTCAGGCACGACCGGCCCAACGTGCGCGAGCACATCGCTTTCGGACGCGGTCCGCATTCCTGCCCCGGCTCGCCGTTGGCGCGGTCAGAGGCTCGCATCGCGGTCAATCGGATCCTCGACCGGATGGCCGACATCCGCATCTCCGAGGAGATGCACGGGCGGGCCGACGATCGAAAGTACGGGTATGAGCCGACATTCATCATGCGCGGGCTGACGGCACTGCACGTGGAATACACCGCGAACCCATAGCTTCGCCGGCACTCAAGGAGTACGACATGACCGGAAGGCTCGACGGCAAGGTCGCCTTCATCACCGGTGCGGCCCGCGGGCAGGGTCGAGCACACGCGATCGAGATGGCCAAGGAGGGCGCCGACATCATCGCGGTCGACATCTGCCGCGACATCCCGTCCAACCCCTATCCGTTGGCGACTCCCGACGATCTCGCCGAGACCGAGCGGTCGGTCAAGGAAACCGGACGCCGCATCGTCGCCCGCGTCGCCGATGTCCGGGAGCGTCACGAGTTGCGCGACGCTGTCGATGCGGGGGTCGCCGACCTTGACAAGATCGACATCGTCGTCGCAAACGCCGGCATCCTGCCGATGGCCATGGGTAGAGCCTTCGACGCGATGTCGTTTGTCGACGCCAGCGACGTCGACCTGCTCGGTGTGATGAACACCGTCGCGGTCACCGTCCCGCATCTGCCCGATGGTTCCTCCGTGATCATCACGGGATCCACCGCCGGGATGATCCGCGGCACCACCGACAACCCGAACATGGGTCCCGGCGGCAGGGGCTACGGCTGGAGCAAGCGCGTGTTGATCGAGTATGTGGAAGAGATGTCGATGGCTCTGGCGGACAAGATGATCCGCGTCAACGCCATCCATCCGACCAACTGCAACACCCATCTGCTGCAGAACGACGGCATGTACAGCATGTTCCGACCGGACCTGACCATGGAGGGCAAGCAGGCGACTCGCGAGGACGCCGAGCCGTTGTTCACCATCTTCCAGGCCATGCCGATCCCGTACATCGAACCCGTGGACATGGCGAAGCTGGGCGTGTTCCTGGCCAGCGATGACAGTCGTTATATCACCGGTCAGCAGATCCGGGTCGATGCGGGCTCATTGCTCAAGTGGCCCAACGGACCTGGGGGATAGGCGCGCATTACGGGCGGTGGAGGAATCCGTGTAGCGTCGACTGAACGAGTTCGTTGACGATCGCCTCTCGTGACGGCGGACGGTTGCCGAAGAACGTCGACCGCAACGCCACCATGCCGACGATCATGGCCACCGTGGAGTGTGCGGGCAGATCCGGGTGACCTGAACGCAGCCCACGCAGGCGCATGCCTTCGCCGCTGATCTGGCCGAGCAGGGTGAGCGCTTGCCGAATATCGGAGATCCCGGCGCTTTCGATCTCCTCTTCGCTGAGCCCGTCTGAGGTGACAAGGGTCAGCAGCAGACCTTTGTGTTCGACGAGCACGTCGTAGAGGTGGCCGACGAACAGCCGAGCCAAATCCTCCTCGTCGGTTTCCTCGGGGACGACGGCCCGCCAAGTCTTGGCGAAGTCGTCGACGAAGTTCGTGAACGGCAGGACGAGTGCTTCGCGGAACAACCCGGCCTTCGAACCGAAGTGGCGGAACAACAAGTACTCGGTGACCCCGGCGGCTTCGGCGATCTCGCGCGTCGTCGTGGCGCGATAGTCCTGGCGGGCGAACAGATCGCGCGCGGCGTCGAGCAGCAGCCTGCGCGCCTCTCCGCGCGGACGGCGCGGCGTCGGGACGGTCTGCCTTCCCGGTGAACCACGCTGCGGCACGGCTTCTCACTCTCCCCGCGCTGCGCGGCTAGTGGCTCTCCACGATAGCTGTCCTTGACCTGAGCCCTGTTAATAGTGTGCACTATTACTGATCGGTTGATCGCTGAAGGGACGCGCTCGTGGGCCAACTCATCATGCTGGGCACTCTGTTCGGGCTGATCATCGTCATATTCGGTGCGGTGATCTACTTCGACCCCGACGCACGCCGCCCGCGCGACGATGAACGCTCGCGCGGAGGGCAGACTGTCGACGAGGCCGACCGATGAACACCGAGATGACGCCGCTGCTGATCGCGTCCAACGCCTTCGGCTGGGGCAGCGGCATCCTGTTCGTGATCGTCGGCATCTATTTGAGTGTCCGGCGCGGCCGGTTACACCCGCTGCTTCTGCTGTGCATTTCGGCGATCTCGTTCTCGTGGATCGAGGCGCCCTATGACTGGGCAATGTACGCCCAGTTCCCGCCGGCACTGCCACGCATGCCGTCGTGGTGGCCGCTGAACATGACGTGGGGCGGGCTGCCCTCGGCGGTGCCGTTGGGGTACATCGGCTATTTCTGCATTCCCGCGGTCACGGGCGCGGCCATCGGACGGCGGCTGTCCGCACGATTCAACTGGCGGCAGCCGCAAACCCTGTTGATCGTCGGCCTCGTCGTCGGTTTCTGCTGGGCCCTGATCTTCAACGCGGGCCTCGGCGCGCGCCTGGGAGTCTTCTACTACGCCTATGTGATTCCGGGTCTCGGCCTGTTCGAGGGCACGCTGCATCAGTACCCGATCTACGACGCCATCGCGATGGGCATCCAGATGATGGTCTTCACGTACCTGCTCGGCCGCGTCGATTCACAGGGCCGCAACGTCGTCGAGATGTGGTCGGACAAGTTGTCCAAGACGCGTGTGCAGTCGGCGATCTTTTCCGTCCTCACCGTCATCGTTGTTGGAAACGTCCTCTACGGCGCCGTTTTCGCGCCGCATCTGATCACCAAACAGATGGGTTACGTGACCTCCGGCCCGGATGTGCAGTTGTTCCCCGGAGTACCCAACCAACCGAGATAGTGCGTGATGCAGTACCTGAGGCGGGTGCTATTTCATGGTGGCCAGGTTGTGCCAGAGATTGCGCAGGCTGTCGGTGCCGCCGAACAGGGTGGTGAAGTGCGTGGAGTCGATGAGCACGATATCGCCGGCCCGCTCGCCATCCGGGGGCATCCAGATGAGCGCGTTGAACTCGGTATTGCCCGCAGCGGTGAACGGATGCGGGCGGTTCGGGTCCACGCGCTGGCGTCCGAGCACGCGCAGGGAGTCGCTCTCGGGTGCGGTCAATTCGTAGTGGGGGAGATGCGGGTGGAAGTTGAAGGTCGTTACGTTGTCGAGCAACTGGGCAGCATCCAGATCACGGAACCCCGTCAGGGGGGCGATCTCCTTGGTGCCCTCCACGACCGCGGGGCGCAGCCCCCACGTGTTGTGAACAGGCACATCGAGGGCTCTCATGAGTGACCTCGTGTACTGACCGAACCGCTGTTGGCGGGGCACCAATGGATCGCCGTGGTGTTGGAACTCCATTTGCCGTTGCGTGAAGTCGTCGGTGAAGCCCACATCGTGGTGCGGCGCAAGCAGCAGACAGGTGCCCTCGCGTTTCAACCACTCCTTGATGGCCGCGATCTCCTCCGGTGCCGCCTCTTGCTCGGAGAGGATGTGGTCGAGTCCGAAGACCATCAAGGTATCGGTGTCGGCGAGAACCCGCTCATCGATCGGCAGCTGGTAGCCGGCCTGGTCGATGCGTTGGAACACGGCGACCGGGTGGCCGGTTGCCTCACCCGCGAGTTCCTGGAAGGCCAGCGTCGAACGGTGGAAGAGTTCCAGCGTTCCGGCGATGCCCTGCAGGAAGTGGGATTTCTCGTACTCGGTGGTTTCGTAGCTGGGCCACAACGCGTTTCGGACCTCGGTCATGGTCGAGAAGCGGTTGTACATCTCGCCAGGATCGCGTTGAGCTTCCCACGGATAGCTCCACGTCCAGTAGATGCCGATCCGTCGGCGACCGTTCTGTTTCCGCGCGACGTGAGTTTGGTTGTAGGTGCGGGCTGCGGTCATGACATGTCCTCCCTGCCCAATGTGGTCAGGTAGCGCAGGGCGTTGATGCCGGGAAGGAAGAAGTAAGCACCACCCGTCAACGTGGTGAACGCCGGTATACCTTTGTGCACCTTGCGGATTGGCCGCTTGGGAACGGTGAAATCGAGCGTACCGTCCTGGGTGCCGCAGATGGGGTCGTGTTCGTTGCCGAGCTCATGGAACGCCTTGTCGTTGATCCAGACGTTCTGCGCGAACTCGAACTGGCGAACGAGGTCTGCGCAGATGATGAATGCGGCGATGCCGCGGTCGACGCCGTCGTCGGGCGCGCCGTCGGGGAGTGCGGGTCCGTAGGTGGCCCCGCGCCGGATCATCCTGCGACGGTTCATATTGTGTGCGGTGTCACGAGGATTGAGTCGTCGCGCATGGGAACCCAACGGGCACGCATAGCCGAAGGGGTCCATCTTCTTGTAGTTGTAGTCGTTGTTACGCATCGGGTCTGCGCCCAGCTCGGGGTCGTCCTTGTCGGGTGCCAGCACCAGCGGGGCGCCGCTGCGCCAGCGACCCATGAACTTGGCCGCGAGCAACTCCTCGCCCTCCGGCGTCTCGGAGTTCTCCCGCAGGTAGTCGCGGAACTCGGCCACGTGTTCCTGAAGGCGCCGGTACGCCATGAAGCTGCCATTGCGAGAGAGTGTGTCGGGCTGTGGCAGGTTCGCGACAGGCCCATCCTCGTCCGGATACCCCAGGATGAATTCGCCCGGTTTCAGCGGTGCGCCCGAACCCGGCGTGGGTTCCTCGCCCGAGCCCTCCATGACGGGTTGCGACAGCCTGTCGCGGAATCCGAAATGGTCGTGGGCGTAGTTGAACGGAGGAGTTGCGTTCAAGTCGAGGAACGACAGGCTGCGGACGCCTTCTGTGCGGGCGAGCAGGTTGTCGTGGTTGTCGATGGATATCCGGGACTGCTCGTCGTCGCGGGCGAACAGGATCGCGATGGCGTGCACATCGTCGCCAGCGAGGCCGCCCACCCAGTTGTCAGGGTGATTTGGTCCGGTGTCTCCGAGAATGTCGGCGCGAGACGCCATCCCTTCGCGGAACTCATCGGGAAAGGTGGCCAGCGACTCCTCGGGCACACCGAGCGCGCGCAGGCCGGTCCACGTGAACGCCAACGTGATCCACCGCCGGCTTTCGTCCATGGTTTCGGTGGCGTCGGCCGCGGACTGCACGAGGCCGAGCAGTTCCGACAGCCAGGCCCGGCCACCGGCCGCAGTGTCGAACGTCAGGAATTCATAGCGCCCGGTGATTGCCGGCGTTCGCGTCAGCAGGATGTGCTGAATGTCGTCGAGTTCGAGCATTTCGGCGCCCGACGGCTATTGCATCTGGTCGAGCATGTCCGAGAAGGCGGACTTCAGGCGCAGCGCCTTCTTGATCTCGTCGGCTGAGACGTAGGGGTACTCGCCGTACTCCAGGAAGCTCGGGTAGTGATGCTCGCGGACGAACTTCACGAACGAGTCCGGGTTCTCCTTCCAATCCTCGGGGAACCCCTCGAGGTTGGTGAACACCGTGTTGATCCCGCTCTGGCCGAACAGCCGCACGGCGTCCTCGGTGTACTTGTCGAAGTCGGTGTCGAAGATCCCCTGGTACTGGAAGGTCAGGCCGTCGCCGATATCAAACAGGACCCAGCGAAGGTAGTGCAGTCGCAGTGGAGCGAGGAACTCCGGCGTTTCGGTGATGGCTGCTTGGATGGTCTTACCGTGTTCCCGGATCGCGTCCTCGCGGCCTTCTTTCACCTTCGCAATGATTGAGAAGCCGTAGCAGGCAGGCGTCCTGGGAAAGACCGGACCGTAGCGGCCCCGCTCGAGTTCGAAGTAACCCTCTTTGGGGATGGCCATTGCGGCGGGCTTCGACCACACGGTGTCTGATGATGACATTTCCGCCCCATTTCTCGAACCAGATAGGTCGGACATTAGCACTGGGCAATTGGGCCGCATGACTTTTCGCGGAGTCAGTGGGCTTGACGCTCGGCAATTGCGCGGCCGTGCATATTGGTACGGAAGTGCTGAAAGTTAGCTGGGCTCAGTCGCTTTGCCGTTCGGACTGCGAAGGTTAGCCAACGCGAATTCCCGCGTTCCGCCCTCGTCGCGGGGACATTATTGCGAATACTGTCGTCTATCGCGAACTTGACCGTATTCTGCGGGCAGACGGGTCCTTTCACTTGTCGAAAGGGGGAGCCGTGAAAATATCTGTGCGGTATCTGATCTTGGGGCTGGCTTTTGCGTCAGTACCCATCGCCCTCGCTGGGGCACCCGAGGTCTTGGCGGATTGCACAAACGCCGGCGGCGCCACCGTGTGCGCTCAGGGCACGGTGCGCGGCGGGGGCCCGACTGCCCCCCAAGCGGGTCCGGCTTATCCGGGCTACTGCGCCGATCCCTGGTATTGCAGCGATGACTGGGGTGTCGACATCATCTGGGATCCCGGACGTCCAAACCGCCCCGGAGGTCCCGGAGGCGGTGGCGGTGGGGGGCGCCCAGGCGGCCCACGCTGATCGAGCAGCACCCAGATCCGATTGTCCATTCGAGTAAGGAGCTTCATATGTTCTCTCGCAGCGTTCTTGGCGCCGGCATGATGGCTGGTGCAATGCTCTTCGGCAGCGCGGCGACAGCCGCCGCCGATCCGCCCAACTGCACCGCCGCCGACCTTGCCGGTGTGATGGCGGGCGTATCCGCGGGGACGTCGTCTTACCTGTTCACGCATCCGGACGTGAATGCGTTCTTCACCAGTCTCAAAGGCAAGCCCCGCGATCAGATGACCGCCGACATCCAGGCGTACTTCGACGCGAACCCTCAGGTGAGCAACGAGCTGCGCGTCGTGCGGCAGGCCGCGGCGGATTTCCGGGACCGGTGCAACGCGCCGATGCCAGACCTGCCAATGGGCTAGTACGGAATCCCTACGGGCGGCGCGCGGCCTGACACACTGGACCCGTGCGCTCAGAACCGCAATGTTGGCTCACCGATATGGACGGCGTGCTCGTCCGCGAGGAACATGCGCTGCCCGGCGCAGCCGAGTTCCTGCAACGGCTGGTCGACAAGCAGCGTCCGTTCCTGGTCCTGACCAACAACTCGATCTTCACGCCCCGGGATCTGTCCGCCCGTCTCCTGCGTTCCGGCCTGACTGTGCCCGAGGCATCGATCTGGACGTCCGCGCTCGCCACCGCCGCGTTCCTGGCCGACCAGCTGCCCGGCGGGTCGGCTTACACGATTGGCGAGGCCGGCCTGACCACGGCGCTGCACGCCGTGGGCTACACACTCACCGACGTGGACCCCGACTTCGTCGTGCTGGGCGAGACCCGGACGTATTCCTTCGAGGCGATCACCAAGGCCGTCCGCCTGATTCTCGGCGGCGCCCGCTTCATCGCGACCAATCCTGACGTGACCGGGCCGTCGGCCGAGGGTCCGCTGCCAGCGACAGGCTCGGTGGCGGCGATGATCACCAAGGCCACCGGCCGTGAACCGTACTTCGTGGGTAAGCCCAACCCGATGATGTTCCGCAGCGCGCTCAACCGGATCGAGGCGCACTCGGAGAACACCGTGATGGTCGGCGACCGGATGGATACCGATGTCGTCGCCGGTATTGAGGCCGGGCTGGAAACCATCCTGGTGCTGACGGGCTCGACGTCCGTCGAGGACATCGAGCGGTACCCGTTCCGCCCGAGCCGCATCTTGCCGTCCATCGCCGAGGCCATCGAGCTGGTGTGATTTTCGTAGACAGCGCGCTGATCACCGAGGGGTGTCACCGATGGCCGACATCGAACTGATCGGGGTGCCCTTCGACGGCTACGGCCGTCCCGGGAACCAAGCGAGCGCCGCCCGCGTGCTGCACGACGCCGGGCTGGCCGATGCCTTCGACCACCACCACGTCAGGACCCGCGATCTGGAGTTGCCCGAGCCGGATCGAGGACGCGGCGCGTCGACCGGATTGATCAACGAAACCGCGCTGCTCGCCATGACCGACGCGCTGAACATCCGTGTCGGGGAGGCGGTGGTGGCAGGTCGTTTCCCCGTCGTCTACGGCGGCGATTGTTCGTCACTGTTCGGCATCGTGACCGGTTTGCGTGATCATGTCGGCGATGTCGGGCTGATATTCGTCGACGGGCACGAGGACACAATGCCGCTCGACGTATCGGAGGACGGGGAGGCGGCCAATACCGAGATCGGCCTGTTGCTGGGCTTGACCGGACGGCTGCTCGCCGGCGATCTGGGCGATCGACTGCCGGCACTGCGGCCCGAACAACTGATCGTGCTCGGCCCCCGGGACGATGCGTGGAGGCGGCGATTCAATGTCGGCACCCTCGCGGACAGCGGCGTGTGGCTTGCCCCGCTCGCGGAGGTGGCTGACGATCCGGCGGGTGCGGGACGCGCCGCGATGACCGAACTCGCCGCTCACGTCGACAGGTGGTGGCTGCACATCGATCTGGACGTGCTCGACCCCGTCGAGTTTCCCGCGCAGGGATTACCCGATGTCGCGGACGAACCCGGCGGCCTCACCTGGGATCAACTCACCGATCTGGTCGTCTCGCTGTTCGGGTCGCGGGCGCACTGCGTGGGCGCCAGTTTGGCAATCTACGATCCGGATCAGGACCACGACCGAACCGACGCGGCGAAGATCGTTCAGTTCGTTCGAAACGCATTGGCTCGCACGACATTGAGTCCCTAGCGCAGGAGCTTCGTGGCAGAACCCATCGATGATTACTTCACCGCGACGATCTCGGCGATGGCCGCGACCGAGCGGCGACCCGCGGATGACGAACCCATCCGGGGCGGTTCGGCGCTGTCGGCGCGCGTCTGTTTGACGCTGTTCGACATCGCGTTGGGCAGCCGCCATCTCGACTTGGCCGCGCGCTATTTGAGGTCGCGGGGCAAGGGCTACTACACCATCGGTTCATCAGGCCATGAGAGCAATTGCGCGGTGGCAGCCGCGCTTCGGCCAACCGATCCTGCGTTGCTGCACTATCGGTCCGGCGCTTTCTATCTGGCTCGTGCCGCTCTGGTCGAGGGTCGTGAGGCGCTGCGCGATGTGCTGCTCGGCTGTGTCGCGGCCACCGACGAGCCGATCGCAGGCGGGCGGCACAAGGTGTTCGGCCGCTACGACCTGCACATCATTCCGCAGACATCGACCATTGCATCGCACCTACCGCGCGCGGTGGGCGTGGCGTTCTCGATCGCGCGGGCCAAGAAGCTCGGAGTGTCGTGCGCGTGGCCCGATGACGCGGTCGCAGTGTGCAGCTTCGGCGACGCGTCGGTGAACCACTCGACCGCGGTCGGGGCGATCAACACGGCACTGCACTCCGCGTATCAAGGTGTGCCGATGCCGTTGCTGTTCGTCTGCGAGGACAACGGAATCGGCATCAGCGTGCAGACGCCGCGCGGCTGGATCGAGCGGACGTACGGCCGCCGTGACGACTTGGCGTACTTCACCGCGGACGGCTCGGATCTCTCGGCGACCTTCGACGCGGCGACCGCGGCCGCAGACTGGGTGCGGAATCGGCGGCGACCGGCGTTCCTGCATCTGCGTACGGTGCGGTTGATGGGTCACGCCGGCTCGGATTACGAGCCGGCATATCGGCGTCCCGAGGACATCACCGCGGACTACGCCCGGGACCCGGTGCTGTGCATCGCGAAACTGTTGATCGACACCGGCGTGCTGACACCTGCGGAGGCGCTCGACCGTTACGAGGCCAAGCGCGCCAACGTCATCGAACTCGCCGACCAGATCAGCGAGCTTGCGCAACTCGACAGTGCGCATGCGGTGATGGAGCCGCTGAGCACCGCGAGCGAGGACATCCGCGCCGCCGTCCCCGTATCGCTGGTCGCCTCGGTCAAGTCCGGCGAGACGGATGCGCCGATGACGGTGGCGACGGCGATCAACCGTGCGCTGCACGACATTCTGGACCGCTACCCGGAGGCGATGATCTTCGGCGAGGACGTCGCCCGGAAGGGTGGGGTGTACGGCGTCACACGCGGGCTGCTGGCGGCGACCAGTTCGGCCCGCGTATTCGACACGCTGCTCGACGAGCAGGCCATCCTCGGTCTCGCGCTCGGGGCCGGCGTCTCGGGCCTGCTGCCGATTCCTGAAATCCAGTACCTCGCTTACTTTCACAACGCCGCCGATCAGATTCGCGGCGAGGCGGCGACTTTGCAGTTCTTCTCCAACCGCCAGTACCGCAATCCGATGGTCGTGCGGGTCGCCGCCTACGGCTACCAGAAGGGTTTCGGCGGGCACTTTCACAACGACAACTCGATCGCCGCGATGCGTGACATCCCGGGTGTCGTCATCGCGTCGCCCGCGCGTCCGGATGACGCCGCGGCGATGTTGCACACGTGCGCTGCTGCGGCGGCCCAAGCGGGCGCTGTGTGCCTGTTCCTCGAGCCCATCGCGCTGTACCACACGCGAGATCTCCACGAGGACAACGATGACGGCTGGCTCGCGTGTTACCCGGAGTCCGGCGTGGCAGTCGGTCGGGCACGGACGTACGGCGAGGGCAGGGATCTGACGATGCTGACCTTCGGCAACGGACTGCGAATGAGCCTGCGGGTTGCGCGCGGGCTCGCGGCGGTCGGTATCGACACCCGTGTCGTCGACCTCAGATGGTTGGCGCCGCTGCCTGTGGATGACATGCTGCGCGAGGCCGACGCCACCGGACGAGTGTTGATCGTGGACGAAACCCGCGAGACCGGAGGGGTCGGCGAGGGTGTGCTCGCGACGTTGGTGAAGCACGGTTTCGCGGGCCGGCTCGACCGCGTCGCCAGCAACGACAGCTTCATCCCCCTCGGCGACGCGGCTCTGCACGTCCTGCTGTCGGAGGACACCATCGAGGCAGCCGCGATCAAACTCGCGCGCTCCTGAGGCATGGATTGGACGCTTGATAGCTTGACCGGGTGAGTTCGGACCCCATCCGGCCGCTGGCCGGCGTGCGCATCATCGAGATCTCGAGCTTCGTCGCGGTGCCGTTGGCTGGGATGACGCTGGCCCAACTGGGCGCCGAGGTGATCCGCGTCGACCCGCTCGGGGGAGCGGCGGACTACCGGCGCTGGCCGCTCACCGACGACGGCGAGAGCATCTACTGGGCGGGGCTCAACAAGGGCAAGCGTTCGGTCGCCGCCGATATGCGTTCGGCCGACGGGCAGGAGCTGGTGCAGCGGCTGATCGCGGACAGTGGTGTGCTGATCACCAATGTTGCTGGGCGGCAATGGCATTCCTATGAGACCCTGACGGGGCTGCGGCCTGATTTGATTCATCTCGAGGTGTCAGGGCGCGCGGACGGCGGCACGGGCGTCGATTACACCGTGAATGCCGCGATCGGATTTCCGATGGTGACCGGTCCTGCCGAGCTCGCCACTCCGGTCAACCATGTCCTGCCCGCATGGGACGTCAGCTGCGGGCTCTACACCGCGCTTGCCGTCGTTACCGCGCTGCGCCACCGCGACGCCACCGGACAGGGCCAGCGGATCAGCATTCCGTTGGAGAACGTCGCCCTGGCGACGGCGGGCAACCTGGGGTTTCTCACCGAGGTCATGATCAACGGCACCGCCCGCCAGCGGATCGGCAACTCGGTGTACGGCCAATACGGCCAGGACTTCACCAGCGCCGACGGCGCGTCGTTCATGATCGTCGCCCTGACCGGCAGGCATTTTCGCGATCTGACCGAGCTGACCGGGACGACGAAAGCCGTTGCCGCGCTGGCAGAATCATTGGGAGCGGACTTCGCCGACGAGGGACAGCGGTACGAACACCGCGGCGCGCTGTTCGGGCTCTTCAGCGAATGGTTTTCGCAGCACACCGCGCAGGAGGTCACCGACGCCCTGTCGAGGACGTCCGTGTTATGGGACCGGTACCAAACGTTCGACGAAGCGGCGCGCGGCGAGCGGGTGACCGCGAATCCGATGTTCACCCCGCTCGACCAGCCTCGCATCGGCGAGTATTTGGCGCCGGGGTTGCCGATGGCGATCGGCGGCGTCTACCCGGCCGCTGCCGTCGCCCCGGCGCTTGGTGACGACACCGCGGAAGTGCTCGCGGAGTGGTTGGGAATGAGTGCGGACGACATCACGCGCCTGACTGATGCGGGGACGGTGAAATGAGCACGCTGCTGGGGCTGTTCGATCTGAAGCAGGGTGACAGCGAGGACACTTGGGTCGGCCCGGCCAGCGGCCCGGAGGGAAAGCGTTCCTACGGCGGCCAGTTCATGGCACAGAGCCTCGCCGCGGCCTGGCGGACCGTCGACACGGACCGGTCGCCGACCAACATGCATTTGCAATTCCTGCGCGGCGGCGAAGCCGGCGATCCCGTCGAGTACACGGTGACAAGGGTTTTCGACGGGCGGACCGCGGCCGCGCGTCGTGTCGATGCCCGACAGAACGGTCGGCTGTTGACGACGGCCACGGTGTCGTTCGCTATCGAGTTGCCCGGTCCTGAACACGGCACACGGTCCTCGATGTCGCACGACCCCGACTCTCTCGCGCAGAGCGGTCCAGCGGGGCCGGCGCCGTCGATGCCGTTGGACGAACTCGACATCAGGATCTCCGATGAGGGCACCGGTGGAGATTTCGTGCGCCGATTCTGTTGGCGGACAACGGCCGCGGTGCCCGACGATCCAGTAGTGCATACCTTGGTCGGGGTGTACGTCACCGACGTGTACATGATCGATCCGGCTCTGCAGGTGCACGGACATTCGATGAAAGCGCGTACGCACCGCAGCGGCACCACCGACTCGTCGATCTGGTTTCACCGACCGGTGCGCGCCGACGAGTGGAACCTGTTGGAGACACGCTCGCCCGCCGCCGCGCGGGGACGCGGCGTCGTGACCGGCAGCCTGATCCGCGCCGATGGGGTCATCGCGGCGACGCTGGCACAGGAAGGCCTTATCGCCGAACGGGATTGACCCCTAGGGTCCGCGCTCCGGGTTTCCGCTCGGCTCGTCTGGTGGGCGGAGGAGGGTTTCGGGGCGGTGGTAGTGGTTCACCCGCGCTTGGCCGGTGTCGAGTCCGGGTGGTGGGTGCCATTCGACGTCGTTGACGGCGTTGATGCGGGTGGTCCAGCCGTCGGGTCCGACCATGCGATTGTCCGGGCCGCAGGCCAGGGCGAGGTCGTCGATGTTGGTCTGTCCGTCATCAGCCCAGTCGCAGGCCGCGTGGTGGACTTGGCTGCCGTAGGCGGGAACGGTGCAGCCGGGTTTGGTGCAGCCCCCATCGCGCGCGATGAGCATGATCCGCTGCGCCGGGGAGGCCACCCGGCGGGCACGGAACAGATCCAGCGCCGACCCGGTGGCCTTGTCGAACACCGCCAGGTAATGGTTGGCGTGAGCGGCCAGGCGGATCACGTCGCGGATCGGCAGCACCGTGCCACCACCGGTGACACCAACCCCGGCGCGGGATTCGAGGTCTTGCAGGGTGGTGCGGACGATGATCGAGACCGGCAGTCCGTTGAGCTGGCCGAGGTGACCACTCATCAGGGCGATTCGCCCGATGGCGACCAGCGCGTCGTGTTGGCGCTGGGCCAGGGTGCGCTGATCGTTGTCGATCTGCTCTTGTGAGGGGGTGCCTGAGATGCAGGGGTTCTCGTCGTCGGGATTGCACATCCCCGGCGCGGCGAATTTGGCGAAGATCGCCTCCCAGACCGCTCGGGCTTCGGGGGTCAGGTTTCCGGTCAGGGCGCTCATCGCATCGCGTCCCTGCTTGCCCAGCTGCACGCCGCGTTTGCGCTGCCTTTCGGTGTCATCAGGTGCGGGGCCGTCCTGATCGAGCAGGAACAGCATTCTGTCGGCGGCTTTTTTCAACTCGGTGGGTCCGACACCTGCTGCGATGCGCACCAGGTCGGTTTCGATCTGCTCGCGGGTCGGTGCGTCGACCCAGCCGGGCAGGCGGCCCATCGCGTCGCGGATCTTGTCCACATGTTCGGCGTTGATCTGTCCGGCGCCTTGGGCGGCTGCGGTGGCCTCCAGCACCGGGGCCAGCGGTTGGCCGGTCAGGGCGCGCCGTGGCCCCAACTCGGCCGCTTCGGCCAATCGCTTACCGGCTTCGGTCGCTGAGATACGCCACCGGATCCGCAAGACGTCTTTCCAGCTTTTGGCGCCCAGCTCCTTGGGGGTGGTTTCGGTCTGCAACCGCGCCAACCCGCGGTGCCATTGTGCGGGCAGCTGACAGGTCAACTCCTCCAACCCATCCAGCACGTCGAGCAGTTCGCGGTGAGTCAACAATTCCAGATCACAGGCGGCCAACTCGTCATGGGCGGACCGCAGAGCGGCCATCAACACCTGAACCCGAGTCGCCAACATGATTCGAACATACATTCGACCACCGACAAACCAGTTCGAAAATGTGACAGTTGAAGTTAAAGTGACAGAAGAGATTTCAGGTCTGGCTGACCGTGCTGCTTCGGGTTGACGTATCCGAGCGCAGCGAACTGAACCGGCCACGCAGCCAGCGACGCAACACCGTGACGACAAACGTCAGCAGCACACCGACGGTCAGCGAGGCGAGCACGCCGAGTGCGGGGTGGCCGTCGAACAAAGCGTAGACCTGGTAGTGCACCAGATAGGTGTACAGCGACGCCTCCGCAATGACCCCGACCCCCACCGTCAGCGCGGATGGACACCGGATCGTCGGCACCCAGATGAGCAGGGCGAGACCGGCCATCACCATGACCTCACGCAGGGTGCTGTCGAAATATCCGTGCAGTGCGACGATCAGGGCGACAGTCACGGCAACGCGCTGCAGCGTCGTCGTAGCCTTCGCGGCCGCCCAGCCGATCGCGAAGAACCAGAACGCCAGCATCGTGAACCACGCATCGCGTCCGAGGTTCATCCCGAGGACGTCGTACCGCAGCGCCAGGCCGATGACCAGGAAGACGACGGCGATCGTGAAGGGTCGACGCCGCTCGAGCCGATCCATCAGCGGCAGCCACAACAGCAGTGCCAGCCCGACGAGAATCCACACCAGCACTTCGACGAACCACAGTCGGCCCGCTGTCATGCTGTCGTGCGGCCCGAGAAACTTGTTGGCCAGCAACAGGTTTGTCCATGTGTAATGGTCGGTCAGCAGCAGCGCGATCACCACCCACAACATCGACGGCACCGCTATCCACGCGATCGTGTTGCCGAGATGCCGCACCCGGTCGTTACGCGGCACCGGGGTGAGGCAGAACCGGCCGAAGTTGTATCCGGCGACGCCGAGCAGAATGTGCGCGCCGCCCCACAACTTGAACAGCTCGGCGTGCGACCCGACGATCAGCACGATCGCCGCGGCGCGCAGCGCGACGCTGGTCTCCAGGGTCGCCAGCCAACTGCGTCGCGCCGGCTTCGAGATACTTTCGAGCTGTCGGATCGACATGTCCTGCCAATTCGACGGCAGCTGGCCGATCGCCCGCTCGAGCCGCACCGTCATCGTGACGTAGGACAGCGAGTTGCCGCCCAGGTCGACAAAGCTGGCGTCCGGGTCGAGCGTGCGAGCCTCGACTTGCAGCACGTCGGCGAACAGTCCACGCAGCTCTGTGGACTGCGGCTGATCGCTCGTGCGCGCCCATCGGCGCACGGTCTCGTAGTCGGGCTTGCCCGAGGGCAACAGGGGCAGTTCCTCGACGGTGACGGCACGCACGGCACCCGCGGGCACACCGGCCGCCTCGGCCGCGGCTCGCTGGACCTCGCGATCCTGGTGCCTGCCGGCGACGGCGATCACAAGTGAATCGTCCTCGCTGGCGCAGAACGACTGCATTCCCTGTGCGCGCAGTGCGGCCTCGATCTGTGCCAGATCGATACGCAGGCCATACATTTTCACGAATCGGCTGTTGCGGCCGACGACCTCGTACAGCCCGTCGGCGCAGCGTCGGGCGATGTCGCCGGTGCGCAGCGTCTCGACCGTCTTGCCGAGCTCCAGGTCGGTGGGTCCGTGCGCGTAACCCATCATCACATTGGGGCCGCGGTAGACCAGCTCGCCGACGTCGTCGCCGGTCCAGCCGTCCGGTGGTTCGATGGAGAACGATCCGCCGCGGATCGGGCGGCCGATCGTGTTCGGCCGGGACAACGCGAGTTCCGATCGTAGATAGGACATCCGGGCCGTCGCCTCAGTGGCTCCGTACATCACGAACAGCTCGAAGCCTGCATCCTGCGCGAGCTCGGCGAATCTGCGGACCCGCTCGGGTGGCATTCTTCCGCCGGCCTGGGTGACGTACCGCAGATCGGGCAGGTCCTTGGCGCCGAAGCCGATGCTGTCGAGCAGTTCGAACGTGTACGGCACGCCCGCAAACGACGTTCCGCGGTGCCGGCGGAACAGCCGCCAGAACTCCTCGTCGACCACGGAGCGGTCGGTCAGTATCAGGCCGGCGCCCGCGAGCAGATGGCTGTGGATCACCGACAGTCCATAGCAATATGACATCGGCAGTGTTGTTGCGGCTCTGTCGGTTTCGCAAATGTCGAGGTACTCGGCGATGACCGAGGCATTGGCGACGAGATTCGTGTGCGAGAGTCGCACGAGTTTCGGGGAGCCGGTGCTGCCCGACGTCGACATCAGCAGCGCGAGGTCGTCGTGCATATGGCGTTCGTCGTGGTGGTGGACGTGGATTCCGCTGTCGTCGATGACGATGTCGGGCTGGTAGGTCTCTTCGATCGCGGTGTGGTCGCGTCGCTCAGCGACGGGCAGTACGACGTGGTTGGCCGCCAGGGCGCCGAGATAGTGGACCAGCGTCGAGATATCGTTGCGCGTTTCGAGAAGCACAAGTCGGCGCGGACCGTCGAGTGCCTGGGCGGCTTCGGCGACGCGGTCCGCGACCTCCAGGTAGGTCAGTTGCGCGGCATCGGTGAGAACCGCGACACGCTCGCCGTGGCCCCGCAGATACTCGATGAGCGACCTCACGTGAACACGACTCCGTTGCCCACCACCTCGATACGCACCTTGGCGTCGATCGATGGGGGCTCGAGGCTGTTCTGGCGCACGATGATCGGCTCGACGTCCCCCGCGGGATCGATGGTCAGCAGGACGTCGTGGCCGAGGAACTCGACGGCCAGCACCGTGGCGACGCCGTCCAACTCACCGGCGTCCGAGACGACCTTCGCCACAAGCTGTTCGGGCCGCAGCAACAACGTGCCCGGCCCGTCGTCTGCGCGCACCGCGACCCGTCCGATGGCGCAGTCGGCGAACCCGGACGCGACGACGCACGGCAGCGTGATGCTGTCACCGAGGAACTCGGCCGTGAAGCGATCACCGGGTTGCCGGTACACCGACTGCGGCGAGCCGACCTGGGTGAACCGCCCGTCGCGCATCACCGCGACCTGGTCGGCGATCGACAGCGCCTCTTCTTGGTCGTGGGTCACCAGCAGCGATGTGATGCCCGCGTCGGCGAGCAGGCCCGCGACCACCTTCCTGGTGGACGCGCGCAGTCCGGTGTCGAGGGCGCTGAAGGGCTCGTCGAGCAGCATCAATACCGGCTGTTGGGCCAGTGCCCGGGCCAGTGCGACGCGCTGCTGCTGTCCGCCGGAAAGCTGGTCTGGTCGGCGGTCAGCGAATGACGGGTTGAGCGAGACGGTTTCGAGAAGTTCGCTGACACGGTGACGCACCTTGTCGCGGCCCTCGCCGCGGATGCCGTAGGCGATGTTCTGGCCGACGGTCAGGTGGGGGAAGAGCGCCCCGTCCTGAGCCACATATCCGATACGGCGCCGGTGCGGTGCCACCGCGCGTTTGGCGCTCGCGACCTGGCGGCCGTCGATCGTTATCGTTCCCTCGCCGGGAGTCTCGAAACCGGCGATGAGCCGTAACAGCGTCGTCTTCCCACAGCCCGAAGCGCCGACAACCGCAGTGGTGCTGCCCTTCTCGAGCTGCAGGTCGATGTGGTCGAGCACGACATGGCCGTTGAAGGACTTCGCGAGTCCTCGAATATCGACCATCGCCTCGCTCACAGTGCGGCCACTTTCATCGACTGACGGAAGAGCAGGACTGTCACGGGTATGGCCAACAGCACCAACACCATTGCGTACGGCGCGGCACCTGCGTAGTCGAGTTCGCTACTCCACGACCAGAACATCATCGACAGCGTTCTGGTGCCAGTCGGCGCCAGCAGCAATGTGGCGGTCAGTTCGGTTGCCACGGCGACGAATACCATGCATGCACCGGCGGCGGCGGCGGGCGCGGTGAGCCGCAGCGTCACCCGGACGAACGTTTCCGACGGCGACGCGCCAAGCGACCGGGACGCTTCCTCCAGGCTCGGCGGAACCTGGGCGAGACCGGCCCGGACATTGACCAGTGCCCGCGGCATGAACAGCAGCACGTAGGCGCACACGATCAGCGGGACACTCTGATAAAGCGGTCGCACGTAATGGATCGCCACGGTGACGAGGGCGAGCGCGGTGACAATACCCGGCAGGGCGCTGGTGACGTAGTTGGCGCCCTCGACCGTGCGGGCGAGCAGTCCGCTCGACCGCACCGCGACCCATGCCACGGGGAAGGCCAGCACTGTGGTGACGATCGCCGCGGTACCCGCCAGCCCGATGGTCTGGCCGAGCGAATTGCCGAGTTCGGCGAAGTCCCACACGTCGGCGCCGCCGATCCACAGCCAACGCAGCAGCGTCCAGATCGGAACGCCCAGCGACAGCACCGCGACAACTGTCACTGCGAGAAGAGCGGGGATCGTGCTGTGGCCCAGATGGTTTGGGGCAGCGGCGCGCGGCGCGCCAGATCCGATTCTGGCGAATCGGATTTTGCCGCGTGCGACCGCTTCGACAGTGAGGAGTACCAGGCACAGGACGACGAGGACTCCGGCAAGCATGCTGCCCGCCGCACCGTCGAAAGTGGCCTGGAATTGCTGGAAGATCGCGACGGTGAACGTGTCGAACCGGATCATTGCGAACGCGCCGAATTCCGAGAGCAGATGAAGGCCGACGAGCAGTCCACCGCCCAGCATCGCCAACCGCAATTGTGGAAGCACGACGCGGAAGAACACACCCGGCGAGCCCGATCCGAGTGCGCGTGCGGACTCCTCGATGGCAGGGTCGAGCCGGCGCAGGGTCGCCGCGACGGGCAGGTACATGAACGGGAAGTACGACAGGGTGGTGATGAGGACTCCCGCCCACAGCCCGTGGATCGACGGGACGACACCGACCCAGGCGTAACTGTTGACGAAGGCCGGAACAGCCAGTGGCGCAACGAACAACGGGCGCCAACACCCCCTGCCGGGGAGGTCGGTCCGCTCCGTCAGCCACGCGAGGCCGACGCCGATCAGCACACAGAGCGGCACCGTGACGATCACCAGCGCGACGGTGTTGAACAGCAGTTCGCCGACCCGAGGTCGGACCACCAACTCATAGGCGCGCGTCCACCCGACCGACACCGTTCCCCACACCACATAGCCCAGCGGAATGCAGGTAGCGGCAACCAGAATCGCGACGGTCACCGAAACGAGCGGACCCGGCCTCGCGGTCGCCTCGGACCGTGGGGACCCCGCAGCGGGCGCCGGAATGGGGGGAGCAGCAGTCACCTACAGCAAGCCCGCCTTCGTCATCAGATCCGTCACCTGGGCAGAGTTCAGCGTCGACGGGTCCACCGCGGGTGCCTGCAGCGTGTCCAACGGCGGCAGCGCGGCGTTGGCGGGCACGCCGCTGGCGACCGGATACTCGAACGAGGTGCCCTTCTCCAACACCTCCTGGCCCGTCTTGCCGGTGATGAACCGGATGAACTGCTGGGCCTCGTCCTTCTTCTTGCTCGACTCGAGCACGCCGCCGCCAGACAGGCTCACGAACGCGCCGGGATCCTCGTTCTTGAAGTAGTGCAGCGCCGTATTCGCGCTCATCTCTTTGGTTTTCGACTGATCGCGGAACCAGTAGTAGTGGTAGATCACGCCACCGTCGACCTCACCCGAGTTGACCGCCTTCAGCGTGGCGATGTTGTCGCTGTACAACGTCGCGCCGGACTTCATCGCCGCGAGCCATTTTGCGGTTTCGGTCTCACCCTTGAGCTGGAGCAGCGCGGCGACGATGGCCTGGAAGTCGGCCTTTGTCGGGGGAGCGCCCCATCGGCCCTTCCATTCGGGGTTCTGCAGGTCCACCAGCGACTTCGGCAGCCGATCCGGCGTCAGCTTGGAGGTGTTGTAGACGAACACGGTGCTGCGCGCCGCGACGCCCGTCCACTTGCCGGTGGCCGGGCGGTACTGCTCGGGAACCTGATCGAGGGTCGCTTGATCGAGATCGGCGAACAGTCCCGCCTTTTCGACCGCCGCCATCGCCGGCGAGTTCTCCGTCAGGAACACGTCGGCGGGAGATGCGTTGCCCTCGGCCACCAGCTGGTTGCCCAGCTCGGTGTCGCCGCCCTGGCGATATGTGACCTTGATGCCGGTCTCTTTCGTGAACGCGTCGATCCACTCTTTGGTCAGCGACTCGTGCTGAGCGTTGTAGATCAGTAACTCGTCGCTCTCATCCGAACCCGAGCACGACGTCGCTCCCAGCACGACAGCAACGGTCGACACGAGTGCGGCGATCCGGCTCCAACGGTGGCGCATTCAGGCGGTCCTTCCCGCGCCAACCCGGCGCTTTTAGCTGAGGTTTACCTAAATGAACATACTCTGCCCCGCTGGGCCGTGGGGCCGTGTGTCCACCGTTTTTCGTGCTCAGAGCGAGTTTCTCGACCGGTCCGCCGGGTAGGTTAGCCCTGAAATTGATCCGTCGGCATCGACCTTGAGGACCTCGCATGAACAAGTCAGCCAAAACCACACGCTCGCGCGTCGTCGGAGTCGCCGCCGCATGTGCTCTCGGGGTCTCGGTGGCCGTCGTCACCGCGCCAATGGCCAGTGCCGCAGACTGCAGCGCAAGCGGGCTCGCCGTGACCGCCGGTGGTGTGCTCGCCGAGGCGGGCGGCTACCTCGCCGGCCATCCCGGTGCGAACAACGTCCTCACCGCGGCCGCCACGCAGCCGGCCGACGTGGCGCGTAGCAACGTCCGGGGTTACTTCATGGGCAACCCCGGTGAATTCCTGGACCTGTCGCGCATCGCGAGCCCATTGAAGGACTTGCGTAACCAGTGCGGCATCGCCATCACGCCCGCGCAGTTCGCAACACTGTTCGAGGCGATGGAGGTCTGATCGGCCGATGAGTTTCGGTGTCGCCGGAAGTCGTTCTATAGACCGTTTCCGGAACATCGAAGGGAGAGCCGATGAGTACTGAGGCGACGACGACAGCGGGCAAGCCCCCGGTGGTCGACGTACAGACGTGGCGCGCCGCACTGGACGAGCTGCGGCGACGCGAGAAAGCGGCGACGCGCGAGCTCGATGCGATCGCCGCGGCGCGCAGACGGCTGCCGATGGTGAAGATGGACGACTACACCCTGGCCGGTGCCGACGGTCCCGTCCGGCTCGTCGACGTCTTCGACGGGCGGGCGCAGCTCATCACCTACCACCACATGTGGGAAGACGGCGCCGAATGGCAGTGCGGCGGCTGCACCGGTTTCACCTCGCAATTCACTCGGCTGGACTTCCTCGACAATTACGACGCCCGGTTCGTGATCGTCACGAACGGTCCGATCGATGAGGCGCTGGCCTATCGCGAGAAGGTCGGAAATCGGATGGAGTGGTACTCGGCGGCGGGCACGTCTTTCGGCGCCGACGTCGACGCCGCGCCGGGCGAAGGGTTCGAAGTCAACGTGTTCCTGCGGGACGGCGACACCGTGTACCGGACCTGGCACACCAACGGGCGCGGTACCGAGCAGCTCAGTCACTCCTTCGCGCTGATCGATCTGCTGCCATACGGCCGGCAGGAGGAGTGGCAGGACTCGCCGGACGGCTGGCCGTCACGGCCGACGTACTCGGGCTGGCTGGACAGCCCGGACATCGCGCGGATGTACGGCAGCGGCGGCTGACCTGTCACATCCGGCCGTAGCGGCCGCGTACGAAGTTGTACACGCCGAACGCGGCGATGCCGAGCGCGGCGAGGATGAGCAGGAACTTGCCGAACGGGGCCTGGCCGAGAGTCTTCACCGCGGCGTCGAGGCCGGCCGCCTTCGAGGGGTCGGCCTGCAGCGTCGCGACGATCACCAGCAGGCCCGCGCCGGCCAACACCAGCCCTTTGGCGACGTAGCCGCTGATCCCGACGGCTTTGATCCAGGTGCCGTTCGAGACGCGCAGGTCCTTGAAGAACTTTCCGACCACGCCCTTGTAGACGTGGTAGCCGCCCACCCCGACGAGTCCGAGCCCGACGGCGATGAGAAGTGTCTTGCCCCAGCCGGATTGCATCAACTGCGCGCTCATCCCGCTGTTCTGCTGACTGCTCTGCTGTCCGCTACCCATGGCGAAGCGGGCCGCCGAGAGCGCGATGGCGAAGTTCACGATCGCCAGTCCTGCGGCCTTCGCCCGCTTCCAGGCAGGTGTGTCGTCCCCGGTGGCTCCGGACCCTTCACCTGGTTTGGATCCGACGATCGCCTCGGCAACACGCCATAGTCCAAGTGCGACAAGGCCGATCGCGGCCACCCAAAGGATCAACTTGCCACCGGTCTGGGCGGCCAGGGTGGCAAGGGCACCGGACTGATCCGCATTACCGCCTGACCCGAAGGCGATCTGAAGGACGATGTATCCGACCAGCAGGTGCAGCACACCGCTGACGACGAAGCCCGCGCGTGCGGTGTATTCGAACGCGTCGCTGTCGGTTGCGCGGTCAGCCGCGCCATGGAGGGACTTGTTGGCCATGTCGTCCTGTACCCGCCTTTTGACGGTGGCGAAACTTATGCAGGCTGTGGATGAGTTCCCGGTTGGGGATAAGTGCGGTTCGGCGGCCGCAGCTTGTCGGGGTCGCGTCGCACCGTGTCGTCATGACTCATCCGAAGACGTCGTGGACCCGCGCCGAGATCGGCGCACTCGGAGAACGTTTGGCCGTCGAGCATCTGCAGTCGGTGGGATTACGCGTCCTCGCACGTAACTGGCGCTGCCGTTATGGCGAACTCGACGTGATCGCGGCTGACGACGCCGCGCGCGTCGTGGTGTTCGTCGAGGTCAAAACCCGCACCAGCGACCGGTTCGGGGGAATCGAACAGGCGGTGACGCCGCAGAAGGTACGTCGACTGAGGCGTCTCGCAGGGCTGTGGCTGGCACGACAGGACGCCCGCTGGTGCGGGGTGCGCATCGATGTCGTCGGCGTGCGCATCGGTCGCCGCCCGATCCCGGAGATCACCCATCTGCGGGGAGTGGGCTGATGGCGCTGGGGCGAGCATTCTCGGTCGCCGTGCGCGGCCTTGACGGCCACATCGTGGAGATCGAGGCCGATATCGCGCCAGGGCTGCCCGGTGTGCACCTCGTCGGGCTGCCCGACGCCGCGCTACAGGAGTCGCGGGACCGGGTTCGCGCGGCGATCACCAACTGCGGCAACGAGTGGCCCCAGGCCCGGCTGACGCTGGCGCTCTCACCCGCGACGCTGCCGAAGATGGGCTCCGTCTACGACATCGCGCTCGCGTTGGCGGTGATGTCCGCGCACAGCAAGGCGGAGTGGGCGCGGTTGGAGAAGACGGTGCTGCTCGGCGAGCTGGCGCTCGACGGCCGGGTGCGGCCCGTCAAGGGAGTGCTGCCCGCGGTACTCGCCGCGAAGAAGGAGGGATGGCCGCTCGTGGTGGTACCGGTTGAGAATCTGCCGGAAGCGGCGCTGGTGCACGGCATCGACGTTTTGGGGGTGCGGACACTCGGCCAGCTGAAGTCCTGGCTCGAGGGCAAGGCGCACCTCGAGGAGAACGGTGGCACGTCGTGCCCGGCGCAGGCTCCCGTGGCCGACCTGTCTGACGTGGTCGGTCAGACACAGGCCCGGTACGCCGTCGAGGTTGCCGCCGCCGGCGCGCATCACCTGATGATGACCGGCCCGCCGGGCGTCGGAAAAACGATGCTGGCACAGCGGCTTCCGGGTTTGTTGCCCGAGCTCAGCGAAACTGAGGCCCTTGAAGTGACGGCGATTCATTCGGTGGCCGGCCTGTTGTCGGGCAGTACGCCGTTGATCACGCGGCCGCCATTCGTCGCGCCGCATCACACGTCGAGCGTGGCGGCGATGGTCGGCGGCGGCAGCGGGTTGGCTCGGCCCGGTGCGGTGAGTCGAGCGCACCGCGGGGTGTTGTTCCTCGACGAATGCGCGGAGATCGGCGTCAGTGTGATGGAAGCGTTGCGAACTCCGCTGGAGGACGGAGAGATTCGGCTGGCTCGCCGCGACGGCGTGGCGCGTTATCCGGCCCGGTTCCAGTTGGTGCTGGCCGCCAACCCGTGTCCGTGCGCACCTGCGGATCCGCGTGACTGCATCTGTCCGGGGCAGATCAAGCGACGCTATCTGGGCAAGCTGTCCGGCCCACTGCTCGACCGTGTGGACCTCGTCGTCGAGATGCATTCGGAGCGCGCCGGTGCGTTTGCCCAACAGGAGGGTGAGTCAACGGCCAACGTGCGCGAGCGGGTCGCGAAAGCACGTGAGGCCGCGGTGGAGCGGTGGCGGCCCCACGGCATCCGCACCAATGCCGAGGTGAGTGGGTCCCTGCTGCGCAAGAAGTTTCGGCTTCCCAAGACCGTCACCGAGCCTCTTCGTTTCGCACTCGATCGCGGTCTGCTCAGCCAACGCGGAGCAGACCGCGTTCAGCGAGTCGCATGGACACTCGCCGACCTGGCGGGACGAACGTCGCCGGCGTTGGAGGACGTGACCACCGCGTTGAGCTTTCGACAGGACGGGGGCGCGCGATGACCGATCAGATCGCACGTGCATGGGCCTACTTGTCGCGAGTCGCGGAGCCGCCGTGTCCGGAACTGCGCGCGTTGGCCCGGCGAGTCGGCCCGGTGGAAGCCGCCGACCGTGTGCGTAGCGGAGCAGCCGACGGCACCGTCAGCCGGGTCGTCGAGGCCAGACGCGAGATCGACTGTGCAGCAAAGGATCTAGAAGTCTTGCACCGTATGGGCGGACGGCTGATCACCGCTGACGATGCCGAGTGGCCGCTATTGGCATTCAACGCGTTTCGCGGTGTCAACGACCGGCCGCAGGCACATGAGCCGATGGTGCTGTGGGCCGTCGGTCCAATGTGCCTCGACGAGGTTTCCGATCGTGCTGCGGCAATTGTCGGCACGCGGGCGGCCACGGCGTACGGCGAGTTCGTCGCCGCCGACCTGGCGGCGGGTTTGGCGGCGCGCGACGCGACGGTGATCTCAGGCGGGGCATTCGGAATCGATGGCGCCGCACACCGCGCCGCGCTGGCGGCGGACGGGACCACGGTGGCGGTGCTCGCAGGTGGCATCGACGTGCCCTACCCGTCGGCGCACGCCGCGATGCTGCGGCAGATCCGCGACCACGGTCTCGTGATCAGTGAGTATCCACCTGGCGAACGGCCCGCGCGGCACCGTTTTCTGACGCGCAACAGGTTGGTCGCGGGTCTCGCCGGTGCGACGGTCGTCGTCGAGGCGGGCGCGCGCAGCGGCGCGGCGAACACCGCGGCGTGGGCCCGTGCGCTGGGGCGTTCGGTCTGCGCGGTGCCCGGCCCGGTTACGTCATCTGCGTCGGTCGGCAGCCATGCTCTGCTGAAGGCGGGCGCCAACGTCGTGACTCGCGCCGAGGACGTCATCGAATTGATCGGCCGCATGGGCGAACTCGCGCCGGATGAGCACCGCCCGGCATCTGTGTTGGACGGGCTCAGCGACGCCGACAAAAGGGTTTACGACGCGCTGCCTGCCCGGGCCGCCCGCACCGCCGACGAGATCGCGGTGACCGCCGGTCTGCCGCCGACGCAGGTGCTCGGTCCGCTGGCGGTGCTGGAGCTGGCCGGTTTGGTGGTGCGCCGAGAGGGGAGGTGGAAGCTGGCAAGGACGACATCTCGTACGAGATGAGGTAACCGACCGGCACCCGGCGGGCGCTCGTATCCTCGACGTGGCGCGCGATCAACAGGAGGAACAGTGGCAGGACGTCCGGTGCACACTTTCGAAGTGGTGCGTACCCAGCAGCTGACCCCGCATCTCAAGCGGGTCGTGCTCGGCGGCGCGGGCTTCGACACCTTCACACCCAACGACTCCACCGACGCCTACGTGAAGATCGTGTTCGTTCACCCCGGTATCGACGTCGCCGCGTTGGAGCAGCCGCTGACGCTGGACAGCTTCAAGTCTCTGCCCCCCGCGCAACAACCGCCCGTGCGCACGTACACGGTCCGGAGGGTGGATGCCGGGCGACGCGAGATCGCCATCGACTTCGTGGTGCACGGTGAGCACGGTGTCGCCGGTCCGTGGGCCGTCGCGGCGCAACCCGGTCAGCCGGCCTACCTGATGGGGCCCAGCGGCGGGTACGCGCCTGATCCCGCGGCGGACTGGCACCTGCTGGCTGGCGACGAGGCCGCTGTGCCGGCGATCGGTGCGGCGTTGGAAGCATTGCCGGACAACGCAATCGGTCAGGTTTTCATCGAGGTGGGTGGGCCCGACGACGAGGTCGACATGCAGGCGCCGCCGGGTGTGGACATCACGTGGATCTACCGGGGCGGCCGCGCCGACCTGGTGGCCGAGGACCAGGCCGGTGACCACGCGCCGCTCATCGACGCCGTGAAGGGCGCGCCGTGGTTGCCCGGTCAAGTGCAGGTGTTCATCCACGGCGAGGCGCAGACCGTCATGCACAACCTGCGTCCCTACATCCGCAAGGAGCGTGGCGTGGACGCCAAGTGGGCGTCGTCGATCTCGGGATACTGGCGTCGCGGCCGCACCGAGGAGACGTTCAGACAGTGGAAGGCGGAACTCGCGAAGGCAGAACAGGCCAACGCGTGACCGCGAGCCTGGCACGCTAGCCGCATGGCATACGGCGATTACCAGCTCGAGATCTACTTCCAGGGTCTGTCCGGCGTCCTGCCGAAGCTCCCGATGTCTTTCGCGGAGTTGGAGGCCAAGGCGCAGGCCGCGATGTCACCGTCGATGTGGTCCTACGTCGCGGGCGGCGCAGGCGACGAACGCACCCAGCGCGTCAACGCCACCGCCTTCGAGAACTGGGGCCTGATGCCGCGGATGTTCGTCGGTGCCGCCGAACGCGATCTGACTGTCGATTTCCTCGGGCTCTCGTTGCCGTCGCCGGTGATGATGGCGCCCGTCGGTGTCATCGGATTGTGCGCGCAGGACGGACATGGCGACCTCGCCACAGCACGTGCGGCGGCGCGCACCGGCGTGCCGATGATCGCCTCCACCATGACTGCCGATCCGATGGAGGCCGTCGCCGCCGAATTAGGTGACACGCCAGGCTTTTTCCAGCTCTACACGCCGAAGGACCGAGACGTTGCGGCGAGCTTCGTGCAACGCGCCGAGGCCGCCGGTTTCAAGGGCATCGTCGTGACCCTGGACACCTGGATCCCCGGCTGGCGACCACGCGACCTGTCGACTTCGAACTTCCCGTTCCTGCGTGGTCACTGTCTGGCGAACTACACCACCGATCCGGTGTTCCTCGACAGCCTGGCGCAGCCGCCGGAAGAGAACATGCAGGCAGCGATCATGCAGTGGATCTCGATCTTCGGGAATCCGCTGACGTGGGACGACCTGCCGTGGTTGCGCTCGCTCACCTCGCTGCCGCTGCTCGTCAAGGGCATCTGCCATCCCGACGACGTGCGGCGCGCGAAAGACGGTGGCGTCGACGCCATCTATTGCTCCAACCACGGCGGCCGCCAGGCCAACGGCGGAATACCTGCCATCGACTGCCTGCCCGGGGTGGTGGAGGCCGCCGACGGAATGCCGGTGCTGTTCGATTCGGGCATCCGCAGCGGCGCCGACATCGTCAAGGCGATCGCGCTCGGCGCCTCGACGGTCGCGATCGGCAGGCCTTACACCTACGGCCTCGCGCTTGGCGGAGAGGACGGCATCGTGCATGTGCTGCGGTCGCTGCTCGCCGAAGCCGACCTGACGATGGCCGTCGACGGCTATCGCTCGCTGAGGGAACTGACTCCCGACGCGTTGCGGCGCGTCATCTGAGCCGAGCCGTCGTTGTCTGCGACGGTTGAGGCGTGGACGCGATACTCGAGGAGTTCGATGAGTATCTCGCGCTGGAGCGCGGTCGTTCTGATCACACGCGTCGCGCCTATCTCGGTGATCTGCGGTCGCTGTTCGACTTTGTCGCCGAACGCGCACCCGACGCCGGGATCTCCGGGCTGACGCTGGCGATTCTGCGTTCATGGCTCGCGGCGCTGGCCGCCACAGGCGCAGCCAGGACGACGCTGGCCCGACGCACCTCCGCCGTCAAGACCTTCACGGCCTGGGCGGTGCGACGCGGTCTGATGGCAAGCGACCCCGCCGCGCGCCTGCAGATGCCCAAGGCCCGTCGCACACTGCCGGCCGTGCTGCGTCAGGACCAGGCGCTGGACGCCATGGCCGCAGCGAAATCCGGTGCACAACAAGGAGACCCGCTAGCGTTACGCGACCGTTTGATCGTCGAGCTGCTATACGCCAGCGGTATCCGGGTCAGCGAGTTGTGCGGACTGGACATCGACGACGTCGACACCTCCCGACGCCTGCTGCGTGTGCTCGGCAAGGGCAACAAGCAGCGAACGGTGCCGTTCGGGGCGCCCGCGGTCGCGGCGCTCACTGCATGGCTGTCCGACGGTCGCCCCGCGTTGGCCACCAAAGACTCCGGTCCCGCGCTGCTTCTGGGAGCGCGTGGGCGACGGCTCGACCCGCGGCAGGCCCGCACGGTCGTGCACCAGACGATGGCTGCGGTCGACGGCGCGCCCGACATCGGGCCGCACGGGCTGCGGCACAGCGCCGCCACCCACCTGCTCGAGGGTGGCGCGGATCTGCGTGTCGTACAGGAACTGCTCGGCCATTCGACGCTCGCCACCACGCAGCTGTACACCCACGTGACGGTCGCGCGACTGCGTGCCGTCCACGACCAGGCCCACCCTCGCGCGTGACTGGCGATTTCGGTGCGCAAACGTTCGCCAAGCGACTGTTTGCGCACCGAAATCGCAGCTAACGGGTGGGCTTGAGGCGGATCGGCGTGCTCTCGACGAGGCCGAGCGGGTCGACGTAGTCCGCGCGCGATGCCGGACCCCACATCGCACCCCAGTGCAGGCAGGCCGCTGCGGCGCACCCGGCGTGGCCGGCCTGCAGTTGGCCGAGCATCGTCCCGGCGTCGACCCGTCGGCCGGCCCGCACCGACGCCACGACGGGTTCGTAGCTGGTGCGTAAACCGCCGGGATGAGCGATCGACACGACCGGCCGGCCCGCGAGCTCACCGGCGAACACCACCGTTCCGCCGGCTGCGGCAAATACGGGCTGACCAGGGGCTCCGGCGAGATCGACACCGCGATGGCCCGGCTTCCAGTTGGGTGACGGTGCGTCGAACATGCGCACAACAGCCGGCCGCGGCCGCAGCGGCCAAGCCAGCCGCTCACCATCGGCCGACGCCGGCGCGGCCAGGGCAATCGCAGCTGCGAACAGCACGATCCATCGCATATAGCCAGCTCAGCCCGATGGAGCACGGTCACACCAGCCGCCGCCGGCAATTTGTGGAGCAGCGCGTCTCTGTGGAAAAAGCACCCCTGGGCAGCGTGTAAACTGCTATCCGCAGCTCGCTTGCGCGGGCTGACTTCGCGTGTCTGCACATGACCCGGTTCCACCAAGGTCAATCCGGATGCCGTCGGTCCCGTTCTCGGACGGGCTCGGCAGTCCAGCGGGCACCAGGGCACGGCGTCACCCGACGCTGCGCGACAACCGACAACAAAGAAGGCCGGCCAAAACATTATGGCTGTTGTAACCATGAAACAGCTGCTGGACAGCGGCACCCACTTCGGGCATCAGACCCGACGCTGGAATCCCAAGATGAAGCGGTTCATCTTCACCGACCGCAACGGCATCTACATCATCGATCTGCAGCAGACGCTGACGTACATCGACAAGGCGTACGAGTTCGTCAAGGAGACTGTCGCCCATGGCGGCAGCATCATGTTCGTCGGCACCAAGAAGCAGGCGCAGGAGTCGATCTCCGAAGAGGCGACCCGCGTCGGCATGCCCTACGTCAACCAGCGCTGGCTGGGCGGCATGCTCACCAACTTCTCGACCGTGCACAAGCGTCTGCAGCGCCTCAAGGAACTCGAGGCCATGGAGCAGACCGGCGGCTTCGAGGGCCGCACCAAGAAGGAAATCTTGATGCTGACCCGCGAGAAGAACAAGCTCGAGCGCAGCCTCGGTGGTATCCGGGACATGCAGAAGGTGCCTTCGGCGATCTGGGTCGTGGACACCAACAAGGAGCACCTCGCCGTCGCGGAGGCTCGCAAGCTCAACATCCCGATCATCGCGATCCTCGACACCAACTGCGATCCCGATCTGGTCGACTACCCGATTCCGGGCAACGACGACGCGATCCGCTCGGCAGCGCTGCTGACCAAGGTGGTGGCCTCCGCGGTCGCCGAGGGTCTGCAGGCCCGTGCAGGCGCAGGCCGCGACGGTGACAAGCCCGAGGCCGAGGGCGCCGAGCCGCTCGCCGAGTGGGAGCAGGAGCTGCTCGCCGGTGCTACCGCGTCCACCGACGCCGGCGGGGCCGCCGCCGCCCCCGCCACCGAGACACCCCAAGAGTCATAGGGAAGGCTGATATGGCGAACTACACCGCTGCCGATGTGAAGCGACTTCGCGACCTCACCGGTGCCGGCATGCTCGACTCCAAGAACGCGCTGGTCGAATCGGAAGGTGACTTCGACAAAGCCGTCGAACTCCTTCGCATCAAGGGCGCCAAGGACGTCGGCAAGCGCGCTGAGCGCGCGACCGCCGAAGGTCTGGTGGCCGCCAAGGACGGCGCGCTGATCGAACTCAACTCCGAGACCGACTTCGTGGCCAAGAACGCCGAGTTCCAGGCTGTCGCCGACCAGATCGTGGCGGCCGCGGCCGCGGCGAAGGCGACGGATGTCGACGCGCTCAAGGCCGCCAAGGTCGGGGACACCACGGTCGAGCAGACCATCGCCGACCTGTCGGCGAAGATCGGCGAGAAGCTCGAACTGCGCCGCGCCGTGTACTTCGACGGCAACGTCGAGACATATCTGCACAAGCGTGCCGCCGACCTGCCGCCCGCCGTGGGTGTGCTGGTCGAGTACACGGGCGATGACAAGAGCGCCGCACACGCCGCCGCTCTGCAGATCGCGGCATTGAAGGCCAAGTACCTGACCCGTGAGGACGTGCCCGAGGACATCGTCGCCAACGAGCGACGTATCGCCGAGGAGACGGCCAAGGAGGAGGGCAAGCCCGAACAGGCGCTGCCCAAGATCGTCGAAGGCCGCGTGACCGGCTTCTACAAGGACGTCGTGCTGCTGGATCAGCCGTCGGTGTCCGACAGCAAAAAGACCGTGAAGGCGCTGCTCGACGAGGCGGGCGTGACCGTCACCCGGTTCGTGCGCTTCGAGGTCGGCCAGACGTAACAGCGTTCTACCGCGAAGGCCCCCGGGTTTCTGGGGGCCTTTTGCGTTGGCGGATCGGTCACGCGGTACGACTTGGTACCGTCGCTATATGAAACGTGGTGATGAGGCCCTCGGCCGAAGAACAGACGGCCGATGCCATGCCTTCGGCGACGACGCCCTCGGCGACCTCGACGCTGTCGGCCTTGTCGAGGCCCTGCGGGCGGGCACCGTGTCCGCGGTTGAACTCGTCGACGCGGCGATCGCCCGGACCGAAGCCGTCAACCCGGCGCTCAACGGCCTCGCTTTCGAGGCGTACGACCGTGCCCGGGCGCGTGCGGCGGCGTCACGTCCGTTCGGGGGCTATTTCGACGGTGTGCCGTCGTTCATCAAGGACAACGTCGCCGTCGGGGGCTGGCCCACCATGCAGGGCACCGACGCGTGGGATCCGCGACCGATGCGCGCCGACGGCGCGTTCGCGCGGGTATTTCTCGCCACCGGACTGGTGCCGTTGGGCAAGACGCAGATGTCGGAGTTCGGCTTCAGCGGCGCGGCCGAGCATCCGCGCATCGGCCCGGTGCGCAACCCGTGGAATTCCGAGCACACCGCAGGCGCGTCGTCGTCGGGCTCCGCCGCGTTCGTCGCTGCCGGCGTCGTCCCGATCGCGCACGCCAACGACGGCGGCGGTTCGATCCGAATTCCGGCTTCCTGCAACGGTTTGGTCGGGTTGAAGCCGACGCGTGGCCGCATCCCGCTCGATAAGGAGACCGCGCAGATGCCGCTGCATCTGGTCGCCAACGGCGTGGTGTCGCGTTCGGTGCGCGACACCGCCGCGTTCCTGCGCGAAGCCGAGCGCGTCTACCGCAACCCGAGGCTGGCGCCTATCGGGGACGTGACGCAACCCAGTAAGCAGCGACTGCGCATCGCCGTGTGCACGCATTCCATTTCCCACGACGCCAGTCCCGAGATCCGCGAGCTGACACTGAAGACGGCGGCGATGCTGGAGGCGTTGGGCCATCGCGTCACCGAGATCACCAACCCCGTCCCCGCCCGCTTCAAAGACGACTTCCTGGTCTACTGGGCGTTTTTGGCGATGGCCGTGGTCCGGGGCGGACGCTGGATGTTCGGGCCCAGCTTCGACCGCTCGCGTCTGGACAACATGACGCTCGGACTCGACCGCAAGGCCGCCCGCAACCTGTACAAGGTGCCGATGGCCATTCGACGGCTGTCCGCGTCACACCGCATCACCGCGAAGCTGGGGGAGCAGTACGACGTCGTGCTGACGCCGACGCTGGCCGAGGTCACGCCACCGATCGGTCACCTGGACCCGATGCAGGATTTCGACACCGTGATGAACCGTCTCGTTGATTGGGCGGCGTTCACCCCGCTGCAGAATGCGACCGGCGATCCCGCAATCTCGTTGCCGCTCGCGGAATCTGCCACGGGGCTTCCGGTCGGCATGATGCTGTCGAGCCCGCGTGGCCGTGAAACCCGGCTGCTGGAGTTGGCATACGAGCTCGAACAGGCCCACCCGTGGGCGAAAATCCATTCATGAGCCGGTGATCTGACGGCAGACCTCTGCCGTTGCGCGCGTAAGTGATTCGGCGCCTTCGCGCAGCGCCTGCTCGATGGGGGTGCCCTCTTTGGTGATCGCGACGAGCCGCTCCACTCCGTGCTCCAGCAGCACGGAGGCATCCGGCGCCACCCGCCCGGCGAAGATCACCACCCTCGCACCGTTCCGTGTCGCGGCCTGTGCGACGCCGAAAGGTGTTTTCCCCATGACGGTTTGGGCGTCCACGCTGCCCTCGCCGGTGAAGACCCAATCGGCTCCGCGCACAGCCTGTTCGAGGCCGACGGTAGCGGCGACCTCGTCGACGCCCGGCTTGCTTTCCGCACCGAGGAACTCGACGAGCGCGAAACCCATGCCACCTGCCGCGCCGTTACCCGGCCGCTGCGGGTTCGCCTTCCCGAGCGTCGCGGACGTGACGGTCGCCAGTTGCGTCAACGCCGATTCCAGAGTCTGGACATCGGCCGGCGTCGCCCCCTTCTGAGGTCCGAACACGGCGGACGCGCCAGTGGGGCCCAGGAGCGGAGCGGTGACGTCGGTTGCGACATTGATGCGGACGTCGTGCAGCCGCGGGTCCAGTCCGGACACGTCGATGCGATCGAGGTGACGCAGCGCGGCGCCGCCGGGTTCGAGCGCGGCACCGTCGGCGTCGACGAACGAGGCGCCCAGCGCGGTGAGCATGCCGGCGCCGCCGTCGTTGGTGGCCGATCCACCAAGTCCGATCAGGATCTCCTCGGCCCCGCGGTCCAGTGCGGAGGAGATGAGCTGGCCGACGCCGAAGGTGCTGGCGCGCAGCACGTCTCGCTCATCGGGCGGGACGAGCTCCAGGCCCGAGGCGGCCGCCATCTCGATGACCGCCAGCTGACGCAGCGGGATGTAACCGTAGCGCGCCGTGATCGTCGCACCGAGCGGACCGGACACCTGCGCCTCGATGTGCTGGCCGTGCAGTGCATCGACGACGGCGTCGACGGTGCCCTCGCCGCCGTCCGCCATCGGAACCCCGACGCATTCTGCATCCGGCATCACCGCGCGCACACCGGCACGCATCGCGGCGACCGCTTCGGTCGCGCTCATTGACTCCTTGAATGAGTCAGGTGCCAGGACTATTTTCATCGGTGGCCACAGTTGACCACACGGTCGTTATCGCTGCCAACGGGAAAAGGTGCTATCGCTTCTTGGTCACACCCTCGGCCATGACCGTCACGATCTCATGCATGATCGCGCTGATGTGGAGAGCGGTGATCTGCGACGGATCGAGATGGGGCACGAAGCACACCACGTCGCCACCGACAACGTCCATTCCGCGGAAACTGCGCAGGATCTTCTGCATTTCCCGCATGGTCAGTCCGCCTGCCTCCGGGTCGGCGACGGCGGGCGCATCGCTCAACGTCAGCACATCGAGATCGACCGTCACGTAGACCGGTCCGTCTCCAACGACTTTGCGAATCTCTTGCGCCGCAGCGGGTATACCTATGTCTTCGATCTCGCTGAGTGAGAGCAGCCGGTAACCGGCTTCCTTGGAATAGTCGTCCATGTTCGGATGCACCATCGGGCCGTTGAGGCCGACCAGCACGTAACGGGATGCGTCAATCAACCCTTCCTCATTGCCGATCCGAAAGCCGTTACCGGCATGGCAGTGCACGCCCGCCGAATCGCCGTATGTGTCTGTGTGCGAGTCGAAATGGATGATCCCGATCGGTCCCTTGCGCCGCGAGTTCGGGCCGGCGATGGCCCGCAGCACCGGCAGCGTGCAGGCATGGTCCCCACCGATTGTGAACGGAAGAACTCCGGCGGCGTCCATCCGTGCATAGAACTTCTCGATGTCGACGACGGCTTGATCGGCGATCGTGGGTGTCGGAATCGGCACGTCTCCGAAATCACGAATCCGCGCCAGCTCGAAGGGGTTGATCCCGAATTCGCGGTGACCGCGGTGGTAGGCCTGCGACCGGTGGCGGACGGCGCGGGGGCCCAAATACTGGGTCCGCTCCACCGGATTGATCGCCAGTGGTAGTCCCACCAGCGCGATGTCGGCCTTGGTGAAATCTGTTTCGATTTCACATCCCAGCAACTTCGGAAATCCACTCCAGTAGAAGTATCCTTCGAGCAGATGTATTGCCTCATCAGCGGTTGGGGTAAAGCTCATATCGATGCACCCCTCGTCGTGGGTATATGAGCGAATTCACGCCGGACTGGCGCGCACCTCATTTATAGCAAGAGTTGTCGGCCACGTTAATTAGTTTTCTCCGATATTGCAGAACCGAAGCAGAACCTAGTCAGAACCGAGTGCCACGAGGACCCGCTTGAACTCCTGGCGCTGTTCGGCGGTCAGACCCGACATCAGCTTGCGCTCCGCGGCGCGAACTCCGGCGTCGGTGCGCTTGAGCAGTTCCTCGCCCTCGCGCGTCAACCGGGCCGGCAGCGACCGTCCCGATGTCACGCTCGCCGGCCGGGTGACCAGTCCGCGCTCCTCGAGGCGGCGCAACACCATGTTCATCGCCTGCGGGGTGACGTTCGTGTAGCGGGCGAGATCGGCATTGGTCCGGTCCGGGTACTTCGACAGGATCCGCAAGCAGATGTATTGCGGGAAGGCCAGTCCCATCGGATCCAGCACCGCCGCGGTGACTTCCGCGCGCAGCGCGTTGGCCACCCGGGACAGCAGATATCCCAGCGGCTGATCCTCGAGCATGTCCTCCATATCAAGCATCTTGACACATATCAACCAGGTTGATATACCGGTTCAATGACTCAACCCACCAATGAGATGTTCGAATCCGCATACCGCGGCGAGGCGCCCGAGATGGCCGGAGCGAAGCCGCCGTGGAGCATCGGTGAGCCGCAGCCCGAGCTCGCGACGTTGATCGAGCAGGGCAAAATCCGCGGCGCGGTACTCGATGCCGGCTGCGGTGAGGCTGCCATCTCGCTGTATCTGGCCGAACGCGGGTTCACCACCGTCGGGCTGGACCAATCGCCGACCGCCATCGAGCTGGCCAGAGCCGAGGCCGCCCAGCGCGGACTGACCAACGCCAGCTTCGAGGTCGCCGACATCAGCGATTTCGGCGGATACGACGGTCGCTTCGACACGATCGTCGACTCGACGCTCTTCCACTCGATGCCGGTCGAACTGCGCGAGGGATACCAGCAGTCGATCGTGCGGGCCGCGGCACCGGGCGCGTCGTACTTCGTGCTGGTGTTCGACAGGGCCGGCATGCCCGACGGCCCGGCCAACCCCGTGACCGAGGACGAACTGCGCGAGGTCGTGTCGAAGTACTGGACCATTGACGAGATCAAGCCGGCGCGGATCCACGGCGTCTTCCCCGAGGGCTTCGAGGCGTTCTTTCCCGTGACCGACGTGCGGAAAGAGCCCAAGGGCCGCCATTCGGTGCCTGCATTCCTCCTCACTGCGCATTTGCCGGGCTGACCGCGACGCGCGACCCCGCTTCTGGGTCTGGGAGCCGCCATGAGGCAGGATTAGGGCAATCTCAGCAAGGACCCGAAGGAGTCGGATGGCAGAGCCAGCCAGCCAGCCAACCAGCCCCAACGGTGCCGACCCTGTTTCCTCCGGCGATACGTCGCTGCGACCGGTGTACTCCCGCGTGCTGCTCAAGCTCGGCGGCGAGATGTTCGGTGGCGGCCAGGTGGGCTTGGACCCCGACGTCGTCCAGCAGGTGGCGCAACAGATAGCCGAAGTCGTTCGCAGCGGTGTGCAGGTCGCCGTCGTCATCGGTGGCGGCAACTTCTTCCGAGGTGCGCAGCTACAGCAGCGCGGCATGGAGCGAAGCCGTAGCGATTACATGGGCATGCTCGGCACCGTGATGAACAGCCTTGCGCTGCAGGACTTCCTGGAGAAGCAGGGCATCCAGACCCGCGTTCAGACCGCGATCACCATGGGTCAGGTCGCCGAGCCGTACATTCCACTGCGCGCCCGCAGGCATCTGGAGAAGGGTCGCGTGGTCATCTTCGGGGCCGGTATGGGGCTGCCGTACTTCTCGACGGACACGACCGCCGCGCAGCGAGCGCTGGAGATCGGCGCCGAGGTGGTGCTGATGGCCAAGGCCGTCGACGGGGTCTTCACCGCCGATCCGAGAGTGCATCCCGACGCCGAGCTGCTGACCGCGATCAGCCACCGCGAGGTCATCGACCGTGGTCTGGCCGTCGCCGACGCGACCGCCTTCAGCCTGTGCATGGACAATGGCATGCCGATCCTGGTTTTCAACCTGCTCACCGACGGCAATATCGCGCGTGCCGTCGCAGGTGAGAAGATCGGAACACTGGTCACCACCTAAAAGTGGACGCGCACCGCGAGGAGCGCGTCATGAGGAGAGCAACGTGATCGAGGAAACCCTCTTCGACGCCGAAGAGAAGATGGAGAAGGCGGTGGCGGTGGCGCGCGACGACCTGTCATCGATCCGGACCGGACGCGCCAATCCCGGCATGTTTTCCCGCGTCAACATGGACTACTACGGCTCACAGACGCCGATCACGCAGCTGTCGAGCATCAACGTCCCCGAGCCGCGGCTCGTCGTGATCAAGCCGTACGAGTCCAACCAGCTGCGCAACATCGAGGACGCGATTCGCCACTCGGATCTGGGTGTGAACCCGACCAACGACGGCAATGTCATTCGGGTGTCCATCCCGCAGCTCACCGAGGAACGTCGTCGTGACCTCGTCAAGCAGGCCAAGGCCAAGGGGGAGGACGCCCGGGTTTCGGTGCGCAACATCCGTCGCAAGGCCATGGAGGAACTGCACCGCATCAAGAAGGACGGCGAGGCGGGTGAGGACGAGGTGAGCCGGGCCGAGAAGGACCTCGACAAGGTCACCCACACCTACACGAACCAGATCGACGAACTGGTCAAGCACAAAGAAGGCGAGTTGCTGGAGGTCTAGTGACCGACCAGCACATGACTCCCGTGGCAGAAACACCGGTCGAAGGGCCACCCAAGAAGAAGTCCCGGGCCGGCCGTGACCTGCCTGCCGCCATCGCGGTCGGTGTGCTTCTCGGCGCGATCGCGATCGGCGTCTTGTTGTTCGCACCTATCGGGTGGCTACCGGTGCTGTCGGTGGCGATCCCGATCGCCATGCACGAGGTCATCCGCCGGCTCGGGGAGGCGGGCTATTCGCTGCCCGCGATCCCGCTGCTCGTCGGTGGCCTGGCGATGATCTGGCTGACGTGGCCGTTCGGGCCTGCCGGGCTGCTGGGTGCGTACGCGGGAACGATTGTGGTGTGCATGGTGTGGCGCCTGGTTGGGCGTGGGCTCAATGAGCAGCCGGAGAACTACCTGCGCGACATGTCGGCGACGATCCTGCTGGCGACGTGGGTGCCGCTGTTCGCCAGCTTCAGTGCGCTGCTGATATTCCAGGAAGACGGCGGCATCAGGACGTTCGTGGTGATCCTGACCGTCGTGTTCGCCGACATCGGCGGGTACACGGCGGGCGTGTTGTTCGGCAAGCATCTGATGGCGCCCGCGATCAGCCCGAAGAAATCCTGGGAGGGGCTGGGCGGCTCCTTGGTGTTCGGCATCACCGCATCGGTCCTGGCGGTGGTCTTCCTGCTCGACAAGGCGTGGTGGGTCGGGATCCCGCTGGGTCTGCTGCTGGTCATCACGGGCGTGCTCGGCGACCTGGTCGAGTCGCAGGTCAAGCGCGATCTCGGCATCAAGGACATGGGCAAGCTATTGCCCGGCCACGGGGGGGTCATGGACAGGATCGACGCGATGCTGCCCTCGGCGGTCGCCGGCTGGATCGTCCTCACGCTGCTGGCGTGACGCCCTGGCGCACTCTGCACCGACGAACGTGGGTTACCCGCACGTCTGCCGGCGGACGGATGTGCGTCGAGCCCACACTCGGCGACGCGAAGGGCGCCGCCTCACCAATGAGATACTGGCAGGAGCTCATGGCCATTTCCCTACCTCTCGTTTTCGACGCTCCGCGACGCGCGATGCCGCCGCATCACCTCGCCGACCTCGACGACGACGCGCGCACCGCCGCCGTCGCCGACCTGGGGCTGCCCGCTTTCCGCGGTAAACAGCTGGCCAATCAGTACTACGCGCGGCTGATCGCCGATCCGCATGAGATGACCGACCTGCCGGCGAACCTTCGTGATCAGATCGGAGACGCACTGTTCCCGAAGCTGCTCGACGCGGTCCGTGAGATCGAATGCGATAAGGGCGAGACCCGCAAGATGCTGTGGCGTGCGGTCGACGGCTCGACCTTCGAGTCGGTGCTGATGCGCTATCCGCAGCGCAATACGGTCTGCATCTCGTCGCAGGCCGGGTGCGGCATGGCCTGCCCGTTCTGCGCGACGGGCCAGGGCGGCCTGCAGCGCAACCTGTCGACCGCGGAGATCCTGGAGCAGGTGCGGGCGGCAGCGGTCGAACTGCGTGACCGCGACGGCGAGGGGATTGCGCCTGCTGCGCGCGGCGGCCGGCTGTCCAACATCGTGTTCATGGGGATGGGCGAGCCGCTGGCCAACTACAACCGCGTCCTTGCCGCCGTGCGTCGCATCACCGCGCCGCCGCCCAACGGGTTCGGCATCTCGGCTCGCTCGGTCACGGTGTCGACGGTCGGGCTCGCGCCGGCGATCCGCAAACTGGCCGACGAACACCTCGGCGTGACGCTGGCGCTGTCACTGCACGCACCCGACGACGAACTGCGCGACACGCTGGTTCCGGTGAACAATCGCTGGAAGGTCTCCGAAGTGCTCGATGCGGCACGGTATTACGCGAACACCACGGGGCGGCGAGTGTCGATCGAGTACGCGCTCATCCGCGACGTCAACGACCAGCCATGGCGGGCGGATCTTTTGGGCAAGCTGCTGCACGGTGCGCTGGGACCGTTGGCTCACGTCAACCTCATTCCGCTGAATCCGACACCCGGTAGCGTTTGGGACGCCAGTCCCAAACCCGCCGAACGCGAGTTCGTCAAGCGCGTGCGGGAGCGCGGAGTGTCATGCACCGTGCGCGACACCCGCGGACGCGAAATCGCTGCCGCCTGCGGTCAATTGGCCGCCGAAGGCTGATCCGGCTGTGTCATCTCACGTCGAGATGCGAGTTTTGTAGCCGCTCACTCGAACTTCTTCTGCAAAACTCCGATTTCACGAACCGGGTGCGCCTGGAGCGTTGGCGAACCAGACGTTCTCCTCGCGGAGCTGACGGCTGCGCCAGCCGTCGGGTGTCCGCACCAGCTCGTGGTGGTAGTACCCGCCGCACGAACTCATCTCCGCCATGCCGGGCAGCTGCATGGGGTTGTAGAACATCGCCCGCACCCTGGCGGTGTCGCCGTCGATGTCGCTTTCGATGTTCGTGATGTAGTGCATGCTCCAAGGGATCACGCCGAAGTTCGCGGCGAACCAGCCCACCACGTCGTCGCGGCTGCCCACGATCGCGCCCGCCGACGAGTAATCGATGTGCGCGTCGTCGGTGAAGACGGACCGATACAGCTCCCAGTCCTTGGTGTCGACGGCACGCGCGTAACGGTAGAGCAGCCGGGCGATCTCGCGCTCGTCGCCCGCAACGCTCGCCTCGGCCAGATTCACGGCACCGCCGTGTCTGGCATGCCGATCGTCTTGGCCTCCAGGTACTCCTTGTAGCCCTCTTCGCCGTTGCGGTAACCCAGCCCGCTTTGTTTGGTCCCGCCGAACGGACTGTTGATGCCGAAGTGGCTCTTGCCGTTGATGGTGACGTTGCCGGTCCGCATCCGCTTGGCCACCTCGAGTGCGCGGGCCAGATCGCCGCCGCTGACTTCACCGGAGAGTCCGTAGATCGAGTTGTTGGCGATCGCGATGGCCTCCGCGTCACCCTCGTAGGGAATCACCGACAACACCGGCCCAAAGATCTCCTCCTGTGCCACTTGCGAATCCGGGTCGACATCGGCCAGCAGTGTCGGCTGGACGTAGTAGCCGGTCGGCAGATTCTCTGGGATGCCGCCGCCGGTGACCAGCCGCGCGCCGGAGTCGATACCGGATTTGATCAACCCGAGTACCTTCTGGCGCTGCCCCTCGCTGATCTGCGGGCCCTGCATGTTGTTCGGATCCCACGGGTCGCCGACCGGAAAGTTCTCCATCATGTTCTTCATGATCTCGATGCCTTCGTCATAGCGACTGCGCGGCAACAGGATCCGGCTGGGCAGAATGCAGCTCTGCCCGGACATCACGCACGCCATCAACGCCGCCATCGGCAGCGCCATGTTGAAGTCGGCGTCATCGAGCACGATATGGGCGGACTTGCCGCCGAGTTCCAGCAGCGTCTTCTTGACCGTCGGCGCACCCGCGGCCAGGATGGCCCGTCCCGTCGCGGTGGAGCCGGTGAACGTGATCATGTCCACCCTTGGATCGGCGGACAGCGCCGCGCCCACCTCGTTGGCGTTGGAGACGACGACGTTGAATACACCCGGGGGGATGTCGGTTTCCTCGGCCACGATGCGGCCGTACTCGCTACCTGACCACGGCGTCAGCTGCGCGGGTTTGAGGACTACTGTGTTGCCTGCCATCAGTGCGGGGATCGTTTCGGCGACGTTGAGGTAGAACGGAACGTTCCACGGGGTGATCGCCCCGACCACCCCGACGGGTTCGTAATGGATCTTGCGTCGCGCAGGACCCATCGGGGTTTCGTGCACGCCGTTGTCGGCCAGGTACTCGAAGTTCTTGCCGTGCTCGGCCCAGTGCTTGACCTCCTCGATCGGACTCTCGATCTGAGACCCGGTCACCTTTACCGGACAGCCGACCTCGGTGATCAGGACCCGCCGCAGATGTTCCTTGTTTCGCTCGAACGCCGCGTGCAGCTGGGTGAGGCAGTGATAGCGGAAGTCCAGATCACGCGACCAGTCGGTCTGGTCGAATGCCCGCCGCGCCGCCCCGACCGCGCGTTCCATGTCCGCGACTGTCCCGTCGGTTGCCTGACCGGCCACTTCTTCGCTGGCCGGATGGATGACGTCGAATGTCGCGCCGCTGCTCGTGTGTTGCAGTTCGCCGTCGATGAGCATCCGCTCGTCGCCGGCCAGTACTCCCGTTTCGTCCTGCACGCTGGTCATACGCTCAGCATTACAAATTTCTGCGGAAGTGTCACCCCCGGATTGACGCCGACGAATCAGCCGGGCTGTTTGATGCCCGCCGCGTGCCGAAGCTGTGCCAGAAACTGGTCGTCGTCGTCGCTGCGCACGATGTAGTGCGAGATCGCGACGCGAATTGCGGTGGCCGCCTTGACCGCTCCGTTGGGGCCGCTCAGCAGCTTCTCAAGGCGCGCCCGCATGATCGGAAGAATCCGGCCCAGTTGCCCGATCACGACCTCCGGTTCGATGTCGACCAGTCGCACACCCGAGTAGGAGTGCTGGTACTCGACGATGAATCGCAGCGCCGCATCGAGTTTCTCGGTGCCTCGCAGGCCCGCTGTCGCCTTGCTGATCCCGTTGTCGAACATCTCGCGTTCGTGGATGCCGAACGCATCGAGCAGTTCCTGCTTGGACGCGAACCACCGATACAGCGTCGGCCGGGAGACGCCGGCCTGGAGTGCGACTTCGGAGAGGCTGAGCTTGGTCTGTCCACTGCGGGCGAGTACTTCGGCGGTCGCTACGAGGATTCGGTGTCGGGTCGAGGAGTCCTCGCCTGCTACGGATGCATCGCGCAGTGGATCGTTCACCTTCTGTGCCTCAATCGCTTGGGTTCCATGAGCTTAGTTCGTCACGTGTAGCGACTTCTCGAGGACCGCGACCGTGTCGAGGTCGTTGAGCGCCGTGACCGCACGCCGCAAACCCTCCAACGCGATGTCTTCGTCCTGCATGCCACCCATCCCGGCGGTGATCAGCGCGGCGGTGTACGCGTACAGCGCACCTTTCCGGTAACGCTGCCACAGCTCGTCGCGGTCGAGTTCCGGTCCGCCCGCGGCGGCCAGCGCATGGCGGTACCCGTCGAGGATGTCGTGCTGGCTGGCCTGCCGGTCGGCGGCCGTCATGCTCGTGATCAGCGTGTAGGACAGTTCTCGGCCGGGGTGCCCGCGGCGCACGGCCTGCCAGTCCAGCAGGCCGGCCTCGCCGTTGCGGAAGTAGACGTTGCCCGGGTGGGCGTCACCGTGCATGACCGTGTTCGGCATGGCGTCCAGAAGGGTCGCGACGGCGCGGTAATTCTCGTCGATGAACCGGCCCCCAGTGACGTCGATGTCGGTGCGCTCGGCGATCCGGCGAGCGGACCGCTTCAGCAGCGCGCCGACCATCAGCGACGAGCAGTCGTTCGACGCCGAGTACACCCAGTCGGGGATCCGGCCCCAGAACGTCGCGTGCAGCCGGGCGAGCAGGTCGACGATTTTGACTGCACGATCGGTACTGATCGGCTCGAGCGTGGTCGGGAACTCGCATTCGTCCACGGGGAGGTCTTCCAGCACAAGCACGTAGCGTCCGGTGACGGCGTCGAACGCGGATCCGTATGACTTGGGCAGCCCGCTCAGTTCCGGTGACAGCTCCCGGTAGAACCGTGTCTCGGTCTCGCCGAGTCGACCCACCTCCCCCATGAGGCGGGTCGCGGCCGTTTCGGCGGCCATCTTGACGAACACCGAAGCCGGGACGCCGTCACCGGTGAGCGCGATGCGGACGCGCGACGATGTCCCCGCGTCGCCCCCGATGACCGACACCGACGTCACCTTGCGCCCCATCACAAATGACAGGTATGCCGCATCGAGATCGTCTACCGTGCGGGGGAGCGACCGAACACGGCCGATGGCGGCGTCGGTGACGATACGTTGTACACCGCGCCCGAGATGCGACGCGAGGCCGACGACCGGCGCAACTGACTTCACCTCGTTAGTTTACAAATTTGCCATGATTTGTAAAGCTGCGGTGGAAAGGACTCTCAATGAAGAAGTCAAGCCGCCGTCGTCGTGGTGACGGGGGGTGAATCAGGTTGCCAGGTGCGGT
>JAIEPH010000039.1 GCA_019749805.1 Mycobacteriaceae bacterium | reverse complement strand
GGTCAACACCGCATCACGAGTCACACCAAACACACTGACCGACCACCGGCCTCACATTAAGGAGACACGCCCTAGTTAGCCTGGTGTTGTGGCTGTGACCGGTTCGGGGGCGCCGCGGACTCGCTACGCGTCGCGTGGCGACTTGGATCGACTCCATTGACGGTGCGCGAATATCCTGGGCGGTGAGAGTCAGGCGGTGGCCGCTTCATCTTCGCCGGAATCGCTGCCGGTGCAGCAGAACCTGCGCCGGTAGTCCGACGGTGTGACGCCGATGATCCGGCGGAAGTGGTGCCGCAGCAGCGTCGCGGTGCCGAAGCCGGATCGCTCGGCGATCCGGTCGATGTCGAGATCGGACTCTTCGAGCAGGGTGCGGGCGTAGAGCACGCGCTGATCGGTGACCCACTGCATCGGCGTGCGGCCGGTCTCCTCGACGAACCTGCGCGCGAATGTGCGCGCCGACATGTGCGCACGCGCGGCAAGGCTGGCGACCGTGTGCGGCTGGTCGAGGTTGCCCAGGATCCAGTCGAGTTGCGGCGCAAAGCGTTCCGAGCATCGCACCGGGATCGGTTGATCGATGTACTGCCGTTGACCACCGTCGCGCTGCGGCGGCACCACCATCCGGCGCGCGATCTTGTTCGTGACCTCACTGCCGAGTTCGCGGCGAACCAGATGAAGACACGCGTCGATACCCGCCGCGGTCCCCGCGCTGGTGATTAGATTGCCATCATCGACGAACAGCACATTGCGATCGATTTTCGCGGTCGGATACTGGCGGGCCAGGTCGTCGGCGTGCATCCAGTGTGTGGTGCACGGCCGGCCGTCGAGCAGCCCCGCGGCGCCCGCGACGAATGCGCCCGAGCACACCGTGAGGATGATCGACCCGGAGTCGGCGGCAGCTTTCACCGCATCCAGCGCCGCGGGTAGGTAGTCCGATCCGCCGATCGCGGGAATGGCCACCAGGTCCGCTCCGACAAGGTCGTCAAGGCCGTGGTCGGGGGTGATCGTCGCGCCGACCGAGGTCCGCAACGGCTTGCCGGGTTCCGGCCCGCAGACCTTGAAATCGAAGTTGGGCACGCCGTCCGCCGAGCGGTCGATGCCGAAGACCTCGCAGATGACGCCGAACTCGAAAATCGCTAGACCGTCCAGCACCAGCGCCGATACGCTCTTTATTGCCATGGCAGCATTTTATCCTAAGGTGTCCTTCCTGCCACTGTTGGCGGAATATTTGTGCGCGGAGTATTACTGCCATGACCACTGCACTCACCTTCCTCATTCTGATCGCCCCCCTGGCGGTGGCAGTGGCCCTCAGCTGGGCCGCACATCGCTCGGGATCCCAGCGGCTGCGACTCGACCAGTTCCGGACGGCCGGTCCCATGACGGGTCGGTACTTCGACGATGACCGCGACACCTTCCGCATCGACCATGACGCCGAAGCTGTGCGTACGCGCTTCGAGCAGCACCCGTTCTGGCCCTCGTCAGGGTCACTGAGTGAGGGTCGCTAGAAACGACTCGACCGCGTCTCGATAGATCTGCGGCGCATCGTCGTGGATCAGGTGGCCGGCGCCGGGCACGTGCAGATACGTCGTCCGGTAGCCGGTTTCCGCCATTGTGCGCATCTGTCCCGGCGGCGTGACGGAGTTACCCGCCTCCAACAGCAGCGACGGCACCCGCACCATCGACCACTGCTGCCAGTAGTCGCGGGTGCCCCACTCGGCAGCGATCTCGATCCACGTTTTCGTGTGCCCGTGTAGCCGCCAACCGGAATCGGTCTTGTCGAACGCCTCAAGGAAGTACTGCCCGGCGACGGGTCCGAACTCGTCGTAAACCCTTTGCGCCGTATCGAATTCGACCGGCAGCGCATGCAGCCACGGTTCCCACGGGCCAGTCGTGCGGCCCCGGAAGTCCGGAGCCATATCCTCCACGACGAGCGCACGTACCAGTGCGGGCCGGCTCGCCGCCAGACACCAGGAGTGCAGCGCGCCCATCGAATGTCCGACCATGACGGCCGGGGCGCCCAGCGTCGCGACGGCGTTACCGAGGTCGGCGACGAACCGCTCGGTGCTGATCGGATAGGGATCGTCGGCATCACGACCGCGGTGCCACGGCGCGTCGTAGGTGTACACCCGACCCAGCCGGGTCAGCCACGGCAGCTGTCGCGACCACGTGCTTCCCCGGCCCATCAGGCCGTGTACGAGCACCAGCGGCTCGCCGGCTCCTCCTCGGAGCGTCAGCAGGTCGGGGGCCATGGGAGCGCACGGTAACCTGATCGGCATGTCCGCCCCAAACACTGTGGTGAAGATCAACGCAATCGAGGTACCGCCCGACGCCGGCCCCGAGCTGGAGAAGCGATTTGCGCACCGCGCGCACGCCGTCGACAACCAGCCCGGTTTCCTCGGGTTTCAGCTGCTGCGCCCGATCAAGGGCGAGGACCGCTATTTCGTGGTGACGCAGTGGGAGTCCGAAGAGGCATTTCAGGCGTGGGCGACGGGCCCGGCCATCGAGGCACACAAGGGACAGGCCGCCAACCCCGTCGCCACCGGCGCTTCGCTGCTGGAGTTCGAGGTTGTCCTGGACGTTGCCGGCAGTAAGTAGGGCGCCCCGCACGACGGGTCCGCTGATGGCCGTCGCGCTGGTCGTCGCGCTGGCATGCGGCTGTACCAACACCACGGCGCCGGCCCCCGCGGCCGACGCGGCCTACGGCGTGCCGATCGAGGTCAACACCCCCCAGGGTCTGCGCGCCAAACAGACCATCGACATGCTCAACTCAGAGTGGCCCATCGGCACGGTCGGGGTGCGCACACTAGCTGCCCCTGAACAGGTCGACGGGGTGACATCCGCCATGGGCAACCTGTGGTTGGACCGCCCGATCACCGTCGCGGGGATCGATATCGGAGCCGGGCAGGCGACGCTGCACGTGCTGACGTCATACGGTGTCGCACAAGATATTTCGCTACGCACCAACGCTGCGGGCCTCGTCGACCGGTTCGAGGTGTCGCTCGAAGAACCCCAGATCAACACGTGGCGGGACATCGACACCGAACTGTCGAAGACGGGCGCGCGGTACTCCTACCAGGTCTCGAAGGTCAACGACGGGAAATGCACGACGGTCGCGGGCACGAACGGCGATCTCTCGCTACCGCTCGCGTCGATCTTCAAACTGTATGTCCTGCTTGCGGTTGCGGAAGCCGTCAAGGCAGGCACGCTCGAATGGACCGACCCGCTCACGATCACCAAAGAGGCCAAGGCCGTCGGATCCGCAGGGCTTCAGGATCTCGTCCCCGGTGCGCAGGTGTCGGTACGCAGGGCCGCGCAGGAGATGATCTCGGCGAGCGACAACATGGCGACCGACCTGCTGATCGCGCGCCTCGGCCCCGGTGCCGTCGAGCGTGCGCTGGTCACCGCAGGCCATCACGACCCGGCGAGCATGACACCTTTCCCGACCATGCACGAGCTGTTCTCGATCGGCTGGGGTCAGCCGGACCTTCGTGAGCAATGGAAGCAGGCCTCTCCACAGGTTCGCGCGCAGCTGCTCGAGCAGACGAATTCCCGCCCGTTCCAACCAGACCCGGTCCGTACCGGCACTCCGGCATCCGAATACGGCGCCGAGTGGTACGGCAGCGCGTCCGACATCTGCCGCGTACATGCCGCTCTACAGGCCGCCGCGGTCGGCGAAGCGGCCCCGGTACGAGAGATCCTCTCCGCTGTTCCCGGGATTTCGCTGGACGAGTCGACGTGGCCCTATATCGGCGCCAAAGGCGGAAACCTGCCCGGGGATCTGACGTTCAGCTGGTACGCCGTCGACCGCACCGGCCAGCCGTGGGTGGTCAGCTTCCAGATGAACTGGCCTCGCTTCCGCAGTCAGACCGCCGCGGGCTGGCTGTTGTCGGTCGCGCACAAGACTTTCGACCTGGTCCCGGTGAACTAGTTGTTCGACCGCTCGATTTGTCGGGGCCTTCTGTTTTGATGGGGTCATGTCCACGACCACAGCACCCGATGCGGCGGTCGTGCGCCCTAAAGACCGGCTGGAGGTGTTGTTCGCCGAGTTGGGTGAGCTGATGGGTCAACGCAATGCCATCGATGCGCGCCTCGTGGAGATCGTCGCGGAGATGGATCACGACAACCTGGTCGGCATGACCGGCTGTCGCTCCGTCTCGGCGCTGGTGGCCTGGAAAACCGGCTCCTCGACCAGCACCGCCAACACCATCGCCGCGATCGCGCACCGGCTGCCCGAGTTCCCGGTCTGCTTAGCCGGGATGCGCGAGGGCCGGCTGTCGCTGGATCAGGTCGGGGCGATCGCCAAAAAAGCCGGCCCGGGATCTGATGAGCACTACGCGGCCCTGGCCGAGGCGGCCACCGTCAACCAGCTGAACACCGCGCTGCGACTCGAACCCCCGTTGGAACCCGAACCTGATCCCTGGCGCGACACCGAACCCGACCGCGAGCCCGAACCCCAGCCTGAATTGCGGCCCTCGCTCGTCAAAACCCACAGCGACGACCAGGGCACCTCCTGGAAGATCACACTGTCGCCCCTAGATGCCGCCACGTTCGACGCCGCCGTGGCCTCCCATCTGGACGCGGCGATCGCGCAGTGGAAACGCGACCACGACACCGACACCCTGCCCGCCGCGGTGGCGCCGCCGTTTCCGACCGCGGGTGAGGCGTTCATGCGTCTGGTCGAATCGGGCTGGGACGCCGACGCCGCCCAAAGACCGCACGGGCAACACACCACCGTCGTGGTGCACCTCGACATCAAAGAGCAGATCGCACACCTACATCTGGGTCCGCTGCTGTCCGACGCCGACCGCCAATATTTGACCTGTGACGCCACCTGTGAAGTGTGGTTCCAACGCGACGGGCAGGTCATCGGCGCGGGCCGTGCCACCCGCACCGTCAACCGCCGGCTACGCCGCGCCCTGGAATACCGCCACCCCACCTGCGCGGTCCCGGGTTGTTCGAGCACTCGAGGTTTGCATGCCCACCACATCCAGCATTGGGAAGACGGCGGCCCCACCGAACTGGACAACCTCGTACTGCTATGCCCCTATCATCATCGGGCCCACCACCGCGGCGCCATCACCATCACCGGACCCGCCGACAGCCTCACCGTCACCACCAGCGACGGAAACACCCTGAGCCCGGGATCACTCGCGCGACCACCCAATCGACCCCCACCCGACGTCCCGCCCTACCGCGGACCCACCGGCGAACGCGCCCAATGGTGGTGGTACGACCCATTTCGACCCGAGCCACCGGCCAGCCCGAATTAGTTGTTCGACCGTAGGGTCCACGCGTGTCCGCGGAAGTGCAGGACCGTCCGGCTTGCCGGTGCAATGTCGATGCGCCAGAACGACTTCGGCGGTGCTTCCAGAGCGATCACGATGGCTGCGCGGATCACGGATGGATGCGTGACGGCGACCAACCGGGCCCGATCGGCCGTCAGTGAGTCCATCCAACCCTTGACGCGATCGATGAGTTCGACGACGGATTCGCCACCGTGCGGTGCGCGTGTCGGGTCCGTCAGCCAGATCGCGAGATCCGCCGCATCGACCCGGCCGAGGACGTCACCACGCCAGCGGCCGCAGTCCAGATCCGCCAACCGGGTGTCGACACCTGCCTGCAGGCCAAGCAATTCCGCGGTCTGCCGCGTCCGCTTCTCGGGTCCGCAGTAGGCCCGCTCGGAGACGCCGAGTTCGATCGAGGACTCGACCTGGCGATGACCGACAGCGTTCAGTGGCTCGTCGGTGGCGAACCGTCCGGCTGCCATCGCATCGGTCATGGCGTGCGATACGAGGGTCAGCCGGACGACCTCACTCATCAGGCCCTCACGCCGCGATGCTCTCCTGCCGCCTGTCTCCGCCGAGCATCCTCGCCGCCATCGCACCGAAGACCAGACCGATCGTCAAGTAGATGACCAGCTGGTTCCCCAACGAGAACAACCGGAAGTCGTAGAGCAGGTCGGCGGGGAAACCTTCGTAGACGATGTTGCCTGCGTCGTCGAGCAGCGGACCCGGGGTCTCATCGATGGTCGGCAGCACGAGCATGACGATCGCGCACCCCGCGATATACGCAGCGGCGGCCGCCAACGTCGCGTTCCAGGCACCGAGCTTCACGTTGAGCCGTCGGCCGAGGTATACCGCCGCGACCAGCAGTGCCGCGGACAGCACCACCATCAGCAGGTACAGCAGCGTGCGCTGACGAAGCGTCTCGTCGAGGCTGAGCGCGGGCGGGCTCGGCGGGTACTTCAGCGCGGGCACGATGAAGACACTCAGCGACATGCCACCCGCGACGTACAGCGACAGCAGCCGCGCCGAGATGTTGCCGACCCGGCCGTAGGCGACCGCGAACACGACGGCGAACAAGGCACCGATGGCAATGCTGTAGAGCAGCACTCCCAGCCCCATGCCGATGTTCATCTGCACGGCGCGGGTGAAGCCTTCGAATCCGCCGTCGCCGCCGCCATGGTCATGTCCGCCCGCGGCACCGCTGAGCGCCTCGCGGGCGGCACCGATGCCGTCCTCATATCCGATGGCCAGGTCGATCACCGGCTCGATGAAAATCCGGGAGAAGATGAACGACAGCACTCCCGCGGCGGCGCCGGCCAACAAGCCACGCCAGATGATCTGCTTTTCCATTGTCGGTGTGGGTTCCTCTGCGCGATCAGTGGCAGGGGAAGCCGAGCAGATGTCGCGCGTCGTGCACGAACTCGTGAACCATGGTGTTGTTTCCGAACACCGACGTGGCGCCCTGGTCCATCCCGATGAAATAGATGACCAGCAGCGCGAAGAATGCCGTGAGGGTCAGCCAGACTGCCGCCTTGGTGGCGGAGAAGTCGAGGGGCGTCGCAATACTCTTGCGGGCCTCAGGAGATGTCATTGTCAGGTCCTTCCAGGGATTTCGCGTCCCAGCTTCAGGTGTTGACGACGGACGGCGGGTCTGACTTCACAGTGGCGCGACCGTTCTGGATTCTCACCAGATTCCTTCGCCCGTCGATTACATCAGCATCCTAAGCAAACGGTCCAGCGTTCGGGCGTCCGGTCATCCATTCGCAACACAAAGGCCCCGAGACCGCATGGTTTCGGGGCCTTCGTGTCGTTGGCGATTACTCGACGCTCGTCGCGCCAGCGGCGCCGGCCTGAGCCAGGTCCGGCTCCTCCACCTTGGCAGGCTTCTTGGTGCCGACGAACGTGAAGACCGCATCCTCGCCCGCGCCTTCGCCGTCCCAGTTGTCGACGTCGACCGTGACAAGCTGGCCGGGACCGACCTCCTCGAAGAGGATCTTCTCCGACAGCTGGTCCTCGATCTCGCGCTGGATGGTCCGGCGCAGCGGCCGGGCCCCGAGCACGGGGTCGAAGCCGCGCTTGGCCAGCAGGGACTTGGCCTTGTCCGTCAGCTCCATGGCCATGTCCTTGCCCTTGAGCTGCTTCTCCACCCGGCCGATCATCAGGTCGACCATCTGGATGATCTCCTCGCGAGTCAACTGGTGGAAGACGATGATGTCGTCGATGCGGTTGAGGAACTCCGGGCGGAAGTGCTTCTTCAGCTCGTCGTTGACCTTCTGCTTCATCCGCTCGTAGTTGTTCTCACCGCCACCCTGGGTGAAGCCGAGCCCGACTGCCTTGCTGATGTCGGACGTGCCGAGGTTCGAGGTGAAGATCAGCACGGTGTTCTTGAAGTCCACGGTGCGTCCCTGACCGTCGGTGAGACGGCCGTCCTCGAGGACCTGCAGGAGGCTGTTGTAAATCTCCTGGTGGGCCTTCTCGATCTCGTCGAAGAGCACGACGCTGAACGGCTTGCGGCGCACCTTCTCGGTGAGCTGGCCGCCCTCCTCGTAGCCGACGTATCCCGGAGGCGCACCGAACAGCCGCGACGCGGTGAACCGGTCGTGGAACTCACCCATGTCGATCTGGATGAGCGCGTCGTCGTCGCCGAACAGGAAATTGGCCAGCGCCTTGGACAGCTCGGTCTTACCCACGCCGGACGGGCCGGCGAAGATGAACGAGCCCGACGGCCGCTTGGGATCCTTGAGTCCCGCGCGGGTACGCCGGATCGCCTTGGAGACAGCCTTGACGGCGTCCTCCTGGCCGATGATCCGCTTGTGGATCTCGTCCTCCATGCGCAGCAGCCGAGTGGTCTCCTCCTCGGTCAGCTTGAACACCGGGATACCGGTCCAGTTGCCGAGCACCTCGGCGATCTGCTCATCGTCGACCTCAGCGACCACATCCAGATCACCTGAGCGCCATTGCTTCTCACGCTCGGCGCGCTGTGCGACAAGTTGCTTTTCCTTGTCGCGCAGGCTGGCCGCCTTCTCGAAGTCCTGCGCATCGATCGCGGATTCCTTCTCGCGACGCGCCTCGGCGATCTTCTCGTCGAACTCGCGAAGGTCCGGCGGAGCGGTCATCCGGCGGATGCGCATGCGCGCCCCTGCCTCGTCGATCAGGTCGATCGCCTTGTCCGGCAGGAACCGGTCGTTGATGTAGCGGTCGGCCAGGGTGGCCGCGGCCACAATCGCGGGATCGGTGATCGAAACCCGGTGGTGCGCCTCGTAGCGATCGCGCAGCCCCTTGAGGATCTCGATGGTGTGCTCAACCGTCGGCTCGCCCACCTGGACCGGCTGGAAGCGGCGCTCCAGGGCGGCGTCCTTCTCGATGTACTTGCGGTACTCGTCGAGGGTGGTGGCGCCGATGGTCTGCAGCTCGCCGCGGGCCAGTTTCGGCTTGAGGATCGATGCGGCGTCGATGGCGCCCTCGGCGGCACCGGCACCCACGAGCGTGTGCAGCTCGTCGATGAACAGGATGATGTCGCCGCGGGTGTTGATCTCCTTGAGCACCTTCTTGAGGCGTTCCTCGAAGTCACCGCGGTAGCGGCTGCCTGCGACCAGCGAGCCCAGGTCAAGCGTGTACAGCTGCTTGTCCTTCAGCGTCTCGGGAACCTCACCGTGCACGATCGCCTGTGCCAGCCCCTCGACGACGGCGGTCTTGCCGACGCCAGGCTCGCCGATCAGCACCGGGTTGTTCTTGGTGCGGCGGCTCAGCACCTGCATGACCCGCTCGATTTCCTTCTCACGGCCGATGACCGGATCGAGCTTGCCTTCCATCGCGGCGGCGGTGAGGTTGCGGCCGAACTGGTCGAGCACCAGCGACGTCGACGGATTGCCCGCCTCGCCGCCACGGCCGCCGGTTCCGGCTTCCGCGGTCTCCTTGCCCTGGTATCCGCTCAGCAACTGGATCACCTGCTGGCGCACCCGGGTCAGCTCGGCGCCAAGTTTCACCAGCACCTGGGCGGCGACGCCCTCGCCCTCACGAATCAGGCCGAGCAGGATGTGCTCGGTGCCGATGTAGTTGTGACCGAGCTGCAGCGCCTCGCGCAGCGACAGTTCCAGCACCTTCTTGGCGCGGGGAGTGAACGGAATGTGGCCGGACGGCGCCTGCTGGCCCTGGCCGATGATCTCCTCGACCTGGCTGCGCACGCCCTCGAGCGAAATCCCCAGCGACTCCAGCGACTTGGCGGCTACGCCTTCCCCCTCATGAATGAGCCCAAGGAGGATGTGCTCGGTTCCGATGTAGTTGTGGTTGAGCATCCGGGCCTCTTCTTGAGCCAGGACGACGACCCTGCGGGCGCGGTCGGTGAATCTCTCGAACATCGGTGGTTACCTGCTCTCCATCAATAGACTCGGCGCCCTGCACTTGAGAAGTGCACCGCACCTGCCGTCCACTCTAGTGGGCGGCGCACCAGCCCGCCCCGCCTCCCGGTCTGCTCTTAGCGGAACAGGGGCGCCGTCAATGGGCGAGGCGGCTGATCTGTGGTGCCATAGGTGTCAACGTCGGGGGAGCGTGATTGTTTCCGCAGAACCCTCCTGAGGGGTTCGCGGCCAGCGAACGCGTAAGATATTCGAAAGCGCGAACTATTTACGTTGCCGCATGGAACGCGTCGATGACGTCAGCTGGAATTCGCCCACGAGTGGACACATTGTGTCCGTTGCGGCGGGCCCAGTCCCGGATCGCGGCGCTCTGCTCTCGGTCGATCGCCGCCCGGCCGCGCCCCGACCCTGCCGAACGTCCGCGGCGACGGCCGCCGACCCGGCGGCCGGCCTCGACCCACTGCTTGAGGTCATTGCGCAGCTTGGTGGCATTCTTCGAAGAAAGGTCGATCTCGTAGCTGACGCCGTCGAGCCCGAATTCAACTGTCTCATCAGCTCCGCCTTCGCCGTCGAAATCATCGACCAGCGTGACGGTCACTTTTTTCGCCATTAGCCCACTTCGCCCTTCTCGGGAGCAACCTTCATGAATTGATAAGTCTTGATCCCCCGACCCAATGTGCCATATTAAGACAGCCCATTCAACAAGGTCGTAAATCCGGCAAGTTCGCCTTAGCTCAGCTGCCTTGACGTCGAACTATCGGGAACAGAACTGTCTCCCGAATCGACAGTCCCGTCAATGCCATCAACAATCTGTCGATGCCCATTCCAGTGCCAGTCGAGGGTGGCATCGCGTACTCCAGGGCCGCGAGGAAATCCTCGTCCAGCACCATTGCCTCGTCGTCGCCGGCGGCGGCTGCGCGCGCCTGCGCTTCGAACCTTTCGCGTTGGATAACCGGGTCGATGAGTTCGGAGTAGCCGGTCGCCAGCTCGATGCGTCGCACGTACAGGTCCCATTTTTCGGTGACTCCGTCAATGCTGCGATGCGCGCGCGTCAGCGGGGTCGTCTCGACGGGAAAGTCCCTGACGAAAGTGGGCGCCCACAGGGTGTTTCCCACGGTGTGCTCCCACAACTCCTCGACCAATTTTCCGTGGCCGTATCCGCGGTCCCGTGGAATCTCGACATCGAGTCGGCCGGCGATGGCCCATAAGTGTTCGGCAGGTGTATCCGGAGTGATCTCTTCACCAAGTGCTTCCGAGAGCGACGGATACATTTGTATTGACTGCCATTCTCCGTCGAGATCGTAGACACTGCCATCAGGCAATGAGACCTTTCTGGTGCCGATCGCCTCGTCGGCGACCTCCTGAATTATCTCCCTGGTGACGACTGCGGAATCGTCGTACGTGCCGTACGCCTGATATGTCTCGAGCATTGCGAATTCCGGTGAATGCGTCCAATCCGCGCCTTCGTTTCGGAACACGCGATTCAACTCGAAGACCCGCTCGAATCCGCCGACGAGGCAACGCTTCAGGAAAAGCTCCGGCGCGATACGAAGGTAGAGATCCGCATCGAGCGCATTGGAGTGGGTCACGAACGGCCGGGCCGCCGCGCCGCCTGCCAGCGTCTGCAGTATCGGGGTCTCGACCTCGAGAAAGCCCCGTCGTTCCAGCGCCGACCGCACCGCTCGGACTACGGCCACCCGCTGGCGCGCAATGGTGCGGGCCTCTGGGCGCACGATCAAATCCACATAGCGCTGCCGCACTCGCGACTCTTCGCTCATCTCTTTGTGCGCAACAGGAAGTGGCCGCAATGCCTTGGAGGCAATTTGCCAAGAATCGGCGAGCACGGATAGTTCTCCGCGCCGCGAGCTGATCACCTCGCCGTGAACGAAAACAATGTCGCCGAGGTCGACGTCGGACTTCCACGCATCCAGCAACTCCTGCCCGACCTTGTCGAGGCTGATCATGACCTGTAGTTGCGTGCCGTCACCCTCCTGCAACGAGGCGAAACACAGCTTTCCGGAGTTACGGGCGAACATCACCCGGCCCGCCACGCCGACGACAAGGCCAGTCTCGGCGTTGGCCTCCAGGTCGGGGTAGGTCTCGCGGATCTCGGCGAGCGTGTGGGTGCGGTCGACCTCGACCGGGTACGGCTCGCGCCCTTCGGCCAGCAGACGTTCCCGCTTGCCCTGGCGGATCCGGTACTGCTCAGGGATGTCGGCTTCGGGCGGATCAGGTGCGGTCACGACTGGCCAGCTTAAATCAACTCATGAGCGCGCCCATCAACGCAGCGGCCGTCGCGGCACTGGACCTGGAGCCACTGGACTGGCGGTTCAAGGGCCTGCCTGCGTCGTGGTGGGGTCGCACGCCCGCCGACGTGTGCGCGGCGTCACCTCGTCTGTTCGACGACAACGCCGTCGGCCCGGTCTGTGTGCTGCTCGCGGACGCGCTTTCGGAGAACCTCGCGACGATGGCTCGGTGGTGCGAGGAGCGCGGGGTCGAGCTGGCGCCGCACGGGAAGACGCATATGTCCCCTCAGCTGCTGGCACGCCAGTTCGAGGCGGGTGCGTGCGCGGTCACGGCCGCCACCGTCAGCCAGGTCCGGATCTTCCGTGCGTTCGGTGTTTGCGATGTCGTGCTCGCCAATGAATTGGTCGACGCGGCCGCACTGCGCTGGCTGGCCGCGGAACTCGACGCCGATGCCGATTTCCGCCTGGTGTGCTGGGTCGACTCGGTGCGCGGCGTCGAGCTGATGACCTCGGTGCTGACGACGGCGGGCGCGGTACGGCCGGTGGAAGTCTGCGTCGAGGTGGGCATGCCGGGTGGACGCACCGGGTGCCGAGACGCGAAGGGCGTCGACGCGGTGGCCCGTGCCGTCGCGGCATCCCCTCGGCTGCGGCTGATCGGCGTGGCCGGCTACGAGGCGGCGCTCGGACATGACGTGTCGCCCGAGGCCGTGGCGGCGGTCCGTTCGTATCTGGGCGACGTCCGAGCGGCGCTGCTGCGGCTGGCGCCGATCTTCGAAACCGATCGAATCTTCGCGACGGCGGGCGGCAGCACGTACTTCGACGCGGTCGCCGACGCGCTCACCCAATGGCCTGCCGGTATGAGCGTGCGCACGATCCTGCGCAGCGGGTGCTATCTGACGCACGACGACGGCCTGTACCGCCGCACGTCGCCGCTGCGGGAGGGGCTGCGGCCGGCCTTGCGAGTGTGGTCGCAGGTGATGTCGCGGCCAGAGCGGGACCTGGCGGTGCTGACGATGGGCCGTCGCGACGTGTCCTTCGACCAGGATCTACCCGTGCCCTACGGTTTGGCGACAGCACACGTGACCAAACTCAACGACCAGCACGCATACCTGCGACTCGGCGACGACGACGTCGAGGTCGGCGACTGGGTGGAGTTCGGAATCAGCCATCCGTGCACGGTTTTCGACAAATGGCCGATGATCCCCGTGCTCGACGAGGGCGGTTGCGTCGTCGAGCTGATCCGTACATTCTTCTAGCCGGCGAAAACTAGCGCGCCTGCTTGAGCCGCCCCCGCTGACTGTCGCGGTTACGCTCGAACACCAGCCGCAGTCCGTCGAGGGTCAGGTACTGGTCGTAGTGCTCGACGGTGTGCAGATCTGGCAGCACCAGGGGTGCTCCGTGCCCGGTGGCCACCACGGTGACGTCGTCGCCGCCGAACCCGTCCACATCGGCGCGGATGCGGTTGACCAATCCGTCCACCAGGCCCGCGAATCCGAACACCGCGCCGGCCTGCATGCACTCGACGGTGTTCTTCCCGACGACCGACCGCGGCCGGGTCAGCTCGACGCGCCGGAGCGCCGCCGAGCGTTCCGCAGCCGCATCGGATGACACCTGCACGCCGGGCGCGATGGCGCCGCCGAGGAACTCCCCCTTGGCCGAAACGACGTCCACGCAGATCGAGGAGCCGAAGTCTACGACGATCGCCGCAGTGCCGTACTTGTGGAAGGCGGACAGGCAGTTGACGATACGGTCGGCGCCGACCTCCTTGGGGTTGTCCACCAGCAGCGGGACGCCGGTGCGCACACCCGGCTCGATGAGCACGTGCGGCACCGAGGGCCAGTACTGCTCGAGCATCAGACGCACCTCGTGCAGGACCGAGGGCACCGTGGACAACCCGGCGGCGCCGGTGAGCTGCTCGGCGTCGTCACCGATGAGCCCGTCGATCGTCAGCGCCAACTCGTCGGCTGTCACTTCGGATTCGGTGCGTATCCGCCAGTGGTGCACCACTTTTGCATGATCGCCAGACCCCGACACCAGTCCGACGACGGTGTGGGTGTTGCGAACGTCGATGGCGAGCAGCACGAGTTACCGCGGCGACATCAGCTCGGCCGCATCGGCCGGCACGTAGGCGGCGTCGTGACCGAGATCGATATGCTTGTTTTCGGCGTCCACAAAGACCACCCGCGGCTGATGACTGCGCGCTTCGGCGTCCTCCATCGTGCCGTATGCGATCAGGATCACCAGATCGCCCGGATGCACCAGATGTGCTGCTGCGCCGTTGATCCCGATCACTCCGCTGCCGCGCTCACCGGTGATCGCATAGGTCACCAGGCGCGCTCCGTTGTCGATGTCCACGATCGTCACCTGCTCGCCTTCGAGCAGGTCGGCGGCATCCATCAGGTCGGCGTCGATGGTGACCGAGCCGACGTAGTGCAGGTCGGCTTGGGTAACCGTCGCCCGGTGAATCTTGGATTTCAGCATTGTCCGTAACATCAATTCCTCCAGGGTAATTCGTGTTCGTCGTACTCGACGTTCGGACCAGGGCCTGACGGCAGTCCGATGTCGATGGCAATGTTGTCCAGAAGACGGGTTCGTCCGAGCCGGCCCGCGACCAGCATGCGTGCCATACCCACCGACGGTGCCGGTCCCATCATCGGGTCGCGCACCTCCAGGTAGTCCAGGTCGATGGCCGGCACCTCGTCAAGCACGGCGCGGGCCGCGTCCAGTGCGGCGGTCGCCCCCTCACCGGCCGCGTACATACCCGCGAGCAGAGCCGCCGAAAGTGCCCCTGCGTGTTCGCGTTCGACGTCGTCGAGGTAGCGGTTGCGTGACGACATCGCCAGACCGTCGGGTTCGCGAACGATCGGTACACCGACGATTTGTGTGCCAACGTCCAGGTCCAGGGCCATCTGTCGGATCAGCGTCAGCTGCTGATAGTCCTTCTCACCGAAGAAGGCACGGTCCGGGTGGACGATGTTGAGAAGTTTGAGTACGACGGTGAGCACACCGGCGAAATGTGTTGGGCGCGCCGCACCTTCGAGTTCGGCACCGAGCGGTCCCGGGTGAACGGTGGTGCGCATGCCGTCGGGGTACATGTCCGCCGCCGTCGGCGTGAAGACGATGTCGACGCGTTCGTCGCGCAGCGCGGCGAGGTCGTTTTCGACTGTGCGCGGGTACGCGTCGAGGTCCTCATCCGCGCCGAATTGCAACGGGTTCACAAAGATCGACACCACCACGACCGCACCCTGGACTCGTTTCGCCGAGCGGATCAGCGTGAGGTGGCCCTCGTGCAGCGCGCCCATCGTCGGAACCAGCATGATCCTACGGCCGGTCGCCCGAAGTGCCCTGGTGACGTCGGAGACGTCCCGCGGTGACGAGTAGATATTGAGTTCACCCGTGTTGAACTGCGGTTTTCCGGTGGTGATCATCGGACATCTCCAAGCACGGCGAAGACCTCGTCGGGGGCATGAGCACGCTGCGCGGTACGCAGCGAGTTGGCCCGATATGCCTGTGCGAGTTGAGGATCCACTTCTATCAGCGCCTCCAGATGACGGGCGACCGCTTCGGCGTCACCACGCGCCACCGGACCAGTCAGGGCGCCCTGGCCGCGCACCAACGCGTTTTCCAGCGACGCACGCGCCAGCGGACCGACGACCCGCTCGGCGATACCGCCGGGTGCCTCTCCGACGATCTCCTGCCCCAGCAGTTCCTGGCCCCACAGCGCGGAGCGCAGCGCCTCGACCGCGTCGAGCACCACGGTGACAAGGTGGTTGCTCACATGCGCCAGCGCTGCGTGGTACAGCGTCCGGGCGTCTTCACGGATGCGGAACGGTTCGCCGCCGATCTCCAGCACAAGCGACTGGGCGATCGCGTAGCCGATCTCGTCGGCGGCGGTGACCCCGAAGCACGTCTCGGACAGGCGCGCGATGTCCTCGTCACCTCCGGTGAACGTCATGGCCGGGTGAATGGCCAGCGGTATGCAACCCTGTGCGGTCAGCGGCGCCAGCACCCCGATGCCGTTGGCCCCCGACGTGTGCGCGACGATCGTGCCCGGACGTACCGCTCCCGTGGCCGCGAGCCCGGAGATCAGTCCCGGCAGTGCCGCGTCGGGCACCGCCAGCAGAAGGAGTTCGGCTCGGCCGGCGACCTCATCGACCGGCAGCACTGCGGTATCAGGGAGCCGACGCTGCGCCCGCTCGCGTGACGCGTGCGATATGGCGCTGCACGCGACGACGACATGCTCGGCCCGCTCCAAGGCAACGCCGAGCGCGGTACCTACTCGACCAGCGGAAATAACGCCGATCGTCAGCCGCGCCGGGCGGAATCCGTCAGAGGGGGTCCCCATGAAGTCCATGAAGTCGACCTCGCTGAATGTAGAGAGTTCTTCGTTCCGGTCCTGCCATGCGGGTACCGGACGGTCAAGAAAGCCTAACTCACTCGTCGCGGCGCCGGCGACGGCCGCCCCCGGACGGGGTCGCTTGCAACCGCGCGAGCAGGTCGGCCACCGACTGTCCGCCGGTCGCTTCGTCGTCGGAACTACGGTGACGCCGCGACGGGGGCGGCTCTGGCTCGGCCTGGGGCGGCGGCTCAGAGGATTCGGTGGCCAGGGCCGGCGACGGCGCAGGCTTGCCGGGGTCGACGGCCTCCGGCGGAGCCGAATGCTTGCCGCGCCGCGGCAACTCCGGCGGCGGTGTCGACATTGCGGGCTGCGAATGCGCAGCGTCGGGTGCGGGTGCGCGCCGTCGGCCGACGTACTCGCCGGGGGAGCCGTTATCGGCGGGCCGTTGCTCCGTCGGAGGCGGCGACGCGGTCGGAGGCGGCGACGCGGTCGGTGGAGGTGGCGTCGGTGGACTCCACCGGCCCTCGGCGGGCGCGGGCCGCCATTCGGATACGGGCGCGGGTTCGGGGGCCGGTGGCGGTGGTGGCGGCGCCTGCACAGGCTCCGGCGGCTTCGGGGGCTCCTGTGCTGTTGGCCACGTGAATTGGGTGGTGCGTTCGTTGTCCGTGGGCGGCGGCACCGGTGACGTAGGCGCGTACCGGCGGTTCTCCCGGTCAGGTTCCACACCCCGGCGATGCGCTCCGCCCGAACTCGCGGGCGGCACCCATTCGTCCTCGGGCGGATGCGGTTCCTCCGGCACGTCGATGATCGGGCTCTCATCGGTGTGGAAGTCGGCGTCGTCGCGGTCCTCGGTGTCGATGCGGCTGGCGGTGACCCGGCCCGCGGTCTCGGGGGTGGGCGACGACCAGTCGAAGGACCGGGCGGTGGATCGGTCGTGTTCGAGCGCGGGCCGATGCGACAGGTCGGCGTCGAACAGGATCTCGAGGTTGGCGCGCAGCGCGGCCAGCTCGGCCCGAAGACCCGCCACCTCGTCGGCGGCCTGCGCGCGAATTTCGGAGACCAGTTCACGGCGCAGTTGCGTCTCCACCGACAGCTCGTACTCCCGGCGCGCGGAGATCTCGCGATCGAGTTGCAAGTCGTAGACGAGCTTGAGGTCACGGACCTTGGCCTGGTCGATATCGCTCTGTCTGCGGTAGATGACCGAGACGAAGGCCGCCACCACCGCGGCCCAGAGCGCCAAGATGACAGCGAGTTTCAGCAACTCCACCCGATCGGTGAAGACGAGGGCCGAACTGGACCCGATGGCGAGCACCAGCAACACCGTCAGCAGCACCCAACCGGGTCGGCGCGCGCTGCGCCGAGGCCTGGCGCTGCGTGCCGGTTCGGTCATGGGGCGACTGTACCGCCACAGGTCACTCAGCGTGTCGACCTCTCCGGCGATTCGGCTGGTATGCCTCCAAACCGCCTACTCCGTTGCGCCGTCAGGGTTGTCGGGCGGTTCCGGCGGAGACTTGCAGCAATGCTGCAACCACAGCGCGGCAGCCACCAGCGCGAGGGCACACACAGCGGCGACCACCGCGCCCGCGGTGTCCTCGTCCGCGACTCGCAAAGTCGAGCGCCTTGGCAACAGGTACGCGAGCACGCCCAGCCACCAGCCGAGCACCACGGCGCCCACCCACGCCGAGGCCTTGGCGACGGACACGGATCGGGCGACTGCAAGGGGATGCAGCCAGCCGGGCCCATCTCCGATGTGTCCCTCGTTGATCTTGGACCTCACGTACCAGGCCCAGCCCGCCTCAGCGGCCGCGACCAGCAGCAACGAAACCCCGGACAGGAGCGTGATGGGCGGAAAGAACCGGTACAGCAGGAGCACGAGCAGGTAGGCCGCGACCGCAGCAATCACGGTCGCGGCGGTGAGGTCGCGCTTGCGAGTGGGACCCATCAGCTCAGCGCCGAGTCGGTCAACCGCACCCCGTCGCGGTCGGCGGGGTCGAGTTCGGTGATCAGTTTCTCGACGGACCGCCGCTCGCCCGCAACCGTCAGGACGGCTGCGGGATCGACGACGAGCCACGGTACGAGCACAAACGCTCGCTCGTGCGCCAGCGGGTGCGGCAACGTCAGCTCGTCATCCGCCGACGTGATCTCGCGACCGCCGTCGCTGCACATGACAAGGTCGACGTCGAGAGTGCGGGGGCCCCACCGTTCGTCGCGGACACGATCGGCGGCGCGTTCGAATTTCTGCGCGCGACGCAGCCACCCGCGGGCGTCCAGGGCGGGGTCGTCCGCGATGACCACCGCGTTGAGGAACGCGCCCTGTTCGACGCCGCCCCACGGATCGGTCTCGTACACCGGTGACACCGCGCGCACCGCGTCGCCGAGGCCGTCGACCACCGACTGCAGGCGCGCGAGCCTGTCACCCAGATTCGACCCGATGGACAATACGACTGAGGTCACGGGTTGTCCCGCCCGCCGCGCCGCGACCGGCGGGCCACCACCGCCACGTCGGCGAAGTTCAGCGGGATGGGTGCGGCCGGCTTGTGCACCACCACCTCGACGGCGTGCACCCGTTCGTCGGACATCACGCCATCGGCGATCTCTCCGGCGACGGTCTCGATCAGGTTGCGCGGCGGCCCGGCGACGATGTCGGCGGCGCGCTGCGCCAGTTCCCCGTAGTCGAGGGTGTCGGCAAGTTCGTCGCTGTCCGCCGCGGCAGCGAGGTCCATCCAGACGGTGATGTCGACGACGAAGTCCTGGCCGTCGCGGCGCTCGTGCTCGAAGACTCCGTGGTGACCACGAACGGTCAACCCGCGCAGCTCGATTCGATCAGCCACGCCAGGCCTCCAGCACCTTGACCGCGTCGACGGACGCCCGCACGTCGTGCACCCGCACCCCCCACGCGCCGTACAGGCCGGCGAGCGCGGAGATCACCGCCGTCGCGGTTTCCCTGCCGTCGGGTGGGCGTGGCGCGCCGTCCGGACCGGCGAGCAACGAGCCGAGGAAGCGCTTGCGGGATGCGCCGACGAGCACGGGCACCCCGGTGCCGACGAACTCGGGCAGCGCTCGCAGCAGCGCCCAATTGTGTTCTGCGGTCTTGGCGAAACCGAGTCCGGGATCGATGATCACGTTCACGGGATCGACCCCCGCGGCCACCGCGGCGTCGACACTGGCCATCAGTTCGTCACGGACCTCGGCGACGACGTCGCCGTAGGCGGGCACGTCATGCGGTCGGGCAGATCCGACCGAGCGCCAATGCATCAGGATCCAGGGCACTTTCGCGTCGGCCAGCAGGGGGGCCATGCCAGGGTCTGCCCGGCCGCCGGACACGTCGTTGACGATCTGCGCGCCGTTCTCCAGCGCGGCCTGCGCCACCGCTGCGTGCATGGTGTCGATACTGACGGTAAGTCCTTGTCCGGCAAGCTCTTTGATCACAGGCACCACGCGCGCCGTTTCGACCTCCGGATCGATGCGGGTGGCCCCCGGACGCGTCGACTCACCACCGACGTCGACGATCGCTGCACCGTCGGCGGCCAGCGCAAGACCGTGGGCGACGGCCCGGTCCCGGTCGAGGAACAACCCGCCATCGGAGAAGGAGTCGTCGGTGACGTTCACGACCCCCATGACCCGCACCGGTGGATTCACTTCCGCAGGATGAGATCCAGTGCTTCGGACCTGGATGCGCTGTCGGTCTTGAACTGTCCGCGCACCGCCGACGTGGTGGTGATGGCGCCGGGCTTGCGGACGCCGCGCATCGCCATGCAGAGGTGTTCGGCCTCGACGACGACAATGGCTCCGCGCGGGTTCAGCTTGCGCATGAGCGCGTCGGCGATCTGCGCGGTCAACCGTTCCTGCACCTGCGGCCGCTTGGCGTAAAGGTCAACCAGCCGTGCGATTTTCGACAACCCGGTGACCCGGCCGTCCTCGCCGGGGATGTAGCCCACGTGGGCCACGCCGTGAAACGACACCAGATGGTGCTCGCAGGTGGAGTACATCGGTATCTGTTTGACCAGCACCATTTCATCGTGCTGTTCGTCAAAGGTGGTGTCCAGCACCGTGTCCGGGTCGGTGTACAGACCGGCGAACAACTCCTTGTATGCGCGGGCCACCCGGGCCGGGGTGTCTTCCAGACCGTGCCGATCAGGGTCTTCGCCCACCGCGATCAGCAACTCACGCACGGCAGCTTCCGCACGCGACTGGTCGAATTCAACCGGTTTGAATTTGACAGAGTTGTTCTGGGACTGCGTCATTGAAGCCTCCTATGAGCCCGTGGGGCGCTCAGCCCTGCGGGTTATGCCGGCCGTTCTCCTGCCCCGACTCGTCACTCGGGTTCGGTTGGCCGCCCTGAGGGGGGTGGCCGGGCTGCGGGTAGGGCTGCTGGTACGGCGGATAGGGGTTGTGCCAGCCGGACGGATTGGGTGGCGGCGGATACCAGTACCCATGCGGCTGCTGGTGCGGGTGCGGCTGCTGGTTCGGCTGCTGCTGGTTCGGCTGCGGGGGCCAGCCCGGAGCGTGCCATCCCGCGGGGGCGCCGTAGTCGGGTTGCGTCGGCGCGCCGGTTCCGTTGGCACCATTGCCATTCGCGCCGTTGTTACCCGCTTCGGCAACTTTGGTGGCTTCGGCGGCCTGGCTCGCCTGAGCGATCGCGGTTTTGAACGCGGGCTCGGGCACCGGCTTCGGCCACGGCTCGCCGCGTTCGATCGCCAGCTCGCCCGGCGTCTTGATGGGCGGCTTGTCGGAGGGGACACGGCCACCGAAGTCGTCGAACATGGTCAGGCGCGGCCGCTTCTTGACGTCCTCGAAGATGGCCTGCAGCTCGGCGCGGTGCAATGTCTCCTTCTCGAGCAGCTCGCCGGCGAGGATGTCGAGCACGTCACGGTACTCGGTGAGGATCTCCCACGCTTCGGTGTGCGCAGCCTCGATCAGCTTGCGCACCTCGTCGTCGATGATCTGCGCGACCTCGTGGCTGTAGTCGGCCTGGGTTCCCATGGTGCGACCGAGGAACGGGTCGCCGTGTTCGGTGCCGTAGCGAACGGCACCGAGTTTGGAGCTCATGCCGTACTCGGTGACCATCGCGCGGGCGATCTTCGTGGCCTGCTCGATGTCGGACACCGCGCCGGTGGTCGGCTCGCGGAACACCAGCTCCTCCGCGGCGCGTCCGCCCATCGCGAACACCAGTCGGGCGATCATCTCGGAGCGGGTCATCAGGCCCTTGTCGTCCTCGGGCACGGACATCGCGTGCCCGCCGGTGCGGCCGCGCGCCAAGATGGTCACCTTGTAGATCGGGTCGATGTCGGGCATCGCCCACGCTGCCAGAGTGTGACCGCCCTCGTGATAGGCGGTGATCTTCTTCTCGTGCTCGCTGATGATGCGGCTCTTGCGGCGGGGCCCGCCGACAACGCGGTCGACGGCCTCCTCGAGCGCGGGGCCGGTGATGACCGTGCCGTTCTCACGGGCGGTGAGCAGTGCGGCCTCGTTGATGACGTTGGCCAGGTCGGCGCCCGACATACCGACGGTGCGCTTCGCCAGCCCGTCCAGGTCGGCGTCCTCGGCGATCGGCTTGCCCTGCGAGTGCACCTTGAATACGGCGCGACGGCCGGCCAGGTCCGGGTTGGACACCGGAATCTGGCGGTCGAAACGGCCGGGACGAAGCAGCGCAGGGTCCAGGATGTCAGGTCGGTTGGTGGCCGCGATCAGGATGACGCCCTGACGCTCGCCGAACCCGTCCATCTCGACGAGTAGCTGGTTCAGCGTCTGTTCGCGTTCGTCGTGGCCGCCGCCGAGGCCCGCGCCGCGCTGGCGTCCGACGGCGTCGATCTCGTCGACGAAGATGATGCACGGGCTGTTCTGTTTGGCCTGCTCGAACAGATCACGCACCCGGGACGCGCCGACCCCGACGAACATCTCGACGAAGTCCGAACCCGAGATCGTGAAGAAGGGAACCCCGGCCTCGCCCGCCACCGCGCGCGCAAGCAGCGTCTTACCGGTGCCCGGTGGGCCGTAGAGCAGCACGCCCTTGGGGATCTTGGCGCCAAGGGCCTGATACCGCGACGGGTTCTGCAGGAAGTCCTTGATCTCGTAGAGCTCCTCGACAGCCTCGTCGACACCCGCCACGTCGGCGAAGGTGGTCTTGGGCATGTCCTTGGACAGCTGCTTGGCCTTCGACTTGCCGAAACCGAACCCCATCCGGCCGCCGCTCTGCATGCGGGAGAACATCACGAACAGGCCGACGAGCAGCAGGAGCGGCAGCAGGTAGATCAGTAGCGAGCCGAGCATGCTGCCCTGGTTCACCACCGTGTTGATCTTGGCGTTCTTGGCGCTCAACGCGTCGAACAACTGCACCGCGTAACCGGTGGGGTACTTGGTGATGATCTTGTCGCTGTTCTCGGTGTCGTTGTTCCCGCTCTTCAGCTCCAGCCGAAGCTGCTGCTCACGGTCGTCGATCTGCGCGCTCTTGACGTTGTCACTGCTGATCTGGGACATCGCGACAGAGGTGTCGACGGGCTTGTAGCCGCGAGTGTCGTCACTGAAGTAGTAGAACGACCAACCCAGCAACAGCACCACCGCAATCACGGTGAGCGTGCGGATCACATTTTTCCGGTTCATCAAATGTCCGTCGTCGACTTCCTCTAAGCGCAGTCAGAAACCTCAAGGCTACCGCTAGACCAACGAACCAAGGTTCCCGCCGGTGTGCATCTCTCCCGGCGAACGTGGGTTACCCGCACGCTCACCGTCCGGCAAGCGTGTATCAATCCCACACTCGTGGGTCGATAGGCTCACGTCGTGCTCACGTCGGCCGAACGGATCGTCGAGACCAACGGGGTGGCACTTCGCGTCCTCGAAGCCGGCGACCGCGGTGCGCCGCTGGTCGTGCTCGCCCACGGGTTCCCTGAGCTGGCGTATTCGTGGCGGCATCAGATTCCTGTCCTCGCCAAGGCCGGCTATCACGTGCTGGCTCCCGATCAGCGGGGCTACGGAGGCTCGACCAGGCCAGAGGCCGTCGAGGACTACGACATCCACGCGCTGACCGGCGACCTGGTCGCCCTGCTCGACGACGTGGGCGTAGAGCGGGCGGTGTTCATCGGCCACGACTGGGGCGCCATGGTCGTGTGGCACACCGCGCTGCTGCATCCCGACCGCGTCGCCGCGGTCGCCGGGCTCAGCGTGCCACCCATCCCCCGCGCCCGCTCCCGCCCGACGCAACGTTGGCGCGAGAAGTTCGGCGAGGACTTCTACATGCTGCGCTTCCAGGAGCCCGGAGTCGCCGACACCGAGATGGAGGCCGACGTGGCCGCGACCATGCGGGGAATGTTCGCGGGACTGATCTCCGGGGAAGGCGCTGCGCTGCCCGACTGGATCAGCGCCGGCGAGTTCGAGCACTACGTGACGGAGTTCAGCAGGACTGGGTTCACCGGCGCGCTGAACTGGTACCGCAATTACGACCGCAACTGGGAGACGACACCGCAGCTGGCCAGCGCGCAGACCACCGCGCCCGCGTTGTTCGTTGGCGGTACGGCCGATCCGGTCGGCCCGACGATGAACCCCGCGCGCGCCCGTGAGGTCGTCGCGGGGCCATACACCGAGGAGTGGATCGAGGGTGCCGGCCATTGGGTTCAGCAGGAGCGACCCGAGGACATCAACCGAATCCTGTTGGCGTTCCTGCGTGAAGTCGGCGAGCCCTGGGGACGCGGAGCCTGACGGTAGGGTGCTCGTCATGCCGATCGCCGCGAGCGCGAAGTTGCCCATCCGATTGTTCGTCCTCGCCGCGGCGGGACTCGTTGTGACACTGGCTGGTTGCGACGCGCAGTCAGGCCCGACGGCGGCACCGGCCGCGGATTCTGAGGTCCGGCAGGTCACCGTCGCGGGGTCCGGCGAAGTCAAGGGCACGCCGGACACCTTGAACGTCAACGCGTCGATCGAGGCCATCGCACCCGACGTCACCGGTGCGATGAACCAGACCAGCGATCGTCAACAGGCGGTGATCAACGCATTGGTGGACGCGGGGGTCGACCGCAACGACATCAGCACCAGCCAGGTGAGCCTGCAGCCGCAGTTCGCACCGACCACCGACAGCACCACCATCTCCGGTTACCGGGCGAGCAACACGATCGACGTCAAGATCCGCCAGCTCGACGCCGCATCCCAGGCGCTGGCGCTGATCGTCAGCGCCGGCGGCAACGCCACCCGGATCAACTCGGTGAACTACTCGATCGACGATGATTCCCAACTGATCCGCGACGCCCGCAGCCGAGCTTTCAACGACGCCAAGGACCGGGCCGAGCAGTACGCACAGCTGTCCGGTCTCACCCTGGGCAACGTGATCTCGATTTCGGAGGTCGCCGGAACCCAGCCGCCCGTCCCGATGCAGCGCGGCGCCGAGATGGCCATGGCCGCACCCGTGCCGGTCGAACCGGGTCAGCAGACCGTCGGGTTCAGCGTGACGGTGATCTGGGAGCTCAACTGACCCGCGGGGGGCTCACCTACCCCGCGGGAGCGATGTCGACCGGGATCCCGTTCAGCACCGCGGTGCCGGACAGCGGGTCGAGCTGGTTGCCCGCGTTGAGCTGATTGACGTTGACGCCGGGGTCGCGGGACGCGACTTGGAGGCCGGTGCCGCCGCGGTCGTGACCCCACCCGTGCGGTAACGACACCACACCTCGCCGCATACCGTCGGTGAGTTCGATCGGGGCCAGCAGCTCCCCGCCGGGACCCTTCACCACCGCGGTGTCGGTGAGGCCGAGTTCGGCGGCGTCGTCGGGATGGATCCGCAGCGTGCACCGATTGCTGCCGCCCGCGAGTGCGGGCACGTTGTGCATCCAGCTGTTGTTGGATCGCAGATGCCGTCGTCCGATGAGCACGAACCGGTCGGCGCGGCGGTCGAGTGCCTCCCGCAGCCGCGCCGCCTCCTCGACGAGCAGCGGCGGCGCGAGTTCGATTCTCCCCGTTGGCGTTCGCAGCACCTGGGTCAGGCGCGGCTGCAGCGGTCCCAGGTCGACACCGTGCGGGCTCGCCGTGAGCCGCTGCAGTGTCAGACCGTCCGGGTTGGCGCCGAACGCGTCGCCGTAGGCACCGAGGCGCAGCATCATGTCGAGGCGGCGCTCGTATCCCGGTCCGGGCGCGAGCATCGCGGTCAGTTCAGCCACGTCGCGACCGGCGACCGGAGAGGTCGGGTCGGCGGTCTCCTTGGCCAATGTCGTTGCGATGACCTGATCGTCGACGGCGCCGGGATCGCCGTCCACGCCTGCGCCGAACAGCGCGAGCGCGATCCGCGACAGGATCTCTGGCTCGTCGGGTCGACCGTCGGCGGGCAGCACGGGCGGTGAGTAGCGCGCATTGTTGCGTACCGCGAGGTTGTTGAGCGCGAAGTCGAAATGAGCGGTGTGCGACGGCGGCGGTGGCGGCAGGATGACGTCGGCGTGGCGCGTCGTCTCGTTGAGGTACGGATCGATGCTCACCATGAAGCCGACGCGCTCCAGCGCGCGGTCGAGGCGATCACCGTCGGGGGCCGACAGCACCGGGTTGCCCGCGATCGTGATCATCGCCTTGATCTGTCCGTCGCCGGGTGTATCGATCTCCTCGGCGAGCGCCGCGGCCGGAAACTCGGACAGCGCTTCGGGATAGCCCGACACGCGGCTGTGCCAGCGGCCGATCGCGAAACCGCGGCCGGCCTTCGGCGGGCGCGGCGCGGGCGCGGTCGGACCCAGCGGGAACATCGCCCCGCCGGGACGGTCCAGATTGCCCGTCAGGACGTTGATGACGTCGACCAGCCAGCTGCCGAGCGTTCCGAATTCGACCGTGGACGTGCCGATGCGGCCGTAGACGGCGGCGGTCGGGGCTGCTGCGAGTTCGCGGGCCAGTGCGCGGATCTCGTCGGCGGTGACACCGCAGTATTCGGCGACGGTGTCCGGCGCGAAATCGGCCGCGAGGGCGCGGACATCGTCGACGCCGTTGACATGGCCGGCCACCGTGCCGAGATCGACCAGGCCCTCGTCGAACAGCACGTGCACGACGGCGAGCATCAGTGCGGCGTCGGTACCGGGGCGAGGCGCGATGTGGCGGTCGGCGAGATCGGCGGTGCGCGTACGGGCGGGATCGATGACGACGAGTTTGCCGCCGCGCTTACGCAGCGCCCGCAGTTTGCCGGGGAAGTCGGCGGCGGTGGCCAGACTGCCGTTGGACACAAGAGGATTCGCACCGATGACGACGAGGTAGTCGGTGCGGTCGAGATCGGGAACGGTGAACGCGACAGGGCTGCCGAACATCAGACCGAGCGCGACGTGCTTGGGCATCTGGTCCAGCGTGCTGGCGGAGAACACCTGGCGGGTGCCGAGCGCGCGGATGATCACCGGCGGGTACAACGAGCCCGCGATCGTGTGCGCGCTGGGGTTACCGAGGTACACCCCGACCGACGTTCCGCCGTGCTCACGGATGACCGCGCCGAGTCCGTCGGCGACCGCGGCGAACGCCTCGTCCCAGGTGGCTTCGGTCAGCACGCCGTCGCGCCGCACCAGTGGCCGCACCAAGCGGTCGGGGTCGTTGTCGAGTTCGGCGAAACTCGCACCCTTGGGGCAGATGAAGCCGTGGCTGAACACGTCCTCACGGTCACCGCGGGCGCCGACGAGCTTGCCGTCGTCGATCGTGAGAATCAGGCCGCAGGTGGCCTCACACAAGGGGCAGACCCGAAGGGCTGTTTCGGTCATGCCAAACATCTTGCGCCGACTACAGGTTTTCGTACACCTTGGGGTCCAGCGTGCCGATGTAGGGCAGGTCGCGGTAGCGCTCGGCGTAGTCGAGGCCGTACCCCACGACGAATTCGTTGGGGATGTCGAAGCCGACGTAGGCGATGTCGACGTCGGCGCGCACGGCGTCGGGCTTACGCATCAGTGTGCACACCCGCAGCGAACGCGGATGGCGGGTCGCGAGGTTGCGCAGCAGCCAGGACAGTGTCAGACCGGAGTCGACGATGTCCTCGACGATCAGCACGTCTCGGTCGTTGATGTCGCGGTCGAGGTCCTTGAGGATCCGCACCACACCCGACGAGGACGTCGACGACCCGTAGGAGCTGACGGCCATGAACTCGAGCTGAGTTGGCAGCGGGATCGCCCTGGCCAGGTCGGTGACGAAGAAGACGGCACCTTTGAGGACGGTGATGAGCAGGAGATCCTGACCGTTCTCCGCAATGGTGTCGCGGTAGTCATCGCCGAGTTGCCCTCCGAGCTCAGCGACCTTCGCCTGGATCTCCTGTGACGAGAGCAGAACCGACTTGATGTCGCCCGGGTATGACTCGGTGGTTTCCGCCACGTGCACAGCGTGCCATGTTTCACACGGGCTCGGTGTGCAGGGTCAGCATCCCGTCTCGGCGGCCTGCGATCAGCCGCCTGCTGCGTAACGGTGACCCCACTGCCACGCCGCCCTGTCCGCGCCATGCCGTGACCAGGGTGTCGACCCCGCGAATCTGCTTGTCGGTCAGACGGCTGGCCCCGCCGGCCAGCAACCAGCCCCGAATCACCCTGCGCCGAACGGCGTCCGGCAGGTTCACCAGACGGGCGGTGTCAAGGCCGCCTGCGGTCGACGACTCGGACAGCTCGCGGTCGGCGAGCGTATCGAGCGTGTCGCTGTCCTCGCGCAGCGCCGCCGCGGTGCGGGCCAGCGCCTGGGCGACACCACCGCCGAGCACGTCTTCCAGCAAGGGGAGCACCTCGGCACGCAACCGCGCCCGGGTGTACCGCCGATCGGTGTTGTGCGGGTCCTGCCACGGCGTCAGATTCAGCTCGTCGCACGCCGCGTGTGTCACCTCGCGCCGGACGCCGAGCAGCGGGCGGTACCACGGTGGATCGTGCGGACGCATACCGGCGATGGAACGGGCACCCGATCCGCGTCCCAGGCCGAGCAGCACGGTCTCGGCTTGATCGTCCAGCGTGTGTGCCAGCAGGACCGGCGCGTCGCCCCGCGCGACGTCCAACGCCTCATAACGTGCGGTGCGCGCGGCGGCCTCGGGCCCGCCGGTCGTCCCGACCTCGACGCAAAGAATCTGTGCGTCAACACATCCCAGCGACAGCGCTTGTTCGTGAGCCGTTGCCGCCACCTCGTCGGAGCCGGCCTGCAGTCGATGATCGACGATCAGCGCTGTCGTCGGTTTGACCATCGCCGCAGCAGCGGTCAACGCCAGTGAGTCGGCGCCCCCGGACAGCGCCACACACCACCGCGGGTCGGCGGTTGCGTAACCGCCGGAGAACGCCGTGACGGCCGCATGCAGCGCGGCTACAGCACTCTGTCGATCCACCGTTGTGGCTTGTCGATTTCCATTGGCAGCGGCAGGGTTTCAGGACTGGACCAGACGGCGTTGAACCGCGTCATCCCGACCCGGGACACCACGTGGTCGACGAACGCTTTACCCCGGGTGTACTGGCTGAGCTTGGCGTCGAATCCGAGCAGCGCCCGCATGATTCGCTGCAGCGGTGGCTGTTTGCGTTGACGCCGTTCGTCGAAGCGCCGCCGGATCGTCGCCACGGACGGCACCACCTTGGGCCCGACCGCGTCCATCACGTGATCGGCGTGGCCCTCCAGCAGCGTGCCGAGCACCAGCAGTTGGTCCAGCGCTTTGCGCTGTGGTTCGGCTTGCACGGCCCGCATCAGACCGATCATGCCGGACGAATTCGGTTCCGTCTCAGCGTCAACCACATAGTCACGTCGGCTGCGCAGATACCCGGCCAGCCTGCCCACCATCTGCCCGATGTCGTCGCCGGCGTCCTGGGTGAGTACCGCCAGCGACTGCGACATATGGTCGGCCAGCCACGGGTTGGCCCGGAACTGCACTCGGTGGGTGACTTCATGCAGACACACCCACAACCTGAAATCGCCTGGGTCAACCCGTAATTGGCGTTCGACACCGATCACGTTGGGATATACCAGCAGGAGCTCGCCACCGTCGCGGCCGAACGGGTCGTACTGGCCGAGGATGCCCTGCGATACGAACGCAAGCACCGCGCCGGTCTGCGCGCCGGTGAGCCGGCCGCTGATGAAACTCTTGGGTTTCTCTGTGCCGCCGGTCATCACCCGCATCGACTGCGTTGCGGCGTGTATCCACTGCGGGCGGTCGATGATGCGAGCTTCCGGGATCGCGCCGCCCTCGATGAGCCCGGTGACCTCACGCACCGGTACCTCGGCGTTGCGGGATGACTCGGCGAGTTGATCGATGACCTGGCGACGGGTGTAGTCCGAGGCGTCCGGACCCGGCCGCACCAGCTTCTGGCCGACATCGGCGGCGAACTTCCAGTCGACGGCGTGGCCAACGCTGAGCGATGTGGAGGTACTCATGCGCTGCACCCGCACTTCCGCATGGCCGCGGCCAGCGTGTCCAGGGCGACGCGGCCCGTCGGCCCGGCGTCATTGGAGATGAAGGCGAAGGTGAGGACCCGTCCGCTGGCGTCGGTGATGATGCCCGCCAACGAGTTGGTGCCCGTCAGCGATCCCGTCTTGGCCCGCAGGAATCCGGCGGCCGACCGGCCTGCATCGGTGTCGAGATAGCGGTTGGACAGTGTGCCGCTGCCTCCCGCGATCGGCAGCATTTCGACCAGCGGCCGCAGCCTGGGTTCGGCGCTGCCCGCAGCCGCGTTCACGACCTCGTCGAGCGTCTCCGCGGTGAGCCGGTCGTCGACGGACAGCCCGCTGGAGTCGAAGAGCCTGGCGTTGGTGGTGTCGATCTTGGCGTCGTCAAGTTCACCGAGCACCGCCTGCACCGCACCCGCGAAACTCTGCGGAAGCCCGACCTCGGCGGCGACTTCGCGGCCGATCGACTCGGCCATCACGTTGTCCGACGCGTTCATCATGTCGCGCAGGCGATCGATGAGCGGGGGTGACTGTACCGACCCGATCTCCTGGCCACCCCGTGCGGCGCCCGGCACCACCGTCACCTTCCTGGGGTCGACGTCCAGCGCCACCGCCAACGCGCGACCGGCATCCAGCGCCGGCGTCTTTGAGCGGGTGGAATCGACGCTCACCGGTTGCGTGCGGCCACCGTCGAGCATCACCGATTCCATCGGCGCGATGTCTCCGCCGTCGATGTCCAACGGATCCCAGCCCGGCGCCATCGTCGGGCCGATGTAGGCGCTCAAGTCCACCTGCACCGAGGTGGGCTCGATTCCTGCGTCTTCCACCTGTTCGGCCAGATCGCTGATGCGCGCGGCATCGCGGTACCAGGTCTCCTCGTCCGGGGCGGCTGCGGACAACGTCTGGTCACCGCCGCCTTTCAGGACCACGACGCCGACCTTGTCGGTACTGAAGACGCGGGTGATCAGCCGGTCGTCGCGGTCGAGAGCGAGCAGCGCCGCCGCGGCCGTCAGCGTCTTGTTGGTCGACGCGGGCTGCATCGGCACGTCGGCGCCCTGTGCCCACAATTCGGCGCCGGTGATCGCATCGGTGATGCGGCCGGTGAACTTGCCCAGGTTCGGATCGGCCAGCGCGGGTGCGAGCACAGCGGCCAGCCGGTCGGGGGTCGGCTTGGCGGCGGAATCGTCGACGGGCACGATGCCCGGGTTCGCGGTCGCCGCCGCCGGCGTCGGCTTGACGGCCGCCGCGTCGGGTGAACCACCCGCGCTCAGCAGGGCCGACACCGCAACGACGACGGCAACCGATACCAGCACCGCCGCCGCGATCAGCGCGTGGGTAGATCGCCTCCACGTGGTTGGCCGCATAGCTCAGGGTATCCGCTGGCCCCGATCAGGCCCGCCGGCCGCGCGACGGCGTACGTCGTGCCTCCCCGAGTAGGTGGCGAGAATCCTGGGCAGATTAGGGTGATGCCGTCCCCAATACCGCAGCACAGGGCAGGAAGGCGCCGCCGTGGAGTTCGACGTAGTCATCGAGATCCCGAAGGGTTCGCGCAACAAGTACGAAGTGGACCACGACTCCGGGCGGGTGAAGCTCGACCGCTACCTGTACACCTCGATGGCCTACCCGGCCGATTACGGCTTCTTCGAGAACACGCTCGGCGAGGACGGCGATCCGCTGGACGCGCTGGTGTTGCTGCCGGAGTCGGTGTTTCCCGGCTGCATTGTCGAGGCGCGGCCGGTCGCCATGTTCCAGATGACCGACGAGGCCGGCGGCGACGACAAGCTGCTGTGCGTGCCCGCCGGTGACGGCCGCTGGGACCACATCCAGGATCTCGAAGACGTGCCCGCGTACGAACTCGACGCGATCAAACACTTCTTCGTGCACTACAAGGACCTCGAGCCGGGCAAGTTCGTCAAGGCCGCCGACTGGGTGGGACGCGAAAAGGCCGAGGCCGAACTGAAGGCGTCGGTCGAGCGGTTCAAGGCTGCCGGACACTGATCGGCCACTTATTTTTCACGGCCGTAACACGCGGTAACCCGGGCGTACCCTGCGCCTCCGATGATGACGCTGTGTTGATGCATCAGGGGATCGGCCTGGAGGCGTTCAACGCCATGCCGATGCGGCGCGCGGTGCATGCCATCTTCGAGTGCTGCTGCAGCGTGCCGCTGGCAGCGGATTTGTGCCGTGGTCGGCCATTTGCCAACCACGACGAGCTCTTCCGATCGGCCGACGCGCTGCTGTTCGGGCTTTCCGAGGAATCGATCGACACGATGCTGCAGGCCTACCCCGATATCGGGCGCAGGCCGGGCAGCGAGAAGTCAGCCGCCGAGCAGTGCGCCATCTGGTGCGATCAGCCCGAGGTGATGGCCCAGCTCGGACAGGCCTCGGAACGCTATCTGGCGCACTTCGGCTTCGGCTTCGTCATGTTCGTCAACGGATACACCGCGCATGACGTGCTCTCGACGATGTCGGACCGGATGCACAACGACATCGAGACCGAACGCAAGGTCGTGCGCAACGAGCTCGCCCGCATCAACCGCACACGTCTCGAGCGCATGCTGGGCCCCGAGGGCGGCTACGACAACTGGTGAGGTCCGAGCTCGCCGGGGGGACCTAAACCCCCTGCCAGTCCTTGATCGCCGTGTCCTGTTTCTGCCCGAGCTCGGTCACGAAGTCCGGCGGCGCCGGATCGTTTGGCGGGCCGTCGAACTCGATGGTGGTGGCGACGTTGCCCTCGGTGAACGACAGCACCGTCACCGACCCCGGCCCGCCCATGGACGTCCCGGAGACCATCGTGCCGCCGGTGCCCACCGGCGCAGGTGTCGACACCGGATTGGCCACGTCGGCCGCAGCGTCGGCGAGCGATCCCGTCGCTTCCCCTGCGCTGGGGAAGATCAGGATGGTGGTCGTGATCTGCCGGGTGCCGCCTTCGCGGTGGACGTACCTGGCCGAGACGCCGCGCTGTCCATTCGGATCGATGTCGAAGGGGTCAGCACTGTACGCCTGCGAATCCGTGATGAGGTTCGGGTCGACCGGTAGCTGGCTGTAGTCGTTGGGTTGCGCTGCGGCAGAGCCTATTCCGCCGATGGTAGCCGCAACCGCCACCGCAGCGAAAGCTCCCCCGACCTTCGCGCACACGTTCCGCCTCAGCATGGGTAGCACGCCCATCCGCGCCAACCGTCGCGCCAGAACCAACCGGGCCCGCAACCCATGTTGCCGGTGGTGCCGTAGCAGTCCAGCGCTTGGACGCGAGGGCCCGCGGGCACCGCAGGCTGAGTGTGGGTGGTGGTGTTGTTGACCGATGCCGCTCCGGCTACTGGTGTTGCCGTCAGCATCGGCGTCGACGCGAGGGCGGCCACAGCGAACGCCATCGTGAGTCTGCGCATCTCTGCTCCCCTCGACGTTGACACTCGGGTAAGCCGGAAGGTACCTCTCTCACGCGGTGGCCACTTCGCAATTGCCGGAACAAATCAGGGGCCGACGCCGCATGATGATCCGATGCATGAAGTACTGCAGGGCCACTGTGATCCGCGTTTCGACAAGGTCGCCGAGGCGCTGGCCGACGAAATAAGCCGGGGTGAGGAACTCGGCGCATCGATCGCCGTTGACATCGACGGCGAGTACGTCGTCGACATTTGGGGCGGCCATGCCGACCGCGCCAAGACCGTTCGGTGGTCCGAGAACACCATCGTCAACTTCTGGTCATGCACGAAGACACTCACAGCGCTGTCAGCGTTGATACTCATCGACCGCGACCTGCTCGATCCCTTCGCTCCCGTCGCCGACTACTGGCCGGAGTTCGCCCAGAACGGCAAGCAGGACATCGAGATACGTCACCTCTTGGCCCACACGTCGGGGGTATCTGGATGGGATATGCCCTTCGATGTCGACGACGTCTACGACTGGGAGAAGTCGACGAGCCTCCTCGCTGGACAAGCGCCGTGGTGGGAGCCGGGTACGGCTTCGGGCTACCACGCGATCAACTATGGCCATCTGATCGGTGAGGTGATCCGGCGAATCAGCGGCAAGACGCTCAAGGCTTTCGTTTGCGAAGAGATCGCCGGTCCACTCGACGCGGACGTCCAGATCGGCGCCCGCGCCGAGGACGACCCGCGCATCGCTGAGCTGATTCCGCCGCCGCCTCTTGATCTGCCGTACGACGCGTTGCCCGCGGACCACCCGATGCTGAAGACATTCGCGGCGTTCCGGGCAGCGCCGGACTTCGCAGCGATAGCCGAGACCACTGCGTGGCGGCGTGCAGATATCGGGGGCGCGAACGGGCACGGCAATGCCCGGGCACTGGCCCGCGCGTTGTCGCCGATCTCGTTGGGCGGTAAGGCAAACGGCGTTCAGGTACTCAGCCCGGCAACCATCGACCTGATCTTCGAGGAGCAATCCAACGGCGTCGACCAGGTGCTCTTCACCCCACTACGGTTTGGCATCGGCTTCGGACTGCCCACTCCGAAGAGCGTTCCCGCCGTTCCCGAGGGCAAGATCTGTTGGTGGGGAGGGTGGGGTGGTTCGGCGATCGTGATGAACCCCGAACATCGGGCCACGTTCGCCTACGTGATGAACAAGATGGGTCCCGGCACGGTGGGTACCGACCGAACGAACCGGTACGCGCGCCTCTTCTACGAGGCGTTGGCCTGACCTCGAATCGCCGGCCAGTCGAGCCTTGCGATCAGTGCGAATCCAACGATTTCTCGGTTGCCTCCGGTGTGGTGCCCTTTCCGGTGACGCCGGCTTCGGCCTCACCGTCGTTCCCGTTCTTCACGTCGTGCACGCGCGTCTTGTACAGGCTGGCGACGGTCGTGATGAGCAGCGTCACGACGATCACGCCGAGGCTGGCCAACGTCGGGATCTCGGGCACCGGCACATGCTCGCCACCGTTGATGAACGGCAGCTCGTTCTCGTGCAGCGCATGCAGGATCAGCTTCACGCCGATGAACGCAAGGATGATGGCCAGGCCCTGCGACAGGTAGACCAGCCGCTTCAACAGGTCGCCGAGTAGGAAGTACAGCTGACGCAGACCCATCAGCGCGAACACGTTCGCCGTGAACACCAGGTACGGCTCGCGCGTCAGGCCGTAGATCGCGGGAATCGAGTCCAGCGCGAAGAGCAGGTCGGTAGTGCCGAGAGCAACGATCACCAGGAACATCGGCGTCATCAGTCGTTTGCCGTTGTCCTTGATCCACATCTTCAGGCCGTGCCACTCGTCGGTCAGGCTCAGATGCCTACGCGCGAAGCGCACCACGAAGTTCTCGGCGTCGTCGTCGTGGTCGGTGTCGCGAACGAGCGTGATCGCGGTGTAGACCAGGAAAGCGCCGAATGCGTAGAAGATCCACGAGAACTGGTTGATGGCCACCGCGCCGAGCGCGATGAAGATGCCGCGGAAGACAAGCGCCAGAATGATGCCGACCAGTAGTGCCTGCTGCTGGTACTTCCTCGGCACGTTGAAGCTCGCCATGATGATCAAGAAGATGAACAGGTTGTCCACCGACAGGCTGTACTCGGTGAGCCAGCCCGTGAAGAACTCCAGGCCGAACTGGCTGCCGTGGAAGAACCACACCCAGATACCGAAGGCCACCGCCAATGTGATGTAGATGGTGAGATAAGTCGCGGTTTCGCGCCTCGACGGTTCGTGCGGCCGACGCCCGATGACGATGACGTCGAACAGCAGAATCGCGACCGTCACGCCCAGCGTGATGATCCACTCGAGTTGAGAAACGTTCACAAAACCTCCGGTCGCCGCGGCGGGCAGCGAATGCAGCCCGAATAACGCCGGAGGTCTCTTCCACCGCACGTCGTGAACGGTCCGCAGCACCGGTCGTCCCATGTAGGTCGACGTGATGACGACGCTGCGGCGAAGGAATACTCCCCTCCGTACATGATTCTGCCAGGTAACCGCGGTTGACCGAAATCGAGGGAATCAAACGTCGGGCCGGTGGCGCAATTGTGATCGGCCACCGCGTGCGGCGCGCGTGCGCCGACCGCGCCGCTTAGTAGTTTTATAGCCGTGACTGGGGATGTTGGGCCCGAGGTACCTCGGCAGTATTTGCTGTCGCGGCATGCTCCCGAGCCCAGAACGCTCATCGACATTCTCTATGAGACTGCCGGCCGTCATCCGGACTCGCCTGCCATCGACGACGGCGAGGTTCAGCTCACGTATGCCGAGCTGATCTCCGACATCGAGGACAGTGTCGAGTGGCTGGCCGCCCGCGGGATCGGGCGCGGTGACCGCGTCGGTATCCGGATGCCGTCGGGCAGCTACGCGCTGTACGTGGCGATACTCGCGACGCTGGCCAGCGGCGCCGCCTACGTTCCGGTCGACGCCGACGATCCCGACGAACGGGCCGACCTGGTGTTCACCGAGGCCAACGTCGTCGCGATCATCACCGAGGCCGGGCTGATCCGCGCGCAGGGTTCCTCGCGGGGGTGGCGCGCCGCGGCTCCGCTCGGTCGCGACGACGCCTGGATCATCTTCACGTCCGGGTCCACCGGCACCCCCAAAGGCGTAGCCGTCACACACCGAAGTGCGGCCGCATTCGTCGACGCGGAAGCACGAATGTTCCTGCAGGACAGCCCAATCGGGCCAAACGATCGGGTGCTCGCCGGACTGTCGGTGGCTTTCGATGCGTCGTGTGAGGAGATGTGGTTGGCCTGGCGGCACGGGGCATGCCTGGTGCCTGCGCCACGGTCGCTGGTGCGCAGCGGCATGGACCTGGGGCCCTGGCTGGTGTCGCGAGACATCACTGTCGTCTCCACGGTGCCGACGCTGGCGGCGCTGTGGCCCGCCGAGGCGCTCGAGGCGGTGCGCCTGTTGATCTTCGGCGGCGAGGCCTGCCCGCCGGAGCTGGCCGAGCGGCTCGCCGTCGAGGGACGCGAGGTGTGGAACACCTACGGACCCACCGAGGCGACCGTCGTCGCGTGCGCGGCGCGGCTGCGCGGTTGGGCACCGGTGAGCATCGGGCGGCCGCTCCCCGGTTGGGACCTGGCGGTGGTCGACAAGTCGGGCGTTCCGGTGGCTCTCGGGGAGGTCGGCGAACTGGTGATCGGTGGCGTCGGGCTGGCCCGGTATCTGGACCCGGAGAAGGACGCCGAAAAGTACGCACCGATGCCCACCCTTGGATGGAGCCGCGCGTACCGCAGCGGCGACCTGGTTCGCCTCGAAGACGACGGCCTCTACTTCCAGGGGCGCGCCGACGATCAGGTCAAGGTGGGCGGCCGACGGATCGAGCTGGGCGAGGTCGACTCGGCGCTGGTCCACCTCCCCGGCGTCAGCGGTGGCGCGGCCGCGGTGCGCCGCACCGCCAGCGGAACCCCGCTACTGGTCGGCTATATCGCCAGCGCCGATCCCACGTTCGATCTCGCTGCCGCCCGCACAACGCTGGCCGCGGCGTTGCCCGCCGCGCTGGTGCCGCGTCTGGTGCTCGTCGACGAACTGCCGACGCGGACGTCCGGCAAGGTCGACCGAGACGCGCTGCCATGGCCGCCACCCGGCGAACCCGAGGACGCGGACGCACCCGCCCTCGGCGGCACGATGGGCTGGGTGGCCGGTCTCTGGCGCGATGTCCTGGCCGCCCCCATCGTGGGCCCCGAGGCGGACTTCTTCGCGCTCGGCGGCGGATCTTTGTCGGCCGCCCGGCTGGTGACCGCCCTACGTCAGCGCTATCCGCAGGTGACCGTGGCCGACCTCTACGACCATCCCCGCCTCGGATCGCTGACCGGGTACCTCGATGAGTTGAAACCGCCACCGCGGGTAGAGACCCGTGTGGTCGAACCGACGCCGTGGCTCTCACAAGCAGTCCAGGTTGCGCTGACGCTCCCGCTGGCCACGCTGACGGCGCTGCAGTGGGTGATCTGGCTGGCACTGGCCAACAACATCGCCGCGGAGCTGAACCTGGTGCCGTGGACGGCGCCCATCGGCTGGTGGTGGATCCTCGCCGGCTTCCTGCTTTTCGTCACACCGCTCGGCCGGATGGGCATCGCAGTGCTGTTCGCACGGCTGCTGCTGTCGGGGCTGGAACCCGGCACATACCGTCGAGGGGGGCCGGAGCATCTGCGGGTGTGGTTCGCCGAGCGTCTCGCGGAAGCCAGCGGTGCGGAGAACCTGGCAGGCGCGCCGTGGCTGGTGTACTACGCGCGCGCGCTCGGAAACAAGGTCGGCAAGGGGGTCGACCTGCACTCGGCTCCACCGGTGACCGGCATGCTCAAGCTCGGTCACCGCAGTTCGGTCGAACCCGAAGTCGACCTGACGGGTCACTGGATCGACGGCGACCAATTCCACGTCGGACGGATCAGCATCGGCAACGACGCCACGATCGGCGCCCGCACGACGCTGCACCCGGGCGCGGTCGTCGGCAAGAACGCCGATGTCGCACCCGGCTCAGGTGTCGCCGGCAAGGTCAAGAACGGTCAGTACTGGAAGGGCTCACCCGCGGTGAAGTCCGGGAAGGCCCGCCATCCGTGGCCGGATCACCGGCCGCACCGGGCACCGCTGTGGGTCGTGGTCTACGGGGCGACGTCGGTGCTGCTGGGCGCGGTTCCGCTGCTGTCGCTCGCTGTCGGTCTCGCCGTGGTCGGCCACGGTGTCCGCGGCACCGACACCGTGGCGGCGGCCATCGCCCCCGCCGCAGTGTGGACTCCGGCGGCGACCCTGGCCGCCGTGCTGACCTATGCGCTGCTGACGATCGTCGGGGTGCGACTGCTCTCCGTGTGGCTCAGCGAGGGCTATCACCCGGTGCGCAGTCGCGTCGGGTGGCAGATATGGGCCACCGAACGACTGATGGATGCCGCACGCAACTACCTCTTCCCCTTGTATGCCAGCCTGCTGACGCCGTGGTGGCTGCGGATACTCGGCGCGAAAGTGGGTCGTGGCACCGAGATCTCGACCGCGCTGCTGACCCCGAAGTTCACCGTGGTCGAGGACGGTGCGTTCCTGGCCGACGACACCATGGTCGCCTCGTACGAACTCGGTGGCGGCTGGATACACGTCGCGAAGGCGACCATCGGCAAGCGGGCTTTCCTCGGCAACTCCGGAATCACCCAGCCCGGCCGCAAGGTGCCCGACGACGGGTTGGTCGCGGTGCTGTCCGCCGCACCGCACAAGGCCAAGGCCGGATCGTCGTGGCTGGGCAGTCCGCCGGTTCGGTTGCGGCGCAAGCCGACAGCGGCCGACACGCTGCGCACGTTCCATCCGTCGGTGCGGCTGAAGATCCTGCGCTCCCTGGTGGAGACGTGCCGGATCGTACCGCTGATCGTGACATTCGCAATCGGCGTCGCCGTGCTGTTGACGTTGCAGTGGCTGGCGGTCACTCTCGGCTGGTTGTGGGCGGCGCTGGCAGGCGGCGTCGTCATGCTGACTGCGGGTGCGATCGCAGGCGGTATTGCCGTAATCGCGAAATGGGTTGTGGTAGGCCGTATCCGGGCCATCGAACATCCGCTGTGGTCTCCGTTCGTCTGGCGCAACGAGGTATCGGACACCTTCGTCGAGACCGTGGCGGCGCCGTGGTTCGCGCGTGCAGCCACCGGAACGCCGGTGATGAACCTGTGGCTGCGGGCGCTCGGCGCGTCGATCGGACGCGGCGTGTGGTGCGAGACGTACTGGCTGCCCGAGGCCGATCTGGTCACCCTTGGCAGGGGTTCGACGGTCAACCGCGGCTGCGTGGTCCAGACGCACCTCTTCCACGACCGCATCATGCGGATGGACACCGTTGTGCTGGAGGAGGGTGCGACGCTGGGCCCGCACTGTGTAGCGCTACCCGCCGCACGGATCGGCGCGGGCGCGACGGTCGGCCCGGCCTCCCTGGTGATGCGCGGCGACGAGGTGCCGCCCTCGACCCGCTGGCTGGGCAATCCGATCGCACCGTGGAACCTGTTCCGTAAGAAGCGCGGTGGCAGCCCTGACCCGGCGCCCGAGAAGCCAGAAGACGCCGCAGCGTGACACGGAGCAAGAAGAAGGGAACCGTCCCCGTCATCGATCCATATATTCCGGCCAACGGCAATTTCGGTTACCGGGTGTCGCGCTACGAACTCGATCTGGAATACAAGGTGGCGATCAATCGGCTGACGGGCACAGCCACCATCACCGCCGCGACGCTCGCCGCCTTGCGCAGTTTCACCCTCGACATGTCCCATGCGCTTTCGGTGACGAAGGTGACCGTGAACGGTCGGCGGCCCGCGCAGTTCCGGTCGTCTCAGAACAAGCTGCACATCGGGTTGGCGGATGCCGTGCCCGCCGGCGCGGCGATGTCGATCGTCGTGCGGTACGGGGGTTCTCCGCGGCCGATTCGCTCGCACTGGGGCGAGGTGGGTTTCGAGGAACTCACCGAAGGCGTGTTGGTGGCCGGTCAACCGAACGGCGCGGCCTCCTGGTTTCCGTGCGACGACCACCCCAGCGCGAAGGCGAGCTTCTCCATCCGGATCAGCACCGAGAGTCCGTACTACGCGCTGGCCAACGGCGAGCTGGTGTCCAAGCGGGCGCGGGCCGGGATGACGACCTGGACCTATGAGCAGGCGGAGCCGACGTCGACGTATCTCATGACGCTGCAGATCGGCGTGTACAGCAGACACCGAATGGCCAAGAACGGCGTCCCGATGCACGCCCTTCTGCCGGACCGGTTGCGGCGCAACTTCGATCAGGACTTCGCCGACCAGCCGAAGATGATGAAACTGTTCGTCAAGCTGTTCGGCCCATACCCGCTGGCGACCGGATACACCGTGGTCATCACCGATGACGACCTCGAGATACCGCTTGAGGCGCAAGGTATCTCGATCTTCGGCGCCAATCACTGCGACGGCCGGGGCAACTCCGAACGGCTGATTGCGCACGAACTGGCCCACCAGTGGTTCGGCAATTCGGTCACCGCCCAACGTTGGCGGCACATCTGGCTGCACGAGGGCTTCGCCTGCTACGCGGAGTGGTTGTGGTCAGAACACGCGGGCGGCCGCACCGCCGACGAGTGGGCGCACCACTACTACCAGCGGTTGGCGGATTCGTCGCAGGACCTGCTGCTGGCCGACCCCGGCCCGCGCGACATGTTCGACGATCGCGTGTACAAGCGCGGCGCCATCACGCTTCACGTGCTGCGCCGGCGCATCGGTGACGAGAATTTCTTTGCGCTGCTTCGCGATTGGACGCAACGCCACCGGCACAGCACGGCGGTCACCGACGACTTCACCGGGCTCGCCTCGAATTACACGAACGAGTCCCTTCGGTCGTTGTGGGCTGCGTGGGTCTACTCCACGGAACTGCCTGCCCTGGACTTCTCCCCGTGACGGATGCCGGCACACCGGGTCCCGTCGCGCGCGCGAGCGTCGCACGGGTCGGCGTGGCAACGGCGCTGTCCGCGCTGTGCGGCTACACGGTGCTGTATCTGGCCGCCCGCGACCTCGAGCCGATCGGGTTCTCCGTGTTCGGAGTCTTCTGGGGAGCCTTCGGGCTGGCGACCGGCGCGGCGTTCGGCCTGTTGCAGGAGACGACGAGGGAGGTGCGCTCGACCGGTTACACCGACATCGCCGATGGACCGCGGACCCACGCGATGAGAGTGGCGGCGATGGTCGGCGTGGCGGCCGCCGCGCTGATCGCGGTGAGTTCGCCGCTGTGGTCGACGCATGTGTTCGCCGATGCGCGATGGCTCTCGGTTGCGCTGCTGGCCGTCGGCCTTGCCGGTTTCTGCCTGCACGCCACGCTGCTCGGCATGCTGGCAGGGCTGAACCGCTGGACGGCATACGGGTCGTTGATGGTGACCGACGCGGTGCTGCGGGTGATCGTGGCCGTCGCCACGTTTCTGGTGGGCTGGGGCCTGGTCGGATATCTGTGGGCCACGGTGGCCGGGGCGATCGCCTGGCTGATCATGTTGATCGTCTCCCCCACCACGCGCGACGCGGCCCGGCTACTGACGCCAGGCGGCACGGTTACGTTCCTGCGCGGCGCGTCACATTCGATCGCTGCCGCAGGGGCGAGTGCGGTTCTGGTGATGGGCTTTCCGGTGCTGCTCAAGGCGACGTCGGGTGACCTGGGCGCGACGGGTGGCGTCGTCATTCTGGCCGTGACGCTCACCCGCGCACCGCTGTTGGTGCCTCTGACCGCAATGCAGGGCAATCTGATCGCGCATTTCGTCGACCAGCGCACCGAGCGCATGCAGGCGCTGATGAAACCGGCGGCCGCGGTGATCGGGCTGGGCCTGCTCGGCGTGGTGGCCGCCGGAGTCTTCGGACCATGGCTGCTGCGCAACGCATTCGGCGCCGAGTACCGCGCCGACGGCGCGCTGCTGGCGTGGCTGACCGCGGCGGCGATCGCGATCGCGTTGCTCACCCTGACCGGTGCCGCGACGGTGGCGGCGGCGTTGCATCGGGCGTATTCACTGGGATGGGTCTCGGCGACGGTCGCGTCGACGGCGTTGCTGATGCTGCCGTCGGACATCGAGACTCGCACCGTGATCGCGCTGATGTGTGGGCCGCTCGTGGGCATCGCGGTGCACCTGGGTGCGCTGGCGCGTGCTCGCGCGTCAGTCCTGCCGGGTGGGTGACGCGCCGGTGAGCAGCGCCGTGAGCAGCTCGATCCGCTTGTCCTCGAGCTCGGGCTGCGGCAGCACCGCACGCACGATCGCCGCACCGTCGAATGTGTTGGTGAGAATCGCCGTCAGCGCGGCGAACGTATCCTCGGGAAACTGATCGGCACCGGGCAGTGCCCGCGCGGCCTCGTAGATGTTCGCGGCATACTCGGTCATCACGTCTTGCAGTGTTTCCCTGAGCTTTTCGTCGGTGCGCGCGGCAACGAGCAGCTCGTACATCACGGTGTTGGTGGCGTTGCCTGTGACGTCGCGCAGGACCGTCAGCGCGGCCTCGAGAGCCGGCTCGGTCGACGGTATCTCGGCGACGCGCTTCGAGAACAGGCCGAGTTGGCGCCGCATCACCTCCTGCGCGGTGGCTGCCATGAAGTCGCCAACGGTGGGAAAGTGTCGGAACAACGCACCGTCGGAGACACCGGCGCGCCTGGCGATCACGGCCGCCGACGCCCGGGCGTACCCCACCTCGACGATGGTGTCGATGCTGGCGTCGAGCAGCCGGGCAATGGTTTCCTCACGACGCTGCTGTTGCGTCCTTGCCATATCAGACAAGCGCTTTCGCGGGCTCGGCCGCACCGGCCCGCAGGAAGCGCCCCGACTTGACCGTCGTTCCGTAGCCCTCACAGAACTCGCCGTCGCGGAACACGACCGTCCCGTTGACCGCCGTCGCCACCACCGTGGCATCGTTGCGGTTCACCATGCGGCTCAGTCCGCCGTAGAACGGGACCGTCGCCTCGTGGTACGCGTTCACCGATTCGTCGAGGCGCTCAGGATCGATGACGACGAAGTCGGCACGCTCACCTTCGCGCAGGGTGCCCGCGTCGAGGCCGAACCATTCGGCGACCTCGGCGGTGAGCCGGTGCACCGCCCGCTGTGTGGACAGGAAGGGGCGACCCGCACGCTGCGCATCGCGGACCCGCTTGAGCAACCGCAGCGAGAAGTTGTAGAACGCCATGTTGCGCAGGTGGGCGCCGGCATCGGAGAACCCCATGTGGATGGATGGTTCGGCGGCGAGCCTGTCGAGGTACCTGGGCCGGTGGTTCGCGACGATCGTCGTCCACCGCACGTTGCGCTCGCCGTTCTCGACGAGCACGTCGAGGAAGGCGTCGAGCGGATGCAGCCCGCGCTCGTCGGCGATCTGCCCGAAGCTCTTGCCGATCAGCGTCTGATCGGGGCACTCGACGATCGTGGCGTCGTGGAAGTCGCGGTGCCACAACGACGGTCCGAGCTTCTTGCGGTCGAACGACTTGCGGAACCGGCGACGGTAGTCGGTGTCGGCCAGCAGCTCGTTACGTTCGATCTGGTCCCGCAGATGCAGCGCCGCGGTGCCCGCTCCGAACTCTTCGAAGACCGGCAGGTCGATGCCGTCGGAGTACAACTCGAACGGCACCGGCAGATGCTGGAACCGCACCAGTGAGTCGAGCACCTTGTTGAGCAGCCTGACGCCGGGACCGAATACGTGCACTGCGCCGGTGGCGGACTTCGCGTCCGCCGAAACCAGCAGGCTCATCCGGACGCCGGGCCGACGGCCGAACCACTTGCTGCTCGTCAGGAAGAACATCAGCGCCGAAACCGGGCTCTTGGTGTTGGGCGCGCTCTGCAGGATGCGGTTGCGCTTGCGCAGGACCGAGATCAGTTTGCGGCGCTCGCGCCAGGTCGCGAACGTCGAGGGCAGCGCCCGCGAACGGAACCGGTCGCCGTCGAGTTTGTCGATGGGGGCGTCCATGCCGGACAGCCCGAGAAGGCCTGCGTCGAGCGCCTTTTCGAGCATCACCATCATGCGGTCGAGTTCGGCCGGGGTCGGCTTCACGCCCTCGGTCGTCGCGCGGTCCAGGCCGAGCACGCTGGTGCGCAGGTCCGAATGTCCGAGCATCGAGCCGATGTTCGGGCCGAGCGGCAGATCGTCGATGGCACGGACGTAGGAGGCCGGATCGGACCACGTCCTCTTGGCTTCGAGCGCGCCGTGTACGAAGCTGCGGGGCACCGCTTCGACGCGGCTGAACAGATCGGCGGCGTCGTCGGTGTCGGCGTAGACCGTCGACAGCGAGCAGTTGCCCAGCAGCACCGTGGTGACGCCGTGGCGCACCGACTCGCGCAGGCCCGGATCGAGCAATACCTCGGCGTCGTAGTGCGTATGCACATCGATAAAGCCGGGAACGATCCACTTGCCCGCGGCGTCGATGACGTCGGGGCAGCCCGTCTCGTCGAGGGGTGTGGCGGACACCTCCGCGACGATCCCGTCGCGGATGCCCAGCGATCGCACCTGCGGGGCCGCGCCGGTCCCGTCGAACCAGAGGCCGTTGCGAACGATCACGTCGAAGGTCATGACGGCGAGCGTACAACAGAAAGTGAGTACTCACAATCTTTTCTCGGGAAGACGACTTTGTTGACCGCGGGAACCGCTCTCTAGACTCGGCTCCAACATGACGTGGATGGTGACGGGCGGGGCGGGCTACATCGGGTCACACGTGGTCCGCGCCCTCCAAGACGCCGACATTCCGGTGGTGGTGCTCGACGACCTGTCCTCGGGGCTGGAGCAATTCGTGCCCGAATCCGTGCCGTTCGCGCGCGGCACCCTGCTGGACGGTGACCTCGTCACGCAGACGCTGCGAGACCACGGCGTCGCGGGCGTCATCCACATCGCCGGCTACAAGTACGCGGGCGTGTCCGTCCGCCGCCCGCTGCACACCTACGAGCAGAACGTGTCGACGATGGTGACGCTGCTCAAGGCGATGGACGTCGAGGGGGTCGACAAGATGGTGTTCTCGTCGAGTGCGGCCACCTTCGGCACGCCGGACGTCGACATCGTCACCGAGGACACCCCGACCCGGCCGGAGTCGCCATACGGCGAGACCAAGCTGATCGGCGAATGGCTGCTGCGCGACGCCGGGCGAGCCTCCGGTCTCGAGCACACCAGCCTGCGCTATTTCAACGTGGTGGGCTCGGGTTCGACGGAACTGTTCGACGTGAGTCCGCACAACCTGTTCCCGTTGGTCTTCGACATGCTCTACCGCGGCGATACCCCACAGATCAACGGCGACGACTATCCGACGCCGGACGGCACCTGTGTGCGCGACTACATCCACGTCGCCGATCTGGCGCTGGCTCATGTTGCCGCCGCGAAACGGCTGACCGCCGGCCAGCCGGTCGAACCGGTCTACAACCTCGGCAGCGGCGACGGAACATCCGTGCGCGAGATCATGACGGCGATTCGGGAAGCGACCGCAATCGAGTTCGAACCAATCATCAAACCCCGGCGCCCCGGCGATCCGGCCCGCATCGTCGCGGCAGGCGATCTGGCCGCCCGGGACCTGGACTGGAAGATGCGGCATTCGCTCGGCGAGATGGTGGCCTCCGCGTGGGCGGCGCGCAGCCAAGCCGGCGACACATATCCGGCGTGAAAAGGATTACCGGGCAAGGTAACTGGGTCGTCCGCGCAGCTGTCGCGCTGATCGCGGTGCAACTGGCCATGCGGGCGGTGCTCGCGTTCAGCGGCTACTTCTACTGGGACGATCTGATCCTCATCGGGCGGGCGGGCACCCAGAATCTGCTCTCGCCGGGCTACCTGTTCGACGACCACGACGGCCATGTCATGCCCGCGGCGTTCCTCGTCGCCGGCGGGATCACGCGCCTGGCGCCGCTGCAGTGGTTCCTGCCGGCGCTCAGCCTGATCGTGCTGCAGCTGCTGGCGTCGCTGGCGCTGCTACGGGCACTGCACGTGATTCTCGGCTGGCGGCCGGTCCTGTTGGTGCCGTTGACGTTCGCACTGTTCACCCCGATGGCTGTCCCCGGCTTCGCATGGTGGGCGGCGGCGTTGAACTCCCTGCCCATGCTGGCGGCGCTGGCCTGGGTGTGCGGGGACGCCGTGCTCCTGGTACGCACGGGCAATCAGCGCTATGCCGTGACGGGTCTACTGGTGTTCGTCGGCGGTCTGCTGTTCTTCGAGAAGGCCGCCGTCATCCCGTTCGTCGCGTTCGCGGTGGCGGCGCTGCTGGCCTACGTCACCGGCACGGGATCGCCGATGACTGTGTGGCGCGGCGGCATTCGGCTGTGGTCTTCCTCGCTGGTGGTGACCGCAGCCTGGATCGCGGTGTACCTCGCCGTCGTCGACCAGAAGCGGTGGACCCTCGACTGGTCGATGACGGGGGATCTGCTGGCCCGGTCGGTGACGCACGGCATCGTCCCCGGACTCGTTGGTGGACCATGGGATTGGCAGCGGTGGGCGCCCGCGTCGCCGTGGGGTACGCCGCCGCTGACCGTGATGGTGCTGGGCTGGATGGCGCTGGCGGCGGTGACAGCGCTGACCGTCGTACGCAAACGGCGCATCGGTGCGGTGTGGCTGGTCGCGGTCGGGTACGCGGTGGCCTGTCAGATACCCATCTACCTGATGCGGTCGTCGCAGTTCACCGCGCTCGAATTGGCGCAGACGCTGCGATACCTGCCCGATCTCGTCGTCGTACTGGCGCTGCTGGCGGCCGTCGGGCTGTGCGCGCCCAACCGCGAGGGAACCGAGTGGCTGGACGCCTCCCGCGCCCGGACGGGCGTGCTCGTCGTCGCGACAACCGCATTCATGGTGAGCAGCCTGTACTCGACGGCGACGTTTTTGACCAGCTGGCGTGACAACCCGGCACAGCCGTATCTGCACAACGCCGAGGCGGGCCTGGCCACGGCCGCGCAGAGGTCCAGCGCGGCGATGCTCGATCAGGAGGTCGATCCGATGGTGCTGCAGCGGGTGGTCGGCCCCGAGAACCGGGCCAGCCACATGTTCGCGCTACTGCGGGACAGGCCCGAATTCGCCTCGGCGACAACCGACTTACGCATGCTGGACAGCTCGGGGCGGCTGGTCGACGCGAAGGTCACGTGGGTGCGCAGCATCGTCGAGGGGCCGCAGCCGCAGTGCGGCTATCTCGTTCAGCCTGACTTTCCCGTGCGCATGCCGCTGGACGGTCCGCTGCTGCCCGCCGACTGGACCGCCGAGATCAACTACCTGGCCAACAGCGATGGATCGCTGACGATGTCGCTAACCGAAGGGGCCGAGGTGAAGGTGCCGGTGCACCCGGGGCTGAACCGCGTGTTCGTCCGACTGCCCGGCGCGGGCGACGCGATCGACGTCAGCGCGAACACCGCGGCATTGTCGGTGTGCATCGCGGCGGGACCGGTCGGATTCGTCGCACCCAATTAGGTCGAGCCACCTAGGAGAATCGAACTCCTGACCTATTCATTACGAGTGAATCGCTCTACCGACTGAGCTAAGGTGGCGTGCCCCTGGCCGATGAGCGCTTGCGCGAAGAGCATCGACACGGGCGGGACGAGTCTACGACAGGGCATACCGAGCGCCCAAGTCAGTCACGCAGTGCCTGCCCCACCGTGGCGACCATCGCGTCGACCGCGAACTTCGGCTTCACGTTCATGTCCAGGGCCTCTCGGCACTCCAGCACCGCCTCGATGCAGCGCAGCAGCTTGTCCGGCGGCGCATGGGCGGCCATCGCGGCCACCCGCTCACCCATATCGGGGTGGTTCGGTTGGATGGCGCCCGCGCCCGAGGACACCAGCAGCGCATCCCGGAAATAGGTGGCCAGGTCGATCAATGCCCGGTCGAGCGCGTCGCGCGACGCCCGCGTCTTACGCGACTTCTGCCGTCGCTCAAGATCTTTGAGCGCACCGCTCGCACCACGCATGGTGCCCGCGGTGCCCTTGCCGGTCCCACCGGCACCCAGTGCGGTGCGCAGCTCCTCGGCCTCGGTCTCGTTGCGGTCGACGGTCAGCGACACTGCCTCCGCCTCCGCTGCGGCGACCAGTTCCTCCGCGGCGGCATAAGCCCGCGACGGCGTCGCGGCGTCGCGGGCCAGTCCCAGCGCCCGCTGACGGCGGTCACGCGCCTCCTGGTCGACGGCCAGCCGCCGCGCCCTGCCGACGTGCCCCCCGCTGACCGACGCCGCCCACCGGGCGTCATCCTCGGCCAGACCATCGGTCTCGATCAGCACCTGGGCGATGGCGTCGACCGGCGGCGTCACCAGTGCCACATGCCTGCACCGGGACCTCAGCGTGATCGCGATGTCCTCGGGGTCCACCGACGGTGCACACAGCAGGAACACCGTAGACGGCGGCGGTTCCTCGACGACCTTGAGCAGCGCATTCGCCGCACCCTCGGTCAGCCGGTCGGCATCCTCGATCAGCACCACCTGCCAGCGGCCCGTCCCCGGCCGACGCGACGCGATCTGCACGATGGCACGCATCTCGTCCACGCCGATGGACAAGCCCTCGGGCACGATCCGCCGCACATCGGCGTGGGTGCCGGCCATCGCCGTCGTACAGGCGCGGCACTCCCCGCAGCCCGGAACGCCGTCGCTGGTGCACTGCAGGGCGGCGGCAAAGCACAGCGCGGCGATCGATCGGCCCGACCCGGGCGGCCCGGTGATCAGCCACGCGTGTGTCATGGACCCGGCGGCCGGGCCCGCGCCGGAACCACCACTGTGAGCCGAATCACCGCGCGCGGCCTGCGCGGCGGCGATCAACTCGGCTTCCACGGCGTGCTGGCCCACCAGACGCGAAAAGACACCCGTCATCGCAGATAACAGTAGTGCTGCGAAGCGACACGTCCGCCCCACAGGGCTCGTTTGCGCCTTTTCCCGTCCCCGTCGACCGATACGGTTGATCAGTGACCACTGGGGCCATACCCGTCAGGCGAATCGGCGCATTCGTCCGCTGGGTCGCGCGCACACCGTGGCCGGTGTTCACCCTCGGGATGCTGCAGGCCGACATCATCGGCGCCCTGCTGGTCCTGAGCTTCCTGCGGTTCGGCTTGCCGCCCGAGGACCGCATCCAGCTACAGGACCTGCCGGCGTTCAACCTGGCGGTGTTCCTGGGCTTTTTGTTCGTCTCGTTCACGACCGCCTCGTACCTGAGCCTGCGCCTGCTCATCCCGGTGATCCGCTGGCAGCGCCGGGACACGCTGTTGACCGACAGCGACCCGGCCGTCACCGAGCTGGCCCGCGTTCGGGCGCTGAAAATGCCCTACTACCGCACGATGATCAACGTCGCGAACTGGCTGCTCGGGTCGGTGGTGTTCATCGTCGCCAGCTGGCCGGTGGCCAGCAGATCGGCGCCGGTCGTGGCCGTCGCCAGCGGCCTCGGCGCCACAGCGACGGCGATCATCGGGTATCTGCAGTCGGAGCGGGTGTTGCGGCCGGTGGCCGTGGCGGCCCTGCGCGGCGGCGTCCCCGAGAACTTTCGCGCGCCCGGCGTGATCCAGCGCCAGGTCATGACGTGGGTGCTGTCGACCGGAGTGCCGATCCTCGCGATCGTGTTGGCGCTGGTCGCCAGCAAGTTCGAGGTCCTCACCGCACCCGCCGACAAGCTGACCACGCCGATCCTGCTGCTCGCCATCGCCGCGCTGATCATCGGCCTGTTCGGCACCGTGCTGGTGGCCATGTCGATCGCCGACCCGCTGCGCCAGCTGCGCTGGGCCCTGGGTGAGGTGCAGCGCGGCAACTACAACGCCCACATGCAGATCTACGACGCCAGCGAACTGGGCCTGCTGCAGGCGGGCTTCAACGACATGGTCCGTGACCTCGCCGAGCGGCAGCGGCTGCGCGACCTGTTCGGCCGTTACGTCGGCGAAGACGTCGCCCGGCGGGCGCTGGAGCGCGGAACCGAACTCGGCGGCCAGGAACGCGACGTCGCTGTATTGTTCGTCGACCTCGTCGGCTCGACGCAGCTGGCGGCGACCATCCCGGCCGGCGAAGTGGTGAACCTCCTCAACGACTTCTTCCGGGTGGTCGTCGACACCGTCAACCGTCACGGCGGGTTCGTCAACAAGTTCCAGGGCGACGCGGCACTGGCCATCTTCGGCGCCCCGATCGAGCATCCCGACGCATGTGGAGCAGCGCTGGCGGCGTCGCGCGAGCTGCACGACGAAGTCATCAAGGTGCTGGGCCAGACCGAGTTCGGTATCGGGGTGTCGGCCGGCCGCGCGATCGCCGGGCACATCGGCGCGCAGGCGCGTTTCGAGTACACCGTGATCGGCGACCCGGTCAACGAGGCGGCGCGGCTGACCGAATTGGCCAAGCTCGAGGCGGGTCATGTGCTCGCGTCGGCCATCGCGGTCAGCGGTGCGCTCGACGCCGAAGCCCTGTGCTGGGACGTCGGCGAGATCGTCGAACTGCGCGGGCGGGTGGCTCCGACTCAGCTGGCCCGGCCGCTGAACCTGGCGTCCCCGGAGGAGGCCGCCGCCGAACGCGAGAACGTCGTCGAGGAATCCCGGCCCGGTTAGGCCTTCTTGGCCGCCTTCTTGGCGGGAGCTTTTTTCTTCGCGGCCTTCTTGGTCGCTTTCTTCTTGACCGGCCCCCGGGCCCTGCGGTCGGCAAGCAACTCCGCGGCCCGCTCGTCGGTCAGCGACATCACGTCGTCACCCTTACGCAGGCTGGCGTTGGTCTCACCGTCAGTGACGTAGGGCCCAAATCGTCCGTCCTTGATCACCATTGGGCTGCCGCTGGCGGGGTCATTGCCGAGCTCGCGCAGCGGCGGCGCCGAAGCCCGTTGTCCACCACGGCGTTTCGGCTCCGAGTAGATCTTCAAGGCCTCGTCGAGCGTGATGTCGAACATCTGCTCTTCGCTGGTCAGCGAACGAGAGTCAGTGCCGCGCTTGAGATATGGCCCGTAGCGACCGTTCTGCGCAGTGATCTCCTCGTTCGTGTTGGGGTCCACACCGACCACCCGCGGCAGCGACAGCAGCCGCAGCGCGTCCTCCAACGTCACCGTCTCCAGGTCCATCGTGCGCAGCAGCGAGCCGGTGCGCGGCTTCGGGCCCGTCGGCTTCTTGGCCTTCTTCGCACCCGACCCCGCGCCGTCGTCAGGAGTCTCCGGAGGCGCGGGCAGCACCTCGGTGACGTACGGGCCGTAGCGACCGTCCTTCGCGACGATCTCGTGTCCGGTCGCCGGGTCGACACCCAGCGAACGGCCCTCTTGCGGTGTGGAGAAGAGCTTTTCGGCAAGTTCCAGCGTCAGCTCGTCGGGCGTCAGCTCGTCCTTGAGGTTGGCGCGCTGCGGCTTGAGCTCGCCAGCCTCGCCCTCCTCGTCGGCCACCATGCGCTCGAGATACGGCCCGTTCTTGCCGACCCTGACATAGATCGGGCGGCCCTGGTCGTCGTCAAATAGCTTGATGGAGTTGACTTCTCGGGCATCGATACCCTCGAGGTTCACGCCGACCAGCTTCTTGAGACCACCCGAGCGCGCGATCGAGTCGGCCACTCCATGCTCGCCGCCGAAGTAGAAGTTCGTCAGCCAGTTGGTCCGCTGCTCGTTGCCCGCGGCGATCTCGTCGAGCTCGTCCTCCATGGCCGCGGTGAAGCCATAATCGACCAACCGTCCGAAGTGCTGTTCGAGCAGGCCGGTGACGGCGAACGCCACCCACGACGGCACCAGGGCGCTGCCCTTCTTGTGCACGTAGCCGCGGTCCTGAATCGTCTTGATGATCGAGGAGTACGTCGACGGCCTGCCGATGCCGAGGTCTTCCAGCGCCTTGATCAGCGACGCCTCGGTGTAGCGAGCAGGCGGCGACGTGGTGTGACCGTCGGCGGTGAGCTCTTTGGCGTCGACGCGCTGGCCCTGCTCCAGATTCGGCAGCCGGCTCTCGGCATCGTCGGCCTCGCCGCCGGCCTGATCGTCGATGCTTTCGACGTAGGCCTTCAGGAAGCCCGCGAACGTGATGGTGCGGCCACTGGCGCTGAACACGACCTGCTGGCCATCGACGGCGGCTCCGGAGATGCGCAGCGAGAGCGTCGTGCCTCTGGCGTCGGCCATCTGCGACGCGACGGTGCGCTGCCAGATCAACTCGTAGAGCCGGAACTCATCGGTGTCCAACTGTGCGTGCAGCTGTCCGGGGGTCTGGAACACGTCACCCGCGGGGCGGATGGCCTCGTGTGCCTCCTGGGCGTTCTTGACCTTGCGGGTGTACTGCCGCGGCGACGGGTGCACGTACTCCTGGCCGTACAGCTGGGTGGCCTGATTCCGTGCGGCGTTGATGGCCGACTGCGACAGCGTCGTCGAGTCGGTACGCATATAGGTGATGTAGCCGTTCTCGTAGAGCCGCTGCGCGATGCTCATCGTGCGCTCCGAGGAGAACCGCAGCTTCCGGCCGGCCTCCTGCTGCAGCGTCGACGTCATGAACGGCGCGTAAGGCTTACGGGTGTAAGGCTTCTGCTCGACGGACGACACCTCGAGTTGGGCGCCACGCAGTCCGGTGGCAAGCGCGCCGGCCGCGGACTCGTCGAGCACGAGCACCTCGTCGGGCTTCTTGAGCCCGCCGAGGGAGTCGAAGTCGCGACCGGTGGCGATGCGACGACCGTCGACAGAGTTCAGCTTGGCCGTGAACGTGGGCGGTGAGGCCTGCGGGTTCGACACACTGGCGTCGAGTTCGGCGGTCACATCCCAGTAGCCCGCACTGCGGAACGCCATCCGTTCCCGCTCGCGCGAGACGATGATGCGGGTCGCGACGGACTGCACGCGGCCGGCCGACAGCTTGGGCGCGACCTTCTTCCACAGCACCGGGCTGACCTCGTAGCCGTACAGCCGGTCCAGAATGCGTCGGGTCTCCTGCGCGTCGACCAGGTCGTTGTCCAGGTCGCGGGGGTCCTCCGCGGCGGCCCGGATGGCCGGTTCGGTGATCTCGTGGAACACCATCCGTTTGACTGGGATCCGCGGTTTCAGCGTTTCCAGCAGGTGCCATGCGATGGCCTCGCCCTCACGGTCGCCGTCTGTGGCCAGGTAGAGCTCGTCGACGTCCTTGAGCAGGTCTTTCAGCTCCGCGACAGTGCTCTTCTTCTCCGGGCTGATGATGTAGAGCGGCTCGAAGTCGGCGTCGACGTTGACTCCCAGGCGGGCCCACGACTCCGATTTGTACTTCGCGGGTACGTCGGCGGCCGCCCTCGGCAGGTCGCGGATGTGCCCCCGCGACGACTCGACGATGTAATTGGAGCCCAGGTAACCGGCTATTTTACGAGCCTTCGTGGGCGACTCGACTATGACGAGTCGCCGCACATTACCGTTGCGGCCGCTAGTGCCGTCCCCGTCTGCCACCAGTGCCTTCGCTCCACTCTTTCTATTGCCCACAACGCCCGATCACGCGCTCAATATGCGTCAGGACCTCGTCGGCACCTGACAATTTCGCATTCTGCGCGGGCCGACGCAAACTGACCCCCCGGTTGCGCAGCGTCAGATCCTGGGCCACTGGGCAAACGCGTCGACGTTCCCAGGTGGTTCCCCCACGTTCTCTACCAGGCGCGATAGTCGGCGGCGGCCGCTGATCCGCAGCGCTGGACGGGACCCTCTGGTTCCGATCAGAGTCGGGGCGATCCCGATTCGCATCATCGCCGACGCGAGTGGTGAATGCGTGTCAGGAGCGTGCGGGTCCAGACCGAGGAGATAGCGGTCGGCCTCTGTGGTGCCTGCCGCGAGCGTCCAGGCCCGCAATTCCCTCGGCCCGGGTAACCACTGCGGCGGCACGGTCTTGACGGCGCCACGTGTCCAATCCGCCGCAATACCGACCAGCCGAGCATCGACGGCGGTGCGCACCAGCGGGTTGTTCTCGTCGGTGCGGGCGATCTCGGGCTCCAGGCCGGCCTCGACGATCATCTCGGCCAGCGCCTGGGCACGCCACACCTGGTCGACCACGACCGACAGGCGCGCGCCCGTACCCACCAGCACCACCTGACCCGGTGCGGCGAGTATCCCAGTCAAGTCGGCCACGGCGGGCGGCACCGACTCGGCAGAGAAGAAGGACAGCTGGCTCACGGTTCGACACTAAGCCAGGGACCGCCTCGCCGGTGGGTCGCCGGGCCGGGCGCCCCGCAAACGAAAACACCCCCGCGGTGCTCGTTGTCGGAGCGGTGCGGGGGGTTTCCTTCAAGTGTGTCGGTTAGACGGCGCGAACGCCTGTGGCCTGCGGACCCTTGGGGCTCTGGCCAACTTCGAACTCGACCTTCTGGTTCTCCTCAAGGGTGCGGAAGCCGCTTCCTTGAATTTCCGTGTAGTGGACGAACACGTCAGCAGAACCGTCCTCGGGCGCGATGAACCCGAAGCCCTTTTCCGCGTTGAACCACTTCACAGTTCCCTGTGGCATCTCTCGTACTTTCCTTCTCTTCATACCGGGTGCGGTTCACCATTCCGGTGCACCGGGCCCGTTCCGACCGCCATACCTTCGTGGAGTGCTCGGAACTCGACCCGACCTACAACCCTCGCAGGAACCGCGATCGCAACGTCGATCCTGCGAGCGAAATACACGAACACAGAAGCTGCGACCGCGATCAGTCAATCACGTTCTGGGCTGCGGCGACAGTGGAGAAGCGATCGATTGGGGAACAATTCACGTACGAGAAGCGCGAGGAGGGGCATACGTGTCGGATTCGGGGGCACATTTCGGCCGCGAGCTGCTCGCTTGCGCGGTCGACGGAGCCGCTTCCGGCGGGCACAACCCGTTGCGTCATGTCGCCGATCTGCCCCCGCGACAGGGACACCAACACGGCTGGCCCCGGTGGGCCGACCCAGATGTGGTGCAGGCGTTTGTTGATCGCGGTATCGAGGCGCCGTGGTCGCATCAGCTCACCGCTGCCGACCTCGCGCACACCGGCCGCCACGTCGTGCTCAGCACGGGTACGGCCTCGGGCAAGTCGGTGGCCTACCAACTACCGATATTGACGGCGCTGAAAAGTGATTCACGCTCCCGGGTTCTGTATTTGTCGCCCACCAAGGCGCTCGGCCACGATCAGTTGCGCGCGGCGGTGGCACTCACCGAGGCGATACCTGCGCTGCGAGATGTCGCCCCGAGCTCGTACGACGGCGACAGCCCAACCGATGTGCGACGGTTCGCGCGCGAACGGTCGCGGTGGATCTTCTCCAATCCCGACATGATCCACCTTTCGCTGCTGCGCAACCACTCCCGTTGGGCGGTCTTCCTGCGGAACCTGCGGTACGTTGTCGTCGACGAATGTCATTATTACCGTGGCATTTTCGGCTCCAACGTTGCCATGGTGCTACGGCGACTGCTGCGCTTGTGCACGCGCTATTCGGCGACCGGGTCGGGGCCCACGGTGATCTTCGCCAGCGCCACCACCGCCTCCCCCGCCATCACCGCGTCGGAGCTGATCGGCGAGACGGTTTCAGAGGTCACCCAGGACGGTTCTCCGCAGGGCGCGCGCACCGTCGCGCTCTGGGAGCCGGCGCTGCTCGACGACATCGTCGGTGAAAACGGTGCTCCGGTACGACGTTCGGCAGGTGCCGACGCAGCCCAGGTGATGGGGAATCTGATTGCTGAGGGGGCCCGCACACTGACGTTCGTCCGCTCGCGGCGCGGCGCCGAACTTACCGCACTCGGTGCACGCGCACGGCTGGAAGAAGTCGCACCGGACCTCGCCGACCGGGTGGCGTCATACCGGGCGGGCTATCTGGCCGAAGACCGTCGCGCGCTGGAACGCGCACTCGCCGATGGCGAATTGCGGGGGTTGGCCACCACCAACGCCCTGGAACTCGGCGTCGACATCGCGGGCCTCGATGCCGTCGTGCTCGCCGGATTCCCCGGCACGGTGACGTCCTTCTGGCAGCAGGCCGGCCGCGCCGGTCGCCGGGGTCAAAGTGCCCTGATCGTGTTGATCGCCCGCGACGATCCACTCGACACGTACCTCGTTCATCATCCGGCGGCGCTGTTGGACAAGCCGATCGAGCGAGTGGTCATCGACCCGTCCAACCCGTATGTGCTTGGGCCGCAACTTCTCTGCGCCGCGACCGAACTTCCGCTGACCGAAGCGGAGGTGCGGATATGGAACGCCGAGGCAGTTGCGGCTGCGCTCGTCGACGACGGCCTGCTGCGCAAACGGCCCGCCGGCTACTTCGCCACTCCCGGTGTCGATCCACACCCGGCCGTCGACATCCGCGGATCGTCGGGCGGTCAGATCGCGATCCTGGAAGCCGGCACCGGCCGGATGCTGGGCAGCGCGGGGGCCGGCCAGGCGCCGGCGTCGGTCCATCCCGGGGCCGTCTACCTGCATCAGGGTGAGAGCTACGTCGTCGACTCGCTCGATTTCGAGGACGGTGTCGCGTTCGTCCACGCCGAGGATCCCGGCTACACCACGTTCGCGCGCGAACTGACCGACATCGCCGTCACCGGCGAGGGTGAGCGAAAGGCGCACGGGCCGGTCACAGTCGGGTTGGTCCCGGTGTCGGTGACGAACACCGTCATCGGCTACCTCCGTCGCCGGCTGACCGGTGAAGTGATCGACTTCGTCGAACTCGACATGCCGACGCGTACCCTGGAGACCGTGGCGGTGATGTGCACCATCACGCCTGAGACGTTGCAGCGCAACGGGATCGAGGCGCTGCGGGTGCCCGGCTCGCTGCACGCGGCCGAACACGCGGCGATCGGATTGCTGCCCTTGGTCGCCAGCTGCGATCGCGGCGACATCGGCGGGGTGTCGACCGCGATCGGCCCGGTCGACGGATTGCCGACGATATTCGTCTACGACGGCTACCCCGGCGGCGCGGGATTCGCCGACCGCGGTTTCGAGAAGATGGGGACCTGGTGGGCGGCGACCGCTGCGGCTATCGAGGCCTGCGAGTGCGCAACGGGGTGCCCGTCGTGCGTGCAATCACCGAAATGCGGAAACGGAAACGATCCACTCGACAAACACGGGGCGATCACCGTGCTGCGGCTGGTCCTGGCCGAGCTCGGGGGTGCGGGCCCGTGATACCGCCACAGGGGGCGACCGACCCCTCGAACAGTCGCCCCCGCGGTAACGCGGATGGAGCACCTTACGCGTGGCAACCCCGGCAATTCATTTGCGGAGAACAGTCGGACATCGCGATCCGTTCCCTAGTCCGGATAGACCGGGTGCAATCGCAAATTACCTTGTCGGACGAGGTGTTGCAACTCTGTTTGGGGGAATTGGCACCCTCGAAGACGACGAATTGCCGTGCACAACTGGCACGTTGCCACGGATTTCGTAGGCGACCGCTGCATGCAGAGGACTGGGCGCTCGGCCCTAAACTGCCCTAATGAACCACGACTGGCTGCTCGTGGAAACTCTGGGCAGCGAACCCGCCGTGGTTGCCCAGGGTCGCCGGACCAAGAACCTGGTCCCGGTCAGTGCGTTCCTGAGGCGCAATCCGCATTTGATGGCGATCCAGACCGCTATCGGTGAGACCGTGCGGGCGAGACACGGCTTGAGCAGCATCACGCCCAAGAACGACCGCGTAATCCGCACCGAGGTCGTTCAAATGACCGACGGGCGGATCCACGGGGTGCACGTATGGATCGGCCCGCCCGACATGGAACCGCCCGCGCGCCCCGTCCCCGGCCCGCTGGTCTGGGACCTCACCAGCGGCACCGCGACCGACACCACGGAGTCTCTGCACAACAGCGGATGGGCGCCGGATAGCCAGGTGCTCCACGGCAGGGCGTTCGCCGAAGACCTGCCCAAGCGTGACCTCAATCCGAGCGAGGCAAAGGTCCTCTCGATGACGATCACGCGTGAACCGGGCCAGACGATCTGCAACTCCTGGGACGTCACGGATTATCGCGGCGAACCGATCACCATCGGCTTCGTCGCGCGTGTGCTCGCCGAGGAGGAGGACGACGGGAGCACCCGGCTGATCCTGCGGGCGATGAACTGGCGCGGCGAACGCGACAGTGACGCGGATGCACCCGAGTACCTGGCACAGCGCATCCTCAAGGGGCTGGCGCAGCCCGGGGCTCACCGTGCGCTCGTCGACCTGACGAACTGGACGCTGCTGAAGTGGCTCGACGATCCCGCGCCGTTCTTCAACTGGCGGGCGAGCCTGTCCGGCGATCACCTCGTGCATCCCGACGATCGCGCCCAGATCGCAAGAATGACAGAGGAATTCGCCAAAGGAAGTACGTCAGCCACGCTGCGATTGGCGGCCAACGACGGCGAGTGGACGGCTGTGCACGTGACGATCAACCGTGTCGAGCTCGAGGACGACGTTTTCGCCGGACTCGCGACGCTACGTCAGGCCTGAGTCGACCGGACCCGCCCGGGCGACCGCACGTGCGGTACCCACGCCGAACCGGCCCAGCACGGCACTCACTTCGACGGCGACCACGACGTCGAGACCGCTCACGGTGCAGCCCGCGACCGACGAGCCCATCGCCTCGGCCACTGCGGCCGCATGTGCGCACGCCGTCTGGGTGCCGTGTACGAGTCCACCCGCGGCCGCGAGCGCGGCGAGATCGGCCGCTGCCTGCGCACGATGGCGCGCGACGACGGCCGACCCGAGATATACGCAGGCGAGGGTGATGGCCAGTAGCACCGCCATCATCGCGACGGCGACCAATGTGACCGACCCCGACTCAGCGCTGACCAGGTTCCACCGCGGCGACGGCGCGGCCCGCGACGATGATCCCCGGCAGCAGAACCGATTGCGCCGAGACGGTCGCGACGACGTGGGCGCCGTCACGACGAAGGTGCACCGAAGCGCCCTCGGGCGCGATGGCTCGGGCGGCATTCGAGCCGTCGTCACCACGCGCTGCCAGGCGTGCAGCCTCCCGGGCCGCGTCGACGCACCGGACGTGCATCGAAACCGCGGTGAGGGCCGCCGCGCACAGCAGCAGCACCGCGACCAGGCCCGCAATGCCGAGCGCCGCTTCGACCGTGGCACCGCCGACCTCGCCGCCTAAACGTTGGTGTTCAGCGCGCGGTTGATGATGTTGGTCAACGCGCTGACGATCGAGTCGCCCGTCACGACGGTGTACAGAATCGCCCCGAACGCCGCCGCCGCGATGGTGCCGATGGCGTACTCGACCGTGGACATGCCGCTTTCGTCCACGAGTATCACGGTCATTCGCGCCTGCACCGAACGAGCCCATCTGCGTATCAATTGTCTCCTCCTCATCACTCGAAACCCGTTACAAGACACCGGAACGCAACACATCCCCTGCCAAGCCCGCCACGACGGGCACGATGCCCAGACACAGGAACGCCGGCAGATAGCACAACCCCAGCGGCCCCGCGATAAGCACCGACGCCCGTTCGGCCGCCGCGCGGGCGGCGTCGGCGGCATCGTCGCGAGACTGCGCGGCCAACTCGGCGACGCCCTGCGCCAACGCGGCGCCCGAGGCGGCTGACCGACGGGCGAGGCGCACGAATGCGTCGGTCTGACCGTCGGTGTCCGCAGGATCCGACCACGCCGTCGCCGGATCAGCGCCGAGCGCCAGCAGGTCCGCAGCACGATTCAGGATTTGGCCGAGGGGCGGTGGCGCGGACGGCGCCGTCGCCGCTGCTGCTGCCGACACCGCCATTCCCGAACGCAGACACGCGGCCAGCACCTCCAGAGCCGACGCCGTGGCCAGCGGATCGTCCTCGGGAGCCGTGGTGCGGGGCCCAGGCATCTCCACCCCCAGACCTCGCACCTGGATGCGAGTCCGCGAGCTGTCGCCACTGAGCAGTATCGCGACGGCCAATAGCACTGCGGCGTAGATCATTTCACCACCGCACCGGTGATCCGGTCGCACCACAGCAGACCGGCGCAGGCCAGCAGCACTCCCAGCACCAACAGCCATTCGCCGAATCCCCCGGCGAGGAGGAAGCCCAGCGGGTCGGCTCCGATCAGCTGTCCGAGTGCGATGCCGACGGCGGGCAGGCCCGCCAGCACGGCGGCGGTGGCGCGCGCTCCCGCCATACCGGCGTCGACACGGCAGGAGAACCGTTGCCGCTCAACCAGATCCCGCTGCGCGGTCTGCATGAGCGTGCCGATTGCCAGGCCGTGCGTCTGAGCCAGCTGCCAACACACCGCGAGCCGCTCCCAGTGCGCGGGCAGCGACGACCGCCGCGCCACGCTGAGCATGCCCGCGACGACATCGGCGCCCAGGCGTGCGCGCGCCGAGATCGTCCGCAGCGCGGACGCGACGACGCCCTCGGTGTCATCGGCGGCGACACTGAAGGCGGCGACGGGGTGGGCGCCGACCCGCAACTCTCCGACCAGGACGTCCAGCGCACCTCTGAGCGCGGTGGCTTCGGCGTCGCGGGTCCGGCGCCGCCGCCGATTGCGCCGTCGCATCTCGACGGTCGCGCCCACTATGGCTGCGGCGACAACGGCTCCGGTCGACGCGGCCGCACCCAATGCGAGTGCCAGCGCGACACCGCACGGAACGAGAAGCCACGTCGCGATTCTCGGTGTCTTCGAGCCGGCGGGTCCGCGCGAACAGAGTCGGTGCTGCGCTGGTCTCGGCGCCGTCAGCAGGGCGAGTGCCAGCGCCAGTGCCGCACCGCTCATGCCTGCCGCCGCTCATGCACGAGCGTTCGCAGCCGCTCGGCACCGCGGTCGAAACCGATGCCCGTGCGCCAGGCGGTCACTGCACGGACGCGGCCGTCGGCGGCGGGGCTGAGCACCGCGATCTCGCTGAGCCGGCGTCGCCCGTTGCGATCACGGCTGACGTGGACGAGCACCTGCACGGCCGCCGCGAGCTGACTGTGCAGCGCACCGCGCTCCAGTCCGCCGACCGCGGCAAGCGCTTCGAGTCGCGCGGGCACCTCGGCCGGACTGTTGGCGTGTACGGTCCCCGCTCCCCCGTCGTGACCGGTGTTGAGGGCCGCGAGCAGATCGACCACCTCGGCACCGCGAACCTCGCCGACGACGATTCGGTCAGGCCTCATCCGCAGAGCCTGCCTGACCAGGTCGCGCACGGTCACTTCACCGACGCCCTCGACGTTGGCCGGTCGCGCAACGAGTTTCACCACGTGCGGATGTGCCGGCTCCAGTTCGGCGGCGTCCTCGACGCAGACGACGCGCTCGTGCGCGGGAACCGCGCCGATGATGGCGGCCAGCATCGTGGTCTTGCCTGCGCCAGTGCCCCCGGACACCAGCACAGCAAGGCGTGCGGCGATCACCTCGTTCAGCAGCGCAGCGGCCGATGGCTCGATGGCTCCCGTCTGCGTCAGGGCTGCGAGGTCCTGCGTGGCGGGTCGGAGCACCCGCAGGGACAGACACGTTCCCGCGGGGGCGATCGGTGACAGCACCGCGTGCAGACGCACGGTGCACTGCCCGCTGCCCAGTCCGGTCAGCTGGCCGTCCACCCAGGGTTGCGCCTCGTCGAGCCGACGTCCGGCCGACAACGCAAGCCGTTGCGCCAACCGCCGCACGGCATCGTCGTCGGCGAACCGAATCGACGTGCGCCGCAGGCCGTCACCGTCGTCGACCCACACCGCGTCGGGCGCGGTGACCAGAACATCGGTGGTCCCCTCCGCACGCAGCAGCGGGTCGAGCACACCGGCCCCGGTGAGTTCGGTCTGCAATACGCGCAGGCCGCTGAGCACCTCTGCGTCCCCGAGCAGCCCACCGGACTCCGCACGGATAGCGGCCGCGACCGCAGTCGGCCGCAGGGGGCCGGACTCCGCGGCGAGCCGCTCGCGGACGCGCTCGACCAGCGAGGCGCTCATGCCGCGCTCACCACCGGATGTTGCTGCAGTACCGCCATCACCCGGCGCGCGGCACCGGCGAGCGGGGAGCGGCGCCGCAACCGAAGACCACCGTTTTCCAGCGTCTCGGCGATGCCGGCTTGCGGTCGCATCGCGGCAAGGAGGGGAAGGCCGACGATCTCGGCCACATCGGAGGATCGCAGCCCACCCGGTGCGGGCCCCCGCACGACCAGACCCGCGTTCGGGTTCACCGTGGAAGCCCAGCGTGCGACGCGTTCGGCTGCGGCGCAGGACCGCACATCGGCCGGGGCGACGAGAACGACGAGATCGGCGGATTCGAGTGCGGTCTCCGCCGCCGCGGTCGATCGCCTCGGCACGTCGCAGATCACCGTCGCGCCGCCCCGGCTGCCCGCATCCACGACGGCACCGAGGGGTACGGCGTCGATGTCGCCGCCTCCGCGACCGCCCGAGAGCACACAAACGCCGCGTTGCCGTGGCAGCGCATCGCGTAGTGCTGCGTAGTTCAGCCGTCCGCCCTGCAGCGTCAGATCCGGCCAGCGCAGCCCGGCGTCAGCCTCGATCCCCAGCAGGAGGTCGATGCCGCCGCTCCACGGATCGGTGTCGATGAGCAGCGCGTCGGTCACCTGAGCCGCCGTCTGCGCCAGCGCGGCCGCGAACACCGATGCGCCCGCTCCACCCCGTCCCGCGATGACTGCGACCACCGCCCCGCGCGCGACGTCGGCCACTGCGGCTTCGGCGGCTTCGGACAGCTCGGCCATCAGCTCACCGTCCTGGGCGGGCAGGGCCACGACGCGCTGCGCCCCGACTGCGATGGCGGCCTGGAAATCAGCAGGGGTGGGCTCCGACCGCGTGATCAGGATGACGCAACCGCGCCTCGGTAACAGGCGCTGCGCACAGCGGTGGGCCGCCCCGCAATCGAGCAGGACGGCCACCGCGCCCGCCCAGACCTTGCGACCGGAAGGTTCGCTGGCGTGAACGACTTGGACACCGGCCGCGGCGGCGATGCGATCGATGTCGTCGCGCAGCTCAGCGTCGCCCGTCAAAGCGAGAATCCCGGCTGTGGTTCCCATGAGCCCACCATGCGGGCTGTCGCTAACGTCGCGCCACCGTCAACCCGGACTCTGTGGATGAACCGCAAATTGGGGACCAACGGCAAAACTTGACGGCGAAAACCATATTCCGCAACCACGGGCCGTCGGTCCATCTGTCCGAAAGACGAACCTTGCGACCATGTGGATGTGGCCCGCACACGGAGCGGCTGGGCGACGGAGAGAAGCACCCCGGAAAAAGGGACGACCCCCGCCAGGGGGGGAGGAGGCGGAGGTCGTCGTGTATCAGCCCCGGGGGGTCGGGCTGATGCACACCCGGCATAAGCCGAGTAATACTCACTATACACACGGCGACATGGCTGGGCGCAAGTGTCGCGCCTGATTAAAAAGCATGGGTGGAGCAGGAAAAATGCAGTCACCGGCACCTGTCGGGGACTGTCATTTCATAGACTCTCTTTCCTCCGGCGCAGTGCCCGGCCCTATGCTGGATCGGTGGCCGCATCCCGTCCCAGCTTAGAAGGGCTAAATGAGGCGCAAACGATGCGCCCGGCTAACGAACCGGTCCGCACCGCCGCCTTTTTCGATCTTGATAAGACAGTCATCGCGAAGTCGAGCACGCTGGCGTTCAGCAAACCTTTCTTCGATCAGGGGCTAATCAATCGGCGGACCGTTTTGAAGTCCGCGTACGCCCAGTTCCTCTTCCTGATGTCGGGCGCCGACCACGATCAGATGGACCGGATGCGCTCCTATCTGACGAACATGTGCACCGGGTGGGACGTCGAGCAGGTGAAGTCGATCGTCGGTGAGACACTGCACGAGATCGTCAACCCTCTGGTGTTCGCCGAGGCCGCCGAACTCATCGCCGACCACAAACTGTGCGGTCGGGATGTGGTGGTCGTTTCTGCCTCTGGCGAGGAAATTGTTGCTCCGATCGCCCGCGCGCTCGGGGCCACCCATGCTATGGCGACCCGCATGGTCGTCGAGGACGGCAAGTACACCGGCGACATCGCCTTCTACTGCTTCGGCGAAGGCAAGGTGGAGGCGATCCGCGAGCTCGCGACCCGCGAGGGTTACGCGCTCGAACATTGCTACGCCTACTCCGACTCGGTCACCGATGTGCCGATGCTCGAGACGGTCGGCCATCCCACCGTGGTAAACCCGGATCGCACATTGCGCAAAGAAGCGTCGGCGCGTGGCTGGCCGGTGCTGACGTTCTCCAAGCCGGTGTCGTTGCGGGACCGCATACCAGCACCGTCGGGAGCGGCCATGGCAACCACCGCCGCGGTCGGCGTCAGCGCACTGGCGGCCGGCGCGCTGACGTACTCGCTATTGCGCCGGTTCACCTTCTGATCCCGCTCGACGGCTGCGCCATGCGATTTCCGCGCACCTCCGCGTAACGATCTGGAGACGCGGCCATTTGCCCCTTGATGTGACCGCGGTCACGGAGTACAAAGGAATCACGGAAGCTTGGTGAGGCCAAGGCCGAGCCGGAAGAGAAGGCTCGGATCTCCCGAACCAGGCTCCCTAGCACGGAACCCGGCACCCACGCGGAGCACATGCCGCGGAATAGGCAAAAGTGTTGCGGGCCTGCGTAATTGCGATAGCGGACGGTTTCGACGGCCCCTTGGGTGGGGTTGCAGCCGAAGCGCACCGACAAGACGCCGAGGCCACCCACGCAACCCATCAGAGCACGCATGGTAACCGGTGTCCGTGCTAGCGGGCGGCGAGCCGAATCAGTTCGGAACGCCGCCCGCTTTACTTTGCTGAGTGCCCCTCGCCGCCGCTGCCCTGCGCGATCGCCAACGCCTCCCGCGCACCGGCCTGCAGCGCACGACAACTCATCAGCACCCAGGCGGTGAGACCGTCGGGGGTCCCGGACGCGAACCCGCGCGCGGCAGCGCGGTAGTCGCCGGACTGACGCATCCAATACACCTCCGGCACGCCCAGCCCGTGCGGGTCCAGCCCAGTCGAAATCGTCACCAACCGCGAAACGGCCCGCGCCACCACTCCGTCTGCGCTGCCGAACGGGGCCAGCGTCAGCAGTTCACCGTGCACGACGGCGGCGAGCACCGGCGCCGGCACTTCCCGGCTTCGCGTGGGCCCAGCCATCCCGCCGGTCACGATGGCGGTCAACAGCTCCAGACGACGGCCGACGTCGGTGTCCGCACGCGGGCGGCCCAGGTGATCGTCGTCGGCGATATCGGCGGCCGCCAATGCATGCAGCCTCGCGATGGCCTGCATCGGGGCGCGTTGCCACACCCCGACCAAGGAGGTCGCTCCGCCCTCCAGCGATTCGGATACGCGCAGGGCGCCGGCGAGGATCGGGTCTGGGCCCTCCGCCGACAACTGCAGCGAGCCGCCGTCCAGAACCGACGACGCCCGCGCCGCCCGCAGTCCCGCCTCGGCTGCGTTCGCCGGCCACCCGCGAAGGTTGGCACGGTGCCGGTGCGCCCGCCCCAGGGCGTCACTGGCTTCGGCACACGCTTCAGCCACCCCTGGCAGCTCTGCCAGGGGTGCCAATGGGTCGGTGGTGGTCACGGCAGCACACGCTAGCCGACCGTTGGGCCCGTCTGTCGCGACGTTCGGCGCTGGCGACGCACCGCCCGCGGAGCGAGCTGTGACTTGCAGACCTGATCACAGCGTGGGTGACTACGCTCACAGACATGACAGGCACCTCGACGACGCACACCGACGTTCCGTCCTCCTACGCCCCCTCCGACGAATTCGCCGCGCAAGCCAACGCGACCGAGGAGATGTACCGCGAAGCCGAAGCCGACCGTCTTGCGTTCTGGGCCAAACAGGCCGAGCGGCTGGCGTGGGAGACCCCGTTCGAGGAGGTGCTGGACTGGTCGGAGGCGCCGTTCGCGAAGTGGTTCGTCGGCGGCAAGCTCAACGTCGCCTACAACTGCGTGGACCGCCACGTCGAGGCGGGCAACGGCGAGCGGGTGGCGATCCACTGGCAGGGCGAACCGGCCGATGACCAACGCACAATCACCTACGCGCAGTTGCAGTCCGACGTGTGCAAGGCCGCTAATGCGCTCACCGAGCTGGGCCTGGTCTCGGGCGACCGGGTCGCCATTTACATGCCCATGCTTCCGGAGGCCATCGTCTCCATGCTGGCGTGCGCGCGCCTCGGCGTCATGCACTCCGTCGTCTTCGCGGGCTTCTCCTCGACCGCGCTCGCGGCCCGCATCGAGGACGCCGAAGCCAAGCTCGTCATCACCAGCGACGGGCAGTTCCGGCGCGGTCAGGCGGTGTCGTTGAAGGAGGCCGTCGACGAGGCATGCAAGGGCCAGGAGTCCGTCGAGCACGTGCTTGTGGTGCGCCGCACCGGAATCGACACGCCGTGGACCGAGGGCCGCGACGTCTGGTGGCACGACACCGTCGAGCCGGCATCGCCGGAGCACACCCCCGAGGCGTTCGATTCCGAACACCCGCTGTTCCTGCTGTACACCTCGGGAACCACCGGCAAGCCCAAGGGCATCATGCACACGACCGGCGGCTATCTGACCCAGACTTCGTACAGCCACCACTACGTCTTCGACATCAAGCCCGAGACGGATGTGTACTGGTGCACCGCCGACATCGGCTGGGTCACCGGCCACAGCTACATTGTCTATGGGCCCCTGTCGAACGGCGCAACGCAGGTGGTCTACGAGGGCACACCGAATTCGCCGGACGAACACCGGCACTTCGAAATCATCGAGAAGTACGGCGTCACCATCTATTACACGGCGCCCACGCTGGTCCGCATGTTCATGAAGTGGGGTCGCGAATTCCCGGATGCCCACGATCTGTCGAGTCTTCGGTTGCTGGGGTCTGTTGGTGAGCCGATCAACCCGGAAGCATGGCGGTGGTATCGGGATGCGTTCGGCGGTAACAAGACTCCGATCGTCGACACCTGGTGGCAGACCGAGACCGGCGCGATCATGATCTCGCCACTGCCCGGCATCACCGAAACCAAACCCGGCTCGGCGATGAAGCCGCTGCCCGGTATCTCGGCGATTATCGTCGACGAGGAGGGACGCGAGTTGGTTCCAGGGGCCGACGAGGCCGAGCACGTCACGGGTTACCTCGTGCTGGACAAGCCGTGGCCGGCGATGCTGCGCGGCATCTGGGGCGACCCGGACAGGTACAAGGAGACGTACTGGTCCCGCTACGGAAAGCAGGGCTGGTACTTCGCGGGCGACGGCGCGCGGGTCGACTCCGACGGTTCGATCTGGCTGCTGGGCCGCATCGATGACGTGATGAACGTTTCGGGACACCGGATTTCGACCACCGAGGTAGAGTCGGCGCTGGTCGGCCACTCCGGGGTGGCCGAGGCGGCCGTGGTCGGCGCCAACGACGAGACCACCGGTCAGGGTATCTGCGCGTTCGTCATCCTCGAGTCGCACGCCAAGCACCGCGACGACGATGACATGGTCCACGAACTTCGTGAGCATGTCGCCAAGGACATCGGCAAGATTGCGAGGCCTCGGGAGATCCACGTCGTACCCGAGCTGCCGAAGACCCGAAGCGGCAAGATCATGCGCCGACTGCTGCGCGACGTCGCCGAGGGACGTGAGCTAGGCGACACCTCAACTCTGGTGGATCCCAACGTGTTCGAGGCGATCCGGGCCAGTAAGGCCGAGACCTAGGCAGTGCCCGAGGAGGGCGATGGACACAACCGGATCCGCAGTCGACAGGACGATCGCCCCGTCGCTTCCTGCCGCGCTGCGCCGGGCGCATGAGTTGTTCATCGCAGGTCAGGTCGACGCTTCCTACCTGGCTGCCGCGGCCATTCGCCGCGTGGTGGTCGAGAGCTGGCAGCGCAGCATCGCCACCGGTGTGGACCCCGACCTGAGCGGTTCACCAGCGGCGGAGGCGTTGTGCCGCAACGAGACCACCCTCGCCGAGATGCGTTCCGGTCACCCGTTGGCAGCGACGTTGCCGATAATCCGTCGGTTGCTCGTCAGCGACGCCGCCGATTCCGGTGTGGTCGTAGCGGTCTCGGCGGCTGATGGCACTCTGCTGTGGGTCGAGGGTGACGCCGCGGCATGCCGTCGGGCCGAATCGATGAACTTCGTTCCCGGTGCCGACTGGAGTGAACGTGGCGCGGGGACCAACGCCCCGGGGACGGCGCTGGCGCTCGACCGCGAAATCCAGATCCGCGAATCCGAGCACTTCTCTCGAATCGTCCAACCCTGGAATTGCACGGCGGTGCCCGTCCATGACCCGGCGACCGGGGCCCTCATCGGCGCCGTCGACCTGACCGGCGACGGCCAGGTCGCCTCGCCCCAGGCACTCGGGCTGGTTCGCGCAACGGTGGCGGCGGTCGAAGGCCAGTTGGCGCTGATGCATCTGACGGCCTCGGCGGCGATGCCGACAACGGCGCAGCCACGACTGGCCGTTCTGGGCGGTGATCGTCCGCGCTGGATCGCGCCCGACGACGACGGCCGAGTCCAATCGTTGTCGTTGACCGGCCGTCACGCTGACATCCTTGTTCTACTGACCCGCCACCCCGAGGGGTTGAGCGCCGACCACCTCGCATTGCTGCTCGACGAGAAGGATCTCGACGTCGTCACCGTGCGCGCGGAGATGTCGCGACTGCGCCGTGTGATCGGTCCACACCACCTGGATTCGCGTCCCTACCGACTGACTGGGTTGGTCAGCAGCGACGTCAGCGAGGTGTTCGACGCACTTGCCGCCGACGATGTCGAGGAAGCGCTCCGCTGCTATACCGGTCCGCTTCTGCCGCAATCGGTGTCACCGGCGATCGCGCGCGTACGCACCGAACTCTCCATGAGTGTTCGCGGCGCGGTGTTGACCGCTGGACGACCCGCACTGCTTCGCCGCTGGCTGGAGACGCCGGAAGGCCGCGATGACCGAGACGGATGGCAGATGCTTCACGATGTCGCTGGAACGGGACCAGCGGCGCGTGCACGGGCCAGCGGGCACCTTGCCGGCCTCGATCTCGAACTGGGTTGATATGAGTTGAGGTAGTCCTTCACAAACGCCTCCGGGGGTGTCAGGAAGGGATTGTCAAAGATTCCTTTG
>JAIEPH010000114.1 GCA_019749805.1 Mycobacteriaceae bacterium | reverse complement strand
CCTAGTGGCCTATGGCGCTCGCCTGGAACGCGGGTTGGGTTAATAGCCCTCAGGGGTTCAAATCCCCTATCCTCCGCGCTTTGGCCGGGGTGCGACCACATAGGAATGACCTGGTCGCACCCCGGGCCAACCAACCTCGAGGAGGAGTATGCGGCGCTGGGTCGCGGTCTTGTGGCACGCCTCGTTCTCGTGTGTTGCCGCCGCCCTTTTTTTCGCCTTCGTCCTGCCGCGTTGGTGGGAACTGATGGGTACGACGTCGCACACGCTCGGCACCGTGATGCGCATCGTCACCGGTGTGCTGATCGGCTTGGCCGCGCTGCCGGTGGTCTTCACGCTGCTACGCACGCGACGACCGGAGTTCCGCACGCCGCTGCTGGCCCTGCGGCTGCGGACGGCGTCGATCGTGCTGCACGTCCTCGCCGGTGTGCTGATCCTCGGCGCGGCGATCAGCGAGATCTGGCTCTCGCTGGACGATGCGGGTCAGTGGCTGTTCGGGATCTACGGTGCCGCCGCCGCCATCGCGCTGCTGGGAATTTTCTCGTTCTACCTGGCCGATGTCGCCGAGCTGCCACCACCACCGCCGAAACCGCTGAAGCCCAAGACGCCGAAGCAGCGCCGCAGCCGCAAGAGCGACGCTGAGGACGAGCAGTCCGCGGACGAGGCGACCGCAGACCAGCCGCCCGCAGAGGACTCTGAAGACAAGCCTGCTGAGGTCACGGCTGAGGCCGCGGAAACCGAGGAGACCGAGGAGACGGCAACAGAGCCCGAGTCGACGGCCGACGAACCAGACAAACCCGATGAAAACGCGCCGGAAACCGGGAAGGCAACCAGCAAATCCCCTGCTAACGGCACGTCCGAGAAGGCGGAGCCGACGCGGCGTCGCCGCAGGCGCCTGCGTGGCGGCGTCGCGGTCGAAGATTAAAGATTTCGTTTTCGGGCAAGATGGGCTGATGCGCATAATCCGTACGCGTCGTTCCTGCGCGACGCTGTTGACCGCACTTGTCGCGGTCCTGGCGCTGGTGATGCCAGTGCACCCGGCCACGTCAGGGGCCGTCCCCGGAGATCCGGTCGCCGTGGCGCGCGTTGTCGAGCCGGCGGTGGCACGTATCGATACCGAGATCTACTACCAGAACGCGGTCGGAAACGGCGCGGGCATCGTGCTCGATCCGAACGGTCAGGTGATGACCAACTTCCATGTGGTCGGCGGGGCCGACCGCATCACCGTCGGTGTCGCCGGTCGCGCGTTCCCCGCCGAACTCGTCGGCTACGACCGTCGTCGTGACATCGCGGTGCTCCAACTGGTGGGCGCCAGTGGATTGCCTGTCGCACCGATCGGCGATTCCGGTGCGCTGGTGGAAGGTGAGCCTGTCGTCGCCATCGGCAACGCACAGGGCAGCAACGCCCCGCTGACCCACGAAGTGGGCACGGTCACCGGATTCGGCCGCACGGTCAACGCTGAAGATGCACTCACCGGCAGTAAGGACGAATTGACCGGGCTGATCGAGTTCGCGGCACCGGTGGTCGCCGGGGATTCCGGCGGCCCCGTGGTGAACGGAGTTGGCCAGGTCGTCGGCGTCACGACGGCGGCGTCGGTGAACTTCCGGATGGGCCCAGGCGGCAAGGGCTTCGCCATTCCCATCAACGATGCGCTGGCCATCGCCAACCAAATCCGCTCGGGGGCGGCGTCCGACTCGGTGCACATCGGCCCGCCGGTGCTGCTCGGTGTCGGTGTGCGTACCGCTCCGACCGATGGACCCGGTGTGCTCGTCGCCGACGTCCTGCGCGGCGGCCCCGCCGACCAGGCCGACCAGGCCGGCCTGGTCGGCGGCGACATCCTCACGACACTGGACGGCACGCCGCTGGACTCGGCCACCACGTTGACGTACGTGCTGGACCGCCACTACCCCGGTGACGTCATCGATCTCACGTGGATCGACCGCAGCGGCCAGCAGCGTACCGGGAAGGTCGCGCTCACTCCGCTGTAAAGCGCCGCCTCACAACAACTCACGTTTCAGAATCCGATCGAGACCGTCGATCACCATAACGAGTTCGAAGTCGAACTGGGTTTGCGCGTCGTGCTCGGTGGCCGGTGCCGATTCGAGTACTCGGCGCAGCGCCGGGTAGGTGTCCTGCGGTTCCCGCAGCAGTGCCTCTGTAGTTTCCGCACGGTGACGGTGGGCGCCGGACCCGGTCTGTGCGAGCACGGTTTGCGCGGCCGATTGCGCGATGTTCGACGCGGCGGTGAGACCGTGCCGCGCGCTGTCGGGGTCCAGCCCCGCCGACAGCAGCGCGTCGAGGACGCGGTCGGCCAACGCCAGCGCCGCCGCCGTGCTGAGGCCGCCGAGCTGCGCGAAATCGGTCACGGAATCCTGGATGCCCACCCGGATGAGTCCGTCGCGGAAGGCCATGGCGTACGTCCGCAGCGTGGCCGGCCAGTCGTCGTCTGTGGGCAGCTCGACGGGCGCGAGTTCCCGCTCGAACTGGTCGAGCACCATCAGGGTCAGCAGGCCCGCACGGTCGCCGACGTAGTAGTGCAGCGCCTTGCGGCTCACTCCGAGCGCATTGGCGACGGCCTGCATAGTCAGGTCGCCAGCCGCGACGCTTCGGGCCGCGGCGACGATCTGATCCCGGCTGATCCGCGGTGGACGCCCCCTGGTTCGCCCGCTCATGGCCGTCACCCTAGATTATTTTTCGCCGGTCGGTAAAAAAGCCTTTTGCCCCACGCCGGGCGGCCCTATGCTGAGCGTGTGCCAAACACCCCCTACCGCGTTGTCCAGTGGACGACGGGAAATGTCGGAAAGAGCTCGGTCCAGGCGATCGCCAGCAACCCGAACTACGAACTGGTCGGCCTCTACGCGTGGTCGGAGGACAAATCCGGCCGCGACGCCGGCGAACTGGCCGGCATCGAGCCACTGGGGGTGAAGGCCACCAACGATGTGAACGCACTGCTCGCGCTCAAACCCGACGCCGTGGTCTACAACCCGATGTGGATCGACGTCGACGAGCTGGTGCGCATCCTCGAAGCCGGGGTCAACGTCGTGGCGTCCGCATCCTTCATCACCGGAGGAAACCTGGGCGACGAGCGGGACAGGCTCGAAGACGCTTGCCAGCGAGGCGGATCGACGCTGTTCGGTTCCGGCGTCAGCCCGGGTTTCGCCGAGCTGCTCGCCATCGTTGCAACGACGGCCTGCGACCGGGTCGACAAGGTCATCATCGCCGAATCCGCCGACACCACCCTTTACGACTCTCCGGATACCGAGCGTCCCACGGGCTTCGATATGGCGATCGACGACCCGGCGCTGGGGCCGATGGCGGCGAAGGGCACCGCGGTGTTCGCCGAGGCCGTTCAACTTGTGGCCGACTCGCTGGGCGTCGAGCTCGACGAGATCAAGTGCGTGTCCGAATACGCCCAGACCACTGAGGATCTCCCGATGGCCTCGTGGACCATCAAAGCCGGGCACGTCGCGGGGGTCTACGCCAGCTGGCAGGGAATCGTCGACGGCAAGACCGTCATCGACATCAACGTGCGATGGAAAAAAGGCACGACCCTCGAGCCCGACTGGCAAATCGACGGGGACGGCTGGAAGATCACCATCGAGGGCCGACCGACGGTCAACATGACTGTCGGCTTCCTGCCACCGCCCGACATGATCGAGAACGCCAAGACGCTCGAGGACTTCTTCGTGCTCGGCCACATCATGACGGCGATGCCGCCGATCCACGCCATCGGCGCAGTCGTCGCGGCAGCACCGGGCATCGCCACCTACAACGATCTACCGCTGCCGCAGGCACGCGGCGTCGTTCCGACGGCTTAGCGGCGGCCCGCGACTTTCTTTCGCGGAGCCGACTCCCGATAGCGCGCACCATATTTCGGCACCACCATGGAACCGTTGTGCCGGGCGGCGGTGATGGCGTTGCGCAGGGGCCGGGCCAGACCTGCGAACGATCCCATGTCGAGAATCATCGGGGTGAGTAGGCGATTGTGGACGAACGCGAAAGCGCTGCCGGTTGCCGGATCGGCCCAGCCGAGGGTGCCGCCGAGGCCGATATGGCCGAAACCTTTGAGCAGTCCGGGTATCGGCGATTCGTGGTAGCCGAGGTGAAACGGCATCGGCACGCCGACGTTCAGATCCGGCCACGGCTTCGGTTTACCGATGAGTCCCTGCGTCAGCTCGGGTGACAGGAGTTCGACACCGTCGAGACTGCCGCCGTTGGCAACCGCGGCGTACATTCTCGCCAGACCGCGTGCCGTCACCACCCCATTGGCTGCGGGCACCTCGCCGTCGAGGAACGGAATATCGCCCTGCACAAGGGATTTGATGCCGGGAAAGTACATCGCGCCGAGCACGCCTGACAGCGGCAGTCCGGCCACCCTCGGCGCGACGAAATCGAGCAGCGGATTAGCGCGGCTGCCCTGCGGCGCCAGGATCTGCGCCACCTTGGTGGGCGAGCCCGCCGGTGGGCGACCGAGATGTAACCCGTCGGTGTTGAGCGGTCGCGCGACTTCTACACGGATGAGCTCACGCATGCCGTTGCCCGTCACCGCCCTGGCCAGACCCGAGAGAATCCAGCCGTACGTAAGCGCGTGGTAGGCGGGCCAGCCCCGCTGACGATCGGACGGTGTGGCGGCCAGCCGCTCTTCCATCAGCACGTGATCGAGCAGTTCGTCCTTGGTCACGCCCTTGAGGTGCGCCAGCCCGGCGCGGTGGCGTAGAACGTCGCGCACGGTGATGTCTTCTTTTCCGCCGGCACCGAATTCGGGCCAGTAATTCGCAACGGGCTCGTCGTAGGACAGCAGCCCACGATCGACGAGGCGGTGGATGACCATCGCCGCGACCCCTTTGGTCGCGGAGAACACCATCGCCCCCGTATCGGCCGTCCAGGCCACCTGACCTAGTCTGTCCGCCCACCCTGTCCACACGTCGACAACCGGCTTGCCGTCGATGTAGACCGCCAGCGCGCCGCCGCCGAATCGGCGACCCGGGAACAGTCCGGCGAAGATCCGCATGACGTTTGCGAAGCGCGGATCTGCGGCGCCCTGGACGCTGCGCGGCAAACCCTCCCCGGCCCGCAGCGCTGACGCCTTTGTCATAGCGCTAACAATGCGTCCGTAGCCGTCGCCGTGGGCGCAGAACCGCAATATTCAGCCGGCCACGCTCATGACGTGCGCCTTCAGCTGCGCACCCGGTGGCCCCTCGAGGATGACATCCTTGCGGATCTGTGCCTGGTCCTTGTGCACGGTGAACTCGCCCTTCTGCGGCGCGTTCCCTCCGAGAACCTCGTAGAACACCGTGAACGGGGTCTCCGGCAACGGGTGCAGCCCAATGTATTTCGGCTCGATCGTGTACTTGTAACTGCACGCGGCGTCGGGCTTACAGGTCTGATCGGTGACGATTACCCCGATGGCGAACTCGACGGGAGTCGGCACCTTGGGCTGCGGTGGTGCAAGCGTCGTGCGCGGCGCCACCGCCCGCTCGGATGGCTTGGACGCGGACATGCTGCCGACGATCAAAACGACCGCGAGGCCGACGCCGCTCGCGACGATCGCGAACAACGCCAGCCCCGCGGACCACTTCCGCACAGTCGATGAAACCTGCATGCGCCTACTCAACCTGGCGCGTGCGCGCGCGACATGTCGGCCGCGCGCCGGCACCGCGTCAGAGCGCCCCCCGTCGTCGCTTGCCGAAGACCGTCATGACAATTGCGCCGATCGCGACGACCGCAACCAGGGCGGCCCCTGCGATGAGCAGGAAGTCAGTGCCGCCCAAACCGGTGGGAGACGAGTCGCTCACCAGTTTCAGGTCGTAGTTTCCGGGCAGCGGTCCCTCCCCGGGGGCTTCCATACCGGGGAAGCTCTGCGTCTCGTTGACCACGAACTGCGGCACGCCCGCCTCGTTGTTCTTCCACTCACCCCACGCGGGCGTCACGCCGTCGAGAAGGACCTTGTGGAGGTTGTCGTTGGTCGGATCGGGACCCACGTCGACGACCCGCTTGACCACCATAGGAGCGTAGGTCGCGTTGGTGTACTGGACCTGAACCGGAACGTTGTTCAGGGTCCGCACCGGCGGCGGCGGCGGTGGTGGCGGCTGCCCCGGTCCGGGGACATAGCCGCCGCCGAAGAAGTTGCCGACGGCGAGGTCGATGGGGATTCCTAACGCATTGAGGCGTATTGCCGAGAAGTTGTACGAACCCGCTTCACGCACTTCGGTGACGATCCGGCCGAACGGTTCGATGATCACGATCCGCGGCTGGCCGTCGACTTCGTAAACCACCTTCAAGCGCTCGGGATTGGGATTGAAGATCGTCGGCCGGAAGTACTTGTCGTACTGCACCCAGTCTGGCTGCCATTGCGTGACCTTGGCCTCGACCTTGATAGTCGCCTCCGGGCTAAGTGGGCCACCGGTCGTCACTTCGCCGGTCAGCACGAGGTTACGCAACTCGTCGACCTCGGTCGCCGGAGCGGGCGGGGGATTCACGTCGACCGCCGGCGCGGTTTCGGCCTTTTCGATGTTTTCCGGGGACGCTTGCGTCTGCACTGGCTCGACGGGCGTGTTTGCTTCCGCCGCCTCGCCGTTCGACACGACTGTCCCACCGGCGGGATTATTGGTCGCGTCTCCGGTCGTTCCCTCAGTGCCACCGGTCGTTCCTTCAGTGCCACCAGTTCCTTCAGTGCCACCAGTTCCCTCAGTGCCACCGGTCGTTCCTTCGGTTCCACCAGTTCCCTCAGTGCCACCGGTTCCCTCAGTGCCACCGGTCGTTCCTTCGGTTCCACCTGTGCCACCGGTGCCCTCGGTACCACCGGTCGTTCCTTCGGTTCCGCCTGTGCCACCGGTTCCCTCAGTGCCACCGGTTCCTTCAGTGCCACCAGTTCCCTCGGTGCCACCAGTTCCCTCAGTGCCACCGGTTCCCTCAGTGCCACCAGTTCCCTCAGTGCCACCGGTTCCGGCGGTTCCCTCAGTGCCACCGGTTCCGGCGGTTCCCTCAGTGCCACCGGTCGTTCCCTCAGTGCCACCGGTCGTTCCCTCAGTGCCACCAGTTCCGGCGGTTCCCTCAGTGCCACTGGTCGTTCCGCCGGTTTCCTCGGTTCCACCCGTCGGCGTATCAGTCGATCCACCCGTGGAGTCGGTCGGTGGTGTCTTGGTGTCGGGCGCCGTCGGCGCTTCGGGCTCCGGGGCCTCGACGACGGGCGGCGCTTCAACGACCGGCGGCGCCTCAACAACCGGCGGAGATTCAACGACCGGCGGGGCCTCGACAACCGGCGGAGCCTCAACAACCGGTGGGGCGTAGATCGGGGTTTCTTCGTACACCGGGGTATCGACGATGGTGGTCTCGTCCGTCGGCTGCGCGAGCGCGGGGACCGCACCCAGGCTCAAAGCCGCCGACGAGACGGTCACGACCGACGCCAGGGCGACAGCCAGGCCGCGGACGGCTCTGGGTTTGGTAGCGAAGTTCTTGATGCTCATGACGATCTGCTCCTGCTCAGGTGGCTTGCTGAATGGCAAGAGCGTCGGTCGTCGTTCTTGGATCTTTCTTGGACACGTTCGAGTCCAGTTGGATCTTGCATAGTCGTTCCTCATTCAGATGCCCGGCAGCGCGTGCCAGACAGCGGTATCGGCAACAAAGGCAGCCAGTGCGACGACCATCGACAGCCCTGCATTGGACCGACGAATCGACATCATCGAGCACCCCCTTCAAGCTGGCGTTTCCCCCGAAAGCGTCAGACCGGAGAATTCTCGCAGTCGGCGGCACGCAACGCCACACATTCACCGAAAACAGCAAATTTTAAAGGCGGATGGCATTCTTACCCGGGACACAAGCCCACAGATCTGGTTGATTTGCGTTCTCAAGGGCTAGTTCGCCTACGTACCAGGCCCGCGCAGCTGCGGAGGAAAGACACTTGCGGAACCGATCACGTCCAGCGGGTTGCGGTATACCCGCTGCCGCTTCAATCTCTAATACGGGACCGGGCGACTGCTCGATCGTGAAGAGTGTGAACGTGCTGGTTTTCCGCAGTTTCCAGGAGGCGTAGTGGAGGGCACGCCATTCGGCAGGTACCGGCTCGTTGAGTTGATCGGCCGCGGCGGCATGGGCGAGGTGTGGAAGGCGTTTGACACCGCGACCCGCCGCGTCGTGGCGGTGAAGGTGCTGCCGGCGCAACTGGCTGCCGACCCCGTCTTCGAGGAACGGTTCCGGCACGAGGCCTTTGCTGCGGCGGGTCTGAACAACCCCCACGTCGTTCCCATTCACAACTTCGGTGAGATCGAGGGCCGGCTTTATGTGGACATGCGGCTAATCGAGGGCCAGGACCTGGAGCATGTCCTCGCCGCTGGACCGATGGAGCCCGTGCGGGCGGTGAACATCATCGAGCAGATCGCGTCGGCGCTCAACGCCGCCCACAAGATCGGGCTCGTGCACCGTGACGTGAAGCCGTCCAACATCCTCGTCGCCGAGGACGACTTCTCCTATCTGATCGATTTCGGCATCGCGCGCGCGGCCGGCGAGACAAAGCTGACCGCCACCGGCAACGTGGTCGGCACGTGGCCGTACATGGCACCCGAACGGTTCACCACCGGCCAAAGCGATACTCGTTCCGACATCTACGCATTGACATGTGTGCTCTACGAATGCCTGACGTCCAGCCGGCCGTTCCCGGGCGAGAGCGTCGAGCAGCAGATCGCCGGCCACCTCACGTCCCCGCCACCGCGTCCGTCGATCAAGCGGAAGGACGTATCGCCTGAACTGGACGCGGTGATCGCCGCCGGGATGGCCAAGGATCCCGAGGACCGCTACCCCACGACGACGGAGATGGCTCGCGCGGCACAGGCGGCGATCGCCAACGGCGGCCGGACTCAGCGCGCGAAACCCGGTTCGCGTCAGACGGCACCCGGGAAAGCGCCCCTGGCGCCGACCAAGGGCTTCCAGGACGAAGACACCGAAAAGCACTGGCACAAGGAGAACGCCCGGCGGACCGAACAAGTGGAGCCGGCCGCCGATGCGACCCAGGCCCGACCGGCCGCCGATTCGACGCCGGCCGCGGATCCGACCCAGGCACGTCCGGCCGAGCACATCGAGAAGGCGTGGGCGCCGACGACAGCGCAACCGGCCCAACCCGGATGGGCGCCGACGCAGGCCGGGACACCCGACCATGTCGCCCAGGCGTGGGCACCCACCCACCTTGGCGCACCGGCGTCGCAGGACGAAAATGCGGCCGCTCCCACCCAGGCTCAACCGGCGCAGTCCCCACCCGCTACGCCCGATGCTGGCCGGCAGCGGGCCGACGACGATGCGCCGTGGCCCTGGTACAAGCGCACGGCGATCGTCGTTCCCATTGCCCTCGTGATGATCTTCGCCGCCATCGGCACGATCCTCGTCGTGCTCGGCGGTGATGAAGAATCCGCGCCCGGCAGCAGCGCACCACCACCGGGCGCGGGACCCAACGGTACGTTCGCCGCCACGTTCGGCGCGCCAACCCAGCCCAATGGTCAACCGTTCCAGAATGCTTCGGGCGGCAATGAGACGTGGGTGATCAAGTCGGCGTGCGAAGACGGCAGTGATACGTGCGTGGCGAGCGCGACCAAGGTAGATGGATCTGTCACGGCCGCAACGGCATTGGTGCTCGACGAGGTGGACGATCGCTGGGAGGCGGTGAACACGAAAGAGGGCAAGTGCGGGAGCGCCACGTCGACGGAGGTCTGGGAGACGATGTCGCTGCAGTCACAGCCCGACGGGTCGCTCAAGGGCGAGTTCATCGTCCGGTCGACGGACCCCAACTGCGCCAGCAACCGACCCGTGACGTTTACCCGCACGGGAGACCCGCAGAGCGGTGTCTCGGTCGTCGACCCCGCAACTCTGCCTGCCCGGGTGGCATCGCCCGCAGAGGCGCTGTACGGCCGGTATCAGGAGATCGACACCTATAAGGACGGCAACCGCAGCGCCGACGTGAGCTTCGACATCACGACGTACTGCCTTCGCACCGGCGACCGCTGCCTGAGCTACTGGGCCAACCCGGACAGCGCCAAGATCCTCACCTTCGCCAAGAATCAGTTCGTCTTGGCAAACAGGGTCTCGGACTCGACGTGCGAGAAGGGTGGTCCCGCCCACCGCGAGATCACCCTGCAGTACCCCCTGCCGACGCCGGCACAAGATCCGATCACCCTACTCACCGGAAACGGTCATTACACGATCACCGGCGCGTGCCCCTTCAACAGCGACTTCGACTCCCGGGTCGAGCGCACCGGGGATTAGACGAGGCCGGCGGCGAAGCTCGCTGCCTGATCGGTCATTCCCGGGACGTACTGATGGTGCGGGGCCCGGTTGCTCAGGTCGCCGGTGTCGCAGATCGGATCCTGGGGGTTGCACAGGTCGATGGTCCTGGCGCCGAACGCGGGACTGAGGACGTTCAGCGGGCCCATCACCCTGCCCAGCGGGTTGCCGAACACCGCGACAGCGGCGACGCGGTTCGCCACGTCGGGCGGCATCGGCCTCGCGAGAGCGTTGAGGTCCAGACCGGGTATGGCATTCAGTCCAGGAATTGCACCCATGCCGGACATGGCTGAAACGTTGGGGGCGACGCCCAACATCAGGTCGACGACGGCCGCGCCTTGCGAGAATCCGCCGAGGACCAGCTTCGTGTTCGGGCAGGTATTGGCCATGAACTGGGCGTGGTTGTTAGCGTCGGTGGCCCCGTCGGCGGCGCGGAGGAAGTTGAAGGTGGCGGCGTAGTTCACCGCGTATACGCCGACGGTTCTGGGCGCGACCTTGGCGCGTAGTGCGTCGACGAATCCCTGGCCGACAAGCCCGATTCCGGGCGGATCGTTGGTGCCGCGGGCGAAGATCACCTCGATGTCGGGACACCCCTGGGCTGTTGCGGCCGGAATCCCGTTGGGCACGAACGATATTGCGACGACGGTCAACGCGGCGGCGAGTAGACGAACAGCTATCCTGCGCACGCGCACGTCGTTTGCCATCTACCGATGGTAGACAGGCTATTCAATGCGCGCGGATGAATCGGCCTAGACCGCCGTGCCACCATGACCGGGAGTCGCACCCTTTCGCGCTCGCAACAGCAGCGCATCTCAGCCAGCCTCCGCTCAGTCACCCTTCACTGGGTTGCCGTCCTCGTCCCAGTTCGCCGCCACCTTCTTGCTGGGCTGCACCCGAGGCGGCTCCCCCGGCATCTTCGGGTAGCTCGGCGGATACGGCATGTCACCGAGCCCCCGCTCCTCCTCGTCCGCCTTGACCATCTCCAGCAGCGGCTCGAGCGACTGCGCCGTGGAGTCGATATCGGCCCACGGATCCGGTCGACCCGCAACGAAATCGGGAACCGTCGAGATGGTGTAATCGTCGGGGTCTGCGTCGCGTAGTTCGTCCCACGTCAGCGGCGTCGACACCGTCGCGATCGGAGTCTTGCGCGCCGAGTACGCCGACGCGAAGGTGCGGTCGCGGGCGTTCTGGTTGTAGTCGATGAAAATCCGCTTCCCCCGTTCCTCTTTCCACCACGACGTCGTCACCGCTTTCGGTGCCCGCCGCTCCACCTCCCTGGCCAAAGCGATCCCCGCACGTCGCACGGCGATGAAATCCCAGTCCGGCTTGATCCGCAGGAAGACGTGCACGCCGCGGCCGCCCGAGGTCTTCGGATAGCCCACCAGCCCGAGTTCGTCGAGCAGCGGCTTCAAAACGTCCACCGCGACCTCACGGGCCTCCTTGAACGCGGTGCCGGGTTGCGGGTCGAGGTCGACACGCAATTCGTCCGGATGTTCGGTGTCGGGGCAGCGCACCTGCCACGGATGCAGCGTGACGGTGCCCATCTGCGCGGCCCACGCAATCGCCGACGGGTGAGTCACCTTGAGCGCGTCAGCCGTTCGACCCGACGGGAAGGTCACGGTGCAGGTTTCCAAATAGTCGGGATGCTTCTGCGGCACCCGCTTCTGGTAGATCTCCTCGCCGTCGATGCCGTCGGGAAAGCGCTGCAGGTGCGTGGGCCGATCTCGCAGCGCCGCCAGCATCGGACCGGAGGCGACGGCCAGGTAGTAGTCGAAGAGCTTGCCCTTGGTACCGTTCTCGCCCAGTTTCGGGAAGTACGGCTTGTCCCGGTTGGTCAACCGGACCTTGACGCCGTCGACGTCTATTTCTTCTGCAGGCGTTGCCATTACGTCGACTCCAACACGTCGTAGAGATCGTAGTTCAGGGGCACGTCGAGCTGGTCGAAGGTGCAGCTCGCCGGCTCGCGGTCAGGCCGCCAGCGCATGAACTTGACCGCATGGCGGAACCTCTTGCCGTGCACGGTGTTTCCCTCCATCTGGTCGTAGGCGACCTCGCAGACCTTCTCCGGCCGCACCGGGATCCAGCGCTTGTCCGCCGCGGAATTCCAGCGGCTGGGGTCACCTTCACGCACCTCGTCGCCCTCACGTAGCGGCTCGAGTTCGGCGAGCAGCTTGATCCGGTCCTTGACGCTGAACGACGCTGCACCACCGACCATCTGGAGCTCACCGTCGTCACGATAGAGACCGAGCAGGATCGACCCGACGCCCTCGCCGCTCTTATGAACCCGATATCCCATGGCCACGCAGTCGACGTCGCGGGCGTGCTTGACCTTCACCATCTCCCGTTTCCCGGGCAGATACGGGCCGTCGAGCCGTTTGGCGATGATTCCGTCGAGACCTGCACCCTCGAAGGTCTCGAGCCACTGCGCGCCCTGCTCCGGATCCTCGGTGGTTCGCGTGACGTGGCACCACCGCTTTTCCTTCACCGCATCGGCCAGCGCCTTGCGGCGAACCCGGAAGGGCTCCTTGAGCAGCGATGCGTCACCGGTGGCGAGTGCGTCGAAGCCGATGAAGTGCGCGGGTGTCTGTTCGGACAACATTTTGATGCGGCTGGCGGCCGGATGGATGCGCTGGGACAGCGATTCCCAGTCCAGCCGCATGCGGCCGTCGATCTCCCGGGGGACGACGACCTCGCCGTCGAGCACACAGCGCGGCGCCAATTCGTCGCGAAGTGCCTCCACCATTTCCGGGAAATAGCGCCCGAGGTCCTTACCGCTACGCGAGAGCAGGACGATCTCGTCGCCGTCGCGGAACACCAGCGCCCGGAACCCGTCCCACTTGGGCTCGTAGGACCACACCCCCGCCTCGGCCGGCACCTTGGCCTGGGCTTTGGCCAACATCGGCTCCAGGGGTGGCATGACCGGAAGGTCTGTGGAAAAGGGCACGGTCTCCATACTCACGTAGACCTGCGACGCGCGGCAATGTCATCGGGCTTGTCGACTTGAGACACCACGTGATACATATGTCTCAGCAAGCGTTCCAGCTATCGTTCCACCATGAGCCGAGACAAGAAGGGTCCGCCCGTGACCTCAGCGACCGTGACAATTCGTCGCACGCTGGATGCGCGCCAACTCGACGTGCGCACGCGGATCCTGCTAGCAGCACGTGACCTGATCAATGCGCAGGGGCATGAGACCGTCGGCATGGAGACCATCGCGGCTGCCGCAGGCGTGTCCAGGGCAACGATGTATCGCTACTTCGCCTCAAAGGAGCACGTCGTCTGCGACGCGGCGTTGGCCTGGGGGCATGAGCTCGCAACCCGCATCCCGCAGGCGATTGCGACCGCTACCGGACCCGAGTCACCCATCGATGTCGCCATCGAGCACGTCGTCCGGGAGGCCGCGACGGATCTGCCCATGGTGCGGGCGACGATGTCCTCCGTGTTGGCGCTGGGCCCGGTCGCGGACGAATTCCGCCTCGGCGTGCGCCAGATGTTCACCGCGCTGACCGCCGGCGCCGAGGTGCCTTCCGAGCTGGACGCGTCGTTGACGTTGCTCGGACGCGTCTTCTACGCCGACCTGGCGCTGCTCAGTGTCGGTGACATCACCGTCGAACAGTGCATCGATGAACTGCACACCGCGGCCCAACGGATCCTGATCAGCCCGCCACAAGGAGAGTGATGAACGAGTCAGCGCTGCAACCGATTTGGGACTGGATGTTGGGGCGAATCGGGGTGGGGTTCTTTGAGTTCCCCCTATACTTCCTGCCCGTCGTCGTCGCTGTGGTGCTGGTGACCGGAGTGTTCTTCTCGGTGCTGGACGTTGCCGTCTACCGGAAGATCCCCGCCAGGACCGCATGGCTGGATGGTCTGCGGGTGATGTCCACCTACATCGGTTCGGCGGTACTGCTGCTCGCGCTCAACGCCAAATTTCATCCGTGGGCCATCGACGTACCAAGCGCCGCACCGACTCTGCTGACCTTCGGGGCCCAGGTCGCGCTGCTGATGGTCATCGGGGAATTCCTCACCTACTGGTGGCATCGACTGGAGCACGGCAACAGGTTCGTCTTCAAGTATGTGCACTACCTGCACCATCGGGTCGAGGCGCCCCTGACAATCTGGACCAACTTCGTCGTCCATCCCGTCGAAGGCCTGATGGTGATGCTGTGCCTCTACGTGCCGCCGCTGGTACTCGGGGTGCACCCCCTGGTGATGGTCGCCTACGCGATCGCAAACACGACGGCGATGGTGATCACCCACTGCGGCTACGACATTCGCTTCTACCCGGCTTGGCTGCTGCCGCCCAACGTCGCCCACGAACTGCACCATTCCAACAAGCGGCCCACAAACCTGTCCGTCGTGATGAGCTTCGGCGACAAGCTTTTCGGTACCTACAAGGCGCCCGCCAGGTCGGACCCGGTGAAATGGGACGCGGTGCCAATCACCCCCGGGTAAGCCGGCTGGCCGGTCGGCGATCATCGGGTGCAGGATCGACGTGTGTCGATATCCCCGCTCCACGACCCGCACTGGCGCGCCTTTGCCAGCGACAACTACGCAGGCGCGCATCCCGAGGTTCTCGCCGCGATCGCCGCAGCCAACGGCGGTCACCAGGTCGCCTACGGCGACGACCAATACACCGCCAGACTGGCCGAGGTGATCCGCACGCAATTCGGCGAGCGTGCCGAGACGTTCCCGGTCTTCAACGGAACCGGCGCCAACGTCGTCGCCCTCACCAGCATGTTGCCGCGCTGGGGCGCGGTCGTGACTGCAACGGATGCGCACATCCACACCGACGAGGCCGGCGCCCCCGAGCGGATGACCGGGCTCAAACTGCTCACCGTCCCCACAGCGGACGGCAAGCTCACACCCGAGCTGGTCGCGCGCGAGGCGTGGGGCTGGGGCGACGAACACCGCGCGCAGCCGTTGGCCGTCAGCATCACGCAGACCACCGAACTGGGCACCCGCTACACACCGGACGAGGTGCGGGCAATCTCCGACTACGCACATCAACACGGCATGGCGGTCCATATGGACGGCGCCCGCCTGTGGAACGCCGCCGCTGCGCTCGGCGTGCCGTTGCGGGAGTTCACGAGCGACGCGGGCGTGGACATCCTGAGCCTGGGCGGCACCAAGAACGGACTCCTCGGCGCGGAGGCAATCATCGTGCTCGACCCGGACCGCGCCACCGGGCTGATCTACCTGCGCAAGCTCACCATGCAGCTGTCGAGCAAAATGCGGTTCGCGTCCGCGCAGTTGCTCGCTCTCTTCGATGACGATCTGGGCGTGCGAAGCGCGGCCCACGCCAACGCGATGGCGCAGCGGTTGCGCACCGCGCTCGAGGCCGACGGCACACTGGGCGAGCTGGCTTTCACACAGGACACGCAGGCGAACGCCGTCTTTGCGACCGTGCCCAACAATGTCGCCGACCGGATCCGCAAGCGGGCGCGCTTTTACGACTGGGACCGTGCGCGGGGCGAGGTCCGGTGGATGACCTCGTGGGACACCACACCCGAGGACGTCGACCGCTTCGTCTCGATCGTCGCCGAAGAGTTCGCCCGCCGGAAAGTAGGCCGATGACGGGCACCCCCTTCGCCGACGCCGTGGACGCGGTCCGTCGTGGCGACAAGACCTCCGACGTCGCCGCCGCCGAACTGTTGGCCACGCTCACGGACGGGGAGCTGCTGTGGCTGCTCGACGGCGACAAAGCGCTGCTCGAATCCGTTGTCGACGGTGCGCGGACTCGGACGAACTTCCTCGCGGTGACGGCGGGCCGCATCGACCGCGCCGGAATCCCCGGGCTCCGTTTCACCGACGGCCCGCGCGGTGTCGGCATCGCCTCGTCCACCAGCTTTCCGGTCGCCATCGCGCGGGCGGCTACCTGGGACGTCCACATCGAACGGCGCGTCGGCGCTGCCATCGGTGCCGAGGCACGTGTTCTCGGCGCCAACTTCTGGGGTGGTCTCTGCATCAACGTCGCGCCCTTTCCGGGCTGGGGTCGCGCCCAGGAGTCCTACGGCGAAGATCCGTTCCTGCTTGGCGAAATGGGTTCGGCGGCAATCGAGGGCGCCCGGCCATGGGTGATCACCAGCGTGAAGCACTTCGCGCTCAACTCCATGGAGGAAGCGCGGTTTCAGGTCGACGTCCGTGTGCCGGAGGACGTCCTCCACGAGAGATACCTGCCGCACTTTCGGCGCACCGTCGAGGCCGGTGTCGACTCCGTGATGTCTGCCTACAACTCGGTCAATGGACAGTGGGCCGGCGAGAATCGACACTTGCTGACCGAAATCCTGCGCGATCAATGGGGTTTCACCGGTTTCGTGCACACCGACTGGGTCTGGGGTCTACGCCATCCGGTTGAATCGGTCGCCGCCGGCCAAGACGTCGAAATGCCGTTCCGGCAGCAGCGCGCCCATGCGCTGCCGGCGGCGCTGCGTTCCGGCGAGTTGAAGCGCGACGACGTGCTGCGGGCGTGCGCCCGAATCCTGCGCACCCAGATCGAGTTCGCCGTGCGAGCCCGCCCGACTCCCCCGCGATCCGCGGTGACCGGCGCCGAACATCGCGCACTGGCCCGTGAGGTGGCCCACCGCGCGACGGTCCTGCTGCGCAACGAAAGTGTTGATGGCACACCGCTCTTACCACTCGACGAACAGCATCTCCAACGTGTCGCGGTGCTGGGCCGGCTCGCCGACCGCCCCAACCTGGGTGACACCGGATCGTCGAATGTCAGGCCGCGCAACACCGTTTCGGTACTGCAGGGACTGCGCGAACGGCTCGGCAGCCACCGCGTCGTCACGACAGATTCGGGCGATGCGGATGTCGCGGTGGTCGTCGTCGGCCTGACGCCGAAAGACGAAGGCGAGGCGCTGATCGCTCTCGGGCCCGACACGATGCAGTTGTTCGGCGGGATCATGCGTCGGCCACGGGTCGCCAAAATCGTCAGTGCGGTCTTCAATTTCTCGCACCGCTGGTGGACCTTCGGTGGCGATCGGTCCGACCTACGTCTGCACGACGAGGACGTCGCGCTGATCCGCGCCGTCGCCGCCGCCAATCCGCGGACCGTGGTGATCGTCATCGGGGGCGGCACCGTCGTCGTCGACCCGTGGGACCGTGACGTGGCCGCACTCCTCATGGCGTGGTACCCCGGCATGGAGGGCGGTCGCGCTGTTGTCGACGTCCTCCTCGGAGATGCCGAGCCGACAGGGCGGATGCCCGTCACCATCCCAAGGCAGCAATCACAACTGCCGCACGTGGATTGGCGGGCGCGCGCGGTGACCTACGACCGTTGGTGGGGTCAGCGCAAGCTCGACCACGACGGCGTGCAGGCGGCGTACCCGTTGGGCTTCGGCTTCGGCTACACGACGTTCACCACAACGGAGTTGACGCTCGGGCCCGTTCATGACGAGGGCTTCGAAGCGAGGGTGACGGTGACCAACACCGGTGATCGCGACGGCCGTCATGTCCTCCAGGTGTATGCGGTGCGCCCGGTCGACGGGCAGCCGGTGCGCCATCTCGTCGGCTTCAGTTCGATCGCCGTAGCAGCCGGTGCGAGTACGTCCGTCGCTGTCCTGTGCTCGACGCGACCCCTGCAGCGCTGGACCGCCGACGGCCTTGTGCTCGACGACCGCGACATCACTGTCGAAGCCGGTGCCTATTGCGGCGATCCGCGCGCATGCCGGATGTCGTTGGCGCACTGACCTCAGAATCGGCGAATGAAGACCGCGCCACCACGTCGCTGTGACAATGGAGTGATGCGACTGCCCGTGATGCCGCCGGTGTCACCGATGCTGGCCAAGGCGGTCAAGTCGATTCCGCCGGATGCTTCCTACGAGCCGAAGTGGGACGGGTTCCGGTCGATCTGCTTTCGCGACGACTTCGACGTCGAGCTCGGCAGCCGCAACGAGCGCCCGCTGACCAGGTATTTCCCTGACCTCGTCGCGGCCGTCCGCGCGGAGCTGCCGATGCGCTGCGTCGTCGACGGCGAGATTGTGATCGCCACCGACGACGGCCTGGATTTCGAGGCGCTGCAGCAGCGTATCCATCCGGCCGAGTCGCGTGTACAGATGCTGGCCAAGAAGACTCCCGCGTCGTTCATCGCCTTCGACCTGCTGGCTCTCGACGACGAGGACTACACGTCGAGCCCGTTCAGCGAGCGCCGCGCCGCACTGGTGGACGCGTTGGCGGGCACGGGCCCGTCGATTCACGTCACGCCTGCGACCACCGACCTGCCAACCGCGCGCCGGTGGTTCACCGAGTTCGAGGGTGCGGGCCTCGACGGGCTGATCGCCAAGCCGCTGACCGTCACCTATCAGCCCGACAAACGCGTCATGTTCAAGATCAAGCCCGAGCGCACCGCGGACTGCGTCGTCGCCGGCTACCGGGTGCACAAGTCGAGTGATGAAGCGATCGGCTCGCTGCTGCTCGGCCTGTACAAGGACGACGACACATTGGCCTCGGTAGGCGTGATCGGCGCATTCCCGATGGCCAGGCGACGCGAACTGTTCATCGAATTGCAGTCGCTGGTAACAACATTCGATGAGCATCCGTGGAACTGGGCCGCCCACATGTCCGGGGAGCGGACCCCGCGCCGCAACGAGGGCTCGCGATGGAACGCGGGCAAGGACCTGTCGTTCGTACCGCTGCGACCCGAGCGGGTCGTCGAGGTGCGCTACGACCACATGGAGGGCGAGCGTTTTCGACACACCGCGCAGTTCAACCGCTGGCGGCCCGACCGCGACCCGCGATCGTGCACATACGAACAACTCGAACAGCCGGTCACCTTCAGCCTCGGCGATATCGTCCCCGGCCTCGGCGCAACCGTGTGATGCTGGCGTGGTGATCGTTCGAGCGGTGGCTGCATCGTGCGTCTTGACCGGCATGGCTCTCGGGATGGCGAGTCCCGCGTCGGCCGACGATCGGCTCGATGGTGAGTACACCTTCATCAACGGTCCGACGTCGAACACATGGAGCATCACCACGCAGTGCAACGCCGAGGAGACCTGCGGCGGGACGATTTCGACGTCCACCGGACTGCTCGAGCAGATCACCCGGGTAGCCGGCGGTCCGTGGACGATTGAGCGCACTGACGTCCCGAACGGCCGGATCTGTCCCAACGGCAGCACCGGGCCTGCGGATCTGATGTATTCGTTCGATCCCGCGACCCTGGTGGGCGCCATCAGCTTCCGCTCCAAGCCCGGTGTGTGTGGCGACCCGGACTGGACCAGCGGCCAGAACCCGATCAGCCTGGTGAAGGCGTAGTCGCGAGTCCTTCACTGCGTGTGGTCGTCAGTCGTGTTTGGTCTCGTATCGCAGCAGCACGATGCCGCCCGGGAAGGTGCGGTTCTCGACGAGTCGCAGCGAGATCCATGACGGCAGAGTCGGGAAGAACGGGGTGCCGCCGCCGACGGCGGTGGGCGCGATCACCATCCGGTACTCGTCCACCAGTCCGGCCTGCACGATCGGCGCCGCCAGCGTCGCGCCGGCCACCTCCAAGATGCCGTCGGTTTCGGCTTTCAGCTTCGTCACCACCTCGACCGGGTCGCCGCGTTCCAAGCGGGAGTTCCAGTCGACGGACTCCAACGTGCGCGAGAACACGACCTTGGGCAGGTCGCGCCAAACCTGGGCGAAGTCGACGGTCAGCGGGGTGGCTTCCGGGTCCTCATCAGCGGTCGGCCAGTAAGCGGACATCAGTTCGTAGAGCCGCCGCCCATAGAACGACAGGGCGGTCTCCCGCTCGAAGTCGTTCCAGTACTGGTGCAGTTCGTCGCTCGGATCGGACCAGTCGATGTTGCCTTGCGCGTCGGCGATGTACCCGTCCACCGACACGGTGAAGCCATAGATGAGTTTGCCCATGGAGATCAGACTGCACCGGAGGGCAAAACTCATCCCGACGCCACGCGAGATATTCGGTGTCGCCTCCGCGATCACTCCCTTAGTCTCGTTCCATGAACTGGCGATGTTGATTTAGACCGCTAGCCGGCCGCGAACGTCACCGCCGCTTGGCCGGCGTCTTGTACGCGTACCTGTTTCTCGACGATTTCGTGCTGCTGTACCCGGTGTACACGCTGCTGTTCAGCGACACCGGACTGTCGGTGTGGCAGATTTCGTCGCTGTTCGTCATCTGGTCCGTGTCCAGCCTCGTGCTCGAGGTGCCCTCGGGCGCGTGGGCGGACGCGACCTCACGCCGCAGGCTGTTGATCGCGGGTCCACTGCTCACGGCCGTCGCGTTCACGTTGTGGGTGGCGGCTCCCGGCTACTGGATGTTCGCGCTCGGTTTCGTGCTCTGGGGCCTCAAGTCGGCACTGACGTCCGGCGCGTTGGAAGCGCTCGTCTACGAGGAATTGCAGCGACTGCAGGCGGCAGATGAATACGCCACATTGATGGGACGCGGACAGGTCGCCGGCGTACTGGCCGCGACGTGTTCGGGTGCAGTCGCGGCACCGATCATCTCGGCCGGCGGTTTCGCGGCGGTCGGCGCGGCCAGCGTCGCCGCGTCAGTGCTGGCGTCTGTCGTTGCGATGTCGTTCCCGGAGCACCGGATTCGCGGAGCCGACGAGCCAGAGCTCGGCTGGGCGGACACGTTGGCGGCTGGACCGCGAGAGGCCAGGCGGTCAGCCTCCGTCCGCGCCGCGGTGATCCTCGTCGCGGTCGTCGGATCGGTGTGGGGTGCGCTCGATGAGTACACCCCGTTGCTGATCGAAAGCGGCGGCGTCACGGCGGCCGACGTCTCGCTGCTGATGGTGGTCGTTTGGGCGGGCGCATCGGCGGGCGGTTTGGCCGCAGGACGTGTGGCGCGCTGGGGATCGACGGCGTTCGCGGCCCTCGTCGCAGTGGGCGCGGTACTGATGGCGGCGGGTGCGCTGTCGGAGCATCCACTCGGCGCGGTCGCCCTCGCCGCTGCGTTCGGAGTGTTCCAATGCGCCACCATCGTCGCCGATACCCGCCTACAGAACAGCATCACCGGATCGGCCAGGGCGACCGTCACCTCGCTGGCCGGTATGTCCACCGACGCCGCAACGCTCGCCGTCTATGGGAGCTACGCCGTGTTGGTGGAGCTCGCCGGCCACGGTGGCGCCTTTGCGCTGCTGATGCTTCCGTACCTGGCAATTGCCTTCTGGTTGCGGCTCGGACAGTTCAAGACGGTTTGAACCGACGCGACCAGGGCACGCATAACGCATGTCTGTAACGAGTTTTCAGGATCTTCCGCTGGCCGACCGCGATCGTGAGTGGGATGGCGGCGCGGCCGAGAAACGCGTGCGCAAATGGGCGGACGCCGAAGACGAGCCGAACCAGAAATACCGCGACGCCCACGTCTGGTACGACGGCGACAGTAAGAACAACTTCACCGCGTACAAGCTGCTGATCGCCGACGTCGTGGGCGGCAAGCTGCTGGCCGTGCCGCGCGGTGTGATGGCCGCCGGCGGCATCATGAACGGCGCCCGCGGCGGCGTCGACCTGCCCAAGGACGACGTCGACCGCGTCAAGAGCCACCTCGCCAAGTACTACAAGAAGATGGGCGAAGACCCGCCCTGGGAGCGCGGCTAGATTGCGAGGGTGAGCGCAGGCAGGTTCGCCCCGAGCCCATCTGCCGATCTGCACATCGGCAACCTGCGCACCGCGGTGCTCGCGTGGCTGTTCGCCCGCTCGACCGGACGCCGATTCCTCATGCGCGTCGATGATCTCGACGACCGCACGTTCACCGATATCGCCAACCGCCAACTCGACGACCTGACCGCCATCGGGCTCACCTGGGATCAGCCTGCGGAGTGGCAGTCCCAGCATTCCGATCGCTACGACGGTGCCATAGATGTGCTTTTCGACCGCGGATTGCTCTACGAATGCTATTGCAGCCGAAAGGACATCGCTCAGGCGCCGCGCGCGCCGCACGCACCGCAGGGCGCATATCCGGGAACCTGCCGCGACCTCACCGACGCTGAACGCTCCGAGCGACGCGCGCGACTGGGACGGCCGCCCGCGCTGCGACTGCGCACCGACGTCATCACGCACACCGTGCGCGACCTGCTGCACGGCGACTACACCGGAATCGTCGACGACTTCGTGGTGCGCCGCGGCGACGGTGTCGCGGCATACAACCTGGCCGTCGTGGTCGACGACGCGGCGCAGGGCATCGACCAGGTGGTGCGCGGTGACGACCTGCTGCCGTCGTCACCCCGTCAGGCGTATCTCGCCGCACTGCTCGGGTATCCGGAGCCGACGTACGCGCACGTGGCCCTGGTCCTGAACTCCGACGGCGCGCGGCTCGCCAAACGCGACGGCGCCATCACGCTCGCCGAGATCGGCGTCCAGCGGGCCATCTCCCAGATCGCCGATTCCCTTGGCTATCAAGCGAACACCGTCGAGGAGATGTTGCCGCAGTTCGACCCGTCGAAGCTGCCTCGGCAGCCCTGGATCTACCGCCCCTAACCGCCGAACGTGGGTTACCCGCACGCTTTGAGTGCCTCAAGTGTGCGGGTAACCCACGTTCGCGCTAGTCACTCGACTGGTGACCGGCCGTTCGACGCCCGCTTCGCGGCGGCGAGCAGCTCGTCGCGGAACTGCGGATGTGCGATCGCGGCCAGTGCCTCGCCGCGCTCCGCGACCGTCCTGCCCTCCAACTCGGCCGCCCCGTACTCGGTGATGATCACGTCGACATGATGGCGCGGCGTGGTGATCACCGCTCCGGGACCGAACCACGGCACGATCCGCGACTGCAGGTTTCCGTCCTTCTCGTAAGTCGACGGCAGGCAGATCAGCGACCGGTCCGACAGCTCGAGTCCCGCACCCGCCACGAAGTCCTCGGCGCCACCGATCCCGCTGAACTGGTCGCCGTTGATCGTGTCCGCGACGACCTGACCGTGAATGTCGACGGCCAATCCCCCATTGACCGAGATCATGTTGGTGTTGTCGGAGATCACCTCCGGCGAGTTGACGATCTCGACCGGCAGAAACGCCACGTCGGAGTTGCCGTTCAGCCAGCTGTAGAGCTCCGTGGAGCCGAACGCGAACGTCGTCACGCTCACCCCCTTGTACAGGCCTTTGCGCGCGTTCGAGATCTTTCCGGCCTGGTGTAGACGCATACAGCCGTCGGTGAACATCTCGCTGTGCAGCCCGTAATCGCCGCCGTCACCCTCGGCCAGCAGCGTGGCGATCTGGTTTGGAATCGAGCCGATGCCCGTCTGCAGCGTCGCGCCGGAAGGGACGAACTCGACGGCGTGCCGGGCGATCGCCTTGTCCGCCTCGGTGGGCGGCACGTCACCGCCGGGCAGCGCGAGCGGCTCGTCGGTCGAGTGCACGAGGATGTCGATGTCGTCGACGTGCAGCGCGTGCGGATGCTCGTCACCCAGCCCGAACGTGCGCGGGTAGGCATCGGACACCTCGACGACGAGTAGCCGATCGGAATCAGCTCCGGCGCGGTGCAATTCGCCGATCGTGCCGCCTGCGTGCAGTGACAGCGAGCACCAGCCGTCGGCATCGGGTGGCGCCGCGACCGTGGTCATCACGCGCGGGCGCTGACGTTCGAGCAGTGGCCCGAACCGGCGGAAGTCCGCGGGGGCGAAGGCGATGTCGGCACCGCCGTCGCGCAGCGCCCGCTCGAGCGGGCCGAAGAATCCCGACAGGTAGCGAACACCCTTGCGCGAGAACAGTTCGGTGAGTACCGCGATCAACGCTCCGTAGACTCGCAGCTCGGTCCAGTCGTCGCGTTCGCCGAGAGCGCGCAGAAACGCGGGCGGCTGACCGGGACCCAGTGGTATCCCCAACGTGTCGGCGGGCTGAATACGCGCGGCGGCCTGCTCGGCGCTGAGCTCCTCGGGCATGGCGCTAGCCAACCACACCGGCCTCAGCCTGAGCCGAACTATTGGTCGACCGGCGCGCGGTTGCCAACGTCCGAAAGTGCACCGTCTTTCAAGATCGTTCTCGCGGTACTCGTACTGGCAAGGGATTCCGCAGCAGATTCGGTCTATCTCAACTCAAAGCGAAGCGCTGTGAGAAGGTTGGCCGATGGTGCAGCCATCGACCATGGAAGCGGACGTCATCGTCGTCGGAGCGGGGCTCTCCGGCATGATCGCGGCACGAAAGCTGCTCGGGGCGGGGCTCGTGCCGCTGGTCCTGGAGGCCGACGAACAGGTCGGTGGGCGGATCCTCACTCAAGAGGTGATGCCCGGGGTGCCAGTCGAACTCGGCGCCCAGTGGATCGGCGACACGCACGAACGGATGTTTCGGCTGGCGGCCGAACTCGGGGTCGAGACGTACCCGCAATACGACCAGGGCGAGACGTCCTACGAACTCGTCGACTCCGGGGTGTTGCGCGAGAACGAGTTTCACTCCCGCTTCGAGTCGGAGCTGCAGGAGCTCGCACTGGTTCTCAAACGGCTCGACGTGCTGGCCGCGGACGTTCCAGTCGAAGCGCCGTGGACGGCGCCGCGGGCGCTGGAATGGGACGCCTTCACCGCCGGCGCTTGGTATGACGCGCAGGGCCTTTCACCGGTGGCTCGCAATCTGCTGGAGATCTGCACCGTCGGCATCCTTGCGGTCCCCACCGCCGAGGTGTCCTTCCTGCATCTGCTGTTCACGATCAAGACCTGTGGTGTGACGTCGGAGTTGTTCGCCGAATCCGAGGGCGGCGCGCAGACGACTCGTTTCATCGGCGGCACCAGTGAGATCCCGAATCGGCTGGCGGCGCTGATCTCTGATCACATCGTGCTCGACGTGCCCGTCCAGCTGATCGAGCACACCGCCGACAGCGTCACCGTGCACTGCCGCGGCGGGGTCATCGCCCGCGGCCGGCGCGCGATCGTCGCGATCTCACCGACGCTGGCCGGGCGCATCATGTACGACCCGCCGCTGCCCGGCATTCGGGACCAGCTGACGCAGCGGTTACCCAACGGCGCGGCGATGAAGGCATTCTTCATCTACGACGAACCGTTCTGGCGCAAGGACGGTTTCAACGGCCAGCTCATCTCCGATGTCGGTCCGGCCCGCATGTCCAACGACACGTGCCTGCCCGGTGACGATCACGGCGTGATCCTGCTGTTCCTCGAGGGAACCCAGGCCCGAACCTACGGCGCTCTTCCCGAGAGTGAACGCCGCGAAGCGCTGACCGCCGAACTCGTGCGCCACTATGGCGGCAGGGCAGCCAGACCCGAGTTCTACGTCGACGGTGAATGGTCGGAGCGACAGTGGACCCGCGGCTGCTACAACGCCAACCACGGGCCGCACGTGTGGACCGCCTACGGCCCGGCACTCACGACGCCGATCGGCGTCATCCATTGGGCCTCAACCGATACCGCAACGTACTGGAGCGCCTACATGGAAGGCGCGGTCGACGCCGGCGAACGCGCGGCGGCGGCCGTCATCGCCGAACTTTCCTAGCGAACTCGGCGCGCTGACGCACCCTGGCGGTTGGTTTGCGCGCCGAATTCGCAAACTAGGACGACGAGTAATACCGGCCCAGCACGTCGGCGCGCAGCTCGTCGAACTCACCCGTCCTGATCGCCGCGCGGATCTGGTCGACCATCCGGACGACAAACCGCTCGTTGTGAATCGTGCACAGCGTCGCGGACAGGATCTCCTTGGCCTTGAAAAGATGGTGCAGGTAAGCCCGGGTGTAGTTCGCGCAGGTGTAACAGTCGCATTCGGCGTCGATCGGCGTGAAGTCGCGACGGTAGCGCGCATTGGTGACGTTGAAACGCCCGCCACTGGAATACACCGCGGCGTTGCGCGCCACCCGCGACGGCGAGACGCAGTCGAAGGTGTCCGCCCCCGCGGCAACGGCGTCGAACAAGTCGTCGGGCTCGCTGATGCCCAGCAGGTGTCGCGGTTTGTCGTCGGGCAGCTCGCTGGTCACCCAGCCGACGATGGTGGCCAGGTTCTGCTTCTCTAGCGCCCCGCCGATGCCGTAGCCGTCAAAACCGATGCCGTCGTCGCCGACGATCTGCGTCAGCCCGCGCGTCGCCTGACGCCGCAGGTCCTCATATTGAGCACCCTGCACGACGCCGAACAGGGCCTGCGGCGGTTTGTCCGGGTTCGCAGCAATGAGACGACGGTGTTCGACCACGCACCGAATCGCCCACTCGTGGGTGCGCTGCACCGATCGCTCCTGATAGCCGCGGGTGTTCACCAGCGTCGTCAGCTCGTCGAACGCGAAGATGATGTCCGCCCCGAGCTGGTGCTGGATCTGGATCGACACCTCGGGGGTGAACCGGTGGATTGACCCGTCCAGATGCGATCGGAACGTCACCCCGTCGTCGTCGACGTTGGCGAGCCGTTCCTTGCCTTCGGCGATGATGTCGTCGGCTTGGACACGTTCGGTGTCCATCGCCAACACCTTGCGGAAACCCGCCCCCAACGACAGCACCTGGAATCCACCGCTGTCGGTGAATGTGGGGCCCGGCCAGTTCATGAATTCGCCGAGACCGCCGGCCTCCGCGACGATATCGGACCCCGGTTGCAGATAAAGGTGGTAGGCGTTTGCCAGAATTGCTTGTGCACCAAGGCTTCTCATGGTCTCCGGCAGCACCGCCTTGACGGTCGCCTGGGTGCCGACGGGAATGAACGCCGGAGTGTGAATGTCTCCGTGCGGAGTTCGGATCACACCCGCGCGGCCGGCCCGGCCGGGCAGTTCGGCGTCGACGCTGAAAAACGGCGCCGACGAGTCTCTCGGACGAGGAGTATTCGGCGCGTTCACGCCGTAGATTCTGCACTGTGAGAACTCACCTCCTCGTCGGCGCCATGACGACACTCGCATTGGCAGGTTGCTCGTCGGGGCCGCCGGAGTACCAGCCGCCGCCTGGCTCGCTCATCGCGGGCACCGCGCAGGCGACCGTCAACGGTCAGGACGCGGGTACCACCGATGCGGTGCAGTGCACCGCGATCGGACCGCTGACCATCATCACCACCGGTGACGATGCCGGCGGCGTGACCGCGCTGGTCTCCAACGAAGACCAGCTCACCGCCCAATCGGTCGCCATCCGCGACCTCGGCGGGTTCACCGGCAGTTACAACGCCGGCCTCGGCGACGACACCGCGAAGGTCGGGATGACCGGCCGCACCTATGACATCAGCGGTACCGCCGAGGGCTTCGACACCGACAACCCCAGCTTCCGAAATTCCGGGACTTTCGCGATCAAAGTGTCGTGCTGACGCTGAGCACGTTTTCGTCCAATCCGATGACCGCGGGGGTGCGGCGCACCATACTGGCCGAGATGATCCGCCGATCTTGACGGGTCGCGCCGACAAGAAGGAGAACAGTGGTGAAGCGTGGGTTCTTGGTCGCCGTGGGCAGCATGGCCATCCTCGTCGCCGGTTTGTCCGGGTGTTCATCGGAAGACAAGAAGTCGGAGACGACCGGCGAGACCTCGTCTGCCGCTTCAGCGGAGGGCAAGTCCACCGTCACGATCGATGGAAATGACCAGGCTGTCCAGGGCACGGTCGTTTGCACCACCATGGGCGGCAACATGAACATCGCGATCGGCGACGCCGCCACCGGAATTGCCGCGGTCGTCAGCGAGGGCGATGAGCCCACGGTGCAGTCGGTCGGTCTGGGCAACGTCAACGGCGTGACCCTGGGCTACCAGAGTGGATCGGGCCAGGGCGAGGCCAAGGCCGAGAAGGACGGCAACACCTACAAGATTTCCGGCACCGCCACCGGTGTGGACATGGCCAACCCGTTGCAGCCGGTGAACAAGCCATTCGAGATCGAGGTCAGCTGCCCGTAGTCGAGGCATACCAAGAGCGATCAGCGGCGGCGTCCCGAACGGGGCGCCGCCGTTGTCGTGTCGGGACGATCAGGCCGGAAGGGTATAGCCGCCGGCAGACTGGCGCAGCTGCCAGATCTGCGCGGGGCAGAGCTCGTTGACCGCCTGGTTGATCAGGTAGGCACCCTGGTAGTAGTCGGTCGTGCGGAAGTCGGCCTTCACCTGGTCGACGAGCTGTGCGTAGCTCATCTTCCCCGCGACTCGATCGCAGATGGTGTTTCCGTAGCCGATTGCGGCGTCGGCGTTGGGGAAGTTGTAGCCGGGCCGCACATGCACGTTGACGAGGTACGCGACAGTGTCTGCGCCGGCCGGCGGCGCGAGCGCGACCGTGGCCGCCGCGGTTGCCAGTGACGCGGCCATAGTGCCGACCGCGAGCTTCAAGACCAGCTTCATGAACGGAAACCCTACGCGTGGCGCGCAGGAAAACCTACGCTGAAGCTCATGAAGATCGTGGCTGCAGTTGCACTGGCGTGCGGGTTCGCGGCGGTTCCCGTGGTGATGGCGCCGATCACATCGGCCTCCCCCGGATATTGCGATGGGGCGGACTGCGTGCCGTACCTCACCCGTACCGCAGTTGCCGGCGAGCACTGCACCCAGAACACCCGCTACAACTGGGGCCTCGACGCCTCGGGGAACACGTTGGCCTGCAGTTCGCGCCGAGTCTGGATCGAGGCGCCGCCACTGGTCGGAGTCCGCACATTGCGGCTGCCCTGCGGGGACCAGACGGGCGTCGCGCAGTCACCCGACGGGGTTCCGCTCAGCTGTGTGGGCGGCGCCTGGAGTGCCGACTACAGCTGGACCTTCTACAAGTAAAGGTCACGCCCCGATAACGCACCTGTCGCGTGCGTGAGATCTGAGCGCTTTCGGGGTACAACGACTCGCGTGGCAATCGATGCGTGTTCGCGACCGGTTGGTTCGCTCCGCATCGAAGTGCCGGCAGTCGCGGAGCATCTGGCCGAGATCCGTCGTCGGCTGACCGACTGGCTGGTGCCGATCGGGGTCTCCGCCGCCGGCATCGCGGACATCGTTCTCGTGGTCAACGAGGCCTGTACCAACTGCATCGAACACGCGTACCGCGACGTCGATGCTGGGGCGATCCTCGTCGATGCGAGTCACGAGTACGGCCAGATCGTCATCGACGTCATCGATCACGGAGCCTGGAAGAATCCGCCCAACCAGCCGAGCACCCGCGGGCACGGGCTGCCGATCATGCGCGCGATGAGCGCAGGCATGGACGTCAAAACGTCGTCAGACGGCACGACGGTACGTCTGACGTTCGATCTCGCCGCGCAGAACTAGCTAGAACTGCGGCAGCCGGACCACCTGAACGAAGAACTCGTCGATCTGGCGCACCGCGGTCATGAACGCGTCGAGGTCGACCGGCTTGGTGACGTAGGCATTGGCGTGCAACTTGTAGCTGCGCAGGATGTCCTCCTCCGCGGAGGACGTCGTCAATACCACCACCGGGATGTGGCTGAGTTCAGGATCGTTCTTGATCTGCTCGAGCAGTTGGCGGCCGTCGTACTTGGGCAGGTTCAGGTCGAGCAGCACCAGGTCGGGTCGGGGTGCGTCTTTGTAGACACCACGCCGATACAAGAAGTCCAGCCCTTCCTCGCCGTCGTGCGCGACGTGGAGATTGTTTTTGATCTTGTTGTGTTCGAAGGCTTCCCGAGTGATCAGTTCGTCTCCGGGATCGTCCTCGATGAGCAGGACATCGATAGCGCGCTCGGCCGGTGTCATGAGGGTGATCCTTCCAGATCGGCTGCCACCTGGTTGTCAACAGTGACGGGAATGGTGAAGCGGAATCTGGTTCCCCCGGCGAAGGAGTTGTCTATCCAGATGGTGCCGCCGTGATGTTCGATGATCTTCTTGCACAGCGCGAGGCCGATACCGGTGCCGGTGTAGACGTCGCGTCCGTGTAGGCGCTGGAAGATCACGAAGACCTTGTCGGAGAACTCTTCGGGGATGCCGATGCCGTTGTCGGTCACGGTCAGCATCCACGGGGCGTCAGGATCGTCGGCGCTGCGCTCACAGTTGACGACGATGCGGGGCGCGACGCCGTCCCGCCGGAACTTCACCGCATTGCCGATCAGGTTCTGCCAGACCATCGTCAGCAGCGTGGGGTCGCCGACGATCCGGGGCAGCGGCTGCCCCTCGCGGACGACCTGGGCCCCGGACTCGGCGATCGCGGTGTCGAGATTGGCGATGGCGTCATCGAGCGTGGCACCGAGGTCGACGTCGGCGCTCGTCGCGTTGAGCCGGCCCACCCGGGAGAACGTGAGCAGGTCGTTGATCAGGATCTGCATCCGCTTGGCGCCGTCGACGGCGAACGCGATGTATTCCGTACCGCGTTCGTCGAGCTTGTCGCCGTAGCGCTTCTCGATCAGCTGGCAGAACGAGGCCACCTTGCGCAGCGGTTCCTGAAGGTCGTGCGACGCGACATAGGCGAACTGCTCGAGTTCGGCGTTGGACCGCTGCAGTTCGACCGCCTGCTCGGCCAGCATGGTTCGCGCCTCGGTGGCATCCTCCAGCTCGTCGACGATCCGCTGGCGCATGTCCTCGACGTCGGCGGCGATGGCGCGAATGTCCCTGGGGCCTTCGGGCACGATCCGGCTGCTGAAGTCTCCCTCGGTGATCCTTCGGCAGGCGGCGGCCAAAGCTTCAAGGGGCCGGGTGACCGCCGTCCTGATCACCAGCGCGGACAGGACGGCGGCGACGACGATCGCCCCGACGACCGAGATCAGCACGGCATTGCGCCACGTTTTCATGGTCGCGAGCTCGGCGTCGACGGCGTCACGCTCTTGCTGCAGGTGTTTCAGCTGGGTGTCGAAGAGCTGGCGCAGGGTATCGAACGAGGTCTTGCCGAGCGCAACTGTCGGGCCGTCGACCACCGACGGCACACCGGGTTTGACATCGGCGATGAGCGGTTCGGCATAGGCCGTACGCCACGCCGCAGCTGTGCTTTCGATGGCGTCGAGGTCGTCGAGCACCTTCTGGCGATCCCCGGCTTCAGCCCGGATCTGTTGGGCCGCAGCCGCTTCGGCCTTCTGCCCGGCGACGTAGGGCTCGAGGAGCTGGGGGTCGGCGGAGATCGCATACCCGCGCAGCGACGTCTCCTGGTCGCGCAGTGCGGCCTGCAGCTTGTAGGCGCCGAGCCGCATCGGCCCGATGTCTCCGGTGATCTCCTGGGACACGGCGTCCGTCCGATTCACCAGTAACGCACCCGCGATGGCGCCGGCGAATACGACCGCGCCCATGACGGCCAGCACGAGGTTCTGCCAGCCCTGAACCGTGGGCTGCCACTTCATCCGGTAGCCGTCCGCTCGACCCGCACGACGGCGATGTCGTCGCTGATACCGCCGACGGACTGCGCGCGACGCTCGACATCGTCGATCAACGCTTCGACGAATTGGGCGCCGGGCAGATGTGCATACGACCGCGCCACTTCCAAAAGACCCGACTCCATGAGGCGTTCGCTACCCCGTCCGGATCGGCCCTCGATCAAGCCGTCGGTCAGGAGTACGAGGCCGTGTCTTGGCGGCAGTTCCATGATGTTCAGCGGCCACTCGTACCCGTTGAGGCCCAGTGCGGGACCCACCGAAGGCTCCAGCCACTCCACCGAATCCGGGCCGTGCAACAGCATGGCGGGGTGGCCGGCGGACACCGCGTTGAAGCTCAGATCGTCGGGGGATATCGCCACCGAAAGAACCGTCGCGAAAATGCTGGTGCCGGGGCGCTCGGTGCTCAGGATCCGCTCCAGCTGACGCATCCGCTCGTTGCCGCGCAGCCCCGCGAACGTCAGTGCGCGCCAGCCGATGCGCAGCGCGACCCCGAGCGCGGCCTCGTTCGGACCGTGCCCGGCCACATCGCCGACCATGACGTGCACGGTGCGGTCGGGGGTCTGGACGAAGTCGTAGAAGTCACCACCGAGAAGCGCGAACTGCCTACTCGGCCGGTATCGCGCAACGATGTCCACACCCGGATCGTCGAGTAACAGCGGTGACGGCAGCAGCCCGCGTTCGAGGCGCGCGTTCTCCGTCGCGCGCAGCTCGCTGGCGTGCAATTCGTGCGCGGTCAGCTCGGCGCGCTTACGTTCGACCGCGTACAGCAGCGCGCGGTGTAGCGTGTCGGGTTCAACCCGGCCCTTGACCAGGTAGTCCTGCGCTCCCGCGGCAACGGCGGAGACGCCGAAGTGTTCGTCGTTCAGGCCGGTGAGCACGACGATGGGCATCGTTGCGTCTTGTTTGGCGACCTGATCCAGCGCCTTGATTCCGTTCGCGTCGGGGAGGTTGAGGTCCAGCAATATGCAGTCCGGGCGGGACGCGGCCAGGTGGCGCTCGGCTTCCTCGATCGAGGGCGCCCACACCACCTGGATGTCGGCGCCCGCATCGGCAATGAGCTCCTCGACCAGGATGGCGTCACCCCGGTCGTCCTCGACGAGCAGCACCGAGAACGGCCGCTTATCGGCGACCTGATCAGCGGACGTGCCCATCACAGGGTTATATATCGAACTCACTGGCCACCACGTTTCCCACGCGCGTCACCGTGGCCGCTGTGACCGCTTCTTTAGTGACATCGGAAAGAATAGACGCTACCCAGTCCGGGGTCCCCGCCTGAACCCCGTTTGGCTGCGAATCAACGGCAGCGTCGCGGAGGTGGCGAATCCCGGCGGCGCGTGGCAAACGGCGGTGACCGCGTTGAGGACCTGCATGCCGGTGGCGACGCTGGCCGACCGTACGTGCTCTTCGATGGTGGCGTTGCGGGTGAAGCTCGCCAGCGACATGAAGTGGGTTCGCATCGACGGGTCGCCCTCGATGGTCAGCGTCCAGCCGTGCTGGGGCTTGGGCCAGTGCGCGGGGTACTCGCCGCCCACTGTCCACAGTGTTTCGATCTCGATGAGCGTTTCGCCGTCGCGGTGACCGGACCAAGTCCAGCGCTGCCCGGCCGTCGTCCCCGCGGCCAGCAGGTGGTCGAAGATCTGGTGATCCTGTCCGGCGGGAATGGCCTCCACGGTGGCCGAGACATCGTCGATGTCGGCGTTCAGCGCGTCGGCCAAAAACCAGACCTGCTCGGTGAAGATCGAGCTGTTGAAAGCCAGGAAGTCGGTCGCGGTCGGGCTGATCGACTCGACCGGTTGACCAAATGCCATGTTGTCGAACGTGATTCCGGTGCTTTCGTACACCGACCAGTCGGCGCGCTCCTGCATGGTGATCCTGTCGATTGTTCGGCTCATACCCGAAAGCGCCAGCGGCAGGACGCCGGAGAGGTTGCCCGGGTTGATGCCGCTGCCGTGCACCGAAGCGCCGCCCTTCTCGCAGGCAGCACGGACGCGGTCACGATCGGCAGCGTCTATCCGCGCGGGATGAAACAGAAATGCCGTGGTCACAACGTTTTTCCCGGTTTTCAGGAGCCGGCAGACGTCGTCGAGGCGCGCGGTGCGCGGCGTGTAGAGCACGCAGTCGGCATCCAGCGCGAGAATCTGTTCGACGTCGGTCGTCGCGGTCACGCCGATCGGTTCACGCCCGACGAGTGTGCCGATGTCGACGCCGTTCTTCTCATCGGAATAGACCAGCGCACCGACGAGGTCGAGATCGTCCCGGTGGTCGAGGATCGCGGTGATCATCTCGCTGCCCACCGTGCCGGTTCCCCATTGGATTACCCGATGCACGGTCGGACCGTAGCAGCCCAGGGTCGGCGACGAGTGACGATCGTGACATCGTCGTCGGTTCGGCCGTCGCCATTGCCGTGGCGATATCGGTAGCCGTCGATTCAACTGCGCGGCTGAGCGTTTCGGCTAACCGGGCGATACCGTCGTCGATCGGCCGGCGACCAACTGATGGAAAATCCGTCGCGGTCGCCGTGTCAAGGGTTCATGTGTCCGGACGCCGTATGCGTTCAGCTACATATCCAGCCGACGACCCGGCAGCCGGCGCCGTATCGACTGCATGAGACTAGCGCCCTCTTCTGGGCGCCGGTGTCGCTGTGGTCCCAGCCCCACGCCCAAGACGCGTTTGGTGCTTGGGCGACCGCGCCGCACGCTTTGGTGAAGTTCACGACTGCCCGGCAATCGCTTGCTTTGCACAGGCCGACGGCCGCCAGTTCGGCCTCGACAGCCGAGTTTTGGCCCTTCGAGTAGCCCACTCTGCCGGTAGCCGGTGAGATCGCGATCGCTCCCCACCCTAAGGCTTCGGCAGTCGGTGCAGTAACTCCCGTAGCTCCGAACAAGCCGGCGGCCACCAGCAAGACCGCAAGCAGACGCCGGAGAGCCACTCGCATAGGACCGGATCCTATTTTCCCCGACCTTTGCTGAGCAGAGAGACACGCCGAAGTTCGTAGGCTCGCCCAATGAGGTTGCTAGCCCCGACCGGGGACCGGGGGAAAATCCGACCGGCTTGCCACCGTGACTCCCTCTGTGCAGTCCGCATCGTGCCGAGGATCGTGAGTGTCGCCAAAAGGGTGACGGCAGCGCGACGAACACAAAGAAAAGCCATTCACCAGCGTAAATGGGCCGGAGAACTTATGGCGGTGGCGGAGGGATTTGAACCCTCGGACGGGGGTTACCCGTCACACGCTTTCGAGGCGTGCTCCTTAGGCCGCTCGGACACGCCACCGTGTGGCAGCTTACCGGGCGGCCGCCGCGTCACCGAAATCGCTGCCCGAACACCGCACCGAATCGGAGAAGTCGAGCTTTCGAGACCGAATCGACGCGTCGCGGCTACGCGTGGTCGGCGCCCAAGCGGGTATGCAGGAGCTAGAAAGGTGGCGATGAAGACCATTGCACTCGCAGCCGTCGCGATTTCCGGAGCAATCGCATCGCTCGTTCATGCGCCGAGCGCGATCGCAGGCCCTGAGTCCGACTACTGCCAAAGCCTCGCCCGCGCGGGATATCCGGGCGATTGCGCTACCTTGACCAGCCTCGCGAAGGATGTCTGCGCTCAATACGATCGCGGCCTTGATTTGGACACCATCGTGCAACGCCTCGACGCCACGACCAAAAATGAAGGTTTGTCGAACTACATCATGGCCGGCGCTCCGCTGTACTTCTGCCCGAAGTACGCCAGCAATAGCTGAGTCACCGCTGCCGGGCGAAGAACGCTTCCAGCGGCGTCGCACACTCGGCGGCCAGCACGCCACCGCGAACGTCGGGCCGGTGCGTCAGCCGACGATCGCGCACCACGTCCCACAGCGAACCGACCGCCCCCGTCTTCGGCTCCCACGCCCCGAACACCAGCCGCGCCACCCGCGCCATCACCAGCGCCCCCGCGCACATCGTGCACGGCTCGACGGTCACCGCCAGCGTCGTCCCCTCCAGCCGCCAGCCGTCGCCCACCACCGCCGCCGCCGCGCGTAGCGCCAGGATTTCCGCGTGCGCGGTGGGATCACCGGTCTCCTCGCGCGCATTCGCCGACCGGGCCAACTCGGTGCCGTCGGCCGCGAAAACGACCGCGCCGATCGGGACATCGCGGGGTCCGGCCGCAGCCGCCGCCTCCAGGGCCGCCCGGACGAGGTCCTCGTCCGTCACCGGCCCAAGCGCTCGAGCACCGCCGCGAGTTCGTCCGCGAAGCCCATCTCCCGCGCGATTCGTCCAAGTTGCTCGTCGGCGTACAGGTCGGACTCGTCGAGAATCACACCCAGAACGGCCTGGGGCAGACCGACGTCGGCGAGCAGCCCCAAATCGCCCTCCTCGAACGGCTCCTCGGGGTCCAGATCGTCTTCGCTGATGTCGTTGTCCAACTTCTCGAGGACCTCTGCGGCGATGTCGTAGTCCAGGGCGGCCGTCGCATCCGACAGCAGCAACCGCGTCCCCGCCGGCGCCGGCCGCACGATCACGAAGAACTCATCGTCGACGTCGAGCAGTCCGAAAACAGCCCCTGCGCTGCGGATTTCACGAAGCTCGGTTTCGGCCGCGGACAGGCTGTTCAACGCGGCCGAACGCATCGCGGCGCACCGCCACTTGCCGTCCTCGCGGACCACAGCCACACCGAAGCCGTCCGGTCGATCGGCGGCCTGCTTCGGCGACGCGGCGCGCTGTGCTCCCATGGGGCCATACGCTAGTCCCCGACCAGGGACTTGACCAGGAACCGGCAGCTGGGCCGACGCCTGTGGCAACCGGGGGGTGCCTAGGCTGATGGGGTGACGAAAACGCCCGTCTGCGTGGTAGGCCTCGGCCTGATCGGCGGATCCGTGATGCGTGCCGCCGCGGCCGCCGGGCGCGAGGTTTTCGGCTACAACCGCTCGATCGAAGCCGTCTCGGCCGCTACCGCCGACGGCTTCGACGCCACCGAGAACCTCGACGAGGCGCTGACCCGCGCCGCCGACCGCAACGCCCTCGTCGTGCTCGCCGTGCCCGTGCCGGCACTGCCACTGATGCTGAGCCGCATCCGCGATCTGGCGCCGGGCTGCCCCCTCACCGACGTCACCAGCGTCAAGTCGTGCGTCCTCGATGAGGTCCGCAACGTCGGTCTGCTCGACCGCTTCGTCGGCGGACATCCGATGACGGGCACCGCGCAGTCCGGTTGGACCGCGGGCGACGCCAAGCTGTTCACCGGGGCGCCCTGGGTTGTCGGCGTCGACGATCACGTCGACCCCACCATCTGGACCATGGTGATGAACCTGGCCCTGGATTGCGGCGCTGTGGTCGTGCCTGCCCGGTCCGACGAACACGACGCCGCCGCCGCGACGATCTCGCATCTGCCGCACCTGCTGGCCGAGGCGCTCGCGACGACCGCGGGCGAGGTGCCGCTGGCCTTCGCACTGGCCGCAGGCTCCTTCCGCGACGGGACGCGGGTGGCCGCGACCGCGCCCGATCTCGTCCGCGCCATGTGCGAGGCCAATGCCGACGAGCTGCTGCCGGCCCTCGATCGGACTCTCGACCTGCTCAACCAGGCCCGCGGCGCGCTCGCCGCGAAGAAGCCCCTGACCGAACTCGTCGAGGCGGGTCACGCCGCGCGCGTACGCTACGACAGCTTCGGCCGGCCCGAGATCGTCACCGTCGTCGTCGGCGAGGACCGCTGGCGCGAGGAACTCGCCGCCGAGGGTCGCGCCGGTGGGGTGATCAGATCCGCTCTGCCAGGCCCGGATAGTCGAGGATGAAACCGGTTGAGTCGACGGTGACCGTGGTCTCGGCGACCGGCGAGTGCAGCTTGATGCCGTCTCCTGCCGCGCTGCTGTAGCTGATGGTCGCGGCCTCGACGGACAATTCCGGCAGCCGCACGTACACGACCGGCAGTGCGACGGACTCGCTGCGTTCGTACAGCCCCGTGCGCCGGATGGGCAGCGCGTTGAAGAACGGGCTGAAGATCAGGTCGACGTCCAACGCGCCGTCGTACGCAGAGCGATTCGTCTCGCCGGTGTGATGCTGGACGAGCCACATGTTCTCCTCGTCCCGCGCGATGGACAGCTGCCGCTCCCGCTCGGCGAGGGTGACGGTCAGTGAGAGCCGCTTCGTGGCGCCCACTTCGTCGGTGACCAAGTCGTAGGAGGCAGAGAACGCCGGGTGCGAGTCGGTGGCGGCGGCGGCGACGATCCGGCCGTACGCCTTGATGCGGTTACCGGTGAGCTGTACTCGCACCGACTCCATCCGTGAACATTCGTGCGCGCGCCACGTCAAAATGGCGGGCCAGGCACCTTGCTGCTCTGAGCGCACTGCATCACTCACTCATCTACCGTAATCGACTACCGTTCGGCACGAACAGCGGTTGAGTGTTTGGCCGGGGACCGCAGCTCCAGCGCCACCTCGTCGCCGAGCAACGGCTGCGGCATACGGCGCAGTCGTCCCGCGCCCGGCACCGAAACCCATACCGAGAACGCCAGCAGGGCATCGAGAATCAGCGCGAGCGCCGTCACCAGCAACGCGCCCACCAGCGCCAGGTAGAACTCGCGCACCTTGATCCCGTCGATCAGATATCGTCCGAGGCCGCCCAGGCTGGCGTAGGCCGCCACCGTCGCCGTCGCGACGATCTGCAACGTCGCCGTCCGCAGACCGCCGAGGATGAGCGGCAACGCGTTGGGTGTTTCGACGCGCAGCAGGATTCGTTTCTCAGTCATGCCCATCGACCGCGCGGCGTCGACCACCTGGGGGTCGACGTTGGCAATGCCCGAGTAGGTCCCGGCGAGTAGGGGCGGGATTCCCAGCAGCATGAGCGCGACGGTCGGCGGAATCAGACCGAGGCCCCAGAGCAGAACTCCCAGCAGGAGCACGCCGAGCGTGGGCAGCGCGCGCAGCGCATTGACCCCCGTGACGACGAGGAAGGTGCCGCGTCCGGTGTGCCCGATGAGCATGCCGAGCGGGACGGCGATGAGCGCCGAGAAGAAGACCGCGACGAACGTGTACTGCAGATGCTCGAGGATGCGCGCGGTCAGCCCGGCCGGCCCGCCCCAGTTGGCCGCGGTGAAGATGTAGGCCAACGCCTCCTGCAGGAACGTCATCGGGCTCATCCGGTCACCGCCTTGACCCGGCTGGGGCGCCCAGCACGTGACGCACGTGTCCAAGGCGTCAGTGCCTTTCCGGCCAGCATGATCAGCGTGTCGACGACAACCGCCAACACGAAGATCGCGATGATGCCCGCGACGATCTGGTCGCTCTTGTTGGCTTGGTACCCCTCCGTGAACCAGGTACCGAGGCCGCCGATGCCGATCACCGAACCGACCGACACCATCGAGATATTGGTGACGGCGACGACACGCAGGCTGGCGATGAGCACTGGAATAGCCAGCGGCAGCTCAACTTTGAGCATCCGCACCACCGGCTTATAGCCGACGGCCGTGGCGGCGTCGAGCACCGCCGGCGACACCGCGTCCAACGCCTCCGGTACCGCACGCACCAACAGCGCGACGGTGTAGAGCGTCAGCGCGACGATGACGTTCGCCTCATCGAGGATGCGCGTCGGGATGATCAAGGGCAGCACGACGAACAACGCCAGCGACGGGATGGTGAAGATGATGCTGGCGGTCAGCGTGGTTATCCGTCGTAGCGCGGTCGTCCTCTGCACGAATGCGCCGAGCGGCACCGCGATGATCAATCCCAGCAGGATCGGGACCAAGGACAACCGCAGGTGGATCAGCGTCAACGTCCACAGGTCGTCGAGGTGGGTGAGCAGGTAGCGCATCTCAGTGACCCTGTCGTCCCCTGGCCTTCGGCCGTGGCCCCATCGCGCGCCGCACGGCTAGCCCAACTCCGGAACGCGTCGCTGCTCGGAGAGCGCCGCGATCACGTCGGCGGCGCGTACACCGCCGATCAGCCTGCCCTCCTCGTCGACCGCGACGCCCAGCCCGCTCGGCGATGACAGCGCGGCGTCGAGCGCCTGTCGCAAAGTGTGATCCGGCCGGAAGAACGAGCCGCCGCCGACGGTGCTGTCGTAGAGCTCTTTGCCGTTGCGGTGCAACTCGACACCCTCTGAGTTGATCCACGCATAGGGCTTGCCGTCCTTGATCACCAGGGCCCACTCGCCCTGCCCCAACGACGCGCTGTCGATGTCGGTTTCGGCGACATGCGTGATCTCGTGCAGCGGCAGCCCCGTCGCGTGGAAGAACTGCAGCGCCCGGTATCCGCGATCGGCTCCGATGAACGACGACACTTCATCATTGGCAGGATTGGACAGCAGAAACTGTGGGTCCCCGTACTGCAGCAGCACACCGCCGCGTCCGAACACCGCGACCTTGTCCCCGAGCTTGACCGCCTCGTCGATGTCGTGGGTGACGAACACGATCGTCTTATGCAAATCGCTTTGCAGCCGCAGGATTTCGGTCTGTAGGTCGTCGCGAACCACCGGGTCGACGGCGCTGAACGGTTCGTCCATCAACAGGATCGGAGGATCGGCGGCCAGCGCCCGCGCCACCCCGACGCGTTGCTGCTGACCACCCGACAGCTGTGCCGGATAGCGGTTGGCGAGCTTGGGATCGAGTCCGACGCGGTCCATTACCTCCAACGCGGATTTCCGTGCGCTGCGCCGGGATTCACCCCTCAACACGGGTACCGTGGCGACGTTGTCGACGACGCGAAGATGCGGCATCAGACCCGCGCTCTGGATGACGTAGCCGATGCCGAGCCTCAGCTGGACCGGATCGACCGTGGCGACGTCCTTACCGTCGACGGTCAGCGTGCCCGAGGTCGGGTCGATCATCCGATTGATCATCCGCATCGAGGTCGTCTTGCCGCAGCCGGAGGGTCCGACGAAAACCGTGAGCGTCCCTTCGGGCACCTCGAGCGTCAGGTCGTCGACCGCGACGGTGCCGTCGGGATACTTCTTGGTGACGTTGGTGAAGGTGATCATTTGGCCGGCGTCGCCACTGGCTGGTCGAAGCCGTTGTCCTTGATCCACTTCTCCGCCGCCTCGTCGGGGTCGACGCCCTGGTTGCCCTCCACGGAGGTGTTGAGCTCGATCAACGCTTCGGTGGTCAGTTTGGCGCTCACCGCGTCCAGCACGGTCTTGAGTTCGTTCGACATCTTCTGCGAGGCGACCAGCGGAACGACGTTCGCGGCCAGGAACACGTTCTCCGGATCTTCGAGCACCACCAGGTTGTTCTGCTCGATCGACGGCGAGGTGCTGAAGATGTTGGCCGCGGTGATCGTGCCGCCGGTCAGTGCCTTCACCGTCGCCGGACCGCCGCCGTCGCTGATCGAGACGAAGTTGGCCGGCGCGATGTCCAAACCGTATTTGTCCTTCAAGCCCACCAGCCCGGTGACGCGGGTCTGAAACTCCGACGGTGCGCCGACTTTCACCTCGGGTGAGCGCTTCGCGAGATCGGCGATGGTCTTGAGATTCCACTTTTGCGCCGTCGCCTCGGTGACCGCGAGGGTGTCCTTGTCCTCGGCGGGTGACGGATACAGGATCGACAGCTCGCCGGGTAGCGCCTTGAGAAGAGCCAGTAGCACTGCATCGGGTGTCGTCGCCGTCGCCTCCGCATCGAAATATTGCAAGAGATTGCCGGTGTATTCGGGAATCAGATCGATGGAATGGTCTTGCACCGCAGGGATATAGGTTTCGCGGCTGCCGATGCCGAACTGGCGGCGGATGTCGAAGCCGTTGGCCTCCAATGCCTGGGCGTAGATCTCGGCGATGATCTTGCTCTCGGTGAAGTCGGCCGACCCGACGGCGATGGACTTCAGATCACCCGATACCTGTCCGCCGCCCAGCGGATTGGAGCTGCCACACGCCGAGGACATGGATGCGATCAGCGCAAGTAGTGCCGCCAAAATTGCCAGATTCCATCTGCGTGGGCGCGACCCAGGCACCGACATTTCACAGCCCTTTCGGCCTTGAGGCATCTTCGGACACTATCGGCATGCACACGGCAACGCCGAGCTTTACCCGAGTGGTTTCAAATGACGCGGGAAAGGGCAAAGATGGACCAATGACCACCGATCCGCCTGTGCCGCCCAACCTGCCGCCGCCTTCGGCGTCCGACAAAGGCGGGAAGGGCGGGAAGGGTATGCCGCCGGATCCGGTCGGTACCCCCGGCGAATACCTGGTAAAGCCGGAATCAGCGGTGAAATTCACCCGCGCCGCAGCACTGTGGTCGGCGCTGATCACCGGGTTCGTGATTCTGATCGTGTTGTTGGTGTTCATCATGCAGAACACCGACTCCACCACCATCAACTTCTTCGCCTGGGAGTGGAATCTGCCTGTGGGCGTAGCGATCCTCTTGGCCGCTGTGTGCGGCGGGCTGCTGACGGTCGCGGTGGGCACAGCCAGAATCGTTCAGCTGCGCCGTGCGGCTAAGCAAAACCTCAAGTCGCAGCCCTTCTGACTAACGGGGCCTTCCGCGAGCAGCTCTGACTCAGCGCGAGAGCGTCTCCAGGCCCGCACTGATCAGCGGGCCGACGGCCTCCGCTACCTGGTCGGTGTCGTCGGCGACGCCGCCACCTTCCCGACCGCGATAGGCGATACCCGCGGAGATGATCGCCAGCTTGAAGTAGGCCAGCGCCATGTAGAACTCCCAGTGGTCCAACGCGACCCCGGCCGCCACGGAGTAGCGCTGCGCGAGTTCATCGGCCGAGGGGATCAGCGGCGACGACCATGCCGCGTCGGCGTGCACCAGATTGAACATCGGGTGGCGGTACACACACATCAGCGCGGCATCGCTGATCGGATCGCCGAGCGTCGACATCTCCCAATCGAGCACGGCGAGCACCTTGGTGGCGTCGTGCGCGTCCAGCATCGTGTTGTCGATGCGGTAGTCGCCGTGCACGATCGCGCTGCGACTCTGTGACGGAATCGCTTCTGCCAGAGCAGAATGCAGGCGTTTGACGTCGGTGTCGCACGGATCGTCCTCGGTACGCACCAAATCCCACTGCCCACCCCAGCGCCGCACCTGACGTTCGAGATAGCCGCTTGCCTTGCCGAAGTCGCCGAGGCCCACCGCCTCGGGGTCGACCGAATGTAGATCGGCGAGCACCTTGATCAGCGCGTCGACACAACTGTCGATGGTGTTCTCGTCGCCGAGCGCCTCGAGTTGTTTGGTGTGCCGAACGACGCGGCCGTCCACGTACTCGACCATCTGGAACGGTGCACCCAGCACCGAGTCGTCGTTGCGCATCGTGACGGCGCGGGCCACCGGGACCGGAGTGTCGGCCAGCGCGGCGACCACCCGGTATTCGCGGGCCATGTCGTGTGCTGACGGCGTGAGCCCGTGCAGCGGCGGGCGGCGCAGCACCCACTTCGACGCGTCGTCGTACACCAGGAAGGTCAGGTTGGACCGTCCGCCCGAGATGAACTCGCCGCGCAGCTCGCCTTCGCGGGGGATGTCCTCCGAGCGCAGGTGACGGTCCAGAGCGTCGAGGTCAAGGCCCTCCAGCGATATGGTCACGCGACTTGTCTACCACTGCTGGTTTCGGGGCAGCAGATCCCATACGTGCTCGGTCGAGTTGAGCCCGGCCACGAAGAACGACTTCTGCCGCGACGACCACAGCAGCCGCGTGACGCCGGCGTAGTCGACCTGGACGCACAGCAGCCGGTCGGTCTTCATCACGGTGTGGGCCAGTGCGTTGATGACGCCGCCGTGGGTGAACACCGCAACCGTGTCCTCATGATCGGCGGCCGCGACGATGTCGCCGACGCCGGCCTGCACCCGCTCGATGAACGCAGGCTGGTCCACCCCGCTGGGCAGGTTGCCGCTGGCCAGGCGCTTCATATCGGCTTCGGAGATCTGCTCGACGGGGGTGTAGTGCGAAAGGTCGCGGTCGTATTCGGCGAGCCGGTCATCGAGATCGACGGTCAATCCCAGAGCGTCGGCGACGGGCTGCGCGGTCTGCCTGGCCCGGATCTGCGGGCTGCTGACGATGCGGCTGATCGGGAAGCGCCCGAGCGCATCAGGCAGCCGCTTGGCCTGCTCGATGCCCTCTTCGGACAGTTCAGGGTCGGAGCCTTGCCCCGGCTCGCTGCGGTGCGGCAACGCGTGCCGGATGAGTAGCAACTGCACCGTGTCACCATAAGTGCATGGGCTCCGACAGCAACTATGTAGCCGAACTGTTCGACCTCACTGACCGGGTGGTATTGGTCACCGGCGGCAGCCGCGGGCTGGGCCGGGAGATGGCGTTCGCCGCTGCCCGGTGCGGTGCGGACGTGATCATCGCGAGCCGTAAGTACGACGCGTGTGCAGCCACGGCGGAGGAGATCACCGCCGCCACGGGTCGCGCCGCACTGGCGTATCAGGTGCACGTCGGACGCTGGGATGAGCTCGACGGGCTGGTCGACGCGGCATACGACCGCTTCGGCAAGGTCGACGTGCTCATCAACAACGCCGGTATGTCGCCACTGTACGAGTCGCTGGGTTCGGTGACCGAGAAGCTGTTCGACTCGGTCGTCAACCTCAACCTGAAGGGGCCGTTCCGGCTGTCGACGCTCGTCGGTGAGCGGATGGTCGCCGCCGGGGGTGGGTCGATCATCAACGTCAGCTCCAGCGGGTCGCGCAGGCCGCGCCCCGAGCAGCTGCCCTACTCCGCGGCCAAGGCGGGACTCAACGCGCTGACCGAGGGTTTGGCGCTGGCGTTCGGGCCGACCGTGCGCGTCAACACGTTGATGCCAGGACCGTTCCTCACCGATGTCAGCAAGGCCTGGGACATTCCGGCGACGGAGAAGGGTGCGCAGCATTTCGCGCTCCAGCGTCTTGGTCAGCCCGCCGAGATCGTCGGCGCTGCACTGTTTCTGGCGTCCGACGCGTCGAGCTACACGAGCGGGTCGATCATCCGCGCCGATGGCGGCATGCCATAGAGCCGTTTCAGTGCGCCGAACGTGGGTTACCCGCACATTTTCTAGCCGAAAAGTGTGCATCAACTCCACACTCGGCGGGAGAGAGGCTACGGCGTGACGATGTTGAACCCCGGATCCGGTCGGTCCAGGGATTCGGTGAGCTGCTGCAGCACCGTGGCGTCGCCGACGAGCTCGAAGCCTGGTGAGGTCAGGTCACCTGCGGCAAGCGCGAGCAACCGGATTTTGTTCGCCACCTTCACCGTGGCGCCCGCAGTGGCCACCTCGGCATTCACCTTGCGGTACACCAGAACTCCGTTGCGCAGCGTCAGCCGGTAGTTCGCGTCCGAATCCAGGAACGTCACATCCAGCGCGAGGTCGAGGTCCCAAGCACTCGGTCCGTTGACGCTGATCGCCAAAGCATCGAAGATCTGCTCCGGCGACAGCTGCGCCATCAATGTGGCCGGTGCGACCTGGGTCGGCGTACCGAAATTGCCGTCGGCCAACTCTGTGGCACCGGCCAGGAAGAAGTTGCGCCACGGACCGTTCTCGGAGCCGTAGGCCAGCTGCTGCAGCGTCTCGACGTAAAGCTGACGCGCGTCGGCATGTTTCTCGTCAGTGAACATCGCATGATCCAATAGGGTTGCTGCCCAGCGGAAGTCGCCCTTGTCGAACGCCTGCTGCGCGATCTTCACGACGTTGTCGATACCGCCCATGGCTTCGACGTAGCGTGGACCGATGGCCTCCGGCGGATGTGCCCATAGTCGGCCGGGGTTGCCGTCGAACCACCCCATGTAGCGCTGGTAGACCGCCTTGACGTTATGGCTGACCGACCCGTAGTAGCCGTGGGTATGCCAGGCTTTCTGAAGCGCGGGCGGCATCTCGAAGGTTTCGGCGATCTCGATGCCGGTATAGCCCTGGTTCAGCTGCCGCAACGTCTGGTCATGCAGGTAGGCATACATATCTCGTTGCAACGCAAGGAATTCGACAATCTCTTCGCGACCCCACGTCGGCCAGTGGTGCGAGGCGAACACGACGTCGGTGCGGTCGGCGAACGTATCGATGGCTTCGGTCAGGTACCCCGCCCAGCCGTGCGGGTCACGCACGAGCGCACCGCGCAGCGTCAGCAGGTTGTGCAGGTTGTGGGTGGCGTTCTCGGCCATGCACAGCGCGCGGAATTTCGGGAAATAGAAGTGCATTTCGGCAGGCGCCTCGGTGCCCGGCGCCATCTGGAACTCGATTTCGACGCCGTCGATCGTATGGGTCTCACCGGTGGTGGTGATGTCGATGGTGGGCACGATGATCGCGACCTCACCGGTCGAGGGCGTCTGCCCCAGGCCGCAGCCCACCTGGCCCTGCGGACCGCGATCGAGTGCCGCCCCGTACATGTACCCGGCGCGGCGTGCCATCGCGGTGCCCGCGTACACGTTCTCCTGCACGGCGTGTTCGGTGAAGCCCTCCGGCGCAAGCACCGCAACCTTGCCTGCGTCCACGTCGGCCTGCGACGTCACGCCCAGCACGCCGCCGAAGTGGTCGACGTGGCTGTGGGTGTAGATCACCGCGACCACTTGCCGGTCCCCGCGATGCCGGCGATACAACGCCAATGCCGCGGCAGCCGTCTCAGTGGACACGAGCGGGTCGATGACGATGATTCCGGTATCGCCTTCGATGAATGTGATGTTGGACAGGTCCAGGCCTCGGACTTGATAGATGCCCTCGACCACCTCGTAGAGGCCCTGCTTGGCCACCAGCTGACTCTGGCGCCAGAGACTGGGATGCACCGTGGCCGGCGCGTCGCCGTTCAGGAACGCGTAGACGTCGTTGTCCCACACCGTTCTTCCGTCGGCGGCCTTGACGACGCAGGGTTCGAGGGCGCCGATGAACCCGCGGTCGGCGGCTTCGAAGTCGGCGGTGTCGTCGAAAGGTAGCTTGCTCAGGTGCTCGCGATGCGCGGACTCGATGACGGCGGTGGGTGGCTTCTGCTCCATGCCGCCACGATATGCATCCGTCAGGAGTGGCGGGCGCGATCTTCATAGTCGCGCCGCGCCGCGGTGCCCGCAGCTTGGGCGAAAATTTGGTCGGCGTTCAAAGCGCGGGTCACCGCTTCACTCAGCCGCAGCGGCAACCGCGACGTGAGCGCCATCATCACTGAGGCCTGGCGCGTGACGATCAATTGCGGCTTCGGTTTCTTGATGAGGCTGACAATGCCCGCGGCGATGTCGTCGGGCTCGGCGTTGCGCATCCCAGTCATGCTGGCGACCCCGTCGATCATTCTGGTGTTGGTCAGCGTCGGCAGCACTGCCGACGCGTGCACGCCGGTACCGCGCAGCTCCAGCCGCACGGTGTCGGTGTATCCGACGACGGCGTGCTTGGTCGCACAGTAGGTGGCGATGCCCGGCACTCCTTTGAGTCCGGCGAGCGAGGCGACGTTGATGATGTGACCCGTGCCGCGCTTGACCATTCGTGCCGCCGCGAGCTTGGTGCCGAGGATGACGCCGGTGGCGTTGATGGCGATGGTGCGCTCGGTGACCTCGTCGGGTTCGTCGAGGAAACGGCCGGTGGGGCAGATCCCCGCGTTGTTCACCAGGACGTCGACAGGACCGAGTTCGCGCTCGACGTCGTCGAGGAACGTGGTGAACGACTGCCGATCTGTGACATCGAGACGCGCGTAGAACCCGAGGTCGACATCGGCTCCGCTCTCCTTGACCGCCGCCTCGTCGACGTCACCGATGGCCACTTTGGCGCCGAGCCTATGCAGCATCGTCGCGGTGGCCAGACCGATACCGCGCGCTCCACCGGTGACGACGACGACTTTCCCCTTGACTTCGCCGTTGATTGCGGATGCTTTCGCCATTGCTGCCCCTCTCGCGCCGAGAAGCGCAGACTAACCCTCACCGCGTCATCGCCGAGGCCACTCTGCTGACCTCATCCGCGCCATGACCGTTGGCGACGGCGGCGTCCACGTAGCGCCGGAACACCTCGAGCACACCGGCATCGACACCGGCGTCGTGCGAGGCTCCGATGAGGTGGCGCAGCGACGCCGCCACCGATGACACCGGTGCGCTGCTGTCGCCGTGGCGATCGTCGGCGATGCGTTCGGCGAACTCGTCGAAGATCGGGCCGAGGATCTCGACGATGCCCAGTGCGTGCGGAACAAACTCGCCGGGCGTGATTCCGTTGACCCTCGCCACCGTCAACGCGTGCAGGAACCCGCTGACCGACGTCCAGAACACGTCCAGCAGCGACATGTCGAATGCCGCCGCGCGGCCGTAGTCCTCCCCCAGCCACGTCGGCGTGCCCAGCGCGGCGAAGAGCTTCCGATAGGTGGTGAACAACGGCTCGGGTCCCGCGAAAAGTACGCTGCTGCTGGGTGTTCCGATCGTCGGAGTTGGCGTCATGATGACGCCGTCGAGGTAGCGCCCACCGAGGTCGGCGACGAGTTTGGCGGTGTGGCGCGCCCGGCCCGGGGTGTCCGAGCTCAGGCCGACGATCACGCGTCCACTGACCGCCTCGCCCGCCTGCGCCACCAGGTCGTCGACGACGTCATGGTCGACGACGTTGATCAACGTGACGGCGCCGGCGGCCACGGCCTCGGCCGGCGTCGCCGCCCAGACCGCACCACGGGCGCGCACTGCGTCGGCCTTGGACTCGGTGCGATTCCAGACGGTGGTGCGGTGGTTCGCGTCAAGCAGGGCACCCGAAAGCGCCTGTCCCATCGGGCCGAGACCCAACACGGTGACCGATGTCATGCCGCCACCTCCGGATCCGTGATGCTCTCGACGACCCGCGCGAAGCCGTCGCTGCCGTGACCCGCATCGATCTGCCGGTGAATGAGGCGCTGCACCACGTCCACCAGTTCGGTGCTGATGCCCTGTGCACGACTGGCTTCCACGATGTCGCTGATGTCGGAGAACTCGAGACTCTGCTGGCCGGGCACCGAATAGTCCCCGCCATCGATGACCTCGGCGTACTCAGCGATCGCAGGCACCACGGCGTGCAGCCAGTCCACGGCCCGGGCCGCGAACTCCTTGGCCGGCACACCCGCTGCGCCGACCATCGCTGCGCCGTGAAAGAACCCGGCGAACATGACGTACATCGATGACAGCAGGGCCAGGTCGTACAGTGAGGCCAGCCCCGCGTCATCGCCGAAATATTCGGCGGTTCCCCAGGATTCGAAGATCGTGCGGTATTCCTCGTAAAGCCGTCGCGAGCCGCTGTAGAGGACTCCGGCCGCGGATGTGCCGATCATCTCGGGGGTGGCCATGACGCCGCCGTCGAGGTAGTCGGCGCCGACGGCGGCCGACCATCGGGCGAGTTCGCGGGCGCCGTCGGGGGACGTGGTGGTCAGGTTGAGGATGCCTTTCCCGGTGAGTCGATCGGCGAGCGGATCGAGCACCTCGTGCACCGACGCGTGGTCGAACAGGCACACCACGATCAGGTCGGCGTCGGTGGCGGCAATTGGTGTGTTCGCCGCAACGGCGCCGGCGTCGACGAGTGGTGCGGTCCTGGTGGCGGTGCGGTTCCACACGATCGTCCGATGGCCCGTGCGGAGAACGGTGCCGGCCAGTGCCGAACCCATCTCGCCGAGACCCAGAAAGCTCACGGTTGTCATGGCATCATCGTTGACGTGACGCACACTTTTCGACAAGTACCCACTAAAAAGTGGGATACTTACCTTTTCGAAACCATTGGGGGTGACCTGTGGCTTCGCTAGGCAAGTTCACCTGTGGCCTGGACGCCGCGATGGCAGTGGTCGACGGAAAGTGGAAGCCGCTGATCCTGTGGGAACTCCAGGGTGGTCCGAAACGGTTCAATGCATTGCATCGAAGCCTGCCCGGCATCTCCCAGAAGATGCTGACCCAACACCTCAAGGAGTTGCAGCGCCACGGCGTCGTGCACCGCGAGAGCTATCACGAAGTCCCGCCCCGAGTGGAGTACTCGATGACCCCGGCCGGCGAGGAATTGCTGGAAGCACTTGGACCGCTTGGCGATTGGGCTACCAAGCACATCAAGCTGATCTGCGCCGCCGAAGCGGGCTGAGTCAGCTGTCCTGTTCGGCCAGCCACCGTTCGCGGCGCCGTTTCGATGCTCGCGACAGCCAAGCATCCTGGATCAGCTCAGTGAGTTCGGCCTTGCCGATCGACGATAACCTGCTGGCGCGCACCAGAACCGAAAGATGGCCGTCGAAGCGGTCCGTGGTGAAGAACGGCGAGTGCGGGTCCTGGATGAGCGCCAGCTTGTCGGCTTCCGACTCGACCCAGATCATCACGACGTCGGTATAGCGCTCACCGGTGTCGGGATCTTCGGCGTCGGGCTGAGGCGTGCGGAAGAACACGAACGACTTGCCGCCCACCTGGTAGATCGGGTTGCCTTTGGGACCTTCGATCCGGTTTGTGTGCGGCATCGCGGCGGCGATCTCGTGCACGTCGGCGACGCGCGCGGGGCGGTCACGCATGGCGCTCCAACCGGTGCAGCACGACATCGGAGAGGGTGCCGTCGCGCGCGGTCGCGGTCATGTACGTACAGAATTCCTGGCGCCTGCGATCGGTCGGCGAGCCCGGATTGAGCAGTCGCAGGCCGGTTTTCGCAGTCGTGTCCCACGGGATGTGGCTGTGCCCGAAGACCAGCACATCGGTGTCGGGGTACAGCTTGGCCATCCTCGCCTCGCGGCCGCTCGCCGCCCCGGTCTCATGCGTGACGGTGAAGCGCACACCCCCGAGCGTGACATCCGCACGTTCGGGAAGCCGGATCCGCAACTCGGCGCCGTCGTTGTTGCCCCAACAGGCGACCAACCGCTGCGAGCGAGCTTCGAGTGTGTCGAGCAGGGACGGCTCCACCCAGTCACCGGCGTGCATCACCACGTCGGCTTGCGCGACTTCGTCCCACACCCGCGCGGGTAGATCGCGGGCGCGCTTGGGAACGTGGGTATCGGCGATGAGCAGGAGCCGCACCACCCCAATCTATCGACCCGAGACGGGCTGCCACCCGGGCGGCGGGTCCTCACCCACCCGGCCGTCGACAGCCTCGCGGATCAGGTCGGCGTGCCCGGTGTGCCTGCTGTATTCCTCGATGAAGTCGCACAGCAGGCGGCGCAGGCTCGCATGGTTGCCGTCACCGTCGCAGACGTGGACCAGCTGATCGAGTCCGCCGCGGGCCAACGCCGCGTCGAGGCGGGTTCGGGACCGCGCCACCGCGTCCTGCCACAGCGCGTACAGCGTCTCCGGCGGGTCAGCGGCCGCCGACGTGAACTCCCAGTCGTCGGTGCCGTCCCACAGTGATTCCCACGGCTCGCCGACCGGCTCGCCGGTGAGCTTCTGGGTGAAGATGTAGTCCTCGTTGATCGCCAGGTGCTTGAGCAGACCGCCGAGGGTGATCGCCGACGCCCCGATGCGCGTCTGCAGTCCAGAGGCGTCGAGGTCGTCGGTCTTCCAGCGAAACGTCGCCCGCTGCCGTTCGAGCGCGCCGATCAGATGCTCGACCTCGGTACCGGCCAGCGGCGGTTCCCACGGAGTATCGGTCATACCGACACCGTAGGCACCTTGAGTGCGCCCGAAGAGATTCGAACTCCCAACCTTCTGATCCGTAGTCAGATGCTCTATCCGTTGAGCTACGGGCGCGTGCATATTCAGTTGTTGGCGGAGGCGAGAGGATTTGAACCTCCGGCCCGGTTTAAGCCGGGCAACTCATTAGCAGTGAGTCCCATTCGGCCGCTCTGGCACGCCTCCCGACGTTTACCGCCGATCCGACAGAGTACACAGGCCCGACGGCACCAAGCAAAGCAGATCAGGGCGCACCGGGCGTCCCCATAAACTGATCGCGTGACCGCCCGTCTGCGACCCGAGCTTGTCGATCTACCGGCATACACCCCCGGCAAGACCGTGCCGGGCGCGATCAAGATCGCGAGCAACGAGACGGTGCATGGGCCCCTGCCCAGCGTGCGGGCTGCGATCGAGAAGGCCACCGACAACATCAACCGGTATCCCGACAACGGCTACGTCGAGCTCCGCGAGCACCTGGCCAAGCACGTCGACTTCTCGCCGGAACACATCTCCGTCGGCTGCGGGTCCGTGAGCCTGTGCCAGCAATTGATCCAGATCACGTCCACCGTCGGCGACGAAGTGCTCTACGGCTGGCGCAGCTTCGAGATCTACCCGCTGCAGGTCCGCACGGCGGGCGCCACCCCCGTGCAGGTGCCGCTGACCGACCACACCTACGACCTCGACGCGATGCTGGCCGCGATCACCGATCGCACCCGGCTGATCTTCGTGTGCAACCCGAACAACCCCACCAGCACCGTGGTCGACCCCGAGAAGCTGGCCAGGTTCGTCGAGGCCGTGCCGTCGGACATTCTCATCGCCATCGACGAGGCGTACGTCGAGTACATCCGCGACGGTCTACTACCGGACAGCTGCGGGCTGGTGCGCACGCACCCCAATGTCGTTGTGCTACGGACGTTTTCAAAAGCCTACGGACTGGCCGGTCTGCGCATCGGCTATGCCGTCGGCGACCCGGACATCATCACCGCGCTGGGCAAGGTCTACGTCCCGTTCACCGCGACCAGCGTTTCGCAAGCCGCGGCCATCGCCTCGCTGGACGCCGCCGACGAGCTGCTGGCCCGCACCGACGTCGTCGTCGCCGAACGTGCCCGCGTGACCCAAGCACTGCTCGGGGCCGGCTATACCGTCCCGCCTTCGCAGGCCAACTTCGTCTGGCTGCCGCTCCCCGGCCGCGCGCAGGAGTACGCCCGCGCCGCCGCCGACAGCCGGATCATCGTGCGGCCCTACGGCGAGGATGGCGTGCGCGTCACCATCGCCGCGCAGCACGAGAACGACATGTTCCTGGAGTTCGCCCGCCGCTGGATCGGAGAAGCATGAGCGAGGCACGTAAGAAGTTCACCGAGTTCACCGAGCGCACGGATCGGATCTCCGATGCCGAACTCGACCAGTTCTGGGCCACGCTGGCACCGGCGACCATCGACTTCATGATCGGCGAGTGGGCGGGCGGGGAGTTCAACACCGGCCACCGCGCCAACGGGTTCATGAAGCGCCTGAACTGGTTCGGCAAGACGTTCGTGTCGGCGACCGACGCCAAGCCGCTGGTGTGCCTGGACGCCGAGGGGAACAAGTTCTCCAACACCGAGGCGATGAACGGCGAAGCCAGCCTCTGGATGGAGGAGTTCCGGGGTGAAATCGTCGCCTCGATGGTTTACGACGGCAGGCCGGTGCACGACCACTTCAAGGTCGTCGACGACAACGCCGTCATGGGCATCATGAACGGCAAGGGCGCTCTCGACGGAGACAGGTTTCTGTACTTCTACCTGGAGCGCGTCTAGCCCGGGCGGCGGCCGGTGAACGCCAGCAGCTTGTCCAACGATCCGGCGTCTTCGGGAACGTCGACCGGATCGTCGAAGCCGGCGCGCACCCGGCCCTGCGGGGTGATGACGGTGGTCGCCAGCCCCATGACGTAATCAATGAGCGAATCCGGCGCATTCACCTCGCGACCGACCGCCGCGGCGTAATCCCAGGCGTGGACCAGAAATTCGAGCGACAGGATGCCTGCCATCATCTTGGCGGGCGCCTCGCTTTCCCCGAAGGGCACCGTGCCGTCGAGGCCGCGACGTTTCCACGCGTCCAGCGCGGGCCGTCCGGCGACGACCACCTGCCGCTCCACCGAGTCTGTCCGGTCCCGCTCGGGGAACTCCGCACCCGCCGCACCGCCGAGCACCGTGATCGAATTCATCAGGTGATCCGTGAGGCCGGCCACGTCGAACTCGCGGCACGGCGTCTGCTTTTCGAGGTCGTCGGCGGCGATGCCGTGCAGCACGTGCTGCAGCACGGCGAACGTCGCTTCTGCACTCTCCAGTTCGTCCGCCGGCGGGGAATCCGGTCCGGCACGCAGGTCTTTTGTCACTCCTCGACTCCCGCTCGCTCCGGTCCTCGCTCGTTCCTCGCTGCGATCCTCACTCGCGCTCGCCTTCGGTCCGTCATGGGTCCCACGCTACGTCGCGCTTGCGCCTATCGTTGCCCAGATGAAGACGTATGTGCGGGTGGGGGCATCGGCCCTGATCGTTGTGGGCCTGGCCGCCGGGTGCTCACGCACCACCGAGGGCGCCGTCGCGATGACGACCGAGCCTGGGCCCCCGATCTCGTCAGAAGACACCGAGACGGGTCAGCCGACGTTTCCGGGCCTGCCGGACATCGAGCTCCCCGACATGCCGGGCCTGCCCGGGTTCCCGGGTAACGACGTGCCCGACGTCCCCGCACCGGCGAACGCGCAGACGATGACGTGCGAGGAGTACACCGGCCTCGACGAAGCCACCCAGAAGGCCGTCGTCAAAGCGATCCTCAACGAGGACGGCGTGACCGACGAGACCGCGGAGCTGACAGCGATGCTCATGGCCGGTGCCATGTGCCAGTTCATGCCGGACCTCACGGTCAGCGAGGTGGTGTCGGGCTCCCCACCGTGAGTGGCTAGCCTGCACCCATGGGCGACACCTACGAATCCGTCACCGTCGACATCAAGGATTACGTCGCGCGGGTGACGCTGATCGGCCCCGGCAAGGGCAACGCCATGGGCCCGGCCTTCTGGGCCGAGATGCCCGAGGTGTTCGCCAAGCTCGACGCCGACCGCGATGTGCGCGCGATCGTGCTGACCGGTTCGGGCAAGAACTTCAGCTACGGACTCGACCTGATGGCGATGGGCGGCACGCTGTCCGGCGTCATGTCCGACGGGGCCACCGCCCGCCCACGCTCGGAGTTCCACGCCACGATCCTGCGCATGCAGGGCGCCATCAACGCCGTCGCCGACTGCCGCACCCCCACCATCGCCTCCGTACACGGCTGGTGCATCGGCGGCGGCGTCGACCTGATCTCCGCTGTCGACATGCGCTACGCCAGCGCCGACGCGAAGTTCTCGGTGCGTGAGGTCAAGCTGGCGATCGTCGCCGACGTGGGCAGCCTGGCTCGCCTACCGCTGATCCTGTCCGACGGGCACCTGCGTGAGCTGGCTTTGACGGGTAAGGACATCGACGCCGCACGCGCCGAGAAGATCGGCCTCGTCAACGACGTGTACGACGATGCCGAAGCCTCGCTGGCCGCCGCGCACGAGACCGCCGCCGAGATCGCCGCGAATCCCCCGCTGGTCGTCAGTGGAGTCAAGGATGTGCTCGATCAGCAGCGCATCGCCAGGGTCTCCGAGAGCCTGCGCTATGTCGCGGTGTGGAACTCGGCGTTTCTGCCGTCCAAGGATCTAGGCGAGGGCCTCAAGGCGACGTTCGAGAAGCGCCCGCCCAACTTCACCGGGGAATAGGGGTCCAGTCGAACTCCGCCTTCGCCTTTGCGTTGGACAGCGGCAGCCACGTCGTTCCGAATGCCGTCGCCGGATACGACGCGACGAGACCAACCAGTTTGTGCGAGATCGGCAGCGGCCGTGGCCGGCCCAGTTTCGCCGACAGCTCCCGCACGTAATCACCGAACGACTGCGGCCGGTCGTCGACGATGTTATAGACCTCACCGCCACGGCCCTTCGTGACGGCGTCTGCGGTGGTCTTCACGACGTCGTCGATGTGTATCCACGAAACGACGCCGTCGCCCGTCATCGCCGGCATTGCCCACCACTTGGCCAGCTTGACGAAGAGTTCGTCGTGTGGCACGTCTGGCCCGTAAAAGATGCCGTAGCGCAAAACAATTCCCTCGGTGTCGCTGTGCTCGCCGGACGTCAGCACCGTCTGCTCCATACCGCGCAGCGCGGCCAGCATGGCGTCACCGCCCGGCGGTGGCGGACCCGGATAGAGATCCGTTTCGTCCACCACGGGAGGTCCGGACCTCGGATAGCCGTAGGCGAACACCACCGACTCCGCGACGACGCGGCGTACTCCCGCCCGTTGCGCGGCTCGCACGAGGTTCGGCGCGCCGACACCCCAGAGCTCCCGTGCGGGTTCGAAGTCCTTGGGGCGCTTGGGCCCCCACTTCGGCAGGGTGGTCAGCAGCGAGATCACCACCTCGGGTCCGATGTCCGCAACGACCTTGTGGATCTCGTCGGCGTCGAGCACGTCGGCCACCACTGGCTTGCCGCCCGTCGCTGCGATCTGCGACGTTTTCGACGACGTCCGGGTGACACCGATCACCTCGTGCCCGCGAGAGTTCAACTCCCGCAACAACGGAAGGCCGGGCACGCTCGTGGCACCGGCAACCAGAACCCGCATCAGCGCACGCCCTTCTCCGTGCCGATGGCGGCGCGCAACGCGATGGCGAGTATCCCCGTCGTGAACACCAGACCCCCTGCCTCCATCCAGCCGATCAGATCACCTGCGCCATGGTGCGGGTCGATGATGTGGCTCAGCGAGTGCAGCGCCCAGTGCAGCGTCGCGAAGGCCAGGGCCGGCACCCGCCACGACACCCGGCGCACCGCGGCGAGCAGCAGCAGACCCTGCGGGATCTCGAACGTGGCGTTGTCGAAGATGTAGTGATCGTTGCGCACGCCGAACGTCCCGAGCGTGTCGAAGAATGGTCCCGGGAAGAACAGCATGAACAGCCCGATGCCCAAGGCGTAGATCCCGAAGACGATCAGCGTCACCTCGACGAAGCCGCCTCTTGTGCGGGTGGGAGTCGTCGTCATACCGTCACGCTAATACGAGACTGGTCTCAAGATGGGTGCCACTTTGATGACTACTTTGGGTACCACTTCCGGTCCGGAACTGCTCGTCGAAATCGACAGGACGGCGCCGGCGTCACTGCATCACCAGCTCGCCAACGGCCTGCGCGACGCGATCCGCACCGGCCGCCTGACACCGCACACCCGGCTGCCGTCGACTCGGGTGCTCGCCGCCGACCTCGGAGTTTCGCGTCGACTCGTCGTCGATGCCTACAGCCAACTGGTCGCCGAGGGGTTTCTGTTCAGCAGGCACGGCTCGGGGACCCGGGTCGCCACCGTCGACGCGGCGAGCACCCCAGAGCGCGGATCCGCCGAACCGACGCGCTATGACGTCGACTTCCTGCCAGGATCCCCAGATTTGTCCAGCTTCCCCCGCCACGCATGGCTGCGCGCGCTACGACAGGGGTTGGCCGACCTGGAGTCCGACGCCTTCGGATACGTCGCACCTCAAGGTCTGCTGATGGCCCGCGTTGCGATCGCGGACTATCTGCGCCGAACTCGCGGGGTGCTGGCCGATCCGCAACACATCGTCATCTGCTCCGGTGCGACGCAGGCCATCGCGTTGCTCGCCCAGACGTTACGGACCACCCCAATGGCCATGGAGGATCCCGGATTCTGGTTACACCGGATGATATTGCAGCACAACGGTATCGAGCCCATCCCCATATCCATCGACGATGAGGGTATCGATGTCGATGCGCTCGCGTACAGCGAGGCTGAGGCGGTGCTGACAACTCCCGCCCACCAATCGCCGACGGGTGTCGTGCTCACGGCCGCGCGGCGAACGGCGCTGCTGGAGTGGGCGCGCGGCGGCCATCTGATCATCGAGGACGACTACGACGCCGAATACCGTTACGACCGTATGCCTGTCGGGTCACTGCAGGGTATTGCTCCAGACCGCGTGGTGTATGTGGGTTCGACGAGCAAGACACTGGCCCCGGGCTTGCGCATCGGCTGGATGGTGTTACCGGCACACCTCGCCAAGGCTGTTGCGTTGTCGAAAGGTCTTGCCGACACCGGGAGTTCGGTGATGGATCAGGTGGCCTTCGCGCAATTTCTGACATCGGGCGAGTACGACCGGCACCTGCGTCAGATGCGCAGGCGCTATCGGATCCGCCGAGCTGCGTTACTGAGCGCGCTGGCACGGCATCTGCCCACCGCAGCGGTGCTGGGCGCCGCGGCCGGCGTCCATCTCACCGTTCGTTTCCCCGACGGCTTCCCGATCGACCACCTACTCGCACATGCTGCCAATACGCGCATCCGGGTCGAGTCGCTTGCACGCTGCTACGCCGAACCCGGCACGGCGCCACCGGGATTGCTGCTCGGCTATGCGAACCTCACGGAGTCGCAGATCGAACGCGGCGTGCGCGAATTGGCGCGCGGACTCCCCTAGCGTGGCGGTGGCGGAGGGATTTGAACCCCCGGACGGTTTTAGCCGTCTCTCGCTTTCAAGGCGAGTGCATTAGGCCGCTCTGCCACGCCACCGTCGACAAGCGTACTGGTGGTCGCTTACGACTCAGACGCGGCCGAGCTTCGCCGGCGGCGCCGCAGTCTTGAGCGCGACGCTGATGCGCCTGCAGTTCTCCCCCATCGCCGCGATCTGCGGACGGGACAATCGGCCGAGGAAGTGCACTCGCACGCCCTCGCCGTACGTCGCCATTGCCTCGCGTACCGCGGTCCTGCCCTCGTCGGTGATGGTCGCGAGCACCCCGCGACCGTCCTCTGGACTCGCGCCGCGCCGCACCAGGCCCTGCAATTCCAGGCGGCGGATCTGCCGCGTGACGCGGCTGGGCAACGACATGAGAGCGTCTGCCAGATCTCCCATCCGTGATGACCCCGTGGTCGACTTGTCCAAGATGTCGAGCAACCGCACATCGTTGAGGGTCAGTTGATGTTCGTCCAAAAGCGACCGGTTGAGGGTCGCGTACATCCGTAGCGCCGAGTCGAGGAAGTGTTGCCACGACCTCTGTTCGGCGATGTCCAATCCAGGCATATCACTGGCTGTACGCCCCCCTATGATCCTCTCCATCCGGCAATGGTAAATCCCCAGTGCGTTGCTGTGGCAGGAACATACAGACGCGTTTACGCAGGCTAGTAGGCTTTTTGAATGCATTCCATCGTGGTGTCCAGCAAGGGTCAGTTGACCTGGCAAGAAGTTACCGACATTGCACCCCGCGAAGACGAGATCGTGATCAAGATCAGCGCCGCGGGGGTCAACCGAGCCGACCTGTTGCAAGCCGCGGGCAAGTATCCGCCGCCACCGGGAGCCAGCGAGACCCTCGGCCTGGAGGTGTCAGGGACCATCGCCGCGCTGGGCGATGGAGTCACCGGCTGGGACGTCGGACAGCCGGTTTGCGCCCTGCTGGCGGGCGGGGGCTACGCCGAGTACGTGGCCGTCCCCGCGCCGCAGGTGATGCCCGTACCGGAGTCGGTGCCACTGCGGCACGCCGCTGCCCTGCCCGAGGTCGCGTGCACCGTGTGGTCGAACCTCGTGATGACCGCGGGCCTGTCGGCGGGTCAGGTCGTGCTCGTCCATGGCGGCGCCAGCGGTATCGGCACCCACGCGATCCAGGTCGGCGTTGCCCTCGGTTGCCGGGTTGCGGTGACGGCTGGAGCGAAGAACAAGCAGGATCTGTGCGCCGAGCTCGGCGCCGAGATCGTCATCGGATACCGCGACGAGGATTTCGTCGAACGTGTGCGCGCGGAGACCGGGGGCGCCGGCGCCGACGTGATTCTCGACATCATGGGGGCCGCCTATCTCGACCGCAATGTCGACGCGCTCGCCCCCGACGGCCGCCTGGTGATCATCGGTATGCAGGGCGGAGTCAAAGGCGAACTGAACATCGGAAAACTCCTCGGCAAACGTGCCGGGGTGATCGCGACCGCGCTACGGTCCCGTCCGGTGAGTGGTCCAGCCAGCAAGGGCGAGATCGTCACCGAGGTCGTAGCCAACGTGTGGCCGATGATCGCCGCCGGTGAGGTACGTCCGATCATCGGTGCCGAGTTCGGAATCGAGCAGGCCGGTGAAGCGCACGAGTTGCTAAAGTCCGGCGATGTGTCGGGGAAAATCCTTCTGCGCGTGGCAGATTGACGTTGGCTACCGTCAGCCCAGCGACGCCAGTGCGCGAACGAGCTGGTCCACTTCGGCGGTCGTCGTGTAATGGGCCAGGCCGACGGTGACAGCACCGCCGATGTCGTTGACGCCGATCACGTCGAGCACCCGCGAGCCCGCGTTCGCGATAGCCAGAATGCCATTGTCGGCCAGCCGCTGCACCACCCGCTCGGCCGGCACGTCGCTGACCGCGAAACTGAGGACAGGAATGCGTATTTCGGGCCGCCCGATCACCATGACCGCGGACAGCGACCGCAACGACATTTGCAGGTAGTCGAACAGCCGGCTCATGTAGGACGACGCTGATTGCATTGACGTCGCGAGTCGTTCACGACGGGTGCCCTGCGCCGACTCGTCGAGGGACGCCAGGTATTCGACGCTGGCGACGACGCCGGCGAGTAGGCCGAACTGATGCGACCCGACCTCCAGCCGGGCCGGACCACGGGCATACGGGTTCAGCGACACCGAGGCGAACGAATCGATGATCGACGGATCGCGGAACACCAGGGCACCGATCGGGGGCCCGCCCCAGGCGAGGGCGTTCACGGCGACCACGTCCGCATCGATCTCGTCGATGTCGATCAGGCGGTAGGGCGCGGCGGCGGAGTGGTCGACCACCACCAGGCCGCCGTTGTCGTGCACCAGCTTGGTGACCGGCCGCAGATCGGTGACGGTGCCCAACGTCGACGAGGCCGACGTGATGGCGACCAGCCGGGTGGGCGCCGTGATGAGGCCCTCCCACTGCCAGCTCGGCAGTTCGCCGGTCTCGATGTCGACCTCGCCCCACTTGACCTTGGCGCCATAGCGATTGGCGGCTCGCAGCCACGGGGCGATGTTGGCTTCGTCATCCAGCCGGGTGACCACCATCTCGTAGCCGAGACCGACGCGAGCGGCGGACGCGTCAGCCAGGTTGGTGAGCAGCACGGCTCGGTCCGAGCCGAGCACGACTCCTTCGGGGTTCGCGCCGACGAGATCGGCCACCGCCTGGCGGGCGGCTGTGAGCACCGCGGCACTGCGTTGAGCCGACGGATGTGGTCCAGTCGACGTCGGCATCGAACCCCGGAAGGCGGTGGATACAGCCCTCGCGACGGCATCGGGAAGAAGCATGCCGTGCTGTGCGTCGAAGTGCACCCAACCGTCGCCCAGAGACGGGTGCAGTCCACGCACCCGGGCGACGTCGTATGCCATGCCAGCCCACCTTAAGCGTCCTTGAATTGCACTACCGGACACGATCGCGCACGATGCCCGGCTAACCACCCGTTGCTACCCAGCCGGGCCCGAAACGGGTCACCTGGCGAGCCATACTAGTGCAGCGGGCTCCGGGTTCGGAGTGCTCATAGCACTTTCGTGGCTGAGGGCGCGGGAGCACGGAATGAATCCATTCACAGGGCCCGGACTGCGGGTTCGCCAAGACTGACGGGCTAGTGTCGCTACGTACGTCAGATCGTGGCGATAGGTCCGCGACGACGACGCGAAACCGCAGCGACCACTGGCGCGGAGAGGGACATGACAGCCAACAACGACGACGACGGCATCGAGATCATCGGCGGCGATCCGGGCGCTGGCGCGCAGGACGATGACGGGAAATCGCTGACCGACCTGGTCGAGCAGCCCGCGAAGGTGATGCGGATCGGCACGATGATCAAGCAGCTGCTGGAGGAGGTGCGTGCGGCGCCGCTGGACGACGCGAGCCGCAACCGGCTGCGCGAGATCCACCGGACCAGCATCGCTGAGCTCGAGGAAGGCCTGGCGCCCGAGCTGCGCGAAGAGCTGGAGCGCCTGACGCTGCCGTTCACCGAGGACGGCGTCCCGTCCGACGCCGAACTTCGCATTGCGCAGGCACAGTTGGTGGGCTGGCTGGAGGGCCTCTTCCACGGCATCCAGACGGCGCTGTTCGCCCAGCAGATGGCGGCGCGCCAGCAGCTGGAGCAGATGCGGGGCCAGGGTGCGCTGCCACCAGGAATGGCTGGACCGCGCGGCGGCGCCGGGACCGGTCAGTACCTCTAGGAGCCCTGCACGTGGCCCCGCACATCTCGACGCGCAACGCGTGGGTGGAGTTCCCGATCTTCGACGCCAAGTCGCGGTCGTTGAAGAAAGCGTTCCTCGGGAAGGCCGGCGGCGCGATCGGCCGCAACGAGTCCAACGTCGTTGTCATCGAGGCACTGCGCGACATCACGATGTCGCTGGAACTCGGCGATCGCGTCGGGCTCGTCGGACACAACGGCGCGGGGAAGTCGACGCTGCTGCGGCTGCTGTCCGGCATCTACGAACCCACCCGCGGCGTCGCGACGGTGACCGGCCGGGTGGCGCCGGTGTTCGATCTCGGGGTCGGCATGGATCCGGAGATCACCGGCTTCGAGAACATCATCATCCGCGGACTGTTCCTCGGGCAGACGCGTAAGCAGATGTTGGCCAAGGTCGACGAGATCGCGGACTTCACCGAGCTGGGCGACTACCTGTCCATGCCGTTGCGTACGTACTCGACCGGTATGCGGGTACGTCTGGCGATGGGTGTGGTGACGAGCATCGACCCCGAGATCCTGTTGCTCGACGAGGGCATCGGAGCGGTGGACGCCGACTTTCTGAAGAAGGCGCAGTCGCGGCTGCAGAGCCTTGTCGAGCGCTCCGGCATCCTGGTGTTCGCCAGCCACTCGAACGAATTCCTGGCCCGGCTGTGCAAGACCGCGATGTGGATCGACCACGGCACCATCAAGATGACCGGCGGGATCGAGGAGGTCGTACGCGCGTACGAGGGCGAGGACGCCGCCCGTCATGTGCGCGAAGTCCTCGACGAACACCGCTCGGATTGGCCGGCTACGGTCCCCGATGAGTAATACGGTGTGCGCCGTCGTGGTCACGCACCGGCGTCCCGACGAACTAGCCAAGTCGCTGGAAGCGGTGGCGGCCCAGACCCGCACGCCGGACCACTTGATCGTCATCGACAATGACAACGATCCGCGCGTCGCCGAACTCGTTGCCGGACAACCGCTTCCGACTACATACATTGGGTCTCGGCGGAACCTGGGCGGCGCTGGAGGTTTCGCGCTGGGGATGCTGCACGCGCTCACGCTCGGTAGCGACTGGGTGTGGCTGGCCGACGACGACGGGCGGCCCGCCGACTCCGAAGTGCTGGGCACTCTTCTAACGTGCGCGGAGAGGCACCAGCTGGCAGCCGTCTCGCCAATGGTGTGCGATATGAATGATCCTGGGCGCCTGGCGTTTCCATTGCGTCGCGGGTTGGTGTGGCGACGCCGGGTCTCAGAGTTGCGCACCGAGACGTCTACCGATCTGCTTGGGGGCATCGCGTCGTTGTTCAACGGCGCACTGTTCCGCGCGTCCACGCTGGAGGCCACCGGCGTACCGGATCTGCGGCTGTTCGTGCGCGGCGACGAGACAGAGCTACACCGTCGCCTGGTGCGGACGGGGCTGCCGTTCGGCACCTGTCTGGACGCGGTCTATCTGCACCCGCAGGGCGGCGACGAGTTCAAGCCGATCCTGGGCGGACGGATGCACACGCAGTACCCCGACGACAAAACCAAGCGGTTCTTCACGTATCGCAACCGTGGATACCTGCAGTCGCAGCCGGGCCTGCGGAAGCTGGTGTTCCAGGAGTGGGTTCGGTTCGGCTGGTACTTCTTGGTGTCGCGGCGCGACCCCGCAGGTCTGATGGAATGGATTCGGTTGCGGCGCATGGGCCGTAGGGAAATGTTCGGGAGGCCCCCACAGTGACGTTCACCGACGCTGCCGCACAGTCGAAGACGTTTGGCCGCGCCTGGGGCGACTTGGTGGCGGGCTTCGGCAAACGCGAGCTGTGGTTTCACCTGGGCTGGCAGGACATCAAGCAGCGCTACCGCAGGTCCGTGCTCGGGCCGTTCTGGATCACGATTGCGACGGGTGCCACCGCGGTGGCGATGGGCCTGTTGTACTCCAAGTTGTTCAAGCTTCCGCTCGAAGAGCATCTGCCCTACGTGACGCTGGGCCTTATCGTCTGGAACCTCATCAACGCGTCGATTCTCGAGGGCGCGGAGGTCTTCATCGCGAATGAGGGCCTCATCAAACAGCTTCCGACGCCGTTGTCCGTTCACGTGTACCGGTTGGTGTGGCGGCAGATCATCCTGTTCGGCCACAACATGATCATCTTCGTGGTCATCGCGTTCATCTATCCGAAACCCTGGACTTGGCCCGACCTGGCGGTCATCCCTGCCTTGTTCCTGATCGTCTTGAACTGCGTGTGGGTATCGCTGTGCTTCGGCATTCTGGCGACCCGGTACCGCGACATCAGCCCGCTACTTGTCAGCCTGGTCCAGTTATTGTTCTTCATGACGCCGATCATCTGGAACGAGTCGACGTTGCAGCAGCAGGGGGCGGGTGACTACGCGCGGATCGTCGAACTGAATCCGCTGCTGCACTATCTGGATATCGTGCGGGCCCCACTGCTGGGCGCGGATCAAGAGGTGCACCACTGGGTCGTGGTCATTGTGCTGACCGTCATCGGATGGACGCTCGCCGCGTTTGCGATGCGGCAATACCGGTCGCGCGTCGCGTACTGGGTTTAGCTTTCGCGCGCGGACCGAGCGGTCGTGCGGCGGAGTTATCCCCAATTGGGGTTTTGTCCACAGGTTGGGGTTGGGCTGCTGGTTTCATGTCGACGATCCGATTAATGTCGAATGTATGTTCGATTGGTTGGTGGCCGAGGCGCACCGCAGCCGGGGTTCGGCGGCGGTCAGGGCGTGGGCGCGGGTGGAGAACGCCGCCTGCGCGCGTCGGCTGTTGGCCTCGGTCGAGGAACTGGAACGCTTGCGCGCCGCCGACGGCTCCGCCGAGCGTGAGCAGTGGTGCCTGGACAACTGGGGTGCGGTGGCCGCCTCAGTAGCGGCGGCGCAGAACGTGTCGCTGGGGGTGGCCTCGCACCAACTGCTGATCGCCGACTCCCTGCACCACCGGCTCCCCCGCGTCGCCGAGGTGTTCGCCGCCGGAGCGATCAGCTACCGGATGGTCGCCACGATCGTCAACCGCACCCGGCTGATCGACGACCCGCACGCCCTGGCCACAGTCGACACCGACATCGCCGCCCACGTCATCGGGTGGGCATCGTTGTCGGCCGAGAAGATCGAGCGTGAGATCGACTCCTGGGTGCATCGCTACGACCCGGCCGCGGTGCGGCGCACCGAGGAACGCACCCGGGACTGTCATGTCGATGTCCGCGACCCCGACGACGGGTCGGGCACCGTGTGGGTCGAAGGCCGACTCATCATCACCGACGGCGAAGCCCTCGACCAACGATTGGACGCCATCGCGGCCACGGTGTGCGACAACGATCCCCGCACCCTGGCCCAGCGCCGCGCCGCCGCGCTGGGGGCGTTGGGTCACCGCGGCGACCGGCTGGCCTGCGCCTGCGATCACCCCGACTGTGACGCCGCCACCGCCGAGCCCAGCACGGTGGTGGTGCATGTCATCGCCCACCAGGAGTCACTCACCGATGACACCCCGGTGCAGCTGGACGGCCAAGAACCCCCGCACCCCGTCGACAAGCCGCTACGCGAGATGACCCTGCGAGAAGCCCTCACTCCAGCACCACTGACACCCGTCATCGCGGCCACCCCACCGGCCGCGCTGCTGGGCGGCGGGATGCTGCCCGCCCCCTTGCTGGCCGCCAAAATCGCCGGCACCGCGAAGATCGTCCCGATCCGCCACCCCGGCGACACCGCACCCGAACCGCGCTACCTCCCCAGTGCGGCGCTGGCCACCTTCATCCGGTGTCGGGATATGACATGCCGGTTCCCGGGCTGCGATCACCCCGCCTACGACTGCGACATCGACAGAGAGCATGGAAGGGC
>JAIEPH010000013.1 GCA_019749805.1 Mycobacteriaceae bacterium | reverse complement strand
GGTTGACCCCCGACGGTCTGCTGCAGGCTTACAACGCCGACCCGCTGGTCGAGCAGGGCATCACCGGTAACGGCCAGACGATCGTCTTCTTCGCGTTCGACAGCGCCGACCAGGAGGACTTGGACCTCTTCGCCGACACTTCCGAACTGCCCCGCTTCACCCCGGTGATCGTCGGCGGGACGCCCGAGCAACAGCACGGCGAAACTGCGATGGATCTTCAAGTGGCACATGCGATTGCGCCCGACGCCCGGCTCGTCGTGGTCAACGCCCGGCCCACGGTCCAGGGCGACGGCGCCTTCGAGAAGATCGGCAAGATGTTCGAAGAGGCCGACCGCCGGTTCCCCGGGGCGGTGTGGAGCCTGTCGATCGGATGGGGTTGCGACAAGCTGGTCACTGCGGCGGATCTGGCGCCGGTGGCGGCGGCGCTCGAAAGGGCGCAGCGTCGTGGCACCTCCGCGTTCGACGCGAGCGGCGACAACGCGGGCCTCGAGTGCAAAGCCAGCGACGCCTGGTCGACCCCACCGGGTCCCGATGACATTGGCCTGGACGCGGTCTCGTCGATACCGGCGATGACGACGGTCGGCGGCACGACGTTGTCGACGAGCCCTCGCGGCGATTGGGTGGGCGAACGCCCATGGGTGGATTCACCGCTGTCGCAAGGCTCGACCGGTGGTGTGTCGGTGCTGTTCGACCGGCCGCAATGGCAGAGCCAGCTGCACATCGAGCAGGACGCCCAGCGTCGCCGCCTCGTGCCCGATGTCGCGGCGGTCGGGGACCCCTTCACCGGGGTCAGATTCATCTACAAGCAGACCGAGGTGATCGGAGGCGGCACGTCGCAGTCGGCGCCGATCTGGGCCGCGATGACCGCGCTGATGAATCAGTACCTCGTCGAGCGCGGGGGCCATCAGATCGGGAACGCGAACCCGCTGCTGTACCGCGTGGCCGCCGGGTCTTATCTACCGGGATTCCGTACCGTGGGCCGCGGCGGGAACGCGGTCTACTACTCGAACCCCGGCTACGACCTGGTGACCGGACTGGGTAGCCCGAACATCGACAACCTCGCCCGCAATATCCTCGGACTGCAGAAGGGGGTGGCGCCTCGGTGAGCAGCCCAGGTGGCTCGTCCACCATGGTCTGTCGGGCGTGCGAAACCGAAGTACCCGACGCGGGCTTCTGCGGCCGTTGCGGCGCGGAACAGGCCGGCGGACAGGGGCGTTTGCGCCTCGGCGCATACGCGGTCGCGCCGCACGAACACACTCTGCTGCCGTTCTTCGTCACCTCGCTCTTCCCGCAGCTGTCGCAGCGGTCGCACATAGCCTTTCGGGTGGGGCTGGCAGTGCCCCTCCTCGGCGTGACCGCGTTCGCGTTGTTGCGCTGGCAGGCGCCGCTGATCACGGTGGGTGCCCTCGGACTGCTGATCCTGTTCGTGCTGTATCTGCGCGAGTCCGACGTCGACGACGACCTGCCGCGCCGCTTGTTGGCGCTGACCGCCGCGATGGGAATCGTCTTGGGTTTCGGTTGCGCCTACGCGGTCAACGCGTTCGTCCCCGACGACTACGTTTTGACGCTGGGAAGCGAGTACACCTCACACACGCTGTTCGACAAGCTGCTCGTGATCGTAAACCCGGTGTTTTACGCCCTGCTGATGCCGATTCCGACGGTGGTGATCCGGCTGATCCGGCGTGGACCGCGGGAGTCGTTGGAGGGCTATGTAATCGGGGCACTCGGGTCGATCAGTTTCACCTCCGCGGCGACCCTGACACTGCTGGCTCCTCAGTTCGAGACGGGGATCAGGGCCAGCGACCGAGCGGTCGACACCTTGGTCGTGCAGGCCGGAATTCAGCTCATCGCTGTCCCTTTGACTGCGGCGATGCTCGGCGGGCTGTTCGGGATGGCACTGTGGTTCGGCCGTCGGACCCTCATCGCCATCAGCGTGCTGTTGACCCTCGGCTTGTACGCCCTGTTCGGCCTGATGGACCTCGAGCCGATTCCGATATTCGTGGAGTTGGTGCTCTACCTGGTCATCGCGCTGTTCGCCGTGATCGCGCTCAGGCTCGGCGTCCAATCGGTTCTGATGAGCAAAGATCACGACCCGGAAACCCGCAGCGGGTATTTGCGCTGCTTTCATTGTCATTGCGTCGAACCCGATATGCCGTTCTGCCCCAATTGCGGTGTCGCCACGCATGCGGCATCGCGGTCGTCGCGCGATGTTCGACGCACCGCAGACGATGTCGAGACCGCGCCGGTGCGTCACCCGAGGCATGCCCGTCTGATGACGGCGCTGGCCGTCGGCACCGCCGTCGCGGCGGCTGCGGGTATCGCCGCCGCAGTGGCGTCGACGCCCCCTGTGGTCGCCTATCAATGCCCGCCCGACTGCGGACGTCCGCCGATCTACGAACCAATCGAATCGTATCCGCGTTACGTCTCCGAGGACGGCGCGTTCTCGGTCCAGTACCCCGGGCCGGGAACGGCTTACGTGGCGACCCTGCAGCCGGATGGCGTCGAATTGAAATTCACCGGCGGCGACACCGGCACCATGGAACTGTTCGGACAGCCCGCCGAGGGTAAGACAGCGAAGCAGATTACGGAAAGCCTGGTTGCCGAACACTTCCCGAACGCGACCGTCGAGTACGAGATCCCGAACGCCATGGTCGGCTACGAGCCCGGTTATGGCGTCGTCTACGACGACTATCCGCAGGACGCCCGCGGTTCGTTCACCCGGCTGCGGCTCCTCGTCATGGTCGCGGTCAAGAACGACTATGCGTTGGCTGCCGCCGCGATCGGGCCGCACCGCGAGTTCACCCGGGACGACGGACCGGGCCACCCATCCGCGGCGAATCTGCAACTTGCCATGGATATGGGCAAGTACGTCAACAGTTTTCGGTGGACCGAGCCCGAGGACTGACCGTCAGATGTTCGCGAAGCAGGAGTCTTGCTCGCTCCTGGGAATCGTCGCGTTCTGGGTGGAGAACTGGGTCTCGACGCCCGCGTCGGTCACCTTCACCGAGTCGGCCTTGATGTCCATCGGCAGCTCCTGCTCCAACTGGGCGGTGAGCGAGTCGAGTGCGGGCTGAATCGTCTCCCGCGGCAACGTGAAACCGAGCCCGGTCAGCTCCGTCACCTCCAGCGTGAGAGCGCCGTTCTTGACCGTCGGCTTGGTGACGATGCTGCCGAGCGCCGCCTCCAACTCGACCGTGCCATCGGACGGGTTGGTCGTGACGCCGGAGATCAACGATCCGACGAGCGGAATGGCGTCCTGGATGGACTGCGACATGCCGGCCGATGTCCAGTCGATCTTCGCGACGAGCGACCCGATCGTGCCGCCGCTGCCGGAGCCGGCGTCTTCATTCAGTTTCACGTTCTCGACGGTCACGTCGGCTTTCATGCCCTGCAAACTGCCGATCTGATTGCCCGCGGTTTCGATGTGCAGGCTCGAATAGTGCCTGGACATGTGTTGAATGAGGAACGGCGGCATGAAGGCGAAGGACACCTCGGCCTTGTCCTCGACAAGACATTCGACGGCGGAGGCGACCCTGGTCTCGCCTTCATTGCGGGCGTACAGCTCGACGCCGATCAGCGCCGCGGCGATCACCGCGACGACGATGACCAGCGTCAGAACGATGGACAGCGGGTCGCGGAGGAAGCCCTTCGACCGCTTCTCGGGGGTGGGCTCCTCCTGCAGCGGCGCCGACGTCTGCGGCCCAGGCCCCTGGGGTGGCGGCGCGGAGTAACCCGGCGGCGGCCCCTGCGGCGGGTGTTGCGGGTACTGAGGCGGGCCCTGCGGCCCTTGCGGCGGTCCCTGCGGCTGGTTGCGGCGGTCCCAAGGGTCTGTCATCTCCGCGATTCTGCCTTACGTCACAGGTGATCTGTGCGGTTGTGCATCACCGCGATGGTTTCGCGGACCTTCCGGGCCGCATCGAGGTCGATATCGGTGACGAGCAGAGCCGGATCGTCGCCCGCCGATGCGACGACGTCGCCCACCGGAGACGCGACGACGCTGCCGCCCACCCCGGTGGGTCCCAGCGCCGCGATTTCGTCGCCCGGATAGGCCTGATCGACTGCTGCGACGAAGCCCGTCGTGTCGATCGCGCGGGCGCGGGCCAGTAGCGTCCACTGGTCGAGCTTGCCGGCACCGGTGCCCCACGACGCGTGGACGGTGATGAGTTGTGCTCCGCGGCGGGCCAATTCGATGTACAGCTCGGGGAAGCGGACGTCGTAGCACAGGGTGAGGCCGACGGTGACGGGATTGGAGCCACCGTCGACCGTGATCACCACGGGCTCGCGGCCCGGCGCCACGGTATTCGACTCGGTGAACCCGAACGCGTCGTAGAGATGGATCTTGTCGTAATGGGCGTCGACTCCCGGTCCCGTCGCGATCAGGGTGTTGGTCACCCGCGCCCGCCCATCTCGGGTGTCGGCGGGGACGAACATGCCGGCGACGACGACGATGCCTGCGCGCTCGGCGATCTGCCGCACTCCCGTCGCCCATGGGCCGTCGATTGGTTCGGCGATCGAGGCCAACGAAGCGCCGAACCGGCACATCGTCGCCTCCGGGAACAACACCAGCCGCGCACCGGCGTCGGCTGCGCGTCGGGTGTAGTCCTCGACCAGGCCGAGGTTGGCCGCCGGGTCGGTGTCGCTGCGGATCTGTGCCAGGGCCACGCGCATGATCACCAGCGTAGGACGTTCAGGGGAGGGGATTCGGCGCCACGGCCTGCCACGGCACCGTGAGCACGCCGTCGCGCATCCGTCGTCGCGGCGGGTCGACGGGGAAGCCCCCGAAATTCCTGTTGCGCAGGAGATCCAGCATTGCCCGCCAGCGCACCCTTGGGCCGAAGACACCGTGGCCCGCGACGCTGGCCCACGCGCGATCGGCCGCCGCGAGCAAAGCGTGGATCGGCTGACCTTCGACATTGTGATGGATCAGCACCTTGGGCAGCCGGACGGCGAGATCCGACGGGCGCTCGATGGCGAACGGATCGCAGGCCAGCGTGAGGCTCAGCGGACCGTCGGCGTCGAGCAGCACCCAACAGCAGAGCCTGCCGAGTTCATCGCACGTGCCGTCGACGATCAGACCGCCGGTGGCCAACTGGGCTTGCATGGTCGACCACGCCTCGGCCACCGCGTCGAGGGGATATTGACGCAGCACGTTGAATGCGCGCACCAGGGCGGGGCGCCGCCCGGCCAATTCGAAACCGCCGAGGGCGAATTCGACGGTGTCGCCGCCGGCGGCTCGTGCCGACGCCACTCGTTCGGGGTGGATCTCGAGGCCGATGACCCGAACGTCGTTGCGCACCATCCGCAGTCGCTCGGCCAGTTCGAGAGTCGTCACCGGCAGCGCGCCGTAGCCGAGGTCGATGACCAACGGGTCGGCGGCGGACAGCAGTGCGGCGCGCACCCGTGGCGAATGCACCAGCCAACGATCGCTGCGCCGTAGCCGGTTGTAGCCGGTGGTGCCCCGCGTGAGCTGTCCGATCGGAGCAGCCATGAATTCAAGTTTAAGCCGGTGGGGGCCTTGCGCCCCGCACCACGCCGCAGGTGCCGACCTAAGTGTTCTCGGCGATCCACACCGTGGTGAAGCGCTGCTCGTGGATCAACAGGTCGACGAGTTGACTGCCGATGAAGTTCTCGATCTTGCCGCCGACGAGCGGAATGTTCACCTCGACGGTGGCACTGAAGTCCAGCCGCGAGCCGGTGCCGGGATTCGCCGGGACCAAGGTCGCGCTGCCACTCAGATTTGCCGGTGCATCGTGAATTCTGAGTTCGACGGCCGCCGCCGCCTGACCGTCGCGCATCGGTGACCACACCTCTTCGCGGATCACCGTCAGGTCCCCGCGATGGAACTGCTGAACCACCCCAGGCAACCGGCTGGCGAGAATCTGCTGCGTGGTCACGATGTCGATACCGCCGTCGTCGCCGAGGATCAGCCTGTCCAGCGAGTAGGCGTCGGCGCCGGACTCTGTCAGCCTGGCCATCCAGTACTGCTCTTCGCGGAACGCGCGGTGGACCTGTTCGACCGTGCCCTCGTATTCGGTGGCCATGTCGAATGAACGCGGCATAGCTGGCCACGCTACCGTTACCGCCCGTGGTCACCTCGCTCATCGGCGGCGCGTCCGTCTCCGAGGCGGTGCCGTTGGCGCCGCTGACCACCCTGCGCGTGGGACCCGTTGCGCAACGGCTGATCACCTGCGACACCACCCAGAAGGTCGTCGACGTGACGCGCGCGCTCGGCCCCGACAGCGATGCCCTCGTGCTCGCAGGTGGATCCAACGTCGTGCTGGCCGACGACCTCACCGACCTCACCGTCGTCCTGCTCGCCAACACCGAGATCACCGTCGAGGGAAACGTCGTGCGCGCGGAGGCCGGCGCGGCGTGGGACGACGTCGTCGTGACGTCGCTTGCGCACGGGCTGGGCGGCTTGGAATGCCTGTCCGGTATCCCGGGCTCCGCCGGTGCGACGCCGGTTCAGAACGTCGGCGCGTACGGTGCCGAGGTCGCCGACACGATCAGCCGGGTGCGGCTGCTCGACCGCCGGACGGGGCAGGACTCCTGGGTCGGACCGTCGACGCTGCAGTTCGGCTACCGCACCAGCGTCCTCAAGCATTCCTCCGCCTCGATCGTGCTCGAGGTGGAATTCGAATTGCGTCCCGACGGACTCAGTGCACCGATGCGCTACGGTGAGCTCGCCAATGCCCTTGGTGCAGAACCGAATTCGCGGGTCGACGCCGCCCGCGTGCGGGACGCGGTGCTGGCGTTGCGAGCTCGCAAGGGCATGGTGCTCGACGAGGCCGACCACGACACCTGGAGCGTGGGCTCGTTCTTCACCAACCCCGTCGTCGACCATGAAGTCTTCGAGCGGCTCAGGGGCGGCGTCGACGGAGTCGTGCCCAACTATCCGGCGCCCGACGGCGTCAAGCTGGCCGCTGGATGGCTTGTGGAGCGTGCGGGCTTCGCCAAGGGCTATCCGGGCAACGACCATGTAGCGCGGCTGTCGACCAAGCATGCGCTGGCTGTGACCAATCGGGGCAAAGCGACGACATCTGATGTGATTGCGCTGGCCAGGGTGGTACGCGACGGTGTCAGAACGACATTCGGGATCGAACTCACACCCGAACCAATTCTGATTGGCGCCGCTCTCTAGGTACCCTGGGTCCACGTGAGCCCAGCCGATGCCGTGCCCCCTGTGCCGGCGATATCCAGGCGACGCGCCTTGACCGCGTTTGCGGTAGGCGTCATCGCGCCGGGCGCTCTGGCGGCCTGTTCCAAGGGGTCCCTGCCTTCAGCCGGCGAGGCGATCGCGCCGCCCGCACCGTCGCTGACATACCAACCCGCCGACGCCACCGCTGATGTGGTGCCGACCGCGGCCATCGGGATCGAGGTCCGCGACGGCTGGTTCCAGCGGGTCGCGCTGACGAATCCCGATGGCAAGGCCGTCGCGGGTGCGCTCAACCGCGATCGCACCGCCTTCAACATCACCGAACCGCTCGGCTACGGCGTCGAGTACACGTGGAGTGGCTCGGTGGTCGGCCGTGACGGCAATGCGCAACCCGTCGCAGGCAATTTCACCACCGTCAACCCCAGCTCTCAGGTCAGCGGCCGGTTCCAGCTCGCCGACGGCCAAGTCGTCGGCGTCGCGGCGCCGATCATCATCCAGTTCGACGCGTCGATCAGCGACAAGGCGTCCGTCGAGAAGGCGGTCAAGGTCACCACCGAACCGGCCGTCGAGGGCAGCTGGGCATGGCTACCCGACGAAATCGGCGGCTCGCGCATGCACTGGCGTACCAAGGATTACTACCCGGCGGGCACGAAGGTGCACGTCGACGCCAAGCTCTACGGGGTTCCGTTCGGCGAGGGCGCGTTCGGCGCGGCGGATTCGACGCTGACGTTCGAGATCGGCCGTCGTCAGCTGGTCAAGGCCGAAGCGTCGTCGCACCGCATCCAGGTGCTCGACGCCGGCGGCGCGGTCATCATGGACTTCCCGTGCAGCTACGGCGAGGGCGACCTGGATCGCAACGTGACCCGCAGCGGCGTGCACGTCGTCACCGAGAAGTACGAAGACTTCTACATGACCAACCCCGCGGCCGGATACGCCAACATCCGCGAGCGGTTCGCCGTTCGGATCTCGAACAACGGCGAGTTCATCCACGCCAACCCGGCCAGCCTCGGTTCGCAGGGCAACTCGAACGTCACCAACGGCTGCATCAACCTGTCCGAGTCCGACGCCCAGCAGTATTTCAACAGCGCGATCTACGGCGATCCGGTCGAGGTCACCGGGACGCGGATCCAGCTGTCCTACGCCGACGGCGATATCTGGGACTGGGCGGTTCCTTGGGACGAGTGGACGTCAATGTCCGCGCTGTCGGACCAGGCTTCACCCGTCGGGATTCCCAGCACCGCTCCTGCCACGCCGTCGGGTGCACCGGAGCCCGCCGGCGCAGGCCGCCCCGGCGGCTGACCGATCCCGCCGAACGTGGGTTACCCGCACGCTCAGGGGCCCGTTGGCGTGCGCCAAGCCCACACTCGAGGCGTTAGGTCTGGCGGTTGAACCGGGATCCGCTGGCGCCGCTGACCTGGTCACGCGGCCGGACCACGATCAGATCCAGGTCGACGTGGGACGGGCGGCTGGCGACGAACCCGATCACCTCGGCGATGTCCTCGGCCACCAGCGGTGTGACACCTTCGTACACCTTGGCGGCGCGCTCCTCGTCACCGTCGAACCGGCGCAGTGAGAAGTCGGTCTTCACCATGCCCGGCGCAACTTCGGTGAGCCGCACCGGTTTTCCGAGCAGCTCGCTGCGCAGCGTGCGATGCAGTACTCCCTGGGCGTGTTTGGCCGAGGTGTAACCGCCGCCGTTGTCGTAGATCTCGACAGCGGCGATCGAGGTGACCGTGACGATCAGCCCGTCGCCGGAGTCGATCAGCTTCGGCAGCAGCGCGCGGGTGACCCGCAGGGTGCCCAGAACATTGGCCTCCCACATCCACCGCCAGTGCTCGATATCGGCCTCTGCCACCGGCTCGAGTCCGCGCGCGCCGCCGGCGTTGTTCACCAGCACATCGACCCTGTTCAGGCTGTCGGCCAGGGCGTCGACGGCGTCGGAATCGGTGACGTCGGTCACAATCGCGGTGCCGCCGATCTCGTCGGCCAGGGCCTGGATCGGCTCCGCGCGCCGGGCTGCGCAAACCACATGAAAGCCAAGGGCTGCAAGGGTTCTCGCGGTCGCTGCACCGATACCGGCGCTGGCGCCGGTCACCACCGCGACCCGCCTGTCGGTCTCTGGTGTGGTCATGGGCCCAACTTTAGTTGGCGTGTTAAATTCGTCGCGTGTCCAGGAGTCAGGCTGCCCGCATCACGCGGCGGCACTGTTGTAGTTGCGCACTTCGCCGCTCCTGATTCTGCTGTCCTGACGGCAGTCCCCGGGTGTGGCACCGACCCCCCGGCCGACTTCACAAAAGGACACTCCCGTGCGCATCGCATCTCCCACTCTCCATAAGCCCGCCGCCCCCGCTCGCGCCAAGCGTGCTCTGCTTGCACGTCACCATGTCGTGGCGCCCTCGCTACGGGTAGCGGAGGCGGCCGCGGGCTCGGTGTTCAGCGCCGCGCGCCTGCGCGGTCCTATCGCGCGTGACGTCATCGCGCAGGTCACCGGACTCAGCATCGCCACGGTCAACCGTCAGGTGACCGCGCTGCTCGATGCGGGAGTCCTGCGGGAGCGCGCCGACCTGGCCGTCTCCGGAGCCATCGGCAGGCCGCGAGTTCCCGTCGAGGTGAACCACGAGCCGTACCTGACCCTGGGCGTCCACATCGGTGCGCGCACGACCAGCATCGTGGCCACCGATCTGTTCGGCCGCACGCTCGACGTCGTCGAGACGCCGACGCCGCGTGCCCCGCAGGCCGCCGCCCTTGCGTCGTTGGCCACCAGCGCGCGCTGCTACCTCAGCCGTTGGCACCGCCGCCGGGTGCTCTGGGTCGGCGTGGCCGCGGGCGGCGTCGTCGACAGCGCGACGGGTTACCTCGATCATCCGCGGCTGGGCTGGTCGGAGGCTCCAGTCGGGCCGGTGCTCGCCGAGGCCCTCGGCCTGCCGGTGTCGGTCGCCTCCCACGTCGACGCGATGGCCGGTGCCGAACTACTGCTCGGAGGCCGACGGCTGCAGGTGTCCGAGAGGGCGGGAACAAGCCTTTACGTCTACGCCCGCGAGACCGTCGGCTACGCGCTGTCCATCGGCGGGCGGGTGCATTCCCCGAGCAGCGGTCCCGGCACCATCGCCGCCCTGCCCGCGGACTCCGAGCTGCTGGGCGGCACCGGCCAGCTGGAGTCCACCGTGAGCGACGAAGCCGTGCTGATCGCCGCCCGCAAGGCCCGCATCATTAGCGGCGACGGTCCCGCATCGACGATGCAGGCGGTGCTGCGGGCGGCCCGGCAGGGCAACGAGCAGGCGCAGGGACTGCTCGCCGAGCGGGCCAGGGTGCTCGGCCAGGCTGTCGCGCTGCTGCGCGACATGCTCAACCCCGACGACCTCGTGGTCGGCGGCCAAGCCTTCACCGAGTATCCGGAGGGCATGGAATTGGTCGAGGCGGCGTACACGCAACGCTCGGTCATGCCGCCGCGTCAGATCCGGGTCACGGCGTTCGGTAATCGGGTGCAGGAGGCCGGCGCCGGCGTGGTGTCCCTCGTCGGGCTCTACGCCGACCCAATCGGCGCGATGAAGCGTGCCCTCAACCGGCGCCCCGAGGTGAGTGCGTAGCCCGCCGGCGTCCGGCCACGGTGTAGACATGTCTGTGTGCGCCCAGCCACGGATCTGACAGGTCTTACGGTTCCGGGGCCTGATGTCGCCGGCCTTCCGGCTCCGCGGCGAGTAGCCATTCTTTCCGTGCACACGTCGCCGCTGGCGCAGCCCGGCACCGGAGACGCGGGCGGCATGAACGTCTACGTCCTGCAAAGCGCGCTGCAGATGGCCCGCCGCGGCGTCGAGGTGGAGATCTTCACCAGGGCGACGTCGTCGGCGGATGCGCCCGCCGTGCACGTCGCGCCGGGGGTCCTCGTCCGCAACGTCGTCGCCGGCCCGTTCGAGGGTCTGGACAAGTACGACCTGCCCACCCAGCTGTGCGCCTTCACCGCGGGCGTCCTGCGCGCCGAGGCCACCCACGAGCCCGGCTACTACGACGTCGTGCACTCGCACTACTGGTTGTCCGGTCAAGTGGGGTGGCTGGCACGGGATCGGTGGGCCGTGCCGCTCGTACATACGGCGCACACTCTGGCCGCGGTCAAGAATGCGGCGCTCGCCGACGGTGACGCACCCGAGCCGCCGCTGCGCGCGGTCGGCGAGCAGCAGGTGGTCGACGAGGCCGACCGGATGATCGTCAACACCGAAACCGAAGCACGCCAACTTGTTTCGCTGCACCACGCCGATCCGGCACGCATTGACGTCGTCCACCCCGGCGTCGACCTCGAGCTGTTCTCACCCGGTGACCGGGCCGCCGCACGCGGCGCGCTGGGGCTGCGCGCGGACGAGCAGGTGCTGGCCTTCGTCGGGCGGATCCAACCGCTGAAGGCGCCCGACGTGCTGCTGCGCGCCGCGGCCCGATTGACCGGCCGGTTCAGCGCACTGCGGGTGCTCGTGGCCGGCGGACCGTCTGGCAGTGGGCTCGCCGCACCCGAGTCGTTGATTCAATTGGCCGACGAACTGGGTATCACCGCACACGTGACATTCCTGCCGCCGCAGTCGCGCGATCAACTGGTCGACGTGTACCGGGCCGCCGATCTGGTCGCCGTGCCGAGCTATTCGGAATCGTTCGGGCTCGTCGCCATCGAGGCGCAGGCGTGTGGGACGCCAGTCGTGGCGGCCGCCGTCGGCGGGCTGCCGGTCGCGGTGCGCGACGGCGTCACCGGAACGCTGGTCGACGGCCACGACGTGGATGACTGGGCGAACGCCATCGGCGCCGTGTTGGACAAGGGACCGGAGACGATGCACGCGGCCGCCGTCGAGCACGCCGCGACGTTCTCGTGGGCCCGCACCGTCGACGCGCTGCTCACCAGCTACGGACGTGCGATGACCGACTACCGCGCCCGCCAGCGCAAGGATGTGGCGGCGCGCCGCAGTGTCCGGCGCTTCACGATCCGGCGCGGGGTGCGTGCGTGACTGCCAGCGCGCGGGACATCATCGAGCAGGCCTGCAAGGAGAACGGCCTCACCTGCACCCGCCATGAAGGCGCCCGCGGCGGGTTGCCGGGCATCATCGTTGAACTGCCCGGCGAGCGTAGGCTGACGACCAACACCATCCTGTCCATCGGTGAACATTCGGTGCGCGTGGAAGCGTTCGTCTGCCGTAAACCCGACGAAAACCACGAGGGCGTCTACCGGTTTCTGCTGAAGCGCAACCGCCGTCTGTACGGCGTCGCCTACACGCTGGACAACGTCGGGGACATCTACCTCGTCGGCCGGATGGCGCTGGCGTCGGTCACCTCCGAAGAGATCGACCGGGTGCTCGGTCAAGTGCTCGAAGCCGTGGACTCGGACTTCAACACCTTGCTGGAGTTGGGTTTTCGGTCCTCCATCCAAAAAGAGTGGGAGTGGCGGGTGTCGCGTGGCGAGTCGCTGAAGAACCTGCAGGCCTTCGCTCACCTCATCGACGAAGACGATGAGGACGCCGCCGACTAGGCTCTGTGCCATGGGAGACTCCACGCTGATTCTGCTGCGGCACGGTGAGAGCGAGTGGAACGCGAAGAACTTGTTCACCGGCTGGGTCGACGTCGACCTCACCGATAAGGGCAGGGCCGAGGCGTTGCGCGCGGGCGAGCTGATCAAGGAGCTCGACCGTCAGCCCGACGTGCTGTACACCTCGCTGCTGCGCCGGGCGATCACCACCGCAAACCTGGCGCTGGACGCCGCGGACCGGCACTGGATTCCGGTGCACCGCGACTGGCGGCTCAACGAGCGGCACTACGGCGCCCTGCAGGGCCTCAACAAGGCCGAGACCAAGGACAAGTACGGCGAAGAGCAGTTCATGAAGTGGCGGCGCAGCTACGACACTCCGCCACCGCCGATCGAGGCGGGCAGCCCGTTCAGCCAGGACCGCGATCCGCGGTACGCCGATATCGACGGTGGCCCGCTGACCGAGTGCCTCAAGGACGTCGTCGAGCGATTCGTGCCGTATTTCGAGGGCACGATCGTGCCCGATCTTCGTGCCGGCAAGACCGTGCTGATCGCCGCCCACGGCAACTCGCTGCGCGCATTGGTGAAGTATCTGGACGGAATGTCGGACGAAGACGTGGTCGGACTGAACATTCCGACCGGCATTCCTCTTCGCTACGACCTGGATTCCGACCTCAAGCCCACGGTCGTCGGCGGCACCTACCTGGACCCCGAGGCTGCGGCGGCGGGTGCGGCCGCAGTTGCTGCGCAGGGCGCGAAGTAGCCCGCAGAACAGTGCCGCCGGGCAAACGGCGGGTTAACGGGGGAAAGCCAGGGTTCGAATTTCCTAGATTCCTTCTGTGACTTGTCCCGATTTGGCCGCACGCTGCTGGGATGACGTTCACCGGGTGCGTACGATTTTCGCGTGAGTGTGGTATCGGCGCTGCTGCTGTCAGCGCTCGTGGCACTGCTCGCCCTGGTGATCGGTGCGGCGCTCGGGGCGGGGTTGGCGCCCCGGCTGATGGAGCGCAGGCAACGGCGCGCGACCGCGCAGTCGGGGATCACCGTTTCCCAGATGCTCGCCCACATCGTGTCGCAATCGCCGGTCGGGATCGTCGTGGTCGACACCTACCGTGACGTTGTCTACACCAACGACCGGGCCCGCGAGCTGGGTCTGGTGCGTGACCGGCTGCTCGACGACCGCGCGTGGCTGGCGGCCGAACGCACCCTGACCACCGGCGAGGACGGTGAGGTCGACCTGTCGCCACGCAAGCGTGCCCATCCGGGCCGATCGGGATTATCGGTCCGCGGGCACGTCCGCCTGCTGACCGAGCAGGATCGCCGCTTCGCCGTCGTCTACGTCGACGACCAGTCCGAGCATGCGCGGATGGAGGCGACCCGCCGCGACTTCGTCGCCAACGTCAGCCACGAACTCAAGACCCCCGTCGGTGCGATGGGGGTGCTCGCCGAGGCGGTGCTGGCATCGGCCGATGACCCCGAGACGGTGCGCCGGTTCGCCGAGAAGATGTTGGTTGAGTCGAATCGGCTGGGCAACATGGTGGGCGAACTGATCGAGCTGTCGCGGCTGCAAGGCGCCGAACCGCTGCCCGACCTGGAAGCCGTCGACGTCGACACCGTGGTGGCCGAGGCGCTGTCGCGGTACAAGGTGGCCGCCGACAACTCCGACATCGCGATCACGACCGACGCGCCGACCGGATTCCGTGTATTGGGTGACCAGCCGCTGTTGGTCACCGCCATCGCGAACCTGGTGTCCAACGCAATTGCCTACTCGCCTAACGGTTCTGCGGTGTCGATCAGCAGGCGCCGCCGCGGCGACAACATCGAAATCGCCGTCACCGACCGCGGTTTCGGCATCGCCCGCGCGGATCAGGAGCGGGTGTTCGAACGGTTCTTCCGCGTCGACAAGGCGCGTTCCCGGGCCACCGGTGGCACGGGACTCGGATTGGCGATCGTGAAGCACGTCGCCGCCAACCACAACGGAGCCATCCGGCTGTGGAGTCAACCAGGAACGGGATCGACGTTCACCCTGTCGATTCCGGCATATCCGCAGGGTGACGATGACCCAGAAGTGCACGTCGAACGAGAGGACTAGCCAGACAATGACCAGCGTGTTGATCGTGGAGGACGAGGAGTCCTTGGCCGATCCCCTGGCCTTTCTCCTGCGCAAGGAGGGCTTCGAGGCCACGGTAGTGGCCGACGGGCCGTCGGCCCTGGCCGAGTTCGAGCGGGCCGGTGCCGACATCGTCCTGTTGGACCTGATGCTTCCAGGGATGAGCGGCACGGACGTCTGCAAACAATTGCGTTCGCGCTCAAGCGTTCCCGTCATCATGGTGACGGCTCGCGACAGTGAAATCGACAAGGTGGTCGGACTCGAACTCGGGGCCGACGACTACGTGACGAAGCCGTACTCCGCGCGGGAACTGATTGCGCGCATTCGCGCCGTGCTGCGTCGCGGCAGCGACAACGACGACGCAGGGATCGGCGACGGCGTGTTGGAAGCCGGGCCGGTGCGGATGGACGTCGAACGGCACGTTGTTTCGGTCAACGGCGATGCGATCACGCTGCCGCTCAAAGAGTTCGACCTCCTCGAGTACCTGATGCGCAACAGTGGCCGGGTGCTCACCCGCGGTCAGCTGATCGACCGGGTGTGGGGCGCCGACTACGTCGGCGACACGAAAACCCTTGACGTGCACGTGAAACGGCTGCGGTCGAAGATCGAGTCCGACCCCGCGAATCCCGTTCATCTGGTCACGGTCCGCGGCCTGGGCTACAAACTGGAGGGGTAGCCGCTACGAACCGAGGATCTCGAACACCTCAAAGGTGTTGACGCCCGCGGTGACTGACGGATCGCTCTCCGCGATGGCCAGCACCTCGGCGCGGTCAGCCGCGCGCAGGACACCAAGACCCCACACGCCCTCGGGGTCGGCAACCGGACCGTAAACCACGACCCTGCCGTCGGCCTCCAGCTGCTCCCAGTACTCCTGATGAGCTGCCATCGCCTGCTGTTCGGCAGGTGTCATCGTCTGCGCGAAATCCGCCCGTGGCGGAGTCAGGCGAAAGAAGAACAGGCTCATTCGGCCGCGCGGGTCGCGGGGTGTACGGCGATCAGCCCTAAAGCGCTGCGCCGCTTACACATCGCGGCCAGCTCTGCGTAGGCCTTCTCGCCGAGCAGTTCGGTGAGTTCTGCGGCGTAGGACTCCCACACCGCCTTCTTCCCGACATGGGCGTTTGGATCGCCGGTGCAATACCAGTGCAGGTCGGCACCGCCCTCGCCCCAGCCGCGCCGGTCGTACTCGGTGATCCACGTCTTCAGTATCTCGGTGCCGTCGGGTCGTTCCACCCATTCCTGGGTGCGGCGGATTGGCAGCTGCCAGCAGACCTCGGGTTTGAGGGTCAGCGGTTCGACGCCGATCTTGAGCGCTTTCGAGTGCAGCGCGCATCCGATACCGCCGGCGAAGCCGGGACGGTTCAGAAAGATGCAGGCGCCCTTGTACTTCCGCGTGCGCAGATTGGGTTTGTCGTCGTACTCGTCCATTTCGAGGTAGCCCTTTTTACCGAGACCCTTGTCCCGGAATTGCCAGTCCTCGTCGGTCAGGAGTTTGACCGCCTCTTCCAGTTCGGCGATATCGTTCTTGTCCGACATGAAGGCCCCATGGCTGCAGCATCCGTCGTCGGGTCTGCCCTCCACTGTGCCCTGACAGGCGGGCGTGCCGAACACGCACGTCCACCGCGACAGCAGCCACGTCATGTCGGCCGCGATCAGATGCTCGGGGTTGTCGGGATCGAAAAACTCCACCCACTCACGGGCAAAGTCGAGTTCAACCTCTCCTGGCCCAGGTGATTTGCTCTTCGACCGAGGGCTCATCGCTGATGCGCTCACAGTATTCAACGGTAAACCCTTTAACGTGTAGAGGTGCGATTAGGCGTGCTGGATGTCGGCAGCAATACCGTCCACCTCTTGGTGGTGGACGCGCGTCGGGGCGGCCACCCGACGCCCATGAGTTCGACAAAGGCGTCGCTGCGCCTCGCAGAGTCAATCGACAACAACGGCAAGCTCACTCGCAAGGGCGCCGACAAGTTGATCGGCACGCTCGACGAGTTCTCCAAGATCGCGGCGAGTTCGGGCTGCGCCGAATTGATGGCGTTCGCGACTTCGGCTGTCCGCGACGCGAAGAACTCCGAGGAACTACTTGCCAGGGTGCACGCCGAGACCGGCGTGGCGCTGCAGGTGCTCAGCGGGGTCGACGAATCCCGGCTGACGTTCCTCGCAGTGCGCCGCTGGTACGGCTGGAGCGCAGGCCGCATCATCAACATCGACATCGGTGGCGGCTCGCTTGAACTGTCGAACGGCGTCGACGAGGAGCCCGAGGTTGCGCTGTCGCTACCGTTCGGTGCGGGCAGGCTGACCCGGGAATGGCTGCCCGACGATCCCCCGGGCCGCCGCCGCGTGAACATGCTGCGCGACTGGCTGGCCACCGAGCTCGCCGACGCGGGCGCCGAGATGCTCAAGGCGGGCACTCCAGACCTGGCCGTCGCGACCTCGAAGACGTTCCGCTCGCTGGCCCGCCTCACCGGCGCGGCCCCGTCCGGGGCAGGTCCGAGGGTGAAACGGACGTTGACGGCCACCGGCCTGAGGCAGCTCATAGCATTCATCTCTAGGATGACCGCGGCTGACCGTGCAGAGTTGGAGGGGGTGAGCGCCGAACGGGCGCCGCAGATCGTGGCCGGAGCCTTGGTAGCTGAGGCGAGCATGAAGGCTCTGGATGTCGAAAGCGTGGATATCTGTCCATGGGCATTGCGAGAAGGGCTGATTCTGCGGAAACTCGACAGCGAGGCTGATGGAACTGCCTTGGTGGAGACATCTGTCCAGCGACGCTGACCAGCAGACTGGAGGCTCACACGGCGCCGATCCACGGGCCCAGAGGCGAGAGACGAATGACAGGACCAGAAGACAGCCAGAGCACGCGACCGATCTCGGTCGCGGAGTTGCTGGCCCGTAACGGCACAATCGGTGCCCCGCCGGTCGGGGGCCGCCGCAGGCGCCGTCGCGGAGACACCGACTCGATCTCGGTCGCAGAGCTGACCGGTGAGATTCCGATCGTCACCGATCGCGACATCGTCGAACAGCCCGTCGCTGACGAACCGTCGGCCCAGCAGGATGACGCCGAGCCCGTCGAGATCCCTGTCGAACAGGACGAATCTGTCGAGCCGCCGGAGCTGACCAGCCCCGCTGTGAGTAACGGCGCCGTCGACCATCAGGACACCGACGTGGTCGAGGCCGATGAGGCCGTCGTCGAGGCCGTAGAGGCCGATGAAGCCGTTGAACAGGACGTGGCCGACGACACCGACGACGACTATGCCGACGCGGTCACCGATTATGCCGCCCACATCCAACAGCGGGAAAACGACGCCGACGTCGACTTCTTCGCGCCGCCGCGGCGCTCGAGCTACGCGCCGCGCAGGCTCGGCGCGCTGGTCGAGGCCGAGGAGATGAGCCCCGACCCGGTCGACGACGACACCGCCCTGGACTGGTCGGCGCCCGAGATCGAATCCGAGGACGATATCGACGCCCTCGATACGGTCGGCGACCTCGAGGACGACGCCAAGGATTCCGACCGCTCGAGGTCTCATCCGCGTCCCGCCGAGGGCACGTTGTTCGGCGGCCAGACCGTCGCTGACGACATCGCGCGCAGGGGCACATCGCCAACGCCGGAGGACATCGAACTCGATGACCCAGACGATGGAATCGAGGCGGCCCAGCCGACGACCATGTCGTCGTTCATGCACGGCGTGTGGATCGTGGGGCAGTGCGTCCTGGCGGTCGCGTTCGGCGCCGGCCTGTTCGTCGCGTTCGACCAGCTGTGGAAGTGGAACAACATCGTCGCGCTGGCGCTGTCCGTCCTGGTGATTCTCGGCCTCGTCGTCGGGGTGCGGGTCGTGCGCAAGACCGAGGACATCGGCAGCACGCTGATCGCAGTGGCTGTGGGGGCTCTCGTCACGTTGGGCCCCTTGGCGCTGCTGCAGTCGGGTTGACGGCGACTACCGCCGCCGAACAGCCAACGTGCGCCCCGCAATCAAGGTCGGTCTGTCGACGGCCTCGGTCTATCCACTGAGGACCGAGGCTGCTTTCGAGTACGCCGCAACCCTGGGCTACGACGGTGTCGAGCTGATGGTGTGGGCCGAGACCGTTTCTCAGGACATCGATGCCATCGCCGAGCTGTCCGAGCGCTACGAGATGCCGGTGCTGTCGGTACACGCACCCTGTCTGCTGATCTCCCAGCGCGTGTGGGGCGCCAATCCGATCCCGAAACTGGAGCGCAGCGTGCGGGCCGCCGAACAGCTCGGCGCCCAGACCGTCGTCGTCCATCCGCCGTTCCGGTGGCAGCGCCGATACGCCGAGGGGTTCAGCACGCAGGTCGCCGAATTGGAGGCGTCCAGCGAGGTGATGGTGGCGGTGGAGAACATGTTCCCGTTCCGTGCCGACCGATTTTTCGGTGCGGGCCAGACGTCGATCGAGCGGATGCGCAAACGCGGGGGTAAGCCAGGGCCGGGCATCTCGGCGTTCGCGCCGTCCTACGACCCGCTGGACGGAAACCACGCGCACTACACCCTCGACCTGTCGCATACCGCGACCGCAGGCACCGACGCCCTCGAGATGGCCCACCGGATGGGTGAGGGCCTGGTGCACCTGCATCTGTGCGACGGCAGCGGCGCGTCGGCCGACGAACATCTGGTCCCCGGCCGCGGCACCCAGCCGACCGTCGAGGTCTGCGAGATGCTGGCGGCAAGCGACTTCTCCGGGCATGTGATCCTCGAGGTGACGACGTCGGGGGCGCGGTCGGCGAGTGAGCGCGAGGCGCTGCTGGCCGAGTCCCTGCAGTTCGCTCGCGCCAATCTGCTGCGCTGACCGAGGTGAGGATCCCCATGCCGAGCTCGACCCTGTTCACCGATGCCATGGCGCTGACGAGTGCCGGCGACGGCGTGTACAACGGTGAGCTGAACGAACATTGGACGATCGGAGAAAAGGTGCACGGCGGGGCGATGCTGGCGCTGTGCGCCAACGCAGCGCGCACCGAGCATGGGGGAGATGTCCAGCCGATCGCTATTTCGGGCAACTTTTTGTGGGCACCCGATCCCGGACCGATGCGGTTGACGACGACCGTGCGCAAGCGGGGCCGTCGCGTCAGCCTCATCGACGTCGAACTCCACCAAGGCGACAGGACAGCGGTGCGGGCGTCGGTGACGCTGGGTGAACCCGAGCATCACGTGCCTCCGCTGCTTTCGGTCAATCCTGTCATCCCGCTGATGCAGCCGGAACCGCCGCCGGGGCTGGAACCCATCGGGCCCGGCCACCGGATGGCCGACATCGTCCATCTGGCACATGGCTGCGATATCCGTCCGTCGCTGACGACGATGGAGCCGCGCGCCGACGGGGGCCCGCCGGTGATCGAGTACTGGGTCCGCCCCAAGGGGGTGGCACCCGACGTGCTGTTCGCACTGCTGTGCGGCGATGTGTCGGCTCCGGTGACGTTCGGGGTCAACAGGTTCGGTTGGGCGCCCACCGTGCAACTGACCGCCTATCTGCGGGCATTGCCTGCCGACGGCTGGCTGCGGGTGCTGTGTACGACGGTGCAGATCGGCCAGGACTGGTTCGACGAGGACCACATCGTCGTCGACTGTGCGGGCCACATCGTCGTGCAAAGCCGCCAGCTGGCGTTGGTGCCGCCCGAGGCGTGACGCCGACGGCGGCCGATGACACCAGCCGCCCGTGCCGTCTGCAATGCTTGCCCGCATGGCCAGAATCGCGATCATCGGTGGCGGAAGTATGGGCGAGGCGCTGCTGTCGGGCATGCTGCGCGCCGGTCGGCAGGTCAAGGACCTGGTGGTCGCCGAGAAGGATCCCGGCCGCGCCAAGTTCCTGTCCGAGACGTACTCGGTGCTGGTCACGACGGTGGGCGATGCGGTCGACACCGCGACGTACGTCATCGTCGCGGTGAAGCCGTTCGATGTCGAGGGGCTGGTCGCCGAGATCGCCGATGCCGCAGCCAGGGCCGAAACCGATACTGCCGAAAAGGTTTTCGTGACTGTCGCGGCCGGCGTCACCGCGGCGTTCTATGAGAACAAGCTCCCTGCGGGGTCGCCCGTCATCCGGGTGATGCCCAACGCCCCGGTTGTCGTCGGGGGCGGGGTGAGCGCCCTGGCGCCGGGCCGCTTCGCCACTGCGGACCACCTGAAGGAGGTGTCGTCGATCTTCGACGCAGTGGGCGGTGTGCTCACCGTGCCGGAGTCACAGCTCGACGCCGTCACCGCCGTGTCCGGGTCGGGTCCGGCCTACTTCTTCCTGATGGTCGAGGCCTTGGTGGACGCGGGCGTGGCCGCGGGTCTGTCGCGGTCGGTGTCGACCGATCTGGTCGTGCAAACGATGGCGGGTTCGGCCGCGATGTTGCTGGAGCGGCTCGACGAGGCGCAGCCGTCGGGGGACGTCGCGCTGGGGACGGCGATCGACACCACCGCGGCTCAGCTACGCGCGACAGTTACCTCGCCCGGGGGTACCACCGCAGCTGGTCTGCGAGAACTCGAACGAGGCGGTTTGCGGGCCGCCGTCGCATCCGCGGTCGAAGCCGCAAAAACCCGGTCTGAGCAGCTAGGAATTACATCCCAGTAATTCAATCAATTCAAATTGATTAGCCCACACCCGTCGCAGTAACCCCACACGCCACGCTATTCTCCTCGTGTAAGCACGGGTTGGTGCCAGCGGTGGGGAAGCTGCTGGAACTGCTCGTGCCTGAACTGAATGGGTTGCGATGACGTCTATGAACGGGCCATCGGGTCGTGATTCGGCGAGCGGCAAGCGGGACAGCAGCGCTTCCGACGGCCAGCCGCCTCGTGCTCAATTTCTCACCGTCGCGGAAGTGGCCAGCCTGATGCGGGTCAGCAAGATGACGGTATATCGCTTGGTGCACAACGGAGAGTTGCCCGCAGTGCGTGTCGGCCGCTCTTTCCGCGTGCACGCCAAGGCAGTGCACGACATGCTCGAAAGCTCATACTTCGACGCGGGCTGATTGTTTGGCTTTCGTCGCCCTGCACCGCTGACGACCGAGGCCGACGTCGCCGGCCTTCGGGCTCGAGCCCGATGTCGCCGGCCTTCCGGCTCACGTCACGCGTTTTTCGTTTAGCCTGACCGCCCAGGTAAGGTAGCTGGTCGAGTCACGTGCGCGGAGTGCACAGACAGGCGTGGTGCATGGAAGTACACAAACATCATCTAGATAGCGGAGTCCATGGGTTCAGTCATCAAGAAGCGGCGCAAGCGTATGTCGAAGAAGAAGCACCGCAAGCTGCTTCGTCGCACCAGGGTCCAGCGCAGAAAACTCGGCAAGTAGTTCTCGCGCTTGGTCGCTAGGCTGACCGGATGGATTCTGAGGGTCGTTCTCCAGACGACACCGTCCACTACCCGAAGGTCGTGCTGGTCACGGGCGCGTGCCGATTCCTCGGCGGGTATCTGACGGCACGGTTGGCCCAGAACCCGCTGATCAATCACGTCATCGCCGTCGACGCCATCGCGCCGAGCAAGGATCTGCTGCGCAGGATGGGCCGCGCCGAGTTCGTGCGCGCCGACATTCGTAACCCGTTCATCGCGAAGGTCATCCGCAACGGTGAGGTCGACACCGTCGTGCACGCCGCCGCGGCCTCCTATGCTCCTCGTGCCGGGGGACGGGCAGTGCTCAAAGAGCTCAACGTGATGGGCGCGATCCAGCTGTTCGCCGCCTGCCAGAAGGCGCCGACGGTGCGCAGGGTGATCGTGAAGTCGACGTCGGAGGTCTACGGCTCACATCCGCACGATCCCGTCCTGTTCACCGAGGCCAGCGGTGCGAGGCGGCCACCGGGCGAGGGCTTCGCGCGCGACAGCATCGACATCGAGGGTTACGCCCGCGGTCTGGGTCGGCGCAGGCCCGACATCACGGTCACGATCCTGCGGCTGGCCAACATGATCGGCCCCGCGATGGACACCGCGTTGTCACGGTATCTCGCAGGTCCGGTGGTGCCGACGGTCATCGGCCACGACGCGCGACTGCAGCTGCTGCACGAACAGGACGCGCTCGGCGCTTTGGAGCGCGCGACGATGGCGGGCAAGTCGGGGACGTTCAACATCGGTGCCACCGGGATCATGATGATGAGCCAGGCCATCCGGCGCGCCGGGCGCATCGCCCTGCCGGTACCTCGTTCCGCGCTCTCCGCTGTGGATTCGCTGTCGCGCGCAACTCGCTACACTGAGGTCGATCGAGAGCAGCTTGACTACTTGAGCTACGGCCGCGTCATGGATACGACACGCATGCGTAACGACCTTGGCTACAGCCCGAAGTGGACAACCTTGGAAGCGTTTGACGATTACGTGAGAGGTCGCGGGTTGACTCCGATCATCGACCCGAAATGGGTACGCTCAATGGAGAGTCGCGCCGTGTCCATGGCGCAGCGGTGGGGACGATAACAGCAACGATTCGAATCGGGGCGGGGAGAAGGTACGAAGTGGCGGGCGAGTCGAAGGCCAAAGTCATTCCGCTGCATTCCAATTCGGGTCGTTCGACGGCCCAGCGGCGGGCTGCCGCAGCGCGCGCGGACAGTTCGCGTCGACATCCATCGGTGTTTTCCGACAGCGGCGCGCACGCCTCCGCTGAGCAGATCGCCGCGGTCGTTCGCGAAATCGATCAGGCCCGCGGCGCGGCCGCGGGCGCCGGCGGCGCCGACACGACTCCCTCCGAACTCGCCAAACGAATAGGTGCGGGAGCTGAATTCATCCGCCAGCGGATGATGGGCGACTACACGGTCGATGAGTTCGGCTTCGACCCCCACCTCAATAACGCAATCTTCTTGCCTTTGCTGCGAGGGCTTTTCAAGTCTTGGTTCCGGGTCGAGGTGAGCGGTATCGAGAACCTCCCGGTGACCGGTGCCGCGTTGGTCGTCGCCAACCATGCCGGGGTGCTGCCCTTTGACGGGCTGATGACATCGGTGGCGGTACACGACAACCATCCGACGAATCGCGATCTGCGTCTGCTGGCCGCCGACATGGTATTCGACATGCCCTTTCTCGGGCAGGCTGCGCGCAAGGCCGGGCACACCATGGCCTGCACTTCCGATGCCCACAGGCTATTGGCAGCCGGGGAACTCACCGCGGTCTTCCCCGAGGGCTACAAGGGTTTGGGCAAGCACTTCAAGGACCGCTACAAGCTGCAGCGGTTCGGTCGCGGCGGATTCGTCGCGGCGGCCCTGCGGACCAAGGCGCCGATCGTGCCGTGCTCGATCGTCGGTTCCGAAGAGATCTATCCGATGATCGCCGACGTCAAGCTGCTGGCCCGCCTGTTCGGCCTGCCGTACTTCCCCGTCACACCGCTGTTCCCGCTGGCCGGACCCGTCGGGCTGGTGCCGCTTCCGTCGAAATGGCACATCCAATTCGGCGAGCCGATCTACACGTCCGACTACGACGAAGCGTCCGCCGATGATCCGATGGTGACCTTTGAGCTGACGGACCACGTCCGCGAGACCATCCAGCAGACCCTCTACCAGCTGTTGGCCAACCGGCGGAACGCCTTCTTCGGATAGAGACGTGCAACGCGAGCTGGACCCGCGTCTGCTCGCCAGCGGAAGCTAGCTCTGCTTAGAGCTTTGCTTGGCAATCATTTTCGCGATGGCATCGTCGCGCGCCGCGGCGATCCGTGCGCTCACCTCGTCGGCCTCGGTGTCGGATTCGGCTTCACCCATCACCGTGACGATGCTGGTGATCACCGGCTTGCCCTCGGCGTCGGTCACCTCACCGCGGATCTCGGTGAGAATCGCACCGTGCGACTCCATGACCGAGTCCAGGTACGAATCGAAATACAGCTTGTCGCCGGCCAGGATGGGCCGGTGGAAGACCAACTTCTGATCGCGGTGCAGTACCCGCTCCATGTTGATCGGCACGTCGAACTGGTTGAAGATCTCCATCTGAACCCGACGGCCCGCCACCGCCAGGAACGTCAGTGACGCGACGAGGGCGTCGTGGCCGTACTCCTTGGCGGCTTCCTCGGAGTAGTGCGCCGGGTGCTCGTCTTTGACCGCACGCGCGAACTCACGGATCTTCTCCCGGTTCACCTCGAAATAGTCGGGGTAGCGGTAGTGGGTCCCGATGATGTCTTCAGCGATAGCCATGGCGTTCTCTTCGTCTCGTGATGTGCGGGCGCGAGCCTATCAGCGCTGGTCTCAGCGGCCGTCCTGGCGCCGCGACACTATCGCCGCCAATGCGCCGCCGGCGGCGCCCAACGCCAGCGCCGACGGCACTCCGATGCGCGCGGCTTTCCGCGCGGTGCGGAAGTCGCGGATCTCCCACCCGCGCTCCCTCGCGAGGTCACGCAAGTCGGCGTCCGGATTGATCGCCACCGCGGTGCCGACCAGCGACAGCATCGGGACGTCATTGAAGCTGTCCGAATACGCGGTGCAGCGCCGTAGGTTCAGGCCCTCCCGGATGGCCAGCGCCCGTACCGCATGCGCTTTACCTGCACCGTGCAGAATGTCGCCGACGAGCCGGCCGGTGAATACACCGTCGATCGATTCGGCGACTGTGCCCAGCGCACCGGTCAGCCCGAGCCGCTTGGCGATGGTGGCGGCCAGCTCGTAGGGCGTCGCGGTGACCAACCACACTTGTTGGCCGGCGTCGAGGTGCATCTGTGTCAAGGCGCGAGTGCCCGGCCAGATCTTGTCGGCGATGATCTGGTCGTAGATGTCCTCGCCGAGGGCCATCAGTTCCTCGGTCGACCGGCCTTCTATGAACGCGAGCGCCTTTCGCTTACCGGCGGCGACGTCGTCGCTGTTCTCCCGGCCGAGCAGTTGAAACTTGGCCTGCGCGTAGGCGAATCGACCAAGATCGCCGTAGGTGAAGTACTTGCGGGCGGCCAGTCCACGCGCGAAATGCACCAGCGACGACCCGTGTACGAGCGTGTTGTCGACGTCGAAGAACGCCGCTGCGGTCAGGTCGGGCGGCGGCGCGCCCGCCGCGCCGGGTTCATCCAGGTCGAAGACTGCCGCACCCGCACTTGCCTCGCCCGCGAGCTTTTGATCATCGGCGTCTGTCCCCGCGGGGGGCTCGACGACGTCGGAGTCGGACACGAATTCAGCCTAGGTCACCGTGCGGAGATACTTGCGCCATGGGAAGACGGGTGGAACTGCTCACACGTGCCGGCTGCACGATCTGCACCGGGGCCGCGGCACGGCTCGCGGAGCTGGCCGACGAGCTGGGCTTCACGTTGACGATCACCGACGTCGACACCGTTGCGGCCGATGGGGACCCGGCGCTGCGGGCGGAGTTCGGCGATCGGCTGCCGGTGGTGTTGCTCGACGGCGCCGAGCACAGCTACTGGGAAGTCGATGAGCCCAGGTTGCGGGCGGATCTCCGGATACCGCCGCCGAAATAAGGTTCCGGTACGGATTCCGGCCGTCAGACGTGTCGAAAGTCCCATCTCGGCAACGGCGATAATTTGGTGAGGCCGCTGGTCAACGATTACCTTGGATGACGTTCCTGGGGCGAGCGAAGCGACGGGGTGAGATGTGGTGGACAAGCCGTGAGCGTGCTGCTTTTCGGGGTTTCGCATCGCAGCGCGCCGGTGTCTGTCCTCGAGCAGTTGAGCACCGATGAGGCCGAACAGGCCAAAATCGTCGAGAAGGTCCTGCAGTCGTCGCTGGTGACTGAGGCCATGGTGCTGTCGACCTGCAACCGGGTCGAGGTCTACGCCGTCGTCGAGGCCTTCCACGGCGGACTGTCAGTGATCGGGCAGGTGCTCTCGGAGCACTCCGGTATGGGCCTGGGCGACCTCACGAAATACGCCTACGTGCGCTATGCCGAGGCAGCCGTCGAGCATCTGTTCGCGGTGGCCAGTGGCCTGGATTCCGCGGTGATCGGCGAGCAGCAGGTGCTCGGGCAGGTGCGTCGGGCCTACGCCACCGCCGAGGCGAACCACACCGTGGGCCGCACGCTGCACGAACTGTCCCAGCGCGCCCTTTCCGTCGGCAAGCGGGTGCACGCCGAAACCGGTATCGACGCCGCGGGCGCATCCGTGGTGTCGGTGGCGCTCGATATGGCCGACGCCAAGCTCGGCTCGCTGGCGGGCCGCAGCGCCGTTGTCATCGGCGCGGGCTCGATGGGTTCGCTGTCCGCGAAGTACCTGGTGAAGGCGGGCGTCGAGCGTGTTCACGTGGTGAACCGCTCGCTGCCGCGCGCGAAGCGGCTGGCGGAGAAGATCCGTGAGCTCGGTGTCACGGCCGACGCGTTTCCGTTCGACCACCTCACGCCGACGTTGACCGACGCCGACGTCGTCGTGAGCTGCACGGGCGCTGTCCGTCCGGTGGTGTCGCTGGCCGACGTCCACCGCGGTCTCGCACACGGTCAGACGCCCAAACAGCTGGTGATCTGCGACCTCGGCATGCCCCGCAACGTCGACCCGGCCGTCGCCGGTCTTCCCGACGTCTACGTCGTTGACATGGACAGGATCCAGCGCGAGCCGTCGGCGCGCGCCGCGGCGTCAGACACCGAGGCGGCCCGGACCATTGTCGCCGCCGAGGTGGCCAATTACCTCTCCGGCCAGCGGATGGCCGAGGTCACACCGACCGTCACTGCCCTGCGCCAGCGCGCCGCCGACGTGGTCGAGGCCGAGCTGTTGCGCCTGGACAATCGGCTGCCGGGGCTCGAAGCGGCCCACCGCGACGAGGTCGCCAAAACGGTGCGACGGGTCGTCGACAAGCTCCTGCATGCCCCGACAGTCCGGGTCAAGCAGCTGGCCAGCGCCCCTGGCGGCGACAGCTACGCCGAAGCGCTGCGGGAGCTCTTCGAGCTCGACCAGCAGGCTGTCGACGCTGTCGCGGCGGGCGAATTACCGTTAATCGCAACCGATCTCGACAAGACCGAGTAGAGCTTGACTGTAATCCGGATAGGCACCCGGGGCAGCCTGTTGGCGACGACCCAGGCCGGTCTCATCAAAGACGCGCTCGAGGGCAGGGGCCACGCCGCCGAGTTGGTCATCGTCTCGACCGAGGGCGATCGATCCGACGCCCCGGTGGCCGAGATCGGTATCGGCGTGTTCACCGCGGCGCTGCGGGAGGCGATTCACGACGGCCGGGTGGACATGGCGGTGCACTCCTACAAGGATTTGCCGACCGCGCCCGACGAACGATTCAAGATCGCTGCGATACCCCCGCGAGAGGACGCTCGCGACGCCCTGGTGGCCCGCGACGGCCTGGTCCTGGGGGAGTTGCCTGCCGGGTCGGTCATCGGCACATCGAGCCCGCGACGGGCCGCGCAGCTTAGAGCATTGGGTCTCGGTTTGGAAATCCGCCCCCTAAGAGGCAACCTTGACACCAGGTTGAACAGGGTAAGCAATGGTGACCTCGACGGCATCGTCGTCGCCCGGGCGGGTCTGGCCCGCATCGGACGACTGGCTGATGTCACCGAGACTCTGGAACCGGTGCAGATGTTGCCAGCGCCGGCTCAGGGTGCCCTCGCGGTCGAGTGCCGCGCAGGCGACACCGAGCTCGCCGCGCTGCTGTCGGAGTTGGACGACGCCGACACCCGCGCAGCGGTCACGGCGGAGCGGGCCCTGCTCGCCGCACTGGAGGCGGGTTGTTCCGCGCCGGTGGGTGCGATCGCCGAGGTGGTCGAGTCCATCGACGAGGACGGCCGGGTCTTCGAAGAGGTGTCGTTGCGCGGTTGCGTGGCGACGCTGGACGGATCCGACGTGATCCGTGCGTCCGCGGTAGGGACTACCGATCGGGCACGGGAGCTGGGGCTCTCGGTGGCCGAGGAGTTGTTCGAGCTGGGGGCGCGCGAGCTCATGGCGGAACGCGACGGCAGTAGCTAGAGCTGCGACAAGCATCGAGGTGAGTGATAGATGACAGGCCAAGGGAGCGGGCGAGGGCGTAAGCCGAAGCCGGGCCGCATCACGTTCGTCGGTTCGGGCCCGGGCGATCCGGGTCTGCTGACGACGCGGGCCCGCACGGTGCTAGCCAACGCCGCCCTGGTGTTCACAGACCCCGACGTGCCGGAAGCGGTGCTCGCCCTCGCGGGATCTGAGCTGCCGCCGCCGTCGGGCCCCGAACCCGCCGATCCGCCGGCACCCGTCGACGGCGACGCAGCCGAGAATGCGGCACCCACGATTTTCCCCAACTTGCGCGGGGGCCCAGGCGGTCCCGACATCCGGCCCGCGCTGGGTGATCCGGTCGAGGTCGCCAAGACGCTGGCGGCCGAATCGCGCACCGGCGCCGACGTCGTGCGTCTGGTGGCGGGTGATCCACTTTCGGTGGATGCGGTGATCACCGAGGTGACGGCGCTGGCGAAGACGCACCTGGATTTCGACATCGTGCCGGGACTGCCCGACACCACCGCGGTGCCCACGTATGCGGGCCTGCCGCTGGGGTCGGCGCACACCGTCGCCGACGTCCGCGGCGACGTGGACTGGGAGTCGCTGGCGGCTGCGCCGGGCCCACTGATCTTGCACGCCACCGCTTCTCACCTGCCCGATGCGGCGCGCACGCTGATCGAGTACGGCCTTGCCGAGAACACCCAGACCGTGGTCACCGCGAACGGCACGACGTGCCAACAGCGTTCGGTCGAGACGACGCTGGCCGGGCTGTTGGACAAGGCGACGCTGGCCGGTGCAGAGTCCGCCGGTCCGTTTGCCGGGCCGCTGGTGGTCACGATCGGCAAGACCGTCGCCAACCGCGCCAAGCTGAACTGGTGGGAGAGTCGCGCACTGTACGGCTGGACCGTATTGGTGCCGCGCACCAAGGACCAGGCCGGCGAGATGAGCGAAAAGCTGGTGTCCCACGGCGCATTACCGATCGAGGTGCCGACCATCGCCGTCGAGCCGCCGCGCAGCCCCGCGCAGATGGAGCGTGCGGTCAAGGGTCTCGTCGACGGCCGGTTCCAGTGGGTGGTGTTCACCTCCACCAACGCGGTGCGTGCGGTGTGGGAGAAGTTCAACGAGTTCGGCCTCGATGCCCGCGCATTCTCCGGAGTGAAGATCGCGTGCGTCGGTCAGGCGACCGCCGATCGGGTGCGCGCTTTCGGTATCAACCCCGAGCTGGTACCTGTCGGTGAACAGTCGTCAATCGGCTTGCTCGACGAGTTCCCGCCCTACGATGACGTTTTCGATCCGGTGAACCGGGTGCTGCTACCGCGCGCCGACATCGCCACTGAGACGCTGGCCGAAGGTCTGCGTGAACGCGGTTGGGAGATCGAGGATGTCACCGCGTACCGCACGGTGCGTGCGGCGCCGCCGCCTGCGCACACGCGCGAGATGATCAAGACCGGTGGCTTCGACGCAGTGTGCTTCACCTCGAGCTCGACGGTGCGCAACCTCGTCGGCATCGCCGGCAAACCGCACGCACGCACGATCGTGGCGTGCATCGGGCCCAAGACCGCCGAAACCGCAGCGGAATTCGGCCTACGCGTGGACGTGCAGCCTGAGGTCGCCGCGGTCGGTCCGCTGGTTGAGGCGCTCGCCGAGCATGCGGCCCGACTGCGTGCCGAGGGTGCGCTGCCCCCGCCGCGTAAGAAGAGCCGTCGCCGCTAACGTAAACAGAAGGTGGCCTTGCATGCCGTTTCCAAGTCACCGTCCGCGTCGACTTCGGTCGACACCTGCATTGCGTCGGTTGGTAGCGCAAACCTCGCTGGAGCCAAGGCATTTGGTGCTGCCGATGTTCGTCGCCGACGGGATTTCGGAATCGCGGCCCATCTCTTCCATGCCCGGCGTCGTACAGCACACCCGTGACTCGTTACGCCGCGCCGCCGCAGAGGCGGTCGCCGCGGGCGTGGGCGGTCTGATGCTGTTCGGTGTGCCGCGCGACGAGGACAAGGACGGCGGCGGGTCGGTCGGGATTTCTGAGGACGGCATCCTCAACGTCGCGCTGCGGGATCTGGCGAAGGACCTCGGCGAGGACACGGTGCTGATGGCCGACACCTGCCTCGACGAGTTCACCGACCACGGTCACTGTGGTGTCCTCGACGCCACCGGCAGGGTCGACAACGACGCGACCAACGACCGCTACGTTGAACTTGCTGTGGCACAGGCTGATTCAGGAGCACACGTCGTCAGCCCCAGTGGCATGATGGATGGCCAGGTGGCGGCCATCCGCGCTGGTCTGGATGCGGCCGGCCACATCGACACCGTGATCCTGGCCTACGCTGCCAAATTCGCTTCGGGCTTCTACGGTCCGTTCCGTGAGGCGGTGTCCTCGAGCCTTGAAGGCGACAGGCGCACCTATCAGCAGGAGCCGGGCAACGCCCGCGAAGCGCTGCACGAGGTGGCACTCGACATCGACGAGGGAGCCGACATCGTGATGGTCAAGCCCGCGATGGCCTACCTCGACGTGGTCCGTGCGGTCGCCGACATCTCGCCGGTGCCGGTAGCCGCCTACCAGGTCTCCGGCGAATACGCGATGATCTGCGCCGCTGCCGAGAAGGGCTGGATCGACCCGCAGACCGTCGCACTGGAGACGTTGACCGGCATCCGCAGGGCCGGCGCCGACATCGTGTTGACGTACTGGGCGGCCGACGTCGCCGCCTGGCTGGCGTGACGCCGCCGGTCGAGCCCTCCGGACGGCCGGTGGACGTCGACACCGGATTCTGGCTGTGGGTGGGGTCCCTACCGCTGCTGTTGGTCGGCCACATCATCGACATGGTGGCCACCCCGAATGATCGGTTGCCCACTGCGGTGTTGGTGCTGTCGATACTTTTCGTCGTCGTGCTGGCAGCGGTCGTGCTGACCTTCCAGATTCTGATGCGCCACGGCTACCGATGGGCTCGCACGGTGCTGACCGGCGGTGGGGTCGCGACGGTGGTGTACGTCGCGACGAACCTCTTCACGGTCACCAGGCCCACCGTCGCGGCGATGGTCTACGCGGTCTGCGGCATTCTGGGATCGGTCCTGATCGCGGGCGGGGTGTTCCTGTTGCACCGCAAAGACGCCCACGCGTTCTTCACGCGGTGAAGCGTTACGCTGGCCCGACCATGACAGCTCAACAGTTGCGCCCGCGCGTCGTGTCCGCCGGGTTCTGGTGCTGGGCGGCCGCCGCGGTGCTGCTGGTGGCGTTCGGGCTACTGCTCGCATTCTCGCCGGACGCCATCCCCTCGCTGTTCCGCGGGATGGGGGCGCTGTTGGCCGCCTCGGGTCTTGGCCTGGGATTTCTGGCCGGCCGGGCCCGCCTGGGCGACGAGCGGTTCCGGCGCGCGGCCATCGCGCTGTCGCTGGCGGTTGTGGTGGTTCTCGCGCTCTTTGCGCTGTACAGTCGCGGTCCGATCTGGTTGCTCATGATGATTCTGACCATGGTCGGCGCTGTCCTGATGATGCGGCCACCCGCGCTGGAGTGGTTCGCACTAGACCAGAAAGACGAGCCCACGTGACGGACACCAGTTCGCCGCCCCAGATCCTGTTCTACGAGCCGGGTGCCACGTGGTGGTGGATCCTGGCCGGCCCCGTCGCGGGCATCTCCATGGCGCTGATCCAGCTTTCGGCCGGGTTAGGCATTCAATGGGTGGTGCCGGGCATCTTCTTCGTCCTCGTGACCGGGTTTTTGTGGATTCAGATCAAGGCGGCCCGGATCCACACCTCGGTGGAACTGACACCGGATCATCTGCGACAGGGCGAAGAACGCATCAGCATCGACGAGATCGTTCGGATATATCCCGAGGCCACCGGTGCTGAAACGCCGAAATGGCAGTCGGCGCGTGCACTCGGTGAACTCACCGGGGTGCCACGTGGACGTAAGGGCATCGGCCTCAAGCTGACCAACGACCGCAGTGCGCAGGCATGGGCACGCAAGCATCAGCGGTTGCGGACCGAACTGATCCGACTGGTCGAGGAACGCATCCCGCCGGAGCCGGCTTCGTGAAGGGCCGCGCTGTCATCCAACTGGTGCTCGCAGCGGCTGCGGCCGTCGGCTGTGTGCTGAGCTGGCTGGCCGCGGTCACGACGGTCGAAGTACCCCCGATCATCGAGGGTGAGCCGATGACCACGTCGTCGGTTTACAGTGCGCCCCTGCTGAGTTTGGCTCTGCTGCTGGCGACCGTCGCAGGCGTGCTTGCCGTGCTGGGGGTCGCGGGGTGGCGACGCGTCAATCGCGCGCGAGTCGAGAGTGCAGCTGCAGTGTCCGCGTGACGAGCGGCATTCGCTCAGGCCAGCTTGTCCAATTCGTCAAGCGCGTCACCGGTGTACACCGCGAGGCGCTGCAGGTGTGGCAGCGCGTCCCGGCATCCGATGAATCCGAAGTTGAGGGTGTCGGCGTAGCTCTCCAGTGTGATGTTGAGCGCCATCCCGTGCATCGGAATCGAAACCGGATAGGTGGCTTCCAGACGACTTCCGTTGAGATACAAGGTTTCTCGCGGCCCGGGAACGTTGCTGACGCACAGGTTGAATGTGAAGGGCAACGGTCCCCTGACGCCCGTCATGGCGCTGGCGAGCTGGAATGCCGTCGGCGCCATCAACGCCGCGGTGTAGGCCAGCACCTCGGCCTGTGACATGTTCTGCAGTTGACCCTTCGCCGCCCGCGTCGACGCGGTGATCGCGTGCAGCCTTTCGACCGGGTCTTCGATGTCGGTGCCCATCGTGGTCAAAATCGTCCCCACCGCGTTACCACCGCCGACGTCGTCCTTCGGTCGGATGTTGACCGGCAGAAATGCGACCAAGGGTTTGGCGGGCAATTCCCCGAGTTGATCGAGAAACGCGCGGAGTCCCCCGCCGATGATCGTGAGCGCGACATCGTTGACGGTGGCGTCGTGCTTGCTGCCGATGCTCTTGAGGCGCTCGAACGGGTAGACCTGCGTGGCGAACCGGCGATTGCGACTGATGTGCTTGTTCAGGATCGAATGCGGGGCCTGGAAGGAGTTGGTTATCTGCCCATACCCGTCATCGGTGCGGATTTGAGTGTTGTACAACGCCTTTCCGACGTTGACAACCGATTGCGCGCCGCCAACGGCGCCGCCGAGCAAGCCGCCGACCAGGCTCACTATGGGATTGCGGGGCGGCGATGAGGCTTTCGAGCGTGTCTTCGACGGCGGGCCGACGTTGAAGAACAGCGGCTGATCCCGCAGCTTCGGGTTGGTCGACATGCTTCGCTCGAGGATCTTGTTCCCGGTGTAACCGTCCACCAGCGAGTGGTGGATCTTCATGTAGATGGCGAACCTCCCGCCCTCGAGCCCTTCGATGAAGTGCAGTTCCCACGGCGGCCGGGTGAAGTCGATGTTCTGGCTGTGCAGCCGGGAGACCAGGATGCCCAGTTCGCGCTCGTCGCCGGGACTCGCGAGCGCCGACCGGCGGACGTGGTAGTCGATGTCGAACTTGTCGTCTACGACCCACGACTGGTCCGGCCGAAACAGCATGCGCGGATGGGACAGCTTGAGATTCCAGGGTTCGACGACTTCGAGGTGTCGGGTGTCCTCGAACATCTGGCGCAGATAGTTGGCCGGCGCGTCGGTCGGCGGGGTGAATGGCATCAGCGCGGCGACGTGCATCATCGAGCTGGGTGTTTCGCCGTACAGGAAGATCATGTCCTGCGGACTCAGACGCTTCGCCACCGGCGCTCCTTGATTGTTGAGAGCAGAGACTTCCGACGATATGCCTGCGGCCGCATTCAAGTGCGACAGGCGTCACACCCGCAGCTGTTGGTACAAAGTTCGAAATTTGTAACACTGTTCCACATGACCGAATTGGCCGAGAATGCCGAACAGACGCTCGACGCCCTGCCATTGGGTCCGGACTCGCTGGTCTGGCGGTATTTCGGGGACAATCGGATGTACCTGATCGGGCCCCGCCCCGCCGTCCTGCAGAACATGCTCGCCGAACTCGGCCAGGGCGTACTGGACCACTCGGTGTTCTTCGCCGACACCGCAGCCCGCGTCAAGCGGTCGCTGCCACCGATCTTCATGACGGTCTACGGTGCCGACGACGACAACGAGGGGACCCGGGTCCGCGACTTCCACACCGACATCAAGGGCGAGATGCCTGACGGATCTCGCTACCACGCGCTGGATCCGGACACGTACTTCTGGGCGCACGCGACATTCGTCGAGCAGGTGCTCTACTTCGCCGACACGTTCGTCAAGCGATTGACCCGTGCGGAAAAGGAACAGATCTACCTCGAGTCCAAGACTTGGTATCGCCGCTACGGCGTGAGCGAGCGGCCGATGCCCGCCGACTACCACGAGTTCGAGCGGTATTGGAACCGGATGATCGACGAGATCGTCGTCGCGCATCCGACCGCCAAGTACGGCGTCGGCTATGTCACGAAGGGCTTCCCGCGCCCCAAAGGGGTTTCGCCGGTGCTGTGGCGGTTGATCGCGCCCGTCTTCAACCCCGTGGCCGCGTTCCTCACCACCGGCGGCATGCCGCCGCGGACCAGGGACCTGCTCGGACTGCCGTGGAGTGAGCGCCAAGAACGTCGATACCAGCGCTTCGCCGCGCTGTGGCGCACCCGGCCGGTGAACTGGCTGTGGGATCATCTGCCAATGCGGTTGCGCTACAACACGTTCGCCCAGACCGGCTATGCCAGGGGCTGACCCCACGACGGCGCCTGATTCGTCGTCCACGACGGCGCCTGATTCGTCGTCCACGACGGAAGCCATCCTCGACGCCGCCGTCGTCGAGTTCGAACAACACGGATTCCGCCGGGTTGCGCTCGACGATGTCGCGCGGCGCGCCAAGGTCAGCCGCACGACCATCTACCGGCGGTTCCGGAACAAGGACGAGCTGGTCGCGGCCGTCATCGAACGCGAGAACGTGACGCTGTTCGCCGACATCGCCAACGAGCTGAAACAGGCGGGCCCGCAGGCGAACTATTACGTCGAGGCCTTTACCCTGGCGATCCTGAAGTTCCGCAGGCACCGCGTCCTCGACCGGATGATCAGGGACGAGCCGGCGCTGGTCCTCGAACTGGCGGCTCAGCACCACGGTGCCGCGATCGTCCGAATGGCCGAGGCGCTGCGGGTCATCTTCCCGGCCGGCTTCGCCGAGCGGATCGGTGAGCAGGCCGTCAACGAATTCGCCGACACGATTCTGCGCTATGCCGCGATGGTGCTGCTGCTGCCAAGCGCACAACCGCTGGACAGCGCTGACGACATCCGCGCCTTCGCCACCCAGCATTTCCTCCCCAGCCTGCCTACCGCGCTGCGCGCCGTTCTCGCTGGTTAGCAAGCCACTGTTTGATGGATCACACCATCGGGCAAACAGTGGCATGAGTACTGAACAGCAGGGCAACGAGCTACAGAGCACAAAAGAGCGACGCGAGGCCGAACCGGAAACCGATGAACACCATCAGGTCGTCGACGCGCCCGATCCGCCGGAACCCACCGAGAAGCCGGAGGTCACCGACGAGCACAAAGACAAAGCCAAGGAGATGCGCAAGGACTACGAGGAGGAGCGGGAGACGGTCACGATGCCGGGCACCGACGGCGCAGTGTCGGGTACCGCGGTGAACGACTGGATCGACGACGACGGGAACCCGAAGTTCAGCGACGAGAGCAACAAGCAGGACAAAACGTAGACCCGCGTTAGAGTTCCGGCGTGACCTCTCTCGAGAAGATCGCGCCCGCGTTCGTCGAGATGGCCCATTCGATCGTGTGGGCCTCCGCCGCCACCGTCGACGCCAACGGCTATCCGCGCAGCCGGGTGCTCCATCCGATCTGGGAGTGGGACGGCACCGACCTGTTCGGCTGGGTCGCGACGGTGCCGAGCCCGGTGAAGAAGGCGCACCTTGCGGTTCACCCGCAGATGTCGCTGAACTACTGGACCCCGAGCCAGGACACCTGCAGCGCCGAGTGCCTCGTCGAGTGGTATCTCGACGACGAAACGCGCGCGGCGGTCTGGGACAAATTCGCCAAAGCTTCAGCGCCGGTGGGCTATGACCCCCGGATCATTCCGCAATGGGCCGACGGGCCTACTTCCGAGGATTTCGCCGTGTTGCGGCTGGCCCCGTACCGGTTGAGAGTCATGGCCGCAGCTGTCATGACGAAAGGTGAAGGTGCACCGTTGCTTTGGACTGCGAAGTGACCTCCACCGTCGACGTGAGCACCCTGCCGTTGGTGCCGAAGAATCCCTTGCCGATCCATCGGTTGGTGAAGTTGGTTCGTAGGCTGGACACCGGGCAGGAAGTCATCCGCGATGCCGGTGGCACCATCACGCGCCTCCAGTTCGGACCGAAGAGCTTCATACCGCCGATCGTGGCGGTGATGTCGCCCGAAGCGATGCGTGATGTGTTGGGGCGCAGCGACGCATCGTCAGACCGGTGCGTCATCCACGACGAGGTGCGGAACATGGCGGGCGACAGCCTGTTCGTGCTGCCCAACGAACAGTGGCGTCCCCGCAAGAGGGCGCTGCAACCGGTGTTCACCAAGCACAACGTTCGTAACTTCGGCGGCCACATGTCCCGCGCCGCACAGCATTTCGTCGATCGCGGGTCGGCAGGCGGCGATGTGGACCTCGACGTGGAATGCCGCAAGATCGCCATGCAGTCGTTGGGCCGTTCCGTGCTGGGTGTCGACCTCAACGAGCGTGCCGACACGATCGCAAACTGCATGCATATAGCGTCTTCCTACACCGCCGACCGGGCGTTACGGCCGGTGCGCGCACCGCGGTGGATGCCGACACCGGCGCGCCGCCGGGCCGGCGCCGCGGTCAGGAAGATGCGCACGATCACCGACGAGATGGTGCGGGCCTGCCGCGCGGACCCCACTCGGGACGCGCCGCTGGTGCAGGCCCTGCTCGCGGCGACCGATCCGCAAACCGGGCAGCCGATCTCGGACGACGACATCTCCAATGACCTGCTGATCTTCATGCTCGCCGGCCATGACACCACCGCGACGGCGCTCACGTACTCGTTGTGGATCCTGGGCCACCATCCCGACGTCCAGGACCGGGTGGCCGCCGAGGCGGCGGCCATCGGCGATCGAGAGTTGACGCCCGACGACGTGCCCGCCCTCGGCTACACCGTGCAGGTGCTGCACGAAGCGCTGCGGCTGTGTCCGCCCGCGGCGGGTGTCGCGCGGCTGGCGACTCGCGATATCGCGGTCAACGGATACCGAGTGCAGGCGGGCAGCCTCATCGCCGTGGGCATCTATGCGTTGCATCACGATCCGACGCTATGGCCCGAACCCATGACCTTCGACCCCGACCGGTTCAGCCCGGAGAACGTCAGGACCCGCGATCGCTGGCAGTTCCTACCGTTCCTCGGCGGTGGACGTCCCTGCATCGGCGAACATTTCGCACGACTGGAAACCACGCTGGCGCTGGCCACCATCGTCCGGGCGATGAAGGTCAGTTCGCTGGACAAGGACTTCGCCTGCGAGGTGCCGTTCACCACGGTCGCCAAGGGGCCCATCCGCGCCCGCGTCGACGTTAGACGCGGGTGAGCAGCACCGCCTGTTCGAACGGTAGCCGCGCGAAGATCGGCCGCCACATACCCGTCACCGACGGCGCCGCTTGGGCCTTCGGCATGACCTGCGGATCGCGCACCTCAAAGGTCTTGCCGTAACGTCTCATTCGGCCGCCACCGGCTGCGGTGATGTTCTTGAGCCAGTCCCGGTTGGGTCCGTACGTCAGCAGGATCGCCACGCCGTCCTCGGTGGAGAAGACCGTCAACGGGGTCCGGTACCGTTGCGCCGATTTGCGGCCGACGTGCTCGAGGATTCCCATCGTCGGCGCCCAGCCGGCCCACAGCCGCTGGATCGGGTTGGTGACGTGCCGATTGAACCGCGCCAGCCATTGCGGTAGTTGCATGCCAACCATCAAACTCGTAGTTCATGGCCTACCTCAAGCCGCCGTGGTTCACGCGGAAGATATTCAACAAGATCGCGATGGCGACGGGTGTCGGCGGGAGCGAAACTCTCACCGTCACCAAGCGCGTCAGCAAGCAACCCCAAACGATTCCGGTGGTCGTGCCCGAGGTGGACGGGGTGAAGTATCTGGTGTCGACGCGCGGTGAGACGGAATGGGTGAAAAACGTCCGCGCCGATGCCAATGTCCTGGTTGGCGACCGGAAGTACATCGCCAGCGAGATACCGGTCGAGCAGCGCGGACCCGTCATCGCCGTCTACCGCCCGTTGGCAGGCAAGGTCGTCGAGGGTTACTGGCGCCAGCTGCCTGCCGATGCCGACCACCCGGTGTTCGCGCTCACGCCGAAGGGTTAGCCACTACACCCTGTAGTTGACGCATTTGGCCCGGCTGGGAGACTGGTGGCATGCGCAGCACCTCCTCAGCGACGGCGACCTCCGCTGCGCTGTTCGCCGACGCATGCGCCCTCATCCCAGGTGGGGTGAACTCCCCGGTCCGAGCGTTCAACTCGGTCGGCGGCACCCCGCGGTTCATCACCTCGGCCAGCGGGTACTGGCTCACCGACGCCGACGACAACAAATATGTCGACCTCGTGTGCTCCTGGGGACCGATGATCCTCGGGCACGCGCACCCCGCCGTCGTCGAAGCCGTCCAGCGCGTCGCGACCAACGGCCTGTCGTTCGGCGCCCCCACCCCGTCGGAGACCGAGCTCGCCGCGGAGATCATCGGGCGCATCGGACCCGTCGAGCGAATCCGTCTCGTGAACTCCGGTACCGAGGCCACCATGAGCGCGATCAGACTCGCCCGCGGATACACTGGCCGGGCCAAGATCATCAAATTCTCCGGCTGCTATCACGGGCACAGCGATGCCCTCCTCGCCGACGCCGGGTCCGGTGTCGCCACACTCGGCCTGCCTTCGTCGCCCGGTGTCACCGGGGCCGCTGCAGCCGACACGATCGTCATGCCGTACAACAACGTCGCTGCGCTCGAGGACATCTTCGCTCAATTCGGCGACGAGATCGCCTGCGTCATCACCGAGGCCAGCCCCGGCAACATGGGCACAGTCGCGCCGCTGCCCGGCTACAACGCGGCGCTGCGACGCATCACCGCCGACCACGGCGCGCTGCTGATCTCCGACGAGGTGATGACCGGATTCCGGGTCAGCCGATCAGGTTGGTACGGAGTCGATCCCGTCGACGCGGACCTTTTCACGTTCGGCAAGGTCATGAGCGGCGGCCTGCCCGCCGCGGCGTTCGGGGGAAGGGCAGAAGTGATGGAACGACTGGCTCCGCTCGGCCCCGTCTACCAAGCGGGCACCCTGTCGGGTAATCCGGTGGCGATGGCCGCTGGGCTGGCCACGCTGCGCGCGGCCGACGACGCCGTATACGCAAGCCTAAACGCCAACGCCGACCGCCTCGACGGCCTGTTCTCCGCCGCGCTGACCGAAGCCGGTGTGGCGCACCGGGTTCAGCGCGCCGGCAACATGCTCAGCGTGTTCTTCACCGACCGGCCGGTGACCGACTTCGCATCAGCGCGGGCGTCGGAGACCTGGCGCTTTCCCGCCTTCTTCCACGGCCTGCTCGATGCGGGGATCTACCCGCCGCCCAGCGCATTCGAAACGTGGTTCGTCTCAGCCGCTCTGGATGACGACGCATTCGACCGCATCGCCGCCGCTCTGCCGGGCGCCGCGCGTGCCGCAGCGGAAGCGACACCGCCCGCATGACCGAGAAAACGGTAGTGCACGTGATGCGCCACGGCGAGGTGCACAACCCGGAGAAGATCCTGTACGGCCGGCTGCCGGACTACCACCTCTCGGACCGGGGACGGGCCCAGGCGCAGGCGGTCGCCGACTGGTTGGCGGAGCGCGACATCACCTACGTCGTGGCATCGCCGTTGGACCGCGCACAAGAGACCGCCGGGCCGATCGCGGCCGCACACGATCTCCCGATCCACACCGACGGCGATCTCATCGAGTCGACGAATATCTTTCAGGGCCAACGGGTATCGCCGGGCGACGGTGCGCTGCGCAATCCGAAGAACTGGTGGCACCTGCGGAATCCGCGGCAGCCGTCGTGGGGTGAGCCCTATCGGGAGATCGCCGACCGGATGACGGCGGCACTGGAGCGGGCCCGCCTCGAGGCGGCCGGTCATGAAGCGGTCTGCGTCAGCCACCAGCTGCCGGTCGAGACATTGCGGCGCGCCATGACGAGACGGAACCTGCATCACTTCCCGACTCGTCGGCTGTGCAACCTGGCTTCGCTGACGTCTTTCTACTTCCACGACGACGCCCTAGTCGGTTGGGGTTACGCGGAGCTGGCCGGGCAGTGACGTCGTCGGTGGCTAGCTCCAGCGTTCGGCTCTTCGCGCGAGCGCTCGTCGCTGCAGGTGCCGTGTGCATCGCGCTGGCCGGCTGCTCCACCGGAACCGACGCCGTCGCCCAGGGCGGCACGTTCGAGTTCGTCGCCCCCGGCGGTAAGACCGACATCGCCTACGACCCGCCTGAAAGCCGCGGCCGCCCAGGCCCGTTGTCCGGTCCCGACCTGATGGATCCCGACAGGACGATCTCGCTCGACGACTTTGCGGGCAAGGTCGTCGTGATCAACATCTGGGGGCAGTGGTGCGGACCCTGCCGCACTGAGATGCCCCAGTTGCAGCAGGTGTACGACGCGACGCGCGCGCAGGGTGTCGCGTTCCTCGGCATCGACGTCCGCGACAACAACCGGCAGGCCGCAGTCGATTTCGTCGTCGACCGCAAGATCACGTTCCCGTCGATCTACGACCCGCCGATGCGGACGATGATCGCGTTCGGGGGCAGATACCCCACCACCGTCATCCCGTCCACGGTGGTGCTTGATCGCGAGCACCGCGTCGCCGCGGTGTTCCTGCGCGAACTTCTCGCCGAGGACCTGCAACCGGTCGTGGACCGCCTGGCCGCCGAGGCGCCGGAGCCGGATAAGGGCGGAACGTGAGTCTCGACCAGATCGACGAGCTGATGGCGGGTGGTCCGGTCCTGCTGGCCTTCCTCGTCAGCGCACTCGCCGGGCTGGTGTCGTTCGCCTCTCCGTGCGTGGTGCCGCTGGTGCCGGGCTATCTGTCCTACCTCGCCGCCGTCGTGGGTGTGGAGGACCGATCCGCACTGGGCACCTCGCCGGGCGAGAAGGGCGTCGCGGTCCGCACGGCGCGGGTGCGCGTCGCGGGAGCCGCAGCGCTGTTCGTCGCCGGGTTCACCGCGGTGTTCGTGCTCGGCACCGTCGCGGTGCTGGGCATGACGACGACGCTGATCACCAATCAGCTTCTGCTGCAACGTATCGGCGGCGTGATCACCATCATCATGGGTCTGGTGTTCGTCGGCTTCATTCCGGTCCTCCAACGAGACACCCGGTTCGCGCCGCGTCAGCTCTCCACGCTCGCCGGCGCTCCGCTGCTCGGCGCCGTATTCGCGCTCGGCTGGACGCCGTGCCTGGGACCGGCGCTGACCGGCGTCATCGCCGTGGCGTCGGCGACTGACGGCGTCAACGTGTGGCGTGGCGTGGCACTCGTCATCGCGTACTGCATGGGACTGGGAATCCCGTTCGTGCTCCTGGCTTTCGGCTCCGCGCGTGCCGTCCAGGGCATGGCGTGGCTGCGCACGCACGCGCGTGCCATCCAGATCTTCGGCGGCGTGCTGCTCATCGCCGTCGGTATCGCGTTGGTCACCGGACTGTGGGGCGATTTCGTGTCCTGGGTGCGCGACGCCTTCGTAAGCGACGTGACGTTGCCGATATGACCGACACATCCGCGCGAGCGGGGGCCCTGCTCGCGCTGATGCGCAACACCTGGCGCACGTTGACGTCGATGGGCACTGCTTTGGTGCTGCTGTTCCTGCTCGCGCTCGCCGCGATCCCGGGTGCGCTGCTGCCGCAGCGGAGCCTCAACGAGGCCAAGGTCGCGGAGTACATCGCCGAGCATTCGACGATCGGCCCGTGGCTGGACCGCCTGCAGGCATTCGATGTGTTCTCCAGCTTCTGGTTCACCGCCATCTATGCGCTGCTGTTCATTTCACTCGTCGGCTGCCTGACACCGCGGATGATCGAGCACGTCCGCAGCATGCGCGCGGTTCCGGTGGCGGCGCCGCGAAACTTCGGCCGGCTGCCCAAGCACCACACCGCCGAGGCGACCGGCGAGCCGCAGGCACTGGCGACGGCGATCACCCGCCGATTGCGAGGCTGGCGCACGGTCACCCGTGTCCGTGACGATGAGATAACCGAAATATCCGCCGAGAAGGGCTATCTGCGCGAGTTCGGCAACATCGTCTTCCACTTCTCGCTGCTCGGCCTGCTCGTCGCGGTGGCCGCAGGGAAGCTGTTCGGCTACGAGGGAAACGTCATCGTCGTTGCCGACGGCGGGCCCGGTTTCTGCTCGGCCTCACCGGCGGCGTTCGACTCGTTCCGCGCCGGTAACACCGTCGACGGCACGTCCCTGCATCCGATCTGCCTGCGGGTCAACGACTTCCAGGCCGACTATCTGCCGTCCGGACAGGCTGTGTCGTTCGCCGCGGATATCGACTACCAGGCCGGGGCGGACCTGACCTCGGACACCTGGCGGCCCTACCGACTGGAGGTGAACCACCCCTTGCGGGTCGGCGGCGACCGGATCTACCTGCAGGGCCACGGCTACGCCCCGACGTTCACCGTCACTTTCCCTGACGGGCAGACCCGCACGCAGACGCTGCAGTGGCGACCCGACGATCAGATCACCATGCTGTCCTCGGGGGCGATGCGCTTCGACCCGCCGGCGGGCACCTACCCCGATGCGGATGAGCGGCGGAAGAACCAGATCGCCATCCAGGGTTTGTTCGCGCCCACCGAGCTGCTCCACGGCACGCTGCTGTCGTCGAGCTTTCCCGCGCCCAACGATCCGGCCGTCGCCATCGACATCTACAAGGGCGACACCGGCCTGGACACCGGCAGGCCGCAGTCGCTGTTCACCCTCGACCCACGCCTCATCGGCCAGGGCAGGCTGACCAAGCAGGCCAGGGTCAACCTCGGCGTCGGGGAGTCGACCCGCCTCGACGACGGCACCGTCGTGCGGTTCGACGGTGCGGTGCCGTTCATCAACGTGCAGGTGTCACACGACCCTGCCCAGATCTGGGTGCTGGTGTTCGCGCTGACCATGATGGCCGGTCTGCTGGTGTCCCTCGTCGTGCGGCGACGACGGATCTGGATTCGAATCGCCCCCGGTCGGCCGGGTACCGTGAGCGTCGAGCTGGGCGGGCTGGCCCGTACCGACAACTCTGGTTGGGGCGACGAGTTCGAGCGGTTGACCGAGCGCCTGTTAGCCGGGGCCGACGATGCGCAGCGAGAGGAACCCGAGATGGATACCGAGCGCCCATGAACACCGACCACATCGACATCGGCCTGGCCAGGTACTCGGACTGGGCTTTCACCACGTCCGTCGTGGTGCTCGTCGGTGCCCTGCTCCTGCTTGCGGTCGAACTGGCGTACAGCCGAAGCCGCAAGGTCATCGAGCGTGAGGCGGTGGGTGCAGGTGTCGGCCCCGGCGGCGGCGGCCCGGGCATCGTGGTCGAGCGGCCGCGGCGCAGTGTCGACGAGCGGATCGGCGGAGCGGGCCTGGCACTGACCTATCTCGGGATCGCCCTGCTGCTGGTCTGCATCGTGCTGCGCGGTATGGCCACCTCACGCGTGCCGTGGGGCAACATGTACGAGTTCATCAACCTGACGTGCTTCTCGGGCCTGGTGGCCGCGGCCATCGTGTTGCGCCGCCCCCAGGTCCGTGCGCTGTGGGTTTTCGTGCTGGTTCCGGTGCTGATCCTGCTCACGGTGTCAGGCCGCTGGCTCTACACCAACGCCGCTCCGGTCATGCCCGCGCTGCAGTCCTACTGGCTGCCCATCCACGTCTCGGTGGTCAGCCTCGGCTCGGGTGTCTTCCTCGTCGCGGGCGTGGCGAGCATCCTGTTCCTGCTGAAGATGTCCAAGCTGGGGGAGTCCGATCGAGAGGGCCGAGAGGGCCGAGAGGGCATCGTCGCCCGGGTCGTCCAGCGACTGCCTGACGCGCAGACGCTGGACCGCATTGCGTACCGCACGACGATCTTCGCGTTCCCGGTGTTCGGCTTCGGTGTCATCTTCGGCGCGATCTGGGCCGAAGAGGCGTGGGGTCGGTACTGGGGCTGGGATCCCAAGGAGACGGTGTCGTTCATCGCATGGGTGATCTACGCCGCGTACCTCCATGCCCGCTCGACGGCCGGCTGGCGTGACAAGAAAGCCGCGTGGATCAACGTCGCCGGCTTCATCGCGATGGTCTTCAATTTGTTCTTCATCAACCTCGTGACGGTGGGTCTGCACTCGTACGCCGGAGTTGGCTAGAAGGGGACAAGAAGCTGGATACGGACGCTAGCGCACCTAGAAGCTCTGCTGGCTCAACGGGATTTCGTGGCCAGGATCGGTTCACGAACCCGGCGGAGGACGTGCCGCAGGACTGGACCGCCCCGACGCCACCCACCGGGTTGCCGCTGATGATTACGCAGACACCGCCACCGCAGGCCGCGCCCCCACCGCCGGCCCAGGATCCGCCGCCGTATCTGGATCTGTCCACGGTGGCGCTGCTCGGACAGCCCAAGCGGGTCCCTTCGGCGGGCTGGCGCAAATGGCTGTATCTGGCGTCGTTCAAGTTGATCAACGTCGGCGAGAGTCCGAAGGTGATCCACCGTGACGCCCTGATCGCGCAGGCGCAGCAGCCGTTGCGCGGCTGCCACCGCATCGCCGTCCTGTCGCTCAAGGGTGGGGTCGGCAAGACCACCGTCACCGCGACGCTCGGTGCCACGCTGGCGTCTGTCCGCGGCGACCGCGTCATCGCCGTCGATGCGAACCCCGACCGCGGCACGTTGAGCCAGAAGGTTCCGCTGGAGACGCCGGCGACGGTCCGTCACCTATTGCGCGACGCCGAGGGGATCGAGGCTTACAGCGACGTGCGCGCGTACACCTCGCAGGGCGCGAGCCGGCTGGAGGTGCTGGCGTCGGAGAGCGACCCCGCGGTGTCGGAGGCGTTCAGCTCCGACGATTACACCCGCACCCTCGAGGTCCTCGAGCGGTTCTACAGCCTGGTGCTCACCGACTGCGGCACGGGCCTGATGCATTCAGCGATGGCGGCGGTGCTGGCCAAAGCGGATGCGTTGATCGTCATCAGCTCCGGATCGGTCGACGGCGCCCGCAGCGCGTCGGCGACACTCGACTGGTTGGACGCCCACGGGCACGAAGATCTGGTGCGCGATTCGATCGCGGTCATCAACGCCGTGCGGCCGCGCTCCGGCAAGGTCGACATGAACAAGGTCGTCGATCACTTCACCCGGCGCTGCCGGGCCGTCTTGCAGGTGCCGTTCGACCCGCACCTCGAAGAGGGCGCCGAAATCAGCCTCGAACGACTGAAGCCCGAGACACGGGAGGCGCTGCTGGAATTGGCGGCAGTGGTGGCATCGGGCTTCCCGGGTGCGCGGCGCGACCCGGCCTGATGCCGGAAGGCCGGCTACCGCGGTTTGTTCTCAGGGCCGAGTCGGCGCAGGAAGTCGGGATCGTCGTCCGGGCCGATGGTGCGGGTCCGCGGAGTCGCGTTCGCGCGCATCAGCCGGTAGCCCAAATAGACCAGGGCGGCCAAGACGAGAATCGCGAACAGGTAAACCACAACAAACCTCCTTGCTCCGAATATACGCGTCGTCGGTAGGCTCGGGCGGTGTCTGATAGTCGGCCGGGATCTCGCCTCGTCGCAGACCTGGTGCTTTACGTGCTGGCCCGGTTACTTCTCGTCGTCGCGCTGACCGCGGTGATCGTCGGAGCGGCCCACGTGCTCGGGGTGCGCGAGTTTCCGCTCGTGGTGGCGCTTCTGTTCGCCATGGTGATCGCGTTGCCTCTGGGCATCTGGATGTTCGCCCCCCTGCGCCGTCGCGCCACCGCCAGCATCGCGCTACTCGACGAACGGCGTCGCAAGGACCGCGAGCAACTGCAGGCCAGACTTCGTGGCGACGAGCCTCCCACGCCATGACGCGGGAAGCATTCGGCGCCGAATTCCTCGGCGCCGATGGATTTCTCAACTCACCCACCTATGGCCTACCGCCGCAGTTCCTCGTGGACGCGTTGCTGGACTGCATCGGCAAGTGGCAGAACGGGACGATGGACGTCCCCTCGTTCGACGCCCACGTCGCCGCCGGGCGCGAAGGCTACGCCGCGCTGGCGGGCCTTCCCGTCGGCTCGGTGGCGATGGGCAGCACCGTCTCCTCGGCGCTGGGGCTGGTGGCTGCGGCCATCCCCGACGGTGCGCGTGTCCTCACGCTGCCGGGTGAGTTCACCAGCACCACATTTCCGTTCGCCGCCCAGGCGCGGCGCGGGGTCACCGTCACCGAGCTGCCCCTCGACGAACTAGCTACGGCAGCAGCCGATTTCGATGTCGTTGCCGTGAGCCTGGTGCAGTCGGCAACCGGTGTGGTGCTCGACATCGATGCGCTGCGCAGCCACGTCGCCGGCACCGAGACGCTGACAATCATCGACATCACGCAGGCGCTCGGATGGAAGCGCGTCGAGCTGGACTGGGTCGACGTCACCGTCGCGGCGGTGTACAAGTGGCTGCTGTCGCCTCGGGGTACGTCGTGGTTTTCGTTGAGCGACAGAGTTAGTCGTGCGATGACGCCGCACGCTGCCAATTGGTACGCCGGCGTTGACCCCTGGCAGACGATATACGGGCTGCCGCTCCGGTTGGCAGAGGATGCTCGCCGGTTCGACCTGTCGCCCGCGTGGTTCAGCGTCCTGGGCGCCGGGCTCGCGATGCCGTGGCTGGCCTCGCTAGACGGCGACGCCGTGCAGTCGCACTGTCGGGGGCTCGCCAACCGGCTGCGCACCGAACTGGACCTGCCGCCCCATGAATCGGCGATCGTCTCTCTGCCTATCGAGGGTGCGGCCGAGGCCATTCAGCGGGTCGGTATCCGCGCGTCTGTGCGCGCCGGCGCGATTCGGGTGGGTTTTCATCTCTACAACAACGAGAACGACCTGGACCGGTTGGTCGATGCGCTACGGGTGGCGGCCTGACCGACGACCTGCAAGCCCGATCGATCCAAGAGACTGGCCAAACCTTCGCGCAGCAGCACGTCGGACCAGGAGTGCGCCGGCACAATGCAGCTAGCAGGCATTCCTGGGTCGGGGTGGCGGAGAACAGCTGGGGGCCGGGCCGTCGCGGGATGCCGGCACTTCCTGAACTTCGGGCTTATTTTTGCGGTTGACGGGGTAGTAAATCCACATGTCTTCTATGAACGAGTGCGTGATCTCCGCGAAGGAGCTTTACGGGCGCTGGATGGGCGAACTGTGGGCGGGCAAGCCAGTGGCGAATGACCTGGTGTCGGAAGATTTCGTCGGGCATTGGCCAGACCATGAGGTCCACGGGCCCGATGAGTTGAACGCGATGGTCGACAAGACGAGGTCGATGCTGACCGATCTGCAATTCCTCATCGAGGTGGAACCGTTCGTCGAAGGCGACCTGATGGCGGCTCGCTGGATCGGGACGGGCGCCACGCCGGACGGTCCGAAGCGATTCACGGGCAACGACATTCTCAGGATCGCCGACGGCCGAGTGGTCGAGTACTGGACGGGAACCTCGACAGGTTGACCTTCGGGCCCGTCACGTCAGAAAGCGTTCGGCATACGGGCTGAACCGGGCCCGCATGTCGCTCTCGTCGAGCCCGAACATCTCGGCTGACGTAGCGATCCGGCCGAGCCGGCCACGCTGGTGTCCGGCGAGGTAGTCCTGGATCGAGCTCCGTGCATCGTCGGCCAACGGCTCTCCCGCCAGGTCGTAAATCCGTTCGACGACGCCCATCTCGTCGGCCATGAAGTCGTCGAAGCGGACGTCGACCGAACGTTGCGGCCCCACGACGGCACGGTCGCGAACCAACGCATTGAGCATCAGCTCGAGACGATCGATCCACGTCGCCGCAATCTCGCGCACCGGCACCGGATAGCAGTGCATGCGGGCGCTGTAGGTCAGCATCGCGAGCATGGAGAGCACAACGGGCACCGGATCGCGATGAGTGAACACGACGATCACCCCTGGGAAGACGGCGTTCAGGACCGGCAGCTGCTCCAGGTGTTGCGGGGACTTGAGCAGCCAGCGCCGTCCGCCGCGGAGGAACTGCAGCGCCTTCAGCTGGACGGCGAGGTATTCGTAGTGCGACGTCTGATCGTGGGACAGGTAATAGTCGCGCCATGCCGGCACATGACCGAGGGTCTCGAAAAGCATCGTCGAGAAGTCGTTGGCGAGCAGCTGAATCTCTTCGTGCACATGGTCAGTGGTCATCTCGTGCATCAGCGCGAAGTGCGGCATCACGATGTTCATCACCTCGACTGCGACATCCATTCGCGTCCGGCGGGGATCCGGCTCGATGCCCGCCTCCGACGGTAGGGGGAACGGCTCGTTGCTCTCCCAGTAGGGGATGGTGCGAAACGTCGCCTCCGGCCGGCCGGACGGAGTATTGACCGTAGCCGCGCCGAGGAGGTTGTGCAGATGGGTGGTTCCGGTGCGGGGTAGTCCGGCGATCACGACCGGCGGAGCAAGCTCGATGTCGTGGATCTCGGGATGGCGGGTCAACAGGTCGGTGAGCAGTAGTCTGTTCTTCAGCCACTGCAACAACTGGGCGTGGAAGTTGACGATGCCCGCGTCATGCATGCCCGGAATGTCTTGCAGCGCTGCCAGAAACACATCGAGTCGTTCGCGGTAATCGTCGGCGCCGAAATCGTGGAGTCCGGTTTCGGCGGCGGCCTTGGTGTGCAGTACATCGGCGTCCAGGGGGCAATCCGCCGCCATTGCCCCCATCATCTCGCGAATCGGTTCGGCCTCGGGTGAGAAGCGTGGTTCGGCGAGGTCGTCGAGGTGCACTGTGGGCTGCGCTGAGTGGGCATCGGTCACGCAACTTATGTTACTGTCAGTTCCATAATGATGGTGGAAATTGGTCGACCGCGCGATCCCCGGATCGACAGCGCGGTTCTTGATGCGACGGCCGAGTTGCTCGGCGAGACCGATTACGCGTCGCTGTCGGTGGATGCGATCGCGAAACGCGCGGGCACCAGCAAGCCGGCGATCTATCGGCGGTGGCCCAGCAAGGCGCACCTCGTGCATGAGGCGGTGTTCCCGGTCACCGAATACACCGAGTTACCTTCGACGGGAAGCACGCTCGGTGACGTGCGCGAGATGATGGCTCGGACGTTCGCGATCCTGACCACCCCGGCGGCGCTGGCAGCACTGCCCGGGCTGGTGGCGGAGATGGCCGTCGACTCGACGCTGCATGCCGCGCTGCTCGAGCGGTTCGTCGACGTGCTGTCCCACGGTCTGGACGACTGGCTCGAGACGGCCCGCAAGCGCGGTGAGGTTCGCGACGAGGTCCGTCCCGCCGACGTGATCGACGCGCTCGCCGGCATCATCTTCCTCGCTCTCATCACGCACCCCGAAACACTCGACGAGGCCTGGATGGACCGCACCGCCGAGTTCATCGCGAGAGGGATCAGCGCATGACCGAACACGAATCCACGGCGGCTTGGCGCGAGCTTCTGGAAACCCTTGGCGGCCTTGACCGCACCTTCCTCGAAGGTGATCGCGCGGTGACCGATGATCGCCATATCGCCGACGGCTACCGCATGCTCGCGACCACCCTCGGCGTCGCGTTCGACACGTACCTGTTCGCCGACCCCAGCCGGCCGCTGTGGGTGGAGGTCAACTCGCCGTTTCGGCCCGACCGCCGGTGGGGTGGCGACAATACCGACGCCTACTACTTCATGTGCCCGGTCGATCCGAATCGGCGCTACCGGATCAGCGGAAACAAGGGCGACAGCATCTACTTCTCGGTGACGGCCTACAACGAGCCGTCGCCGGGTGCGTGGTCCGACCGGATCGTGGCCATCCTTCGCGACGACGACCTGGACATCGATGCCGACGGCAACTTCTCCTTCGACTTCGGTCCGACGCCTGACGCGGCGGTGCTGATGACACGTGACTACCAGGGCAATCCGCAAACCGGGCGCCCGGTGAAGTGGCAGATCGAAACGCTCGACAAACCCGATCCATTCCGGCATGGCGACGCAGAGACGGCGGCCGCGCTGCGCTCCAGTGCGGCCTGGTTGCGCACGATGTTCGCGATCCTGCCGCTGGCGGTGGGTGTGCGCAGCGAGCAGCAACACACCCTGGGACACGAGATTGCCACGGCCGCAAATGAATTCGCTGATCCGTATCAGGTACCCGATTCGAATTTCGGCTGGTCGGCGCGCGACGCCTGCTACGCCTACGGCAGTTTCGTACTCGAAGAGGACGAAGCGCTCGTCGTCACCCACCGCCCGCCGCGGTGCCGATTCTGGAACCTGGTGGTGTGGAATCAGTTCATGGCGACGCCGGGTGTCGCCGACGCGCGCAGCTCGGTCAACGGCTACTCGGCGGTCCCCAACGCCGATGGTTCGGTGACCGTCGTCATCTCACGGGGGATGACCAAACATCCGAATTCGATTACCACACTTGACTATCCGCGTGGCAATCTCGCGTTCCGATGGTTCCTGGCCGATGCGGTTCCGGCCCGGCCCGAGGTGGCACTGGTGAAGGTGACGGAAGCGCCGACGAGCGTCAGCTAGTTGCGATTTCGGTGCGCATACGATCGCTCAGCGACTGTTAGCGCACCGAAATCGCCAGGGCTAGACCTTTGTCAGCGTGAAGGTGAACTGGTCATACGGCTGCGGCGGTTTGCCACATGCCTCGGTTGACGAGAACGTATGTCCATAGCCGGTGAGGTCGTCGGACCACCGGAAGGTCTTGCCGCCGGTCGCCGTGGTGCCGTCGGGGCACTTCACGACGTCGGCCAGCCCCTCGACGGTCAGCACCCAGCCTCGGAAGTTCGTTGCCTGTCCGCTGAAGCCGGGCTTACCCTCGCCGGGAGAGGCGACGATGTCGATGCAGACGGGTTCACATGGGGTGGCCACCCATTGTTGGGTGCTGACCCCGTCGGAATAGATGTAGGTGCCGTCGAGGTCGCGGGGATTCTCGGCCCCGGCCGGACCGGCGAACCCCACTGTGGCGATTGCCAAGATGACCGCTGAGGGTACTGCTCGACTCGTCGTCATGACGTGCCTCCGATCGACGCGGCGTTGACACCGCATCAGCTCTTCAGCCATCGCAGCACTTCGGGGCTCGGTTCGGACGACATCAACCAAAAAACAGCGCCGCTGAAACCGCGAGCGACCAGACCAGCATGGTCAGCCCGGTATCGCGCAGGACCGGGATCAGATCTTTGCCACCGGAACCTTTTCGCACCGGAGAAGCGGCCCGCACCGCCAGGGGGAGTGCCACCAGACCGACGGCGGCCCACGGCGTCGCGAGGATCAGCACCAGCGTCAGGGCGAACGCCACCGCCAGCAGCGTCTGGTACAGCAGCCGCGTGCGCGGGTCGCCGAGCCGGACGGCGAGCGTGATCTTGCCGGATTCCTTGTCGGTCGGGATGTCTCGCAGGTTGTTCGCCACCAGCACCGCCGACGACATCGCGCCCATCGCGACGGCCATCGCCGCGCCGACCCAGTCGATTCGCAGCGCTTGGGTGTACTGGGTGCCGAGTACGGCGACGAGACCGAAGAACACGAACACCGCGACCTCGCCCAGCCCGAGGTAGCCGTACGGCTTCGAGCCGCCGGTGTACAGCCACGCACCGGCGATACAGAGTCCGCCGATCAGGATCAGCCACGGGGCGCTGAACCAGGCGAGCGCGAGTCCGGCGAGGGCCGCGATGGTCAGGCTGACGATCGCGGCGGTCAGCACCGAGCGCGGGGTGGCGACCTTCGACCCCACCAGCCTGAGTGGCCCGGCCCGCACATCGTCGGTCCCGCGGATACCGTCGGAGTAGTCGTTGGCGTAGTTCACCCCGACGATCATCGCGACCGCGACGACCATTGCCAGCAGAGCTTTCCACCAGCACCACGCGTGCAACCAGGCCGCCGCGCCGGTACCGGCGATGACCGGGGCGATGGCATTGGGCAGCGTTCTGGGCCGGGCGCCCTCCACCCACTGCGCGAAACTGGCCACGAGCGCCAGTCTTGCACGGTCGTTGTTTTCCTCTTCGGGTCCGGCGCCCGTACGCGTGGCAGACTGTGCTCATGGAGGACCGACTCAGTAAGACGGAGATCCGCAAGGACGCCGTACAGGAGATCGTCGAGTCCGGCGCGGCAACCGTCGGCGATGTGGCCTCGATCATCACCACCGCAGTCAAGGACGTTGCAAACGCCATCGGCGGCTTCGCGACCGACGTATTCGAGATCCGAGACGGAGCACGACGCGCCTCACAGCAGTCGGTGGTCGAGGACGAAACGCCGGGCGGGTAGCCCTTGCTCGGAGTCATCGGCGGCAGCGGGTTCTACACGTTCTTCGGTTCAGACGCCCGCGCGATCAGCCTGGACACCCCCTACGGTGAGCCGAGCGCGCCGATCACCGTCGGCACCGTCGGCGACCACGAGGTTGCGTTCCTGCCACGACACGGTGCCGGGCACGAGTTCTCCCCGCACACCGTCCCGTACCGCGCCAACATGTGGGCGTTGCGCGCGCTCGGTGTGCGCCGCATCTTCGGGCCGTGCGCCGTCGGCAGCCTGACGCCGGACCTGGGGCCCGGCGCGATGGCGGTGCCCGATCAACTGGTCGACCGCACCAGCGGCCGCGACGACACCTATTTCGACTCGGGCGGCATCCACGTCGGGTTCGCCGACCCGTACTGCCCGACCCTGCGCGCCGCCGCGGCCGACCTACCCGGGGTGGTCGACGGCGGGACGATGGTGGTGGTGCAGGGACCGCGGTTCTCCACCAGGGCTGAGAGCCGCTGGTTCGCGAGCCAGGGTTTCAGCTTGGTCAACATGACCGGATACCCAGAGGCAGTATTGGCGCGTGAGCTTGAAATATGTTATGCAGCAATCGCTTTGGTGACAGATGTGGATGCGGGGATCGACAGCGGATCGGCGGTGCGCGCAGTGGACGTCTTCGCCGAATTCGAGCGCAACCTGGTGCCCTTCAAGAAGCTCGTGCACGAGGCCATCGAGAATGTGGCAAACGCACAGAATTCCTGCACGCATTGCCTGGCGCACGAAGGCATTCAACTTCCCTTCGAACTGCCGTGAGAGTTCTGCTGACCGGAGCGGCCGGGTTCATCGGAACCCGGGTCGACGCCGCACTGCGCGACGCGGGACACGACGTCGTGGCGGTCGACGCGATGCTGCCCGCCGCGCACGGTCCGGGTGCTGTGCCGCCGCCGGATTGCCGGGTTCTCGACATCCGCGACGGGTCCGCGCTGGCGCCGCTGCTCGATGGTGTCGACGTGGTGTGCCACCAGGCCGCGGTGGTGGGTGCCGGGGTGAACGCCGCCGACGCACCGTCGTACGGCAGCCACAACGACTACGGGACGTCGGTTCTGCTGGCCGAGATGTTCGCCGCGGACTGCCGGCGGTTGGTGCTGGCCTCGTCGATGGTGGTCTACGGCCAGGGCCGCTACGACTGCGCCGAGCACGGTCCGATCGACCCGCTGCCCCGCTCGCGCGCCGATCTCGACGCCGGAGTGTTCGACCACCGCTGCCCGGTCTGCGGTGCGACGGTCAACTGGCACCTGGTGGCCGAGGACGCGCCGCTGCGGCCGCGCAGCCTGTACGCCGCGAGCAAGACCGCGCAGGAGCATTACGCACTTGCGTGGTCTGAGGCCAGCGGCGGATCGGTCGTCGCGCTGCGCTATCACAATGTGTACGGCCCGCACATGCCGCGCGACACCCCGTACTCCGGGGTCGCGGCGATCTTCCGCTCCGAGCTGGAATCCGGCGACGTGCCAAGGGTTTTCGAAGACGGTGGTCAAATGCGCGACTTCGTGCACGTCGACGACATCGCGGCAGCCAACGTCGCGTCCGTCGAATCCGCAATCGGTGGTTTCGACGCGTTCAACGTCTGCTCCGGTCGGCCGATTTCGATCATGGAGGTCGCGACCGAGTTGTGCGACGTGCGTGGCGCCGAGGCACCCGTCGTCACCGGACAGTACCGCAGCGGCGACGTCCGCCATATCGTCGCCGACCCCGCCCGCGCCGCCGACGTGCTCGGCTTTCGCGCCGCAGTCGATCCGCGCGACGGTCTGCGCGAGTTTGCGTTCGCACCGCTGCGGGCCTAGATGAAGCGCCTCGCGGTGGTTGTCGCTATCGTCGCGCTCGTGGCATCGGGTCTGCTGGCGTTGGCGTGGTCGCAGCAGCGACGGTTGATCTATTTTCCGTCGCCCGGTCCGGTCCCGCCAGCGGCAACGATGTTGACCAACGGTCAGGACGTCGTCCTGGACAGCGACGGAATCCGTTTGGGGGCGTGGTATTTCCCGGTTGCCGGCGGCGGTCCCGCGGTGCTGGTGTGCAACGGCAACGGCGGCGACCGGTCTGGCCGGATCGCGCTGGCCGCCGCGCTGAACCGTATCGGCCTTTCGGTGCTGCTGTTCGACTACCGCGGCTACGGCGGCAATCCCGGCCAACCTTCCGAGGACGGAACGGCCGCCGACGCGCGGGCCGCCCAGGCATGGCTGGCCGCGCAACCCGGCGTCGAGAAGATCGTCTACTTCGGCGAATCCCTGGGCGGCGCAGTCGCTGTTGGCCTCGCAGTGGATCGACCGCCCGCGGCCTTGCTTTTGCGATCGCCGTTCACCTCTCTGCCCGACGTTGGCGCGATGCACTATCCGTGGTTGCCGGTGCGGTGGCTGCTGATGGACCGGTATCCGTCGATCGACCGGATCGGATCGGTGCACGTGCCGGTCATGGTGATCACCGGTGACCGCGACGACATCGTCCCTGAAGCACTGAGCCGGCGACTTTATGACGCGGCCAATGAACCCAAGCGGTACGTGCTGGTGCCGGGGGCCGGTCACAACGACCCTGAGATGTTGGACGGGCGGCAGATGCTCACCGAGATCCAAGGGTTCCTGTCATCGACCGGTGTGACCTAGTGATACTGGTGGAATGAAGCCCGCCATTTGTGAGCAGTTCGGCATCGATTTCCCGCTCTTCGCGTTCAGCCACTGTCGGGACGTGGTGGCCGCGGTGACCAATGCCGGTGGGTTCGGCGTCCTGGGCGCCACCGCTTACACGCCAGAGCTGCTCGACCAGGAACTGTCGTGGATCGACGAGCACGTCGGCGGTAAGCCGTACGGCCTCGACCTCATCGTGCCCGCCAAGTTCGAGGGCAAGGGCGAAAAGCTGGGCCTGGGCGAGCTGGCGTCACGCATCCCCGAGGACTACCGCACATTCATCGCCGAGCTGCTGGCCAAGCACGACATCGAGCCCGAGGCGTCGCCGAAGACCGGCCCGTCGTTCCTGTCGGGGGACACCGGGCAGGATCTGCTCGAGGTCGCGATGAGCCATCCGATCAAGCTCATCGCCAACGCGCTGGGGGTGCCGCCCGACTACATGATCGAGGCGGGGAAGAAGAACGGTGTTCCGGTCGCCGCGTTGGTGGGCGCGAAGGAGCATGCGGTCAAGCAGGTGCAGGCGGGGGTCGATCTGATCGTCGCGCAGGGCACCGAAGCCGGCGGCCACTGCGGTGAGGTGACGACGCTGGTGCTGATCCCCGAGGTCTTAGCGGCATTAGCAGCCATTGGCAGCAATATCCCGGTGTTGGCGGCAGGCGGGATCGTCACCGGCAAGCAGATGGCTGCGTGTGTAGCGATGGGTGCCGACGGGGCGTGGACCGGCTCGGTGTGGCTGACGACGGAGGAGGCCGAAACGGCGCCGCATACGGTGCAGAAGTTCCTCGCCGCATCGTCACGCGACACGATCCGCTCCACCGGCCGAACCGGAAAGCCTGCGCGGCAGCTGGTTTCGGACTGGACCGATGCGTGGCAGCCGAACGAGGGCGGTCACAGAACTTTGCCGCTGCCGCTGCAATCGATGGTGGCCGAGCCGGTCATCCGGCGCATCGACGTGCTCGCGGCGCAAGGCCATCCTGGGGCGCAAGCCCTGGCGACCTATTTCGTCGGACAGGGCGTGGGGCTGATGAACAAGGTGAAGCCCGCCAAAGAGGTGGTTCGTGAGTTCATCGAGGACTACCTGTCAGCGACGGACCGGCTGAGCAACTCACTGCCGAACTAGGTCCAGATCGAGCTGAGGTGTTACGGAACCTCAAAACGGCAGGAGGGTCGGCCTAGTCGAGGGCGATGCGGACCGAGATCGGGTCGCTTTCCATCGCGCGCATCGTGAACGCGGTCGCCGATTGTCCGAAGCGGCCGCCGCCACCGAAGCTGCGGGCACGGGCGCGCACGTCGTCATCGGGTTCGAAAGTGGCTGTGCCGGTTCGCCATTCGTTGTTCACCCGCACCCTCACGTTTGGGTTGGCGGCGATGTTGTAGGCCCAGCCGGCCCGTTGGCCGTGTTGGGAGATGACCCACAGGTCGTTGCCGTCGATCCGACCGGCCAGCGGCACCCGGCGCGGTTCTGACGACTTGCGGCCAATGGTTTCGAGTTCGACCACAAGTGACGAGCGGACGCCCAGGCGGTCCAGCGCCGTCACCAACGGATTCATCACGATGCGCCCCATGCGTCGTTCGAACTTGAATTTGCGCCGCGCCTTTTCTGCACTCTTGGTGGACATGTGTGGCCTCCTCGCCTCGTCTGCTTAACGAGGATAGTAGAACGATCACTCAAATACTAGACCGCCGTCTACTCGGAATCGCCCCGAGCCCACCGGTCGAAAGTTAGGAGAGGCTAACGTAAGATCCGTTGCTTGAGGCGATGCGCGGCATCAGGCATAGCCCAGATCAGGAGGTGGGAGTAGTGCGCATCGTATTCTTCGGGTATCAGACCTGGGGTCATAAGACCCTGCAGGCACTGATCGATCTGAAGCAGGACGTTATGCTTGCCGTCACTCATCCGGCCAGCGAAGAGTCCTACAAAGCCATCTGGTCCGCGCCGGTGGAGGACCTCGCCCGGCAGCACGGTATCCCGGTGCATTTCACGGAACGCGTGGATGGGGAGACCATCGATCTGGTCAGTCGTGCCCAACCCGACGTCATCGTGGTCAACAGTTGGTACAACAAGATGCCCGCAGAGCTGTATGGGATCCCGCCGCATGGCACCTTAAACTTCCACGACTCGCTGCTACCGAAGTTGACCGGGTTTTCCCCGGTGTTGTGGGCGCTGATCAGCGGCGAGTCCGAATTCGGCTTGACCGTCCATCGAATGGACGAAGGCTTGGACACCGGGGACATCCTCGTGCAGCATTCGTTGCCGATCGGTCCGAACGACACCGGAACCGAATTGGTGCTGCGAGGAATGGACCTCATTCCCGGCGTGCTCGCGGAGGCGCTTGACTCGTTGGAATCCGGCACCGCGATTTGGCGGCCACAGAACAAGGCCGAACGAACCTACTTCCACAAGCGTTCGGAGCGCGACAGCTTGATCGACTGGCACTGGCCCGCTGCCGATCTCGAGAGGTTCGTGCGGGCACTGTCCGATCCGTATCCGCGTGCGTACACGTTCTACCGGGGGCAGCCGATCGAGGTCATCGAGGCGCACGTTTCCGAAGCACGCTACGGCGGAACGGCGGGCCGGGTGATCGTGCAGGAGGAGGGCGGAGCTGTGGTATGCGGGCCCAACGCATACCGGGGTGACAACCGCGGCTTGGTGATCACCCGGATTCGCTGCGCCGACGGTATCGAGTGCAGCGCGGACAAGTACTTTCGGCGCGGGGGCTATCTGACCAGCCAGCCCTAGCCCTATCCGCCCACCTGCCAGCGCGGAAAAGCCCTGTCACACAACCAAGCTCATTACGAGGATCTTCGACCATGCTGACCAGCAGTACCGCGGTTGCCGTCAAGGTCCACTTCTCGGTGCGGGCATCGGACCGCCACCGCACGCAGTCGCCCGCGTTGTCAGCTGGGAAAACCATTGCAGCACCATAATTTTGATAACCGAGCAATCACTTGTCCGGGTGCGGTAATCCAGCGCGGCATTTCCAACCTTCCGGCTGCGGTATTGCGGCCAGATTTGGGAGTTCGTTGTCATCATGCTCAATTACGGTAACCAACCGGACTTGATCGGGCCTTTGACGGCCGCTCAGCGGGCGATATGGGCCGCCCAACAGCTCCGGCCGGAGGTCCCCTACAACTTCGCCGGGTTTCTCGCCATCGACCACGACGTCGACGCCGACAGGTTGATGGTCGCGTGTGAAGCCGCGGCCGCCCAGTTCGGTACGCCGTGCGCGCGGGTATCGATCGTCGGCGGCGAGCCCGTCTTCGTCGTCGACCGGTCATTCCCGCAGACCATGCTCTGCATCGATCTGCGCGCCGAGAGCGACCCCGACGCAGCTGCTCGGGCCTGGATGGGTGTCGACTATCGCCGGCCGATTGATCCCGACAACGATCGACTGACCAATTTCGCATTGCTACGCATCGCCGACGACATGTCTTATTTCTATCTACGTACGCACCACGTTCTTGTGGACGGGTACGGCACGAACAACCTGATCCGACACATCGCCGCGGTCTATTCAGGATCAGTCGCCCCGAGCACCGACGTCGATTTCTCCGAGTTCGCCCTGATCCGCGACGCGGACCGAAAGTATCAAGAGTCTTCGCGCAGTCATGCCGACGCCGAATACTGGAAGACCGTGGTCCGCGGGCCGCTCGAGGTCACCGACCTGGCTGGCGCGGGAAGAACAGCGGCGCCGCGTCATCCGCTGGTTCGCGAGTTGATGTGCGCTCAGCTGTCGGCACCGAGTGGAACCCAGTTCGATGTCGCGAGAGTTGTCGCGACTTTGGCAATGTTCATTGCGAAGACAGCTGGACGCGAGAATATTTCGTTGTCACTGCCAGTGTCGGCGCGCACTACCGCCACGCTGAAGAAATGTGCGGGCATGGTATCGAACCTGGTGCCCTTGCTCGTCCGTGTCGACCACGAGGACACCGTCGGAGCACTGACCGATCAGGTGGCCAAAGCGGTAGTCGGTGCGCTGCGGCACCAACAGTTCAGGCGCTGGCCTGACCTCGTCGCTGATGCGACGCCTCTCGACATGAACGTCGAGTTCGGCCAAGTGATCAACGTGCTCGACTTCGCGTCCGCGATCCACTTCGGGCCTTCGGAAGGTGTCGTCAACGTGTTGACCACCTTCCCCATCCAAGACATCGCGATAAACATCTATCCGCGGCTGGGCGGGGGCGCACCGCGAGTTCAATTCGCGTGGAATCCGGATCGGTATATGACCGACGAGATCGACAGGCACATAACGCGTTTGGAGTCGCTTCTCGACCGCGTCCTGACAGCGGATGCCTCTGTGATGGTCGCAGACGTGTCACTGCTGGATCGTGGGGAGCGCGATCTGGTGTTGTCGAACTGGTCCGGAGTGGGTGTGGCGGGGCCGGTGGGCGTGGCGTCAGATGTGTTGGCCGCAGCGGTAGGTGCGGATCCGGATGCGGTGGCGGTCATCGACGCCGGCCGGGTCTTGTCCTATCGCGAGCTCGATGAGTACTCGACGCGGTTGGCGCGGGTGCTCATCGAGGCAGGGGTGGGTCCTGAGCGCGCGGTCGGTGTGGCGCTGGATCGGTCAGCGGAATTGGTGGTGGCCTGGTGGGCCGTGGCCAAGGCCGGCGGTGTGTATGTGCCAGTCGATTGTGCGCATCCGGTGAACCGCATCGCCACGGTGTTCGACACCGTGGACGCGGTATGTGTGTTGACCGCCGGACCCGATGCGGTGGCCGGGGCCGATGGACGCACGGTGCTGCGAGTCGATGCGCTGAATCTGTCGGGGCGCAGCGCAGCGCCGATCACCGATGCTGATCGGATGGCAGCGGTGAGTGCGGATGACACCGCGTACGTGATCTTCACGTCGGGTTCCACCGGGGTACCCAAGGGAGTTGCGGTCAGTCACGCGGGTCTGCTGGGATTGGTTGCGGCTCAACGCGAGACGTTTGAGTTGGACTGCGGGTCGCGGGTGTTGCTGGTGGCCTCGCCGATCTTCGACGCATCGGTTTTCGAGCTGTTGTGGGCGGCCGGGTCGCGTGCGGCGCTGGTGGTCGCCCCGCGTCCGGTGTACGCCGGAGAGGCGTTGACCGCGTTGCTGATTGAGATGCGCGTCGATGCGGCGGTTCTGACTCCGACGGTTTTGTCGTCGCTGGACCCTGGCGGGCTGGACGGAATGAAGACCCTGTTGGCCGCGGCGGAGGCCTGTCCGGCGGGGCTGGTGGATCGGTGGGCGCCGGGCCGGCGGATGTTCAACGGGTACGGCCCGACCGAGGCGACGATCTGGGCCACCTGCACTCCGTCATTGGAAGCGGGGCACCCGATAGGGATAGGGGCCCCGATCGCGGGGGTGGGTGCGTTGGTGCTGGACGCATGGTTGAAACCCACCCCGGTGGGGGTGGTGGGGGAGTTGTACCTCACCGGTCCGGCGGTTGCGCACGGTTATGTGGGTCGGGTGGGGTTCACCGGGTCGCGGTTTGTCGCGTGTCCGTTCGGGGCGCCGGGACAGCGGATGTATCGCAGCGGCGATTTGGTGCGCTGGGGTGCTGATGGACAGTTGCAGTACGTGGGCCGGGCCGATGAGCAGGTCAAGGTCCGCGGGTACCGCATCGAGTTGGGCGAGGTACAGGCCGCGTTGGCCGCCCTGGCGGGGGTCGAGGCCGCGGCGGTGATCGTGCGCGAGGACCGCCTCGGTGTGAAGCAGCTGGTCGGCTATGTCACCGAATCAAAAAGCACCGCAGTAGATTTGGTGTCCGCTCGTGCGCAACTGAGCCAGTGGTTACCGGCTTTCATGGTGCCCTCGGCGGTTGTGCTCATCGATGCCTTGCCGTTGACGGTCAACGGCAAACTCGACGTCCGCGCGCTGCCGGCACCGGAATACGCCACCGCTGAGTACCGCGCTCCGGTCGGCGCGGTGGAAGAGGTGTTGGCCGGCATCTACGCCGAAATCCTCGGACTCGACCGCGTCGGTATCGACGACTCTTTCTTCGACCTCGGCGGAGACTCGCTCTCCGCGATGCGAATGATCGCTGCGGTCAGTAACAGCCTCGACGCCGATGTCTCGGTGCGCACTTTGTTCGACGCACCCACTGTGGCCCAATTGGCTCCGCGGATCGGGATGGGTTCGGGTCACGTGCCGCGGTTGGCGCGGGTGGACCGGCCCGCGACGGTTCCCTTGTCCTATGCGCAGCAGCGGCTGTGGTTCTTGGACCAATTGCATGGTCCCTCGCCGGTGTACAACATCCCCGCAGCGGTGCGGTTGCACGGCCGCCTGGATATCGACGCGCTGGTCGCCGCGCTCGTCGACGTCGTGGGCCGCCAGGAAAGTCTGCGCACCGTGTTCACCGCGCCGGACGGGATCCCCCAGCAGGTGGTGCTGCCGATTGACCGCATCGACGTGAGGTGGAGTCTTGCCGATGCCACTGACTGGTCGACGGTCCGACTAACCGAAGCCATCGATGATGCAGCGCGTTACACGTTTGATTTGGCGACCGAGATCCCGTTGCAAGCCAGCCTGTTTCGCGTCGGTGACGACGAACACGTGTTGGTAGCGGTGGTACACCACATCGCTGCCGACGGCTGGTCGCTGACTCCGCTGGTGGCCGACCTCGGCGCGGCCTACACCAGCCGCTCTGCGGGCCGAGTCCCCGACTGGGCGCCGTTGGAGGTGCAGTACGTCGATTACACACTCTGGCAGCGCACTCACCTCGGGGATCTCGACGACCCGGACAGCCGCATCACCGCGCAGCTCGGCTACTGGCAGCAGACCCTCGCCGGACTGCCCGAACGCCTACAGCTACCCACCGATCGGGACTTTCCACCGGTGGCCGATCACAGCGGCGCGAATCTCGCCGTGGACTGGCCCGCCGACCTGCAGCAGCAGATCGCCCGGGTGGCCCGCCAGCACAACGTCACCAGTTTCATGTTGGTTCAGGCAGCGCTGGCGGTCCTGCTTTCGCGACTGAGCGCCAGCACTGACGTGGCAGTCGGATTCCCTATCGCGGGCCGAAACGACCGGGCCCTCGACGAGGTGGTCGGGTTTTTCGTCAACACCTTGGTGTTGCGCGTCGATATGAGCGGTGATCCCACTGTCGCGCAACTGTTGGCCCAGGTGCGCCAAAGCAGCCTGGCCGCCTACGAACATCAGGATGTTCCCTTCGAGGTGCTGGTGGAGCGTCTCAACCCGGTCCGCAGTCTGACCCATCACCCGCTCGTCCAGGTGGCGCTGGCATGGCAGAACTTCACCGGCGTCAATCAGGGCTCGGTTCCCGAACTGCGATTGGGCGAAGTGCAGGCCAGCACACTGCCGGTCGACACCCGCACGGCCCGAATGGATTTGATGTTCTCCCTGGCCGAACGCTTCGACTCGGAGGGCAATCCGGCCGGCATCGGCGGATCCGTGGAGTTCCGCACCGATGTATACGACGACGCCACCATCGAGGCCCTGGTCGGACGCTTGCAGCGGGTGTTGGTGGCGATGGTGGCTGATCCGTTGGCCCGGGTGTCGAGTGTGGATGTGCTTGATGTGGTTGA
>JAIEPH010000109.1 GCA_019749805.1 Mycobacteriaceae bacterium | reverse complement strand
AGTTCGCTCTACAGTGGACCACGACCCATCAACCCCAAGTCGCATAGCGACTGGACCACCAAACGGGTCCCCCTCAGCGGGTCCACAATCTGCGGGGTGTAGACGTCGTAGCGCCGCGTGATGCGCTGGTCGCATTCACGGGGATCTCCGGATCCGGCAAATCGTCGTTGGCCTTCGGGACCATCTACGCCGAGGCCCAGCGTCGCTATTTTGAATCGGTCGCTCCCTACGCCCGTCGCCTGCTGTTGCCAACCGGTGCGCCAAAGGTAGATGACATCACCGGGCTACCGCCCGCCGTCGCGTTGCAGCAGCGCAGGGGTTCGGCGACGTCGCGGTCGACGGTCGGCACCGTCACCACCCTGTCGAACCTGCTGAGGATGCTCTTCTCCCGCGCCGGTACCTACCCGCGGGGGGCCACGGAACGACTGGACTCCGACGCCTTCTCCCCGAACACCGCGGTCGGGGCGTGCCCCGAGTGTCACGGGCTCGGACGGATCCACCGGGTGACCGAAGAGACACTGGTGCCAGACCCGTCGCTGACCATCCGCGAAGGTGCGGTCGCAGCATGGCCGGGGGCCTGGCAGGGGCAGAACCTACGCGACATCCTGATCACGCTCGGCTACGACATCGACAAGCCCTGGCGAAAACTCCCTAAGCGGCAACGCAACTGGATCCTGTTCACCGATGAGCAGCCGACTGTCGAAATAGATCCGGACCAGCACCCGGTGCAGGCGGATTATTACTACAACGGCACGTTCTCCAGCGCCGAGCGACATGTCCGCCACACGTTGGCCAACTCACACAGCGCGATGATGCGTCGACGCGTTCTGCAGTTCGTCGACAGCGTCGACTGCCCGCTGTGCGATGGTTCCGGACTGCGGCCGGAGGCGCTGGAGGTGACATTCGCCGGGCGCACCATCGCCGAGTACGCGGCGATGCCGTTGGCCGAGCTTGCTGACACGTTGCGCCCGACGGCTTCTCGGACCGATGCCGCCGCCGCTTACGAGTCAACGAATTCCGGTGAGTTGACGGAAGTGGCGACCATGATCGCCGTCGATCTGGTCGCGCGCCTGCAGATCCTCATCGATCTCGGCCTTGGCTATCTCTCGCTGAGTCGCCGCACTCCGACGGTGTCACCGGGCGAGCTGCAGCGGCTGCGGCTGGCCACTCAATTGCGCGCCGGTCTGTTCGGCGTGCTCTATGTCCTCGACGAGCCGTCGGCTGGACTGCACCCCGCGGACGCCGAACCGCTACTCGACGTGCTCGATCGCCTGCGGCGCGCGGGCAACTCGTTATTCGTGGTCGAGCACGACATGGACGTCGTTCGCCGTGCCGATTGGATCGTCGACGTGGGACCTGGAGCGGGGGAGCTTGGCGGGGACGTGCTCTACAGCGGCCCGGTGCCGGGTCTCGCCGATATCGAGGGGTCGGTCACTCGCAGGTACCTGTTCGACGGGGCGCCGCCGGCACCTCGTCGACCCCGCACGCAGTCCGGGCGGCTGCGGCTGCACGGGATCTGCTTCCACAATTTGAGAGACCTCGACGTGGACCTGCCGCTGGGCGTGTACACCGCCGTCACCGGAGTGTCTGGCTCAGGCAAGTCGACGCTCGTCGTCAAGGTCCTCGGCGACGTCGTGAACAGCAACCTTGGAACGGTACGTGCACCGGAGCCGGCCGAATCCGACGACGATGAAGCCGACAGCGGGGTAATCGATCTCGATCACGACGCCAGCGTCGGTGTGACGGCCGAGGGAGTCGAGGAGATCAACCGGCTGGTGTCGGTCGACCAGCGCCCGATCGGACGCACGCCGCGCTCGACGCTGGCAACCTACACCGGCTTGTTCGACGCCGTGCGCCGCGAATTCGCTGCGACCCCGAAAGCGCGGCGCCGCGGTTGGACAGCGGGCAGGTTTTCGTTCAACGTGGCCGACGGTCGCTGCCCCACCTGTCAGGGGGAGGGGTTCGTGTCGGTCGAATTGCTGTTCCTGCCGGGCACATACGCCACCTGCCCGGCGTGCAAGGGCGCGCGTTATTCCGACGAGACACTGGAAGTGCGCTACCGAGACCGCACGATCGCCGACGTGCTCGCGATGACCGTCGATGAGGCCTCGGAGTTTCTTGCCGACGTCGCCAACGCAGCGCGGAGCCTGACGACGCTGCAAGAGGTCGGACTCGGATATCTCCGTCTCGGACAGCCCGCGACCGAGCTCTCAGGCGGCGAGGCGCAGCGGATCAAGCTCGCCTCCGAACTCCAGAGACCCCGCCGAGGACACACTCTCTACGTCCTCGACGAGCCCACCACCGGACTTCACCCCGCCGATGTGGATCTGCTCGATCGTCAACTGCACCGCCTAGTCGACACGGGCAACACCGTCGTCGTGGCCGAACACGACATGCGGATGGTCGCGGGTGCGGACTGGGTGATCGACCTCGGACCAGGAGCCGGCAGCGACGGTGGTCGGGTCGTTGCGGCGGGCCCGCCCAACAAGGTGGCACGTGCGAAACAGAGCCGCACTGCGCCGTATCTGGCAAAGCAATTGGCGTGACACCCCTCCGAATATGTCGACGATTTTTTTGAGACCTATCCTCGCGCCACTTTTGTGGTGGTTGGCCGCCGAGTCGATAAACGATCAACGAGCCCAGTAGCCGATGCGCTGTCGGGCGGGTCATGCCGGTGTGCGGCCAACATACTTTTACCTGTAATCCCGCCCCGACACGCGATGACATCAAGTGTCATCAACGGTAAGGTGATGGCACCAGGTGTCTTTAGTGTAATCGCGTATCCGCGCAATGCCGCTTGATGCGTGCTGCCCCAGCGGGGACACCCGCACGTACAGCTGTCTAGATAAAGGAACCGACATGAAGAAGGATCTTCGCAGCACGTACGGTCAATACGCGGTTGTCACCGGGGCGTCCTCGGGTATCGGAGAGCAATTCGCACGGCAGCTGGCTGTCGCCGGCGTCGACACCGTTCTCGTGGCGAGGCGCAAGGAACAACTTGAGGCCTTGGCCGCCGAACTCTCACGCGTGCACGGCACCACCAACAAAGTTGTCGCGCTCGACCTCCTGACTGAGGACTCGGTCGGCGAATTGCGGTGCCAGATCGAGGATCTCGACGTGGGCATCGTAATCGCGAACGCAGGCATCTCCTCCACCGGCCGATTAGTGGATAATTCGCTGGCCGAGGAACTGAACGTTCTAAAGCTCGACGGTGCCGTTCCCCTGCAGCTGGCGCACTGCTTCGGGCGGGATTTCGCGCAGCGGCGCCGCGGCGCGATAATTCTGGTGTCCTCGACGATCGCCGCCAGTTCCATACCGTACCTGGCCAATTACGCAGCGGTGAAAGCCTACGTCTTGTCGCTTGGCCAGGCACTGAACTACGAACTGAAGAAGGACGGCGTCGACGTTCTTGTCGTTTCTCCCGGTCCTACGCGAACGGCAGGCCATCAAAATGCGGGACTGGACATCCGTGGGATATCGGTGATGGCGCCGTCGCGGGTGGCCCACGCAGCGCTGAGCAATCTCGGTACGCGTGCCCACGTCATCCCCGGTGTCACAAACACCTTCATGGACCTCATGAGCAAGTACTTCATGCCGCGTTCGCTGTCGCTCGAATTTTTTGGCTGGCTCTTTCGACGCGCCCTGGCCCACAATGCTCGACCAAACTGAGCAGAGAGGAAGAGAGACTAGGAACCCGTGTCGGCGTTCCTACGCGTGTCGGTGCGTATCCAGACCACTGCTAAGCACACCAATGTCAGCGCCAACGGGGTGAGTCCGACGAGCCAGCTCAGCGCCAGCGGGGGTCCTGGCTGTTTCAGCACGTCGACAGTCAGGTCGCCGGTGCCTTCGCCCTGTGGACCGTCGATCGTGAACCGCAGCGTCCACGTCCCCGAGGAGTCGAGCGACTCCACGTCTAGGCCCCACACATCGCGGCTGCGGGGATGCCGGGACAGTCGCTCCACGTCCTCCCGGCCATCGGGAGCGATCGCCGTGATGGTGCCGGCCTTGCCTGCGATTCCGCCGTTCGGTTCGAACGTGAAATCCAACGACTGCATGGCGCGGAGCGGCCACACGGTGAACCCGACCGTCACCGGATAGGGGCCCACCCGGACGTGCTCGGTGTGCACGACGTAGTTCAGCGGATCGGCGGCAGCACTCGGTGCCGCGCCGATCGACAGCGCGGCGACGGCGCCCAGCATCGCGACCATCGCCCGCAACCTGTGGTGGGTGGTCATGCCGATGCACCGACGGCAGGTGTTGCATTCGATGCGCGTAATGCCCGGCCGAGTCGCCATGTCGCGCCGCCGAGCACCCCCGCGAGCAGCCCCGCGACGACGCACGTCAGCAGGATGCTGCCCGCAGGCCCGCCCCCGCCCTCGTCACCCAGGTCAACGCCGCCGGATCCAATCAAGCCGAGCAGCCAGGTGATCGCGATCGCACCCACCGCGCCGGAACCGGCCAGCAGCCAGGCGCTTGCGCCTCTCCACCGCAGGAGGAGCTCGATGACGACGCCGAACACGAAAACCATCGCGGGGATGAGCACGATGTCGACGGGGAAGCCCAACTCGACGAAGTCGCGAAGCGCGAAGTGCTGCAGGTCCTCATACCAGCCGACCGCCCAGACGGCGAACGACCAAGTCACCAGGTTCAGTACCAGTGTGAGAAGTCCGGTGCCGAGGGCTCCGCCGCGCGGCACGGCTTGAGAACCGAGCAGTACGCAGACGAGCGGAATGACCAAGGAGGTCAGGGTGGCCCAGTCGATGGTCGCGCTCAGGTTGACGTCGTCCAGCGCGCTGCTCGTGATCGACGCGTATTGCCCGAACGCCGCGATCGCGACGAGCAATCCCCGATGACCCCAGCGGTGTTCGCGGGCTGCGGCGAATACGATCGTGGTGCCGATCATGCTGACGCAGATCGACGTCAGCCAGCCTTGGTGTGGCGGCGACGCGATGGTCACGTCGAATCCGTACAGGCCGTGCCACCATTCATCCCACAGCCCGTATAGCAGGAACGATGCCGCGGCGATGCCGCCGACCAGATAGCCGATCGGCGCGGCGAATACGCCAAGCACCTTGACCGCGCGACCGCCGACGACCGGATCGGGATCGTGGCCATAGCGCTGTGCGTCGGTGGCCCGCAACACCATCACCAGGCTGGTCAACCCGGCGATCGCGCCGCCGGAATAGATGAACAGGTGCGGCAGCGTGAAGAAGTTGTCCGGCCCGACGTATTCGTGCCAGTCAATGTCCCAGGTCAACCCGGACAGCGAGATCAGGGTGCCTGCGAGCATGACAAACGCCGGCAACTTGCCGGGTGAATCCGCACTCGTCATGGCGGTGTGCCTTTCTAACCGATGGGGGTGACGCTCACAATTGCTTCGTGCACTTGGCCGCCGACACCGATGCGGACCGTGATCTCCCATTGCCCGGTCATGGAGAGGTTCACGTCGGCGCGGTACCGGCCGCCGCCTTGGGCGGCGGCGACCACAGGTGTTGTGGCATGGCCCATTTGGGGCATAGCGGGTTCGAAGCTGACTGAGTCCGGCGTGGGGGGCTGGCCCCCGTTACCGGTTATTTCGACGGTGAGCGGGCCGATCCCGACCTTCGGTGACTCGCCGGTGAGCTGAACCAGGTACGGCCCTGCCGTCGCGGCGGCCGCGCTATCGTCCATCGGTTGCGGCCACCGTAACCAGATCCCGGCGCCGACGACGGCGGCGGCGACCGCGGCGATGACGATAAGGCGCTGGCGGCTCACGGTTGGCGGACCCTGACTTCGGTTGGCGCGGTGAGGATGGCGTAGCCGCGTTCGGTCTGCACCCATACCCTGTAGCGGCCAGGCAGTGCGAACGAGTAGGTGAAATCGATCTCGGGCCCGTACCGGGCCACCGATTCGTCGGGCTGCCCGCCTACGGCGCCAGGTGCGGGCGGCACCATGGCGTGCGCATGTGACCAGATCGGTGCTGTCAGTGCGTGTTTGCCGACGTCGGGGCCGTCGGGCAGTGGGCCGACGACCATCATGTGTCCGACCATCCCGAGCCACGGCTGCAGATCGGGGGTGTCTCCGAACCTGGCCCGGATCGTGCTCGGGCTGCCAGCCGGCGCGACCGTCGCGGTGATCTCGCCTTGCGAGGGTGGCGCCGCGGGCGGCGGTGCGGCTGGCGATTGCCCGTCGACCGAGCCACGTAGTAGTTGCACCCCGCCACCGCGCCTGGCGATTTCGGCGGCCATCGCATATGTCCCGCGCTCGGCGGTCTCGAACTTCGTCTCGTACCGTCCCGGCGCGACACGGACAGGATGCACATGCGACATGGTGCCTCCGGGTGCGACGACGATGAGATGCATCAGCGCGCCGTGGTGGATCAGCAGGTCGTCGGCGGGTCGCCCCGTGGCGGAGTCGGTGAGGTACAACCGCAGCGTGGACTGGCCTACGGATACCGCCATGTTCACCGGCGGCCGCGAATAGTCCTGTGGATCAATCGAATTAGCCGCAACGCGCGCGTAGGGATCGCGGATGTTCTTGAGGGTCGGGTCGAGGTCGTGGCCGGGCCGCGGGGGCGGCGGGGAGTACGCGGACAGCGTCGCGCCGGTGACAGCCACTGTCAGCGCGACGATCATGCCGGTGGCCGGGACGAACGCCATCCAGTTGCGACGGGCGCGCAACGCCGTCGCCAGCGAGACGATTAGCAGTGCTCCCGCGGCGAAGAAGCCGTAGTCACTGGCTTTCTTCCACGGCGGAACCACCTGTGCGGGAACCAGAAACGGGATTCGCGCCGCGGTGTGGCCGTCGTCGACGGTCAGTTCCCACGGCCCGGCCCTGTCGACGGTCAGTGTCGCCGAATAGATGCCGGGCAGCCCGAGGATCACCTGCCCGCTGCTGGTGGTGGCTCCTGGTGCCGACGCGGTGAGTTGCAGCGCGCCTGGAGCGTCGCCGCGATGTGTGACAACGTCGACGTGCAGGGGCCCAAGGACCGGGCCGACTCGCCGGATCGTGACGGTCAATTCGCGACCGCCGAGCGACTGGGCGACGTGCACGTCTGCGTCCGATCCGATGCCGTCGGCCCGCGCCGTAGGCAGGCCTAGCAGTGTCATCAATGCCAGCATGACGGTCAAAAGTGCCGGTGCCGCGGGGGATAACCCCCCACCTTGTTGCGCAGTCGTTGCGAAGCTCACCACGGCCCGGCCCTGGCGACTTTCAGTGTCGCCGAATAGATGCCGGACTGACCGAGGGTGACCTGGCCGCTCGGCCCGCGCCGCAGGTACGCCGAGTTGTGACATCACCATGAGCATGCCGATCAACAACGCCGGTGTCGTGGGGGATAACCCCCCACTTTGTCGAAGATGCCCGTACGACACCTGATGCCATAGGGTTCCGCTGCGCCCTAGGATGCGGACATGAGTCGGTGGGAACCAAATGCGGCTGAACGGCTGGCAGTCGCCGCGGTCGAGTTGTTCACCGACCGCGGATATGAGGACGTCACGGTGGTGGAGATCGCCGAGCGTGCCGGATTGACCAAGCGGACGTTCTTCCGCCACTTCGCCGACAAGCGGGAAATTCTCTTCCGCGGCCAGGATTCATACCGCGTCATGTTCGCCAACGCCATCGCCGATGCACCTCGCGATGCCAGTCCCATGGAAGCAATCGGCGCAGCCCTCGCCGTGTTCGCCACCGGCTTCGTCAACGACCGCCGAGGCTTCCTGGCCAGACGCCAGGCAGTGATCGAACGCAATTCCGATCTCAAGGAACGCGACCTCCTCAAGGCCGCGGCGCTCACGACAGCCATGTCCGATGCGTTGGTTGCACGCGGGATAAAGGCACAGACCGCCCGCGTCGCTGCTCAACTTGGCGTGCTGGCCGCCGGCGATGCCTTCCAACGTTGGCTGCAGCCTGCAAATCGCACATCGATGCCGGCACTGGTCCGGCAGTCGTTACGACGACTCGATAAGGCGATCGACGAATTGCATTGACACACGGCATACAGCATCGAAATGTCGAGGCTTCTGCGTCAAGGTACGTTCGAGAAGGTCACGGGTTCGAATCCCCTAGCTCCACAACGATTGATCAGGGCCCTGGCTTACGCGGCGGATTTCTCCAGAATGTGGACGCCGCAGGCAGATCCCAGTCCGATCACGTGGGCCAACCCGACCTTTGCGTTCTCGATCTGACGGTCACCCGCCTCGCCGCGCAGATGGTGGCAGATCTCCCAGACGTTGGCGATACCGGTCGCGGCAATGGGATGCCCCTTCGACTCGAGCCCGCCGGACACGTTCACCGGGGTCGAGCCGTCGCGCCAGGTGGCGCCGGAATTGAAGAAGTCAGCGGCCCCGCCCTCTTCACAGAGCATCAGGTTGTCGTAGTGCACCAGTTCCGCAGTGGCGAAGCAGTCGTGTAGCTCGACCAGATCGAGATCGTTCGGCCCGACGCCGGCCTGCTCGTAGGCGATGGCAGCGGCCTTGCGCGTCAACGTGTTCACGTTGGGCAGCACCTGGCACCCCTCTTCATAGGGGTCGGTGGTCAGCACCGAGGCTGCCACCTTCACCGCTCGGCGCCGCTGCTCGAGCGGCAGCGAAGCCAGCGTCTCGCCGTTGCACACGACCGCGGCGGCCGCGCCGTCACAGTTGGCCGAGCACATCGGACGGGTGTTGGGGTACGCGATCATAACGTCGTTCATGATCTGTTCCAGCGTGAACCTCTTCTGGTAGGACGCAAGCGGATTCAGTGTCGAGTGCGCGTGATTCTTCTCGCTGATCTTGGCGAACAACTCGAAGCTGGTGCCGCCGTACTTGTGGCCGTACTCCATGCCGATCTGCGCGAATACGCCCGGCATGGTCTCGGTGCCGATCCGGCCGTCGATCGGCGCGACCGCGCCGTACCGGCCGGCAGGCGTCCAGGTGTCGGCGTCCTTCTTCTTCGAACCGCCCCCGCCGAGCAGACCTGCGCCGGAAAGCTTTTCGACGCCGACTGCCAGACCGTAGTCGACTTCGCCTGCCTTCACCGCCATGATGGCGGTCCGCAGCGCCGTCGCGCCGGTCGCGCACGCGTTGGCGACGTTGTAGACGGGGATGCCGGTCTGACCGATTTGCTTCTGAAGTTGTTGTCCGATACCGGCACTCGCGTTCATCAGGTTGCCCGCGGCTATCACGCCGATGTCAGCCATCGTGACCCCTGCGTCGGCGAGTGCTCCCGTCGCCGCCTCGGCCGCCAGGTCGACGGTGTCCAGGTCGGGGTGCTTGCCGAACTTGGTCATCTGAATGCCGACAATCCACACCTCGTCGCTTGCGCTCATCGTTGAAACTCCTTCGCCAGATGGATGGGGGTCGGGTCAGTCGACGGGCTCGAAGCCGAAGCCGATGGCCTCGGTGCCCTCGGAATCGGTGCCGATCGAGTGGGTGGCGAGTCGCACCTTCATGCCGTCGCGGACGTGCTCGGCGTCGGGCTCGACGTTGATGAGGTTGGCGCGCACCTGCGTCCCCCCGCAATCGACGACCGCGGCGACGAACGGAACGGGGATGCCCGGTGCGGCGAAGGCGACGACCGTGAATGCCCGCACCACGCCCTCGGTCGGGATCGGCACCGTCGTGAAGTCGGAGGCGAAACAGCCGGCGCACGCGTTGCGCCGGTCGAAGAACCGGGCGCCGCAGTTCGCACATTGCTGCGCGACCAGATGCGGCTCGTCGCCGTCCAGCACCAGGTAGTCAACCAGGGGAATCCGTCCGGCCACGCGCACCTCCATCGTCGGTGCCATCGACGTTAGTACTCATGCGCCGGATGTAGATATTGGGTTCGGTAGGCAACTCGGCGCGGTTCACTGGCCACATGCACAAAGCCCTTATCGCAGCGTGTGCGACGGCCACGTTTGCCTCCGTCGGCATGAATGTCGTAGCCGTGTTGGCGCCTGCGGCGAACGCTGCACCGTTCTGTTCACCGTCGAACGCGAATACTCCGCCGTGTGCGCCGCCCGAGGGGCCGCCGGGCACCTGCGACGCGAACGGCGTCTGTGGTCAGCTGTGGTGTCCAGGCTCGGGCATGGACCCGATACCGAACTGGGATATGAACGTCTGCCACACCTTCTACTTCGACCCCGCGGCGCCGCTGACCGAACCGGTGATCATCCAGGGGCAACCGCCCGGCCCGCCGGCGCCACCGCCTCCACCGTGCATACCGTTCATCAATTGCTTGCCAGGTCTGACACATCCATAACGACCGCCGAGGCCACTCGCATCACCACTCGCTAGTAGGTTCGTTCGTGGTGAACGATCTGTGGTCAGTCGTCTCACCGGTTTGAACGGATCGACCCGCTCAGAGCGCGCGTAGGCCGCGCAGCGTCCTCGTCAACAGTTCGCGTCGTTCCTCGATCGTCATCGAGTCGCCGGGGGTGGCGTTCACCCGTAAATAGCCGTGTCTCACGAGATCGCCGACCAGGAACCGCGTCGCCCCGAGCGGTAACGAGAGCGCAGCGGCGATCTCGGCGACCGAGCGGCTGCGCGCGCAGTATGTCAGGATCTGGCCTCGCACATCATTTTTCGGCCAGCGCGGCGGCTTTGTCGTCGTGGCGACCGCTTGGACCGGAGCCTCGAGGGGCACCTCGACATCGGTATCGGTGCGGCCGGCCGTCAGCGCGTATGGCCGGACCAGACTCGGCTCGCGCGCGGCGGCCTCCGGTTCGATGAAAAGATCGCCGATCGGTCTGGCTTCCGTCCGCGGCTGTTGCGCGGCGGAGTGCGTGCCTCTGGCATGCGGCAGGTGCAGGTTCTGCAGGAACCACAAGGCCTGGTCGGCGTGCACCGATGCGCGCAGCTCGGTGGAGACGACCTTGAGCACGGTGCGATCGGTGCCGATGACGAACGTCGTCCGCCTGACCGGCAGCAGCCGGGCCAGCAGGCCACGGCGCCGTGTGTGCCTGCCGCGTCGGGGCGCCTCGCGTGTCGCCAAGGACTTCTGCAGCTTGGCGAGCCTGCCGCGGCGCACCCCGAACATTTCCGACACCACGCCGTCCACGTCGGACAGCAGCGGATAGTCGAACGAGCGCTGCTGGGCGAAGTGGGCCTGCTTGTCGACGGTGTCGGTGCTGATGCCCACACGATGGGCACCCACCGCGGCGAATTCGTTGCTCAGGTCCCGAAAATGACACGCCTGGGCCGTACACATCGGGGAGGACGCCAAGGGGTAGAAGAACAGCACGACCGGCCCTTCGGAAAGGAGTCCGGACAGCGTCCGTGCTCGGCCCGTGTGATCCAGCAGCGTGAAATCAGGCGCCTTGTCGCCTGCGATCATCGGCAAAGACTAGCGCGGGGACGCACCGTGCAATACACGTCTGAAGCATTTCGGTCGTCGCGGCGGCTGGCAGATTCTCCGACCCAACCGGTCGGTAGATTGCACGCATGGGCGAAGACAGAGTGCTGGTGCGGGCGGCGGCCGAGGGTGTGGCAACGGTGACGATGGTGCGCGCCGACAAGCACAATGCGCTCGATCAAGCCATGTTCGATGCCCTGATCCGGGCGGCCGAGCAGGTGGCGGGCGACTCATCGATTCGTGCGGTGGTCCTGCACGGCGACGGCAAGAGCTTCTGTTCGGGCCTGGACGTCGCCAGCTTCATGTCAGGAGGCGGCAACGGCACCGGCGGTCTACTGGCGCGCGACGCCGATCGGGTGGCCAACTTCGCCCAGCGCGTCACCTACGACTGGTCGTTGGTCCCGGCGCCGGTCATTGCCGCGATCCACGGCAACTGCTTCGGCGGTGGTCTGCAGATCGCGCTCGGCGCCGACATCCGGATCGCCGCGCCGGACGCACGGCTGTCGATCATGGAGATCAAGTGGGGCCTGGTGCCCGACATGGGAATCACGCAGACGCTGCCCAGGCTGCTGCCGATCGATGTCGCCAAGGAGCTGACCTTCACCGGCCGCATCCTGGCCGGTGCCGATGCCGCCGCAATCGGATTGGTCACCAGGACCGCCGACGATCCCTTGGCGGCGGCGCTGGCGCTCGCCGACGAGATTGCGCAGAAGTCTCCCGATGCGGTGCGCGCGGCGAAGAGGCTTTACAACGAGACGTGGGTCAGCAACGACGTCGCGGCGGCGCTCGGGCGCGAATCCGAGCTGCAGTCTGACCTGATCGGCAAGCCCAATCAGATCGCCGCGGTGATGGCGGGCATGTCAGGGGAGCGGCCGGTGTTCGCCGACCCCGCCTAGCGGCGCACCCCACGAACTAGAGGACGACGAACCAGACTGCGGCATAATGACTTACGGCTGCGGCCGCAGTGAAGGCGTGAAAGAACTCGTGATAGCCGAACGTATGCGGCCACGGGTTCGGCCAACGAATGGCGTACAGGATGGCTCCCACGTTGTAGAGGACTCCGCCGAGGACGAGCAGCCCGACGACGATCGGACCACCACCGTCGAGCAGGCTGCCTGCGAACCAGATAGCGACCCAGCCGAGCAGAAGGTAGAGCGGCACTCCCACCCACCGCGGTGCCGATGGCCACCACATCTTGAGTGCCACGCCGGCGGCGGCGCCGGTCCACACGATGGTCAGTACGAGGTTGCCGGTGCTCGGCGGCATCGCCAAGAGGGCGAACGGCGTATAGCTACCGGCGATGAAGATGAAGATCGCCGAATGGTCGAGGCGCTTCATCCATTTCAGAGCTGCCGGGTTGTGCCAGTGATTGCGGTGATAAACGGCGCTGATGCTGAACATCGCGACGACGGTGACGGTGTAGATCAGCGTCGCGAGAATCGCCTTCGGCAACGACTCGATGACGGCTACGGAAACGAGCGCCAGGCCGCCCGCAGTAGCGGTGATCGCGGAGCACAGATGGATCCAGCCGCGGGCACGTGGCCGTCCGATGAGGTCTGCGACCGTGTCGGCCAGGCCCTGGGGAAGGTCGTCAACGACCGGAGCGCGCGGCCCGCTGACCTCGGCAGATGACAACGGATCTCTTCGACCGCGCGTCAGGTGGTGTTCATCGTCGATTAGCGCGTCCAACGCCTCTCCCAGGTTCGCCGAGCCGGATGGCTGGCCATCGCGGAGTGCGACGACGCGGGTCGAGCCTACCCATGACGATTCCCGGCCGTCAGCGCGTCCCATCGAGTGCTGCGCGTAGCAGGTCCAGCGACCCGAAGTCGCGGACCGCTTGTACCGCCCGGTCGAGGCCCGCCCGCGTGGTCGCTTCGCCCTGCAGGCGCCGGCCGAAGGCCGCCGTGACACCGGCGGCGATGTAGCCGGTAAAGGCGAACAGTCGATACGAGTCCCATGCGGCGCCGTAACTGAGCCGGGTGGTGCCGTCGGCGTTCAACGTGTCGACGTAGGTGCGCACGAGCTCGGTGTCGATGGCGCGCCGGATGTCGGATTCGACCGACGTGGCTGCGAAATATGCCAGGTCCTTGATCGCCGGTCCGCACGAGCTGACCTGCCAGTCGAACAGCACAGGCCGGTCGCCGACGAAGCCGATGTTGCCCAGGTGGGTGTCACCGTGCAGGAGCGAGTTCGGGTAGGTGCGCATCAGCGCCGCGATTTCCCAACGGCGCTTGATGAGCATCCTGGCGTCGTCACGGAACTGCGGCGGCACGATGTCGTCGAAGTCCTTGGGGATCGTGTGCAGCAGATGCCACGAGTGCGGACCGAGCCGGGTGTTACGCGATCGTGCCGGACCGAGAAACGCGAGATCGCCATCGAAACGCGATGACTGCCAGAACTTTTGGTGCACAGCCGCGAGCGCGCCGGCGACGGCGAGCGCCTGCTTGGCGCTGGCCCCGGTCGCCAGCGGTGGGAAAGCCGCACCGCGCACCGTGAGATCCTCGAGGATGACCACCGCGCGGCCACCACCGTTGGATGCCGCGCCGTACAGTGCAGGCATCACCTCGGACAGGTCGGCGTGCAGTCGTCGGTATACCTCGGCTTCGTTGTGCGCCAGCGCCATGAACCGATTGAAGAGACGCTCGGCGGGCCGGGTGGGGGCCAGTTTGACGAACGCCGTGCTCGGTAGTTGCGCATCACCGGTGATATCCAGCCGGGCCCGCGTGGCCGTCCCGTGGTCGACGTCGTGGACGCGCACAGCGGTCACATCGTCGCGTGCCGCCAGCGCCCGAAACATGGTCACATCGATGTCGGCCGGTTGGCGCGGAATCATGTTCTGGTTCAACGTGTGTCGGTATCCTCGCCACGTTCTCGGCGCGCTTTCGCCCGGCGCTTGCCTTCGTGCATCGCCGCCACTCGTGCGACGGGAATGGTGCGGCCCTGTTCGACCAGGTCGGCGGGCAGCCGCTGCGGTGCCGGCATCGACTCCAGCCACGATGGCCGGCCGTCGAGCGCGTCGATCGCGGTATGGACGGTGAAGTCGGCGGGGGAGACCGAGTCGAGTTCGGACCATTGGAGCGGAAACGACACCGGCGTCCCAGGGCGCAGCCGCGGGCTGTACGCCGCCGCGACGGTCGCTCCGCCCGCGCGGGTGGCGTCGACGAACACCTTGCCGCCGCGGTCTTCGACGATGAACGCCGTCGTCGCGATGTCCGGATCGAGAGCTTCCGCGCGGCCCGCGAGCGCGCGGGTCGCCGCGGCGACGTCGTCGACCGGTGCCGAGTCGTCGATCGGGACGAAGACGTGCACCCCCTTGGCCCCGCTGGTCTTGACCGCGCCGTCGAGACCGGTGTCGGCCAGTGCCTGATGCACCAGATGTGCGACGGCCACCACCTTCGTGAAGTCGTCGTCGGGCGGGTCGAGGTCGAGCACGAGATGTGTTGGGCGATAGATGTTGTCCGCCAGTCCGAGCGTCGGGTGGTACTCCACCGCCCGCTGGTTGGCCAGCCACAGCAGGGTGCGCCAGTCGTTGCACAGCGCGTAGCGAACCTCGCGATGCGAGGCCTCCGCCCACATCGTCACCGTCCGCACCCAGTCGGGGGTGTACTTGGGCACGTTCTTCTGCATGAACGGTTCGCGCCCGCGTAGGACTCGCAAAACGGTCAGCGGCCGGTCGACGAGTCCCGGCAGCATCCGAGGAGCGACCGCCGCCAGATAGTCGACGAGGTCGCGTTTGGTGGCCCCGGCATCCGGGGTCAGCGGCTCGTCGAGATTAGAGAGCTCGACGCCGTCGCGATGTTCCTTGGCGGCCACGTCACCCGGCGGCGGTCGTCGCGAGTCCGCCGTCGACGGGGATCACCGCTCCGGTGAGATAGGCCCCGGCACGGCTGGCGAGAAACACCGCGATGCCCGCCATGTCGTCGTCGCGCCCGATCCGCCGCAGCGGCGCCGACGCCGCGATCGAGTCGCCGAAGGACTCGAGCGTCGCGGCCATCATCTTGGACGGGAAGGGCCCGGGAGCCACCGCGTTCACGGTGATGTGCTGCGGACCGAGTTCAAACGCGAGCATGCGGGTCAGATTGTGCAGCGCGGCCTTGCTGCTGACATAGGAGTACACCGGAAGCCGGCTCGGGCGGAGACCGTCGATGCTGCCGACGTTGATGACCCGCGCGGGATCCTCTGCCGTCCCGGCGTCGCGAAGCGCGGGGACCAGCGCCTGCACCATCCAGAACGGCGACTTGACGTTGAGATCGAGAACTTTGTCCCAGGCCGAATCGGGGAAGCTCTCCAATGGCTCACCCCACGTGGCGCCCGCGTTGTTGACCAGGATGTCCAGCTGCTCGCCGCCCGCGGTGACCTCTTCGGCCAGCCGCAGGCACTCCTCGTGCCGGGACAGATCGGCCGGGATCGCCTGGACGTCGCCGAGGTCCGACAACTGCTCGCGGGCCGCCTCGCAGGCGTCGGCCTTGCGCGAGCTGATCACCACGCGGGCGCCGGCCTGCACGAGGCCGCGGGCCATCATCAGGCCGATACCTCGCGATCCGCCCGTGACCAGGGCGCGTTTTCCGCTCAGATCGAAGAGCTGGGCATGAGTGCTGAACTGGGCGTCGGTCATCCTCGAATAGTGCCTTATCGGCCGCGCGCAGCGTTCCTTGCTCGTCGAGTCGAGCACCCCGTAGCCTCGTGAGGTGGCCGGCCCGACCGTCGTCCGAGCCGACGAACTCGTCGAACTAGAAGTTTTCGCCGGCTATTCGACCGCAGCTCTCGCGCCGCTCGCGGCGCAGTTGCAGCCGCTGAATGCAACTCCCGGACAGGTGCTCATGCAGCAGGGCGAGCTCGCGGTGTCTTTTTTGCTGATCGGATCCGGCCGCGCCGAAGTCACCCATGCCGGCGTTGACGGGCACGACACCGTGGCCGAACTTCAGCCCGGCCTCGTCGTCGGCGAGATCGCGTTGCTGCGCGACACGCCGCGCAGTGCCACCGTGGTGGCGCTCGATCAGCTCTCGGGATGGGTCGGTGACCGGGAAGCGTTCGCGACCATGCTCGAGATCCCGGGCATGGTCGAGAAGCTGGTGCGAACGGCGCGGCAGCGGCTCGCCGCGTTCATCACCCCGATCCCGGTGAAACTGCGCGACGGGTCCGTCTTCTATCTGCGCCCGGTCCTGCCGGGAGACAGCGAACGCACGACGAACGGGCCGGTCGAGTTCTCGAGCGAGACGCTGTACCGGCGGTTCCAGTCGCCGCGCACGCCGACGAAGTCTCTGATGACATACCTGTTCGAGGTCGACTACGTGCACCACTTCGTCTGGGTGATGACCGAGGGCGCCGAGGGGCCCGTGGTGGCCGACGCGCGGTTCGTGCGTGATGAGGACGACCTGGCGGTCGCGGAGGTGGCGTTCATCGTCGGCGACGACTACCAGGGCCGCGGCATCGGTACGTTCCTGATGGGCGCGCTCAGCGTCACCGCGGATTACGTTGGGGTCGAACGCTTTACCGCACGGGTGCTCAGCGACAACCATCCCATGCGGGCGATCATGGACCGCTTCGGCGCCAGCTGGCACCGCGACGACCTCGGGGTCGTCACCACCGTCGTCGACGTCCCGAACCCGGGCTCGCTACAGCTGCCCGCATCGTTGGTCAAGAAGATCCGAGGCGTGACGTCCCAGGTGATCAAGGCGGTCGGGTGAGGTGAAGCCCGCGCTGAATAAGGACACCCGACTGTGTATCTCGCTGGCGGCGCGGCCGAGCAACATCGGTACCAGGTTCCACAACTACCTGTACGACCTGCTCGGCCTCGACTTCATCTACAAGGCGTTCACGACGACGGACATCGCCGCGGCGATCGGCGGCGTTCGTGCCCTGGGAATCCGCGGGTGCTCGGTATCGATGCCGTTCAAGCAGGACGTCATCGAACTCGTCGACGACGTCGAACAGTCCGCGAAGTCCATCAACGCGGTGAACACGATCGTCAACGACACATCGGTTCCCGGCGGCCATCTGACCGCGTCGAACACCGACTACCTGGCTGTGGCGCGGCTCATCGCCGAACACGGTCTGCAGCCGTCGCAGTCGGTGCTGTTCCGGGGCAGCGGCGGAATGGCGAGCGCCGTCGCGGCGGCCTTCCGGGACAACGGCTTTCACCGGGGCACGGTCGTCGCCCGCAACCCCGACACCGGGCGGGCGCTGGCCGAGCGGCTCGACTACGAGTACGTGGCCGAAGTGGGCGACCGCACCGCCGACGTCCTCGTCAACATCACGCCGGTGGGGATGGCGGACGGCCCCGAGGAGCACGACCTCGCCTTCGACGCGACGACTATCGACGCCGCGCACACCGTATTCGATGTGGTGGCGTTGCCGTCCGAGACCCCGCTGATCACCGCGGCTCGCGCCGCGGGCATCGCCGTCATCACCGGTGCCGAAGTGATCGCGCTGCAGGCCGCAGAACAGTTCGAAAGGTATACCGGGGTGCGGCCGACCGCCGAACAGATCGCGGCGGCCTCGGCAGTGTCACGTGCCTAGCGGCACCGAGCAATACGGCGAGATGCCCGGTCTCAGGGAGTGATCGTGGTCTGCTCGTCGATGGTGACGGTGGCAGGACCCAGGACATCGATCTGATCCTCGCGACCATCGGCGTTGAGCTGCAGGACGTAAAGCCCGTCCTGGCCCGGGATCACGACGGTTTTCTGCGCGATGGCGCGGGTGACGCCGTTCTTCTCATAGGTGCCGCCGACCTGCATGGCGTCGAAACCGCTCAGCTTGCCTGGGTTTCCGGTGTTCGAGCCCTCGAAACCGGGCAGGTTGTTTATCTCTCCGGGTGCGAACTCGAGGATCTTCGCCGGGTCGACGTTACCGGTCAGCTTGGAGACCAGCGCCATGATGGACGGTGGATCGCTGGTGAAGGCCGGATCAGTGGAAAGGATTGCGCCGTAAGCCCAATCGGGGGTGCGGGGGCCGGCATCCTCCCAGCCTTCCGGCATGGGCAGGTCGATGGTGGGCGCGCCGGGATCCCCGCGCTTGACCGGAGTTTCGGTGATGCCGTTCTCACGGATGTAGTCGACGATCGTCTTGTTCGGTCCCGCGGCCTGGCCCTCGCTGGTGGGCGCGGCGGCTGCGCTGGTCGTCGTGGCCGCTTCGCTGGACGACGCACTTTCCGTCGTGGACTCGTCGGTCTTGGTGTCCGACCCGCAACCGGCCAGGCTCACTCCGAGTGCGACGGTCGCGATGGCGATGACGCCGGCCCTCACTGACTTGCTCATTCGGTCTCCTTTCAAAGTCTCGCCGTAGCCTACGGTCGGCCTACCTCTAGCGCTATGCCCTGGGCTTGCTCTAAACTCGCGGAAAGTTTGCTGGGCGGCTGAAAAATTTCTCAGGCCGGATCCAGATGTGTTCTTTGATCGGCGGCTGTGTCCTGCCGAGGAGGGTTTCGGCATGCGGGGGTTGATTCGTTCGCTGGGCGTCGTGGGTCTGGCGTTGCTGAGCGTTGTCGGTCTGGTAGTGGCATGGACCGCGGCGACAGTCGTCCAGCTGACGGCGACCGCGCTCATCATGGGCGGTACCGGTCATCCGCTCAGCTCGCCGCCGGATGACCCGGTGGGTTACATCAACCCGTATATGTCCAATGCGATCGACGGGTTCATCAACCCCGCCTTCGCGTCGACCGGCCCGGGGGGCACCCCGATCGACGAGGTGGGACCCGGTGACGACCGCTACGCCGTCGTCACCCCCGAGCAGTTCTTCCCGGTGTCCGGATCGTTGACGTTCGATGCCTCCGTGACCGCGGGCCTCGCGAACGTCAGCAGGTGTATCCGTGGGTCGACCGACTGCTCCTACAACCCCGCGGTCCCGGGCGCCCCCGCCGGCACACCCGACGCCACGGACGAATTCGCCGTCTTCGGCTACTCGCAGAGCGCGGTGGTCGCCTCACTTCTCAAGAAGGACATCATCGATAATCCGGACGCCTATCCCGATCTCGAGCCGGGCGACGTGTCCTTCTTTCTGTTGTCCAATCCGATGCGTCCCAACGGCGGCGTCCTGGCCAGGGGACCCGAGGGCCTGACGATCCCGATTATCGGAATTACCTTCCACGGAGCCACTCCGACCGACAGTTGTAATGCGTCTGGTGAGTGCTACGAGACCGTCGACGCCGCAGCGCAATACGACATTCTCGGCGGCGACGCACCGGCCAGCCTCACCAACCTGTTGGCCATCGCGAACGCCGTAGCCGGGTATTACTACTTTCACGGTGATATGCAGAACGCCAGTCTCGAGGACGCCGATTATCAAGGCTCCCACGGTGACACCGACTACTACCTTGTTCGCGCCCAACGCTTGCCCATCCTGATGCCGTTCGAGGCCTTCGTGCCGTCGCCGATCCTCACGCTGCTCGAGGCTCCATTGAAAGCGGCGATCGAAGCCGGCTATGCGCGCGACGTCAATCCGGGCGTGGCCACCAAGGTGGGGCTGCTTCCGTTCCGGGATCCCGTCCAGGCCATCGTGAACATCGTCAAAGCGATCCCGGTGGGTATCGACGACGCGATCGCCGAAGCATCCGGAGACGAAAACAATCGGCCCCTCGGAACCGATCGAGTGACCAGCCCGTTCGGGGTGGGCGGTCCCGAGGTGCCCGATCCACCATCGGCCGACGGCGACGAGAATTCACGACTGGGTGACGACCCCGGACAGAACGCCCTCGAAGGCGAGAACGCTGAGGAGCAGGTCGTCGAGGGAGAGGTCATCGAAGCGGGCGCGCCAGAGGGAGAAGGCGCCGACAACCTCGACGCGACCACGCCCCGCGTCGGGCCCAGGCCGGTGACGAGAGTCGGCGCGCACATCCGCAGCACCCTGGACTTGATCCGCTTGCCGAAGATCAGAGGCCCGGTCAGGTTCGACTCGCAGCGCGACGCCAGACCTACTTCACCCGCAACGCCCGGCGATGACGACACCGCGCCCAACGCACCGGCTTCCACCCCGGCCGATACGGCAAGCCCGGCGGCCGCCTGACGGCCGAATCAGACGTCGCAGTTGAGCGAAACGGTGATCGACCGGCTGACGACGACGGTGATGAACTCGCGGTCCTTACCCTCGCCGACTGAGATCGTCCGGGTGACCTCCTGCGGGTTGCGCACGTTCGTGACGAAGCACTCGCCCAACGGCGCGCTGCCCACCCGATCGATCACGACGTTGTATCCGACGGATTCCAACTCGCCGATCGTCTGGTACGCGTTGCCACCTCTGTTGGGCTCTGCCGCCGCCACGCCCGCAGGGGCAAGGACGACTCCTATCAACGCTATCGTTGCCGCTAGACCCCATTTTTGGCGCATGAGGGCCTCCGTTCCTAATTTGCCTGGTACTTATGCATCGGCGGACGGACATATTTCGTTGCATGGATAGCTGTAAGGGTTCTCTGAGGTATTGGCGCCCGGTGTGGGCCATGGGTCTGACGTTGGCTCTCCTCGCCGCGGCCTGTGGCTCGGGCGAGGATCCGCAACCGGAGGTGACCATGTCGCCGGGCGCAACGCCGCGTATCGACCCGGTCAGGATCGATCGGGTTCGCCATGATCTGCCCGACGGGTATGAGGTCGCCAACCTGACGGGCCAGGTGCGGCCGCCAGCGCTGTGGGGGTTCGGCACGCAATGGTCGGCAGAACCGCCGCAGTGCGGTCTACTCGCGGATCCCGCCGTCGACCCCGCCTCGACGAAAGGGTGGTCGGGGTCGGGAACGGGGGGCATCGTTTACGTCGTCGTCGCGGAGTCGACGGCGGGTCTGGACCGAGGGGCCACAGCGTCATGCGGGCAGTGGAGCCTCTCGGCCGGGCAGGCGAACGGCACAGTCACCATGACCGCCGCGCCGGCGATCGAGAACGCCGAGACCGTCGCAATGGCGACCGCAACAACGACCGTCGTCGAGGGCGGCACCGAAACTCACTCGCACGCCGATACCGTCACCGCCTACCTGGACGGTCACGTGGCGTTCGTCTCCGTGGTGACCGATCCCGGATCGCCGCATCCGCAACTCGACGCGGCTTTCGCGAATGAACTGATGGTGAAAACGGCGGCGGCATTGCGGGGTTGACGACGGGGCTGCGGGTAAGTTGGCGGCGATGTTCAAGAGCGCAAGGCTCGGCAGCCACTTCGCCCTGGTTTGCGCGGGGCTACTGGCTGCATGTGGATCTTCGGAGTCGGCGGATCTCTCCAGCGCCGACATCGCCCGCATCAAGGACGTGCGCTCCAGTTTCGGTCCGCAGTTCAAAGTGACCGAGGTCGCGCCGACGGGGATCGACCCGCGACTGCTCGGACGACCGACGCTGCCCGAGGGGATGAAGTTCGATCCGGCCGATTGTGGGTCCTTCGCCACCGCACAGGTGCTGCCCGATGGGGTCAAGGGCAACATGGCCGCCACCACCGCCGAGGGTGACGGTAACCGGTTCATCGTCATCGCGGTGGAAACCTCCGCACCCGTTCCGGTCAACCGTCCCGCCGACAACTGCAAGCGGGTGGGTTTCGCCGGCGGTGGCATGCGCGGTCTGGTCGAGGTCGTGGATTCGCCGCAGATCGAGGGCGCCGAGACGATGGGGACCCATCGCGTGCTGCAGACGATCGTCAACGGCAAGCCGGGCGCCGGGGAGATCTACAACTACATCGCGAGCTTCGGAACATTTCTCGTCATCGTGACCGCGAACCCGTTGGTGCTGCCGGACCAGCCCGTCGCGCCCGTCGACACCCAGCGCGCCCGCGACCTTCTCGTGTCGGCCGTGGGGGCGGTCAAGGGTTAGCGGACGTCGTGCGGGCGGAACTGGATGCTGATCCGTGGGCCGGTCGGTCGAGACGTCTTCGGGATCGCGTGTTCCCAGGTGCGTTGGCACGAGCCACCCATCACCAACAGGTCGCCGTGGCAGTGTTTGAGGCGTAGCGACTTGCCGCCCCCACGCGGTCGCAGCGCGAAAACCCTTGTCGCGCCGAGGCTGACGATGGCGACCATGGTGTCCTCGGTGCTGCTGCGGCCGATCGTGTCGCCGTGCCAGGCCACGCTGTCGTCGCCGTCGCGGTAGAGGCACAACCCGGCGGTGGTGAACGGTTCGCCGAGTTCGCCCGCGTAGGCATCGTTGAGACGGCGCCGGATCTGCTTCAGCCGCGGGTGCGGAATCGGGTCGTCGACCAGCTGGTGGAAGCTGACCAACCGGGGCACATCGAGCACGCGGTCGTACATCTGCCGTCGCTCGGCGCGCCATGGGATGACGTCATGCAGCTCGGTGAACAGCGAGTCGGCGTCCTCCAGCCACCCGGACCGATAGTCGATCCAGGCGCCGTCGCCGAGATGGCGCCGTTCGGCGTGCTCGAACAGCGAGCTCTGTAGAGCCAGCTCCATGCCCGCGAGTTTATCGCACAAGCGTTCGAAGTGTCAGAGGCGCACAGCTCCTGGTCCTTCGCCGGCCAGGACATCGCCCGGGTTGGACAGCGCGCAGGTCTTCAGGCTCAGGCAACCGCAGCCGATGCAGCCGGTGAGATTGTCGCGTAGCCGCTGCAGGTGCAGGATGCGGTCGTCGAGGTCCTGGCGCCAGCCGGCGGACAGCTTGGCCCAGTCCTTGCTCGTCGGGACGCGGTCGGTGGGCAGGGTGGCCAGTGCGTCCCGGATGCGGGCGAGTGGAATGCCGAGGCGTTGGCTCATTCGGATGAACGCGACACGACGCAGGGTTTCACGGGCATAGCGCCGTTGATTGCCGCCGGTTCGCTTGCTGGTGATGAGCCCTTCGCGTTCGTAGAAGTGCAGCGCCGAGATGGCGACGCCACTTCGAACGGACATGTCCGAGGGCGTGAGTTCGTGTACCGACTCCATGACCTCAACCCTAGTTGAGGTAGCCGTGCGCGCCATGCGCGATACGGTGCTAGATGTGACGACGCTGGGCTGTGACTCCGAGGTCGGCAGGCTGCGGGCGGTGATCCTGCACCGGCCCGGTGCCGAATTGCAGCGGCTGACTCCGCGCAACAACGACAAGCTGCTTTTCGACGGGCTGCCATGGGTGGCCAAGGCGCAGCGCGAACACGATGCGTTCGCCGCCCTGCTGGCCTCGCGTGGTGTCGAGGTGCTGTTGCTTGCCGATCTGCTGACCGAGGCGCTGGCCAAAAGTGGTGCGGCACGGATGCATGGCATCGCGGCTGCTGTCGATCCGCGACGGCTGGGACTGCCGTTGGCGCAGGAGCTTTCGACCTACCTGCGCACGCTGGACGCTGCGCCGCTGGCGTCGGTGCTGATGGCCGGGATGACGTTCAACGAGTTGCCGTTCAGCGGCGGTGAACTGTCGTTGGTACGGCGCATGCATCACGGTGGAGATTTCGTCATCGATCCGCTGCCGAATCTGCTGTTCACGCGGGACTCGTCATTCTGGATCGGTCCGCGGGTGGCGATCACGTCGCTGGCCCTGCCCGCGCGCGTTCGCGAGACGTCGCTGACTGATGTGATCTACGCGCACCACCCGCGATTCCTGGGTGTGCGGCGGGCGTATGAGTCGCGCTCCGCGCCGGTCGAGGGCGGCGACGTGTTGCTGCTGGCGCCGGGGGTGGTCGCGGTGGGGGTGGGGGAGCGGACCACGCCTGCGGGGGCAGAGGCGTTGGCGCGCAGCCTGTTCGACGATGACCTGGCGCGGACCGTCCTCGCCGTGCCGATAGCCCAGGAGCGGGCGCAGATGCACCTCGACACGGTGTGCACGATGGTCGACATCGACGCGGTGGTGATGTACCCGAACATCGTGGAGTCGTTGTCGGCGTTCACGATTCATCGCGACGGCGCCGGTGGCGTGCGGATCGACGAGGCGCGACCGTTTCTGGTCGCCGCGGCCGAGGCGATGGGCATCGAGAAGCTGCGGGTCATCGCGACCGGGTTGGATCCCGTCACCGCGGAACGGGAGCAGTGGGACGACGGCAACAACACGCTGGCGGTGGCACCGGGAGTGGTGATCGCATACGAACGCAACGCCGAAACCAATGCGCGGCTAGCAGATTCGGGTATCGAGGTGCTGCCAATCGAGGCGTCGGAGCTGGGCACCGGCCGCGGGGGCCCGCGCTGTATGTCGTGCCCCGCGGCGCGAGACCCGCTCTAGCTTCTTTCACGCCGAAATCGGAGTTTTGTAGAGAAAGTGCGAGTAGTCGTCTACCAAAGTCGGATTTCGGCGCGAACGGGCACTAGCTCCAGGACGGCAGCCAGATCTGCATGTTCCAGGTGGCCTGCGAAATCGGGATGCCCGTCAGGATCGGGTACATCCACGCGAAGTTCGTCAGCACGAGCGCGACGTAGCAGCTCACCACTATCAGCCCGAGCGTTCTTCGCTCGGAGTTCTGATTCGGTTTGTAGAGAATGTCGCCGAGAATCAACGCGATCATCAGCACGAGGAACGGCGCCATCGTCGCCGCGTAGAAGAAGTACATCTGCCGGTCGATGTCGGCGAACCACGGCAAGAACCCGGCGCTGTAGCCCACCAGGACCGCCGCGTAGCGCCAGTCGCGCTTGACGAAGGTCCGCCACACCGCCCACGCCAGGACCGGCACCGCGATGAACCACATCGCGGGCGTACCGACCAACATCACGGCCTTCACGCACGACTGATCCCCGCAGCCGGGCACGTTCTGGTTGTCGATCGCGTAGAGCACCGGCCGCAGCGACATCGGCCACGTCCACGGCTTGGATTCCCACGGGTGGTGATTACCGTCGGCATTGGTCAGGCCGGAATGGAACTTGTACGCCCCGTAGGTGTAATGCCACAGCGAGCGAACCGCGTCGGGCAGCGGCAGGATGCTGTCCTCTCCGATGTCTCTGCCGACCGCGTGCCGGTCCACGCCGGTCTCGGACGCGAACCACGGCGTATAGGACGCCAGGTAGACCCCGAACGGAATCAGGACCAGCGCATACAGCGACGGGCCCAGATCGCGCCGGAACGCACCGAGCCAAGGCCGCGGGACGCGATACTGCTTGCGTGCGGCGATATCGAACGCCAGCGTCATCACCCCGAAGAACGCCACAAAGTACAGCCCGGACCACTTTGTCGCACAAGCCAATCCGAGCAGCAGCCCGGCGCCGAACCGCCACCAGCGCACGCCGAGTCGCGGCCCCCATTGCGTTTCGCCGATGCGGCCCTCGAGCAGCGCCACATGCATCCGCTCTCGCACCTGGTCGCGGTCGACCATCAGACAACCGAACGCTGCCACCACGAAGAAGACCAGGAACCCGTCGAGCAGCGCGGTGCGCGAGGCGACGAAGCTGACCCCGTCGGCGACCAGCAGCAGCCCTGCGATTCCGCCGACGACGGTGGACCGGCTGATCCGCCGCGCGATCCGCACGACGAGCAGCACCGTGATGACCCCGCAGACGGCTCCGGAAAAACGCCAGCCCAGGCCGTTGTAACCGAACAACCACTCGCCGAGCGCGATCAGCTGCTTGCCGACCGGCGGATGCACCACCAAGCCGTAGCCGGGGTTGTCCTCGACGCCGTTGTTGTTCAGCACCTGCCATGCCTGTGGCGCGTAGTGCTTCTCGTCGAAGATCGGCGTTCCCGCATCGGTCGGCGAGCCGAGGTTGAGGAAGCGGGTCACCGCCGCCAGCGCGGTGACGACGGCGGTCATCGCCCAGCCCTGCAGTCGGTCCACCGGGCCGAAGTCGGCGACCGGCACCAGCGGCGCGGGGCTGATGACAGGGACCGCGCGCGAGGCTTCGGTTGCGGGGGCGGTCACGCAAGCGATCGTAGGCTGTCCCGCATGAACCCCGGCCGACTGCTTATCGGCGCCACGCCACTGGGTCAGCCCTCGGATGCATCTGCGCGGCTGGTCAGCGCCTTGGCCAGGGCCGACGTGATCGCCGCCGAGGACACCCGCCGGATCCGGACCCTGGCCCGGGCCCTCGAGGTCAAACCCGCGGGCAAGGTTGTCAGTCTGTACGACCAGAACGAGGCGGCGCGGGTTCCGGCGCTGGTCGCCGAGATCGCGGCCGGCGCGACGGTTCTGCTGGTCAGTGACGCCGGCATGCCCCTGATCAGCGATCCGGGATACCGGTTGGTGTCCGCCTGTATCGACAGTGGGTTACCGATCTCGTGCTTGCCGGGCCCTTCGGCGGTGACGACGGCGCTGGCCGTGTCGGGACTGCCGTCGGAGCGATTCTGCTTCGAGGGTTTCGCGCCGCGCAGGCACTCGGCGCGGATGACCTGGCTCGCCACCCTCGCTGCCGAGTCGCGCACGTGCGTGTTCTTCGAGTCGCCCCGACGGTTGGCCGAGACGCTCGAGGATGCCGTCGAGGCGCTGGGCCCAGACCGCGAAGTCGTCGTGTGCCGCGAGCTGACGAAGACGTATGAGGAGATCGTTCGCGGCTCGCTGGCGGAGCTGGCCGAGTGGGCGAAGGAGGGTGTGCTCGGCGAGATCACCGTAGTGCTGGCGGGCGCGACGCTGCAGGCGGATGTGGAGTCGCTGGTGTCACAGGTGCAGGACCTCATCGAGCAGGGCATGCGGGTCAAGGATGCATGCGCGCAGGTGATCGCAACGAATCCGGGCTCGCCGTCGCGACGCGAACTCTACGATGCGGTTCTGCGCTCGCGCGAGTGACGGGTCGATAGGTCAACACAGCGCCGGGATTCCCCGCGGATCGAAGTTCCGGTCGAGTCGATCACGACGATCGGAACAAGGACGCTTCGGGTAATTGGGATCAGCTGTGCGCGGGCATCCGCCGCTGAGCGTCGACGTCGATGAACGGGGCTGCCTTGTGCAGACACTCATCCCACTCCCGGTCGGGATCTGAATCCGCGGTGATACCGCCGCCGACACCGAGTACCGCGTTACCGTCGGCGTCGAACTCGACGGTTCGGATTGCTACGTTCAGCTCGCACCCGGCGATCGGCGAGGCCAAGCCGACTGTCCCGCAGTATATTCCGCGGCGATTCTGCTCCCAGCCAGTGAGCAGCTGGCGGGCGCGCAGCTTCGGCGTACCGGTGACCGAAGCGGGCGGGAAGGTCGCGTCGAGCACCGCAGCCATCGGCATCTCGACGTCGACGCGCGCCGTCACCGTGGATACCAGGTGCCACACCCCCGGCGCCGGACGCACGGCCAGCAGCTCAGGAACGGAGACACTGCCGGTCACCGCGACCCGGCCCAGATCGTTGCGGACCAGGTCGACGATCATGATGTTCTCTGCGACGTCCTTGACCGACGCCCGCAGTTCGGCCGGATCAGCGTGCCGCGGCAGCGTGCCCTTGATCGGACTCGACGCCACCGCCTCGCCGCGCCTGCGCAGAAACAGTTCAGGCGACAGCGATGCAACCGCACCCCAGTCGCCCGCCACAAACGCGGCTCGCGCCGGCGAGGTGCGCGCCACGGCGTCGGCGAAGAAATCGAAAGCGGCTGTGTCCGATGTCGCCGCCGGGGCGGCTGTGCCCGATGTCGCCGCCGGGGCGGCTCCGGCGCCGATGCGGCCTGCGAACTGCGTGCACACACACGCCTGGTAAACCTCGCCGGCCGCGATCGCCTCCAGACACGACAACACGCCGCGCCGGTGCGCCTCACGATCGGCCGCGCCCCAGGTGATCGTGCTCGAGGCCGGCGCCACGGGTTCGCCCAGCGCTTCGGACACCCAGCCGGGAAGCTTTGCACCGGAAAGGTTTTCGTGCCACCACTGCCCATCGTCGTCCTGGCGCAGCACGCAATCCGACCAGCCGCCCGCGGCCTCGGGTATGCGTGGCCCGCGCCCGTCGGCGCCGGCGTCGGGGTATGACAGGTAGCCGAACCATCCTCCGCCGACGGCCTCACCGGACGTGCCGGGGGATACGTCGAACACTTCGGATACGCCGACGGGACTCACGTCCACCGACGGCGCGATGACCGCGCCGGAACCGAACCACTCGCCGATCAGGGCGGCCGGCGGCGGCAGACCGCGCCGTCGAGTCCCGTGGGCCAGCGCGCGCAGCACCGCAGGGGCGCTGCCCAGCTCGCCGAGTCGATCGATCCGCACACCTCAAGCGTGTCAGAAGCTACCGGCTGATCTCCCGCGGGATGTCGACGCCGCTCAGTTTGTCCGGGTTGCGCATCGCATAGAAGTGGCTGATCCGGCCGTCGGTGATCTCGACGGTGATGATGCCTTCGAAGCTGTCGCCCATGTAGAGCTTGAGTGCAGGAGCGTTGTTGTACATCGCCGGCTCGACGCGGCCGGTCTCCCCGGCGATGCGCAGCAGGCCGATGATCACCCGGGCGACCTTGTCGGCGCCGACCACGGGCCTGCGTGCGGCGCTGACCTTGCCGTCGCTGTCGGCGGTCCACTCGACGTCCTCTGTCAGCATCTCGAGGAGCGCTTCGACGTCGCCGGTCGAGGCCGCGGCGAAGAAGCGGGCGGTGATCTCCATTGAGAGTTTGGGGTCGACGGGCTCGAAACGCTTGCGCCGTGACTGAACGTGCTCGCGGGCGCGGTGGGCCATTTGACGGACCGCGGGCGCGGATTTGCCGATCGTGGCGGCGATCTCGTCGTGGCTGAAGCCAAAGACCTCGCGCAGCACGAACACGGCACGTTCGTCCGGACTCAGCGTCTCCAAGACGACGAGCATCGCCATCGAAACCGATTCGGCCAGGATCACGTCGGACGACGCGTCCGTGTTGTCGCCGGTCTCCAGCAGCAGCGGCTCCGGTAACCACGGGCCGATGTACTCCTCGCGCCTGCGCGATTGCGCGCGCAGGGCGTTCAGCGACTGCCGGGTGACGAGCTGGGCGAGGTAGGCCTTGGTGTCCTTGACGGTCGCAAGGTCGACCTTCGCCCAGCGTAGGTAGCTGTCCTGCAGCACGTCGTCGGATTCAGTTGCCCTGCCGAGAATCTCGTAGGCGATGGTGAACAGCAGCGGCCGTAGTTGCGTGAATCGTTCGGCGTGCTCCTCGGTCACGGTCGCACCGGCTGACCTGCTGACTCCAACTGCTGCTGCCGCTTACCGCCCTTGAGCCAGAAGTAGCTTCCCGGCTTGCGCGCCTCCCGCGCAAGGAAGCTGACCGTCCCCTTGCAGACGGCTTCCTTGATCGTGGCTGCGGTGCGCCCGCCGATATACAACGGCATCACGGTGTCGTTCAGGTGGGCCAGCTGGACCAGACCGCCTTTGCGCCCGAGGCTGATGCACTGGCCGGTGAACGCCTGGTTCAGCCGCTTGGGCTCGGTGCCCGCGATGCGGCTGAGCACCGTATTCGCGGCTTGTGCGCCCAGCGGGATCGCGGCCTGGCAGCTCATCCGCAACGGTAGGTTCGACGGCGCAGCCGCATCGCCCGCGGCGATGATGCGGGGATCGTCAACGCTGGTGAGGGTCTCGTCGGTGAGAAGGCGACCGGCCGCATCGGTGGTCAGGCCGCTGCTCGTCGCCAGATCGGGCACACCGAAACCGGCGGTCCAGATCGTGACCGCGCTGGCGATCGTGCGTCCGTCGGCCAAGATCACCGAGGTGGGCCGCACCTCGGTCGCGGTGGACCCGGGTCCGTCGATGATGGTGACGCCGAGCCGGGTCAGCCTCTCGGCGGCTGCCCGCCGACCACGAGCGTGCAGGTACGGGCCGAGAACTCCGCCGCAGACCAGAGTGACGCGACGCCCCTCCTCGGCGAACTCAGAGGCCACTTCCAGCCCGGTGGGACCCGCGCCGATCACCGTGATCGGCGCATCGTCGCCGGCAGCGTGATATGCCGCCTTCAACTGCTCGGCGTGCTCGAGTTCCGAGATGGGATAGGCGTATTCAGCGGCTCCGGGAACAACCGGGGCCGCCCCGTGACTACCGATGGCGTAGATCAGATAGTCATAGCTCAACTCACCACCGCCTGAGAGCTCGATCCGCCGTTGCGGTGCGTCGATGCGTGTCACGGAGTCGACGACCAGCTGGATCCCCTCGCCCAGGATCTCCGGGTAGTCGACCACCGCATCGTCGGTGCCGGTCACCAACTGATGCAGCCGGATCCGCTCGACGAACTTCGGCCGGGGGTTGACCAGCGTGATCTCGACGTTCTCATTGAGCCGCAGGTGGTTGGCCGCGAGCACACCGGCGTATCCGCCGCCGATCACGATGACGCGGGTCTTCTGTTCGGTCATGTCAATCTCCTCGGGTCATCCTCGCTCTCCGCCGGCCCCGAATGTGGCCGTTCAGCTTCGAGCTGGTCTGTCCTCTAGACACCGTGGCGATTCGGACTGTGACAGTCCGGGCCCGATCTGGCTGACGTCACTACCGACTGATCACCCGCGGGGTCGTGACCCCGGTCAGCTTGTCGGGATTACGCATCGCGTAGAGATTCGTGATCCTGTCGTCGACGATTTCGAACACGAAGACGCCCTCCAAGTGGTCGCCGTCGTAAATCACCGTCGCCGGCGCGCCGTTGTACACCGCCGACTCGAACCGAAGGTTCGGCATGGTCTTGGCGACGCGGAACAGTTCGGCCATGAGTGCGGCCACCCTTCGCGCGCCCGAAACCGGCCGGCGAATCGCCGTGGCCTTACCTCCGTGGTCAGCCGTCCAGGTCGCCCCCGGCGCCAACAGCGCCATCAGTCCGTCCATGTCTCCGGTGGACGCGGCGGTCAGGAACTGCTCGGTGATCTGTTGGGTCCGCTCGGCGTCGACGGGTCCGAACCGATTGCGCCGGGCGTGCACGTGTTCGCGCGCACGGTGCGCCATCTGGCGCACCGTCGGCACGGATTTGCCCACCGCCTCCGCGATTTCGTCGTAGTCGAAACCGAACGTCTCACGCAGCACGAACACCGCCCGCTCGTCGGGGGTGAGCGTCTCGAGCAGAACCAGCATCGCCATCGAAACCGATTCGGCGAGAACGACATCGGAGGAGGCATCGCCCGTGTCCACCAGCAGCGGCTCGGGTAGCCACGGCCCGACGTAGTCCTCCCGACGGCGCACACCCTCCCGCAGAGCATTGAGCGCCTGGCGGGTCACCAGTTGTGCCAGATACGACTTGGTGTCGCGCACCGTCGCGAGGTCGACGTCGGCCCACCGCAGATAACTGTCCTGCAGCACGTCATCGGATTCGGTTGTCGAGCCGAGGATTTCGTAGGCGATGGTGAACAGCAGCGGCCGTAGATGGGTGAACCGCTCGGCGTGTTCTCCCCCGGCCGAGCCGGCAATCGGACCCTGGGTGGTCACGCTTTTGTGACCACCTCGGGCGCGACCTCCGTCGGCCGTGGGCCGCCCTTGAACCAGAAGGTCGATCCCGGCTTGCGGGCCTCTCGGCGCATACCCCACAGTGTGCCCTTGCAGATCGCCTCCTTGATCTTGGCGGTGAGGCGCCCGCTGAAGTAGAGGTTGACGGCCGTGTCGTTCATGCGGCCGAGCTGCAAAATCCCGGCGCGGCGTCCGAGGCTGATGCATTGCGCCGGTATGCCGTATTCGAACCTGGCGGGCGCGGTGCCCGCGATCCGGCTGAGCACGGTGTTGGCGGCCTGCGGCGCGAGCTGCGACGCAGATGCGCAGCACATCCGCAGCGGCTCGCCCGAGGGCGACGCGCAGTCGCCGGCGGCGATCACGCGAGGATCGTCCACGCTGGTCAGTGTTTCGTCGGTGAGCAGTCGGCCGATCGAGTCGGTCCGGAGTCCACTGGCCGCGGCCAGGTCCGGCACACCGAAGCCCGCCGTCCAGACGGTGACCGCACTCGGGCGCACGGCCCCGTCTTCGAAGACGACGGCGTCCGGTCGCACCTCGGTCACAAGGTCCGTTTCGAGCACAGCGATCCGCAGCCTTGCCAGCGTCTTGGCCACCGATCGGCGCCCCGGCACCGACAGCGTCGGCCCCAACCGGCCGCCACACACCAGGGTGACTTTGCGGCCTTGCTCGGCCAGTTCGGTGGCGGCCTCGATCCCGGTCAGACCGGCGCCGACCACAGTCACTGGTGCGTCCGGGTGCAGCTCGTCGAGAGCCGCACGCAGGCGCTGCGCCTGCTCCAGTTCGGCGATGGGATAGGCGAATTCGGCCGCGCCGGGAACTGACGCCGGTACGACGCCGGTGCTGCCGACCGCATAGATGACGTAGTCGTAGTCGAGTGCGGGGCCGGATGCCAGCTTGACGGTGCGGGTGGAGGTGTCGATGCAGGTCGCGGTATCGACGACGAGCTTGATGCCGTCACCGAGCAGGCTGCCGTAGTCCACGGTCGCGTCGTAGTTGCCTGCGACATGCTGGTGCAGCCGGATCCGCTCGACGAACTTCGGGCGGGGGTTTACCAGCGTGATGTCTGGCATCTGCCAGTTGCCACGCATCCGCAGATGGTTGGCTGCCAGTGTTCCGGAGTAGCCGCCGCCGATGACGACGACCTTTGGAGCCGCGGCGAGCCGCGAAATTTCCGTGGTGATGTGTCGGGTCATGTCCTCAAGACACCGTCCACCGGTCAATCGTGACAAAAAGTGACATGCGTCACTCAGATCCTATTAGACGAGCCCCAAGGCCAGCATCGCGTCGGCGACCCTGATGAAGCCGGCGATGTTCGCTCCGGCCGCGTAGTTGCCGGGTTGCCCGTACTCGTCTGCCGTGGTTAGGCACCTGTCGTGGATTCGGGCCATGATCTCAGCGAGCCGGTCCTGGGTGACGGCGAACGTCCACGAATCGCGGGAGGCGTTCTGCTGCATCTCCAGGGCACTGGTCGCCACGCCGCCTGCGTTGACGGCCTTGCCGGGCGCGAAGGTCACTCCGGCTTCACCGAAGTGCTCGACGGCTTCGGGCGTGCAGGGCATGTTCGCGCCCTCGGCGACGATGCGGCAGCCCGCCTTGATCAACAGCGCCGCGTCCGCGCCGTTGATCTCGTTCTGGGTGGCACAGGGCAGTGCGATGTCGCACGGCACTTTCCAGATGTTGTCGTCCGGACGGAATTGGGCGGTTGGACGGAGGTCGGCGTAATCGGACACGCGGCCGCGTCGGATCTCCTTGACCTCTTTGAGCGTCTCGACGTCGATACCCGAGTCATCGACTACATAGCCGTTGGAGTCGGAACAGGCAACCACCGTGCCGCCCAGTTCGTGAACCTTCTCGATGGCGTAGATGGCCACATTGCCCGACCCCGAGACGACGACCCGCTTGTCCTCGAACGCTTGGCCGCGGGCCTTGAGGATCTCGTTGACGAAGAACACCGTGCCGTATCCGGTGGCCTCGGTGCGGACGAGGGATCCGCCCCATGTCAGCCCTTTACCGGTCATGACTCCGGATTCGTAGCGGTTGGTGATCCGTTTGTATTGACCGAACAGATAACCGATTTCGCGGGTTCCGACGCCGATGTCACCTGCAGGTACGTCGGTGTGCTCGCCGAGGTGGCGGTACAACTCGGTCATGAACGACTGACAGAACCGCATCACCTCGCGACTTGACCGGCCCTTCGGGTCGAAGTCCGAGCCACCCTTGCCGCCGCCGATCGGCATTCCGGTCAACGAGTTCTTGAAGATCTGTTCGAAGCCGAGGAACTTGACGATTCCCAGGTAGACCGACGGATGAAAGCGCAGGCCGCCTTTGAACGGGCCGAGCGCGGAGTTGAACTCCACGCGGAACCCCCGATTGATCTGGACGACACCGTCGTCGTCGATCCAGGGCACCCGGAAGATGATCTGCCGTTCCGGTTCGCACAGCCGCCGAATCACCTCTGCCTCGGCATATTCCGGATGCTTGGAGACGACGGGTCCGAGGCTGGTGAGAATTTCGTAGACCGCCTGGTGGAACTCGGCCTCACCGGCATTGCGCCGTGCGACCTCTTCGTAGATGTCGTGCAGTTTTTCGTGCAGTCCGCCCATTACTCCTCCTGATAGCGCGGGAACACGCCGACCGGGGCGGGGAGGGCCGTACCGGGTGCGATCCGCCTGCCGACCGATGCAAACGTCCGCTGATCCTCGGTCTGGCCCAGCAGGTCGAGCATTTTGGCCATCGACTCGGGCATCACCGGCTGACTCAGCAGCGCCGCGATCCGGACTGTCTCGAGCGTCGTGTACAGCACGGTGCGGAATCTCACCTCGTCGGACTTGCGCAGCACCCACGGCTCCTGCGCTGAGAAGTACTTGTTCGCCGCTCCGAGCACCGACCAGATGGCCTCCAGCGCCAGATGCATTGCGGTGGCGTCGAAATGCGTGCGCACCCGCTCGAGCAACCCGTCGGCGGCATCGAGAAGCTGACGATCCTCGGCGGTGAATTCGCTTGGCTCAGGCACGATTCCGTCGAGGTTCTTGGCCACCATCGAAAGCGAGCGCTGCGCCAGATTGCCCAGCTCGTTGGCGAGGTCGGCGTTGATGCGGCCGATGATCGCTTCCTCGCTGTAGCTGCCGTCCTGGCCGAACGGCACCTCCCGCAGGAAGAAGTAGCGCACCTGGTCGACACCGAAGGCGTCCACCAACGCGTTCGGATCGACGACGTTGCCGACCGACTTGCTCATCTTCTCGCCGCGGTTGAGAACGAAGCCGTGCACAAACACCTTGCGCGGCAACTCGATTCCCGCCGACATCAGGAAGGCGGGCCAGTAGACGGTGTGAAACCGGATGATGTCCTTGCCGATCATGTGCAGGTCGGCCGGCCAGAACCGCTGGAACATCTCCGACGACGTGTCGGGGAAGCCGACGCCCGTCAGATAGTTGGTCAGCGCGTCGACCCATACGTACATCACATGGTCGGGGTGGTCGGGCACCGGTACGCCCCAGTCGAACGTCGTGCGGGATATCGAAAGATCGCGTAGCCCGCCCGAGACGAAGCTGACCACCTCGTTGCGCCGCACGCCGGGCTCGATGAACTCCGGATGCGCGTCGTAGTGCGCCAGCAGCTTCTCGGCATAGGCCGACAGTCGGAAGAAATACGTCTGCTCTTCGGTCCACGTCACCGGGGCGCCGGTTTCGGTGGCGACCCGCACACCGTCGGCGTTGACGCTCGTTTCACCCTCGGTGACAAATCCTTCATCACGCACCGAGTACCACCCCGAGTACGTGTCGAGGTAAATGTCGCCGGCCTCGTTCATCCGCTTCCAGATCTCGATCGACGCCGCATAGTGGTCGGCGTCCGACGTCCGGATGAACCGGTCGAACGAGATGTTGAGCTTCTCCTGCATCCGCTGGAAGACATCGGAGTTGCGCCGCGCCAACTCCGCGGTCGGAATGGCAAGTGCGGCCGCCGTCTCCGCCATCTTCTGGCCGTGGACGTCGGTGCCGGTCAGGTAGCGCACGTCGTAGCCGTCCAGACGCTTGAACCGCGCTATCGAATCTGTGGCGATGTACTCGTAGGCATGCCCGATGTGCGGGTCGCCGTTGGGATAGGCGATGGCCGTAGTGATGTAGTAAGGGTCCCCGGGGGTGCGCGTCCTCGCGCCGGGAGAAGACAGGTCACTCATTTGTGGGTCAGCTTATTGTGTGGCGGTGAGTGACAAGCGTTCAGCCAGACGGGAGAAGCCCCCGGCCCCGGAACGGCTGGCACCCCTGATCGACGCGCACACCCACCTCGATGCCTGCGGTGCGACCGATGCCGAGAGCATCCGCGCGATCGTCGACCGGGCCGAAGCCGTCGGAGTGCGGGCCGTCGTGACGATCGCCGACGATCTCGACTCCGCGCGCTGGGTCACCGACGCCGTCGACGCCGACCCGCGCGTCTACGGTGCGGTGGCGCTGCACCCCACCCGCGCCAACGCGCTCACCGACGAGGCCAAGGCCGTCATCGAGGGGTTGGCCGGGCATCCGCGCGTCGTCGCCGTCGGCGAGACCGGCATGGACATGTACTGGCCGGGCAAGCTCGAGGGCTGCGCCGACCCCGCGACCCAGCGCGACGCGTTCGCCTGGCACATCGACCTCGCCAAGCGCATCGGCAAGCCGCTGATGATCCACAACCGTGACGCCGATGCCGACGTCCTGGACGTCCTGGCCGCCGAGGGTGCTCCCGAGACCGTGATCTTCCACTGTTTTTCGTCGGATGCCGCGATGGCCCGGACGTGTGTGGCCAACGGCTGGCTGCTCAGCCTGTCCGGCACCGTGAGCTTCCGCAATGCCACTGCGCTGCGGGAAGCGGCGTCGCTGGTCCCCTCCGATCAACTCCTCGTCGAGACCGACGCGCCGTTCCTGACTCCCCACCCGTACCGCGGTGCGCCGAATGAGCCCTATTGCCTGCCCTACACTGTTCGTGCGCTCGCCGAACTCCTCAACAGAGCCGCTGAGGACGTTGCGCAAGAAACCACTTCGACGGCTGCCCGTGCCTACGGGCTGGCGAGTTGCTGCGCGTGAGCGTTTTCGTTACCGTCTTGTGATCAAACTCGATGGGCTTCTGCAGGTAGACCCATCGACCGATAGTCGGGATAGACGACGTTTTGAACATCTTGAATAAGATCCACCAGGAGCGGTCGCCGTTATTGCGCCTCGTGATCGGGGTGACGTTGCTTGCGCTGACGTTCGCCGGTGGATTCGCAGTTGCTACGCATAAGACGGTGACCCTGGCCGTGGACGGCTCTTCCGTCACCGTGAGCACCATGAAGTCGCGCGTCATCGACGTCGTCACGGAGAACGGTTTCGACGTCGGCGAACGTGACGACCTTTACCCGGCGGCCGATCAGCCGGTGCATCAGTCCGACACGATCGTGCTGCGCCGTAGCCGCCCGCTGCAGATCTCCACGGACGGCCGAGACAGTCGTGAGGTGTGGACGACCGCGTCGACAGTCGATGAGGCGCTGAGCCAGCTGCAGATGACCGACAAGGCGCCCGCGGCGGCGTCGCGCGGCAGCCGAGTGCCGCTAGCAGGCATGTCGCTGCCTGTGGTGAGCCCCAAGACCGTTCAGCTGTCCGACGCCGGCGTGGTCCGCACCGTGCATCTGGCCGCGCCGAACGTCGCCGCCCTGCTCGAGGCGGCGGGCGTGCCGCTGCTGCAAAGCGACGAGGTGGTGCCTGCCGCGTCCTCGCCGATCGTCGACGGAATGCGGATCGAGGTGAAGCGGATTCGGATCGAAAAGGTCACCGAGCGCGCGCCGTTGCCGCCGGCGAATCACCGCATCGAAGATCCTGAACTCAACATGAGCCGTCAGATCGTGGAGGATCCCGGTACGCCGGGAACGCAGGACGTGACGTTTGCCATCGCAAAGGTTAATGGCGTCGAAACAGGCAGAATGCCAGTAGCCAATGTCGTTGTCGTTCCGGCCCGCGACGGCGTCCTTCGGGTCGGCGTCAAGCCCGGTACGGAGGTCCCGGAAGTGAAGAACGGATCTACCTGGGACGCGCTTGCTCGGTGCGAAGCCGGTGGTAATTGGGCCATCAACACCGGCAACGGATATTACGGTGGCGTTCAATTCGACCAGAACACCTGGGAGCGCAACGGTGGTCTGAGGTATGCTGGCAGGGCTGATTTGGCAACGAGGGAAGAGCAGATCGCGATTGCTGAGGTCACTCGGGCACGACAAGGATGGGGTGCGTGGCCGACGTGTAGCGGGAGGATTGGTGCGCGCTGACCATTCGATTACTCGGGCGGACCGAGATACGACACCTGGCGAGAGAGATCGACTTCCGGCCACGCAAATCGTTTGGCCAGAACTTCGTCCATGACGCCAATACCGTTCGTCGAATCGTTTCGGCGTCCAGCGTCAATCGGCACGATCACGTTCTCGAGGTCGGCCCAGGCCTGGGCTCACTGACGCTTGCCCTGCTGGACCGGGGCGCACGGGTGACGGCGGTGGAGATCGATCCGGTGCTGGCCCGGCAGCTGCCCATCACCGTTGCCGATCATTCGCACAGCGAGATCAACCGGCTGACGGTGCTCAACCGCGACATCCTGAACCTGCGTCGCGCCGAAATCGCCGACGAGCCAACGGCTTTGGTCGCCAACCTTCCGTACAACGTCGCAGTGCCCGCACTGCTGCACCTGCTGGCCGAGTTCCCATCGATCCGCACCGTGATGGTGATGGTGCAGGCCGAGGTCGCCGAACGTCTCGCGGCCGAACCCGGTGGCAAGGACTACGGCGTGCCGAGCGTGAAGGTCCGGTACTTCGGCAACGTCCGGCGTACGGCATGGTCTCGCCGACGGTGTTCTGGCCGATACCGCGGGTCTATTCCGGCCTCGTGCGCATCGACCGGTACGAGACGGCGCCGTGGCCTGCCGACGAAGGCTTCCGCGAACGCGTGTTCAACCTCATCGACATCGCGTTCGGGCAGCGACGTAAGACCTCACGCAACGCCTTCGCCGAATGGGCGGGTTCGGGCAACGAATCGGCCAGCCGGTTGCTGGCGGCGAGCATCGACCCGTCCCGCCGCGGTGAGACGCTCTCGATAGCGGACTTCGTCCGACTGCTGCAACGGTCCGAGGAAAGTCAGGAGTCGGTACCGGCCGAGCCGAAGCCCGTTGTTCACCATCGGCATCCGCGCGACGGTTCCCTGCACGTTTGATCCGGTCGGCTACTGCAGCGCCCGGATGATCAGCGAGGCGAATTCACGGCAGGACGCATAGCGGTCCTCCGGTGCCTTCGCCAGCGCTTTCGCCACGATTGCGTCGAATACGCGTGGCAGCCAGGCAATTTCACGTGACCAACGTGGTGGCGGCGTGTGCAGGTGTGCGTCGATGAGGCCGAGCCCCGACGAGGCAGTGAACGGGGGCGATCCGGTGATCAGTTCGACGGCGGTGCATGCCAGCGCGTATTCGTCGGTGGCTCCTGTCGGCGCGTGGCCTGTGATCAACTCCGGCGCCGCATAGGGGAGCGACGCCTCGATCTGCGTGGATCGGTGGCCGATATCGTCGGTGATCGCATGGGCGACTCCGAAGTCGATCAGGACAGCACTGGAAAGATCTTGGCGAACAAGGATGTTCGCGGGCTTCACGTCGCAGTGCACGATCGCGCGGTTGTGGGTGTAGTCCAGCGCGTCGGCGATCTGTTCCAGTGCGGCGAGACGCTTGGTCATGGTGCCCACGGCGACGATCCCGCCGCCGGTGACGAGTTCCATCGACAGCCACCCGGTGCCCCGTTCGTACACCGTCACGATGTGGGGATGGGTTAGGCGACGGGCGAATTCGAACTCGCGGCGCAGTCGCGCAATGTGGGCGAGATCGCGGTGATCCTGGTCGAGGACTTTCAGCGCCACGTCCCGATCCCGGACGCGCGCCCGGTACACAGTCGCATAGCCGCCGCGGCCCAGCGCCTCGTCGACGATGTGACCTTCAAACTCTTCGCCAGCGGAGAGCACGCCCCTCAGACTAGGGGTTTGATCGGCGAGGTTGACCTGCTCAGACGGCTCCTGGGTGCGGTCTCCTCCGATAGTGTCGTCTGGTGTCCAACGGCAACACCGCATCCGAATGGGTTCCGACCGGATCGGTGACGGTGCGGGTGCCGGGCAAGCTTAATCTGTACCTCGAGATCGGAGATCGCCGCGACGACGGTTATCACGAGCTGACCACTGTGTTTCACGCGGTTTCGCTGCTCGACGAGATCACCGTCCGCAACGCCGACGTGCTGTCGCTGGAGTTGGCGGGCGAAGGCGCGGACACGCTGCCGACCGACGAACGCAACCTCGCGTGGCGCGCCGCCGAACTGCTCGCCGAACATGTCGGACGCGCACCCGACGTCGCGATCACCGTCGAGAAGTCGATCCCCGTCGCCGGTGGCATGGCAGGTGGCAGTGCCAATGCCGCGGCTGTGCTCGTCGCGATGAACACGCTGTGGGAGCTGGGGGTGCCGCGGCGCGACCTCCACGTGCTTGCCGCGCAACTGGGCAGCGACGTCCCCTTTGCGCTGCACGGCGGCACCGCGCTGGGTACCGGTCGCGGCGAGGAACTGGCAACGGTACTGGCCCGCAACACTTTCCACTGGGTGCTGGCCTTCGCCAAGGGTGGGCTGTCGACTCCGTCGGTGTTCGCCGAGATCGACCGCCTGCGCGAGACGGAGCGCGATGCGCCGCCGCGCCTCGACGATCCCGAGCCGCTGCTGGCCGCTCTGGCGTCCGGCGATCCGGTGCAGCTCGCGCCGCTTCTCGGCAACGATCTGCAGGCGGCTGCGCTGTCCTTGGATCCCGAGCTGCGTCGCACCCTGCGCGCGGGGAGCGAGGCCGGGGCGCTGGCCGGCATCGTCTCCGGCTCGGGACCGACGTGTGCCTTCCTCTGCTCGTCGGCGTCCTCGGCCGTCGACGTCGCCACCGAGATGGCCGGTGCCGGTGTCTGCCGGACCGTGCGCGTGGCCAGTGGACCCGTGCAGGGCGCACGCGTGGTGCCCGCGCCGTCGGCCTCAGTCTGAGAGGCGTCCATTTTTTGCGAGACGTACACCACGGCCGCTAATCCCTGCACTTTCACGACCCTGGTGTACAGGTCGCGAGCGGCAGTGCGCACGGTGTGACCCAGGCCGCAATGACCGCCAGATTTTGGCAGGTCCTTAAGAAATGTTTAAGATGATCGACGGTGAAAACTAGCGGTCATGGTTTGCACGCGGCATTCGCGCCCGCCGACGACATCGGTGGGCGACTTGTCGTAGCCGACCGCTTACCAGAGGCATCACCAATTCGAGACTCAACCGCTCCCCAATTGTGTGCGCGCCTCCTGGAAAGCGCCTCTGATCAGGCGGAGCATTACATCCGGGCATTTCCTGTTCGGAAACCGAGGAGGTTGTCGTGAGCCGTTTCACCGAGAAGATGTACCGAAACGCCCGCACCGTGACAACGGGCATGGTCACCGGTGAACCGTACGAGCCGGTTCGACATACCTGGGGTGAGGTTCACGAGCGGGCCCGCGCCGTCGCCGGTGGTCTGGCGGAGGCCGGAATCGGACTCGGCGATTCGGTCGGCGTGCTCGCAGGCTTCCCGGTCGAGATCGCACCGGTAGCGCAGGGCCTGTGGATGCGCGGCGCCTGCCTGACCATGCTGCACCAGCCCACGCCCCGGACCGACCTCGTGATCTGGGCCGAGGACACCATGAACGTCATCGGCATGATCGAGGCCAAGGCCGTCATCGTCTCCGAACCGTTCCTCGTCGCGATCCCGGTCCTCGAGGAAAAGGGCATCACCGTTCTGACCGTCGCCGACCTGCTGGCGTCGGAGCCGATCGACCCCATCGAGGTCGACGAGGACGACCTGGCGCTGATGCAGTTGACGTCCGGCTCGACCGGGTCTCCCAAAGCGGTGCAGATCACGCACCGCAACATCCACTCCAACGCCGAGGCCATGTTCATCGGCGCCGAGTACGACGTCGACAAGGACGTCATGGTCAGCTGGCTGCCCTGCTTCCACGACATGGGCATGGTCGGCTTCCTCACCATCCCGATGTACTTCGGCGCCGAGCTGGTCAAGGTCACGCCGATGGACTTCCTGCGCGACACCCTGCTGTGGGCCAAGCTCATCGACAAGTACAAGGGCACCATGACTGCGGCGCCGAACTTCGCGTACGCATTGTTCGCCAAGCGGCTGCGCCGCCAGGCCAAACCGGGCGAGTTCGACCTGTCGACGCTGCGGTTCGCGCTCTCGGGCGCCGAACCCGTCGAGCCCGCCGACGTCGAGGACCTGCTTGACGCGGGTAAGCCGTTCGGTCTGCGGCCCGACGCGATCCTGCCCGCCTACGGTATGGCCGAGACCACCTTGGCGGTGTCATTCTCACCGTGCGGCGCGGGCCTGGTGGTCGACGAGGTCGACGCCGACCTGATGGCTGCGCTGCGTCGCGCCGTTCCCGCGACCAAGGGCAACACCCGCAGGCTGGCCTCGCTCGGTCCGCTGCTGACGGACCTGGAGGCACGCGTCATCGACGAGCACGGCAACGTGATGCCGCCGCGCGGCGTCGGCGTCATCGAGCTCCGTGGCGAGTCGCTGACTCCCGGCTACATCACCATGGGCGGCTTCATCCCCGCCCAGGACGAGCACGGCTGGTACGACACGGGTGACCTCGGCTACATCACCGAAGAAGGCAACATCATCGTGTGCGGCCGCGTGAAGGACGTCATCATCATGGCGGGCCGCAACATCTATCCGACCGACATCGAGCGGGCCGCGGGCCGCGTCGAGGGGGTTCGCCCGGGCTGCGCCGTCGCGGTACGCCTGGACGCCGGACATTCGCGTGAGACGTTCGCCGTCGCGGTGGAGTCCAACGCCTGGCAGGACCACGACGAGGTGCACCGCATCGAACGTCAGGTCGCCCACGAGGTGGTGGCCGAGGTCGACGTGCGGCCGCGCAACGTCGTGGTGTTGGGGCCGGGAAGCATCCCGAAGACCCCGTCGGGCAAGTTGCGCCGCTCCAACTCGGTTTCGCTGGTCACCTAATTACGTCCTTCCCCAACTGCCGCGCATATCACTATTCGTCGGCTCGCAACCAGCAGTAGGCGATAGCGTGCTCGCCAGTCGAGCGGGGGCATGAGTTGCGCAGAATTCTTCACGTTTGCCTGGTGATCGCCATCGTTGCGACGGGCTGCGGTGGCGCGGACCAGCCGCCCAAGCCTCAGTTCGGCACGTGGGGAATCGACACCGCGGACATGGACCGCAGTGTCCGGCCGGGAGACGACTTCTTCGACTACGCACTGGGCTCCTGGCTCAAGACCGCACAGATACCCGACGACAAGGCATGCGTCGGCGTCGACGGCGACCTCGAGAATGTCGTGGACGACGACCTCAAGTCGATCGCGGAGCAGGCCGGAAACGACGCATCGCCCGACCGTTCGCCCCATCAGATCGGCGACTTGTACGCGTCGTACATGGACGAGGAATACCTTGACGAACAGGGGGCTGAGCCCGTGAAGCCCTACCTGGCGGCGATCGACGGCGTGACCGACAGAGCCGACCTGGCCGACGTGCTTGTGCGCTTCAATGGGCAGCTCTCGGTACCGGACCCGTTTCCAGTCTCGGTGCAGATCGACCCCAACGAGCCGACTCGCTATGTGCCGCAAACATGGCAGGGCGGGCTGTCCCTCGACGACCGCGAGTACTACTTGAAGCAGGATGCCGAATCGGTCGAGTTGCGGACTGCGTTCGTGCAGCACGTGGAGCGCCTTCTCGCCCTGGCCGGCTACAAAGATGGTGCGCGGCAAGCGCAGCTGGTCCTGGCGCTCCAGACCAAACTCGCCGAGGTGCAGTGGCCGTTCGAGGACACCATGGATCCTGACAAGACCAGCACGATCATGACACGCCAGGATGTCGAGAAGCTCGGTGCGGGTGCACCGCTGCAGGCAATCTTCGATGCTCTGAAGTTGCCTGCACAGACCGACTTTCAGGTCGGTATGCCAGATGTCCTGGCGAAGACCGCCGCGCTATTTGGCAATGAGCCGGTCGACGCCTGGAAGGCCTATCTTCGCTATCAACTCCTCAGTGAGTACGCCAACTTCCTTTCCAAGCCCTTCGGTGATGAGCTGTTCAGCTTCTACGGCCGCGTGTTGTCCGGTAAACAGACCCGAGCACCGCTGTGGGAGCGTGCCATCGTCTACATGACCGACGCGATGGGGGATGCGCTTGGACAGCCCTACGTCGCAGAGCATTTCACCGAAACGACGAAGGGTCAGGCGCTGAAGATGGTCGAAGATTTCCGAACCGCGTACGCGGCGCGGATCGACGGCGCAGCGTGGATGTCGGGCCAGACGAAGGCGGAGGCTCAGGCAAAGCTCTCGGCGATGTTGCCGAAGATCGGCTACCCGGATCGTTGGAAGTCCTACGATGACGTGAACATCCGACGTGACGGCCTACTCGCCAACGTCATCAGTCTGGGCAAATGGTCGTGGAACGACGGTCGAAGCAAGCTCGGCAGGCCGATCGACCGATCTGAGTGGACCACCCCCGTCCAGGTAATCAATGCTTTTTACAACTTCCAACTCAACGACATCACGTTCACCGCAGCGATACTGCAGCCACCGTTCTTCGATCCAACCGCCGATCCTGCGGCGAACTACGGTGGCATCGGCGCCGTCATCGGCCACGAGATGAGCCATGCCTTCGACAGTCGGGGCCGCAAACTGGATTCCACTGGCGCGCTGCGGGATTGGTGGACGGCAGCGGATGCGGATCGCTACCAGCGCTCGGCCGATGAGCTGGTGGCGCAGTTCGATTCGTATGAGCCGTTGCCGGGGATGCACATCAACGGCAAAGCAACACTCGGTGAGAACATCGCCGATCTGGCTGGCCTGGAGATCGCCTATCAGGCGTACCATCTGTCGCTCGGCGACAAAGATGCGCCGGTGATCGACGGCCTGACGGGGGATCAGCGCTTCTTCATCGCCTACGCGGCGAGCTGGAAGGAGCTGTGCCGAGACGAAGCCGAGAGGGATTACCTGTTGACCGACGAGCACAGCCCGGCAAGGTATCGCGTCAACGGGATCGTGCGGAACATGGACGAGTGGTACACGGCGTTCGGGGTCAAGGAGGGCGACGCGCTGTACCTCAAGCCCGAGGACCGCGTGAGGGTCTGGTGACGTGCGGCCGGGGAAATGAACTGGCCGGATGCCGGGGCCTGTCGATACGGTCGACGCCATGACCTCTCCGGCCATCGAGGCGATCGATCTCGCCAAGAAATTCGGTGACAACGTCTCCGAACGACCAGCTGTCGACGGCGTCAGCTTCGTGGTGCCGCCCGGCACGGTGCTGGGCCTGCTCGGTCCCAACGGTGCGGGTAAGACCACCACGGTCCGGATGATGACGACATTGACGGTACCCACCAGCGGCACCGCTCGGGTGGCGGGATACGACGTCCGCGAGCAACCGGACATGGTGCGCCGCAACATGGGCCTCACCGGACAGGTCGCCACCATCGACGAGCTGCTGACCGGCCGCGAGAACATCAGGATGATCGGCGGTCTCTACGGCATCGGTCGCCGCGATCTCGAACGCCTGGGAAATCAACTGTTGGAACAGTTTTCGATCGCCGATGCCGCCGACCGACCGGTCCGCGGGTACTCCGGCGGCATGCGGCGACGGCTCGACCTCGCGGTCAGCCTGATCGCGTCACCGCCCGTGCTGTTCCTCGACGAGCCCACCACCGGCCTGGATCCGCGTAGCCGCAGCGAGTTGTGGGAAATGTTGCGCGGCCTCGTCGCCGAGGGCACGACACTGCTGCTCACCACGCAGTACCTCGAGGAGGCCGACCAACTGGCCGACGACATCGTCGTCGTCAATCACGGCCAGATCATCGCGCAGGGCACGCCGCTGCAACTCAAAGAGCAGGCCGGCAGCGCCAGCCTGGTCGTCACCGTCTCGCATGCCACCGACCTGCCCGCGGCGCGGGAGCTGATCGCACGTACCGGCGCCGAGGTCCATCTCGACGTGGGTGCACGGCAACTCACCGCGGCCTCCAACGGCATCGCCGACCTGACCCGTGTCGCCGGCTGGCTGCAGGAGCGCGCGATCGAGGTCGACGACATCGGCCTGTCCCGGCCCAGCCTGGACGACGTGTTCCTGTCCCTGACCGGCCATCGCGTCGAGGGCGACGAGACCGAGGAGGTCAGCGCATGACCACCACCGAGAGCGAGAAGCGCGACACGCTGGAGCGGCCCCGGATCCGCCAGACGAACATCGCCGAGCAGTCGTGGATCATGGTCAAGCGCAACATGATCCACACCAAGCGGATGCCCGAGATGTTGAGCGACGTCACGGTGCAGCCCATCATGTTCGTGCTGCTGTTCGCGTTCGTCTTCGGTGCGTCGATCAAGACCGCGGGCAGCGCGTCCTACCGCGAGTTCCTGCTTCCCGGCATTCAGGCGCAGACCATCGTGTTCACCGCGTTCGTGGTGTCCACCGGCATCACCGCCGATGTCGAGAAGGGCATCATCGACCGGTTCCGATCGCTGCCGATCCGACGGTCGGCGGTGTTGATCGGACGGAGCATCGCCAGCCTGCTGCACTCGTCGATCGGTGTCGTGGTGATGGCGGTGACGGGACTGTGCATCGGATGGCGGATCCGCGGCGGCTTCGTCGACGCGGTGCTCGCCTTCGCGCTGATCCTCGTGTTCGGCTTCGGGATGATCTGGTTCGGCATCCTGATCGGATCGCTGATGCGCTCGGTCGAAGCGGTCAACGGCGTGATGTTCACCGTGCTTTTTCCGATCACGTTCCTGGCCAACACCTTCGCGCCGACCGAGCCCATGCCGCGCTGGCTCCGGGTGATCGCCGAGTGGAATCCGGTGTCTTCGCTGACCCAGGCGATGCGGGAGCTATGGGGCAACGGCCCGCCCGCCCCGCCGGAGGCGCAACTGCCACTCCATCACCCGATACTCGCGACCATCCTGTGGTCGGCGGCGATCACCGCGGTGATCGCCCCGTTCGCGTTGCGGGCGTACGCGCGCCGCACGGGCGACTAGGAACGGATCGCGTCGACCGTCCACGCGGGCAGGATCGGCGAAGTTTCTTACACCCGCAGGGCTAAGTATTGTGTGCTATACCTAGCATGACCGACAGAGTTCCCGCTCGGTTAGCCGACCACCCCACCGTGCGCAAGGTGCGGGCACGCAAAACCGAGAAACCCGGCGTCATCGACGCCGACTGGCTGCGTCGGGTCTGTCTCGACGCCGGCGTCGACGACGTCGCGTTCGCCAGCGTCGACAACCCCGACCTCGCCTCCGAACGCGAGCACGTCGACGAGGCCTTGCCTGGCGTCGCAAGCTACATCTCCCTGGTCGTCAAGATGAACCGCGACAACGTCCGCTCCACCGCGCGCAGCGTCGCCAATCAGGAGTTCCACCGCAGCGGCGAGATCATGAACGAGGCCGCCCACCGGATCACCCGCGCGCTGCAAGATGCCGGATACCGCGCCATCAACCCGTCGATGTCGTTCCCCATGGAGATGGACCGGTTCCCTGGCCGGATCTGGGTGGTGGCGCACAAACCTGTTGCGGTCGCCTCCGGCCTCGGTGTGATGGGCATTCATCGCAACGTGATACAGCCGAAGTTCGGCAACTTCATCCTTCTCGGCACGGTGCTGGTGGCGGCGCCGATCAGTAGTTACGGTGAGCCACTTGACTATTCGCCGTGCCTGGAATGCAAGCTCTGTGTGGCCGCCTGCCCGGTAGGTGCCATCAAGAAGGACGGGGAGTTCGACTTCTTCGCGTGCTCCACCCACAACTACCGCGAGTTCATGGGTGGATTCACCGACTGGACGCAGACCATCGCCGACAGTGAAGACGCGGCCGATTTCCGTTCGCGAGTCAGCGATTCCGAGAACGCCTCGATGTGGCAGAGCCTGTCCTTCAAGGCCAACTACAAGGCGGCCTACTGTCTGGCGGTGTGTCCGGCCGGAGAGGACGTCATCGAGCCCTACCTCGATGACCGCAAGGGCTTCATGGATCTGGTCCTCAAGCCGCTGCAGGAGAAGAAGGAGACTCTCTACGTCCTGCCGAACTCGGTGGCAAAGGAGTACGCCGAGCGACGGTTCCCGCACAAGCAGATCAAGGTGGTCGACAGCGGCATCGGTGGGCGCTGATTTTCTAGACGGAATAGATTCGCCGCTCGACGGCGTTTGGCCCGGTATGAAGATCAGCCGAGGGGTCACGCGCGGTTTGCTGATGGGTGTTGCTGCACTGATGGTTTCGGGTGTGACGCTCGTCGCACCGGTACTGCTTCCGTCGGGCCCGACGGGTGTCGCCTCGGCGCAGCCCGCCGAGTGCGCCGACGTTCAGGTCGTGTTCGCACGCGGCACCGGTGAGCCGGCGGGCGTTGGACGCGTCGGCGACGCGTTCGTCGACGCGCTGCGACCGCTGGTGCCGGGGCAGTCGGTGGACGTGTACGCAGTCAACTACCCGGCCTCCTACGACTTTCTCCGCGCTGCCGACGGCGCCAACGACGCCAGCGCCTTCGTCCAGAACACTGTCGCGAACTGCCCCGACACCAAGATCGTGCTCGGCGGCTTCTCGCAGGGTGCCGCGGTGATCGATGCGCTTGCGATCGCCAACCAGCCGACGCTCGGCTTCACCAACCTGTTGCCGCCGGCCGCCGCCGATCACGTCGCCGCGGTCGCGGTGTTCGGCAACCCGTCGATCAGGTTGCTCGGCGGCCCACTGACGTCGCTGAGCCCGCAGTACGGCTACAAGACCATCGATCTGTGCAACGGGGCCGATCCGGTGTGCTCCGGCGGTGACGACAGGCCCGCGCACAGCTTGTACGTGCAGTCCGGATTAACGACGCAGGCAGCACAATTCGTGGCCAGCCGACTCACTTCCGAGGCGCCGATCACGACGCTGGCGGGTCAGACGCACGGCTGACGCTAGCCCCAGGCGTGCACGGTGTTCTGAGCCGGCTCCAACCCCTGGGAGATCAACAGTTCGGTGGCGTCGGCGGCTTGCTCGCAGATCGTCGGCACCTCTTTCCACTCCGCCGAGGTGAACGTGCCGAGCACGAACGCCGCGCCATCCATCCGGCCGGGCGGGCGACCGATTCCGATGCGAACCCGCTGAAAGTCGTTGGAGCCCAGGGACGATCCCACCGACCGCAAACCATTGTGCCCGGCGACACCGCCACCGAACTTCAGCCGGATGCGGCCGAAGTCGATGTCGAGCTCGTCGTGGATGACGATGATGTCGGCGGGTGCCACCGAGTAGAACTTGGCCAGCGGCGCCACCTGACGCCCGGACTCGTTCATGTAGCACCGCGGCTTGGCGAGCACCACCGGACGGCCGGCGAGCTGACCGGTGGCCACCTCGGCCCCCGACTTCTTGTGCACCTTGAAACCCGAGCCGATGCGATCGGCCAGGATGTCGGCGACCAGGAAGCCGAGGTTATGACGCGTGGTGGCGTACTGCGGACCGGGGTTGCCGAGGCCGACCACGAGTTGGGGTTCGGCCATCGCGTGCTACTCGGATTCCGCGGCGGGTGCCTCGCCGGCTTCGCCCTCGCCCTCGCCCTCGGCTGCTTCGCCCTCGGCGGCTTCGCCTTCGGCCTCTTCGCCTTCGGCCTCGCCGGCACCCTCGGCCTCGAGGTCTTCCTCGGTCGGGGCGGCGACGACGTTGACGACGAGCAGCTCGGGATCCGAGATCAGCGAAACACCGTCGGGCAACGGAATCGCGCTCGCGGCGAACTGGGTGCCGACCTCGGCGCCCTCGATCGAGACGGTGAGGTTTTCCGGGATCGACTGCACGTCGGCCTCGATCTCGATGCTGTTGCTGTCCTGGGTGACCAGCGTGCCGGGAGCCGCTTCGCCCTCAATAATGACGTTGACCTCGACGGTGACTTTCTCGCCGCGACGCACGACCAGCAGGTCGGCGTGCTCGATGGTGCGGCGGATCGGGTGCATGGTCAGCGCCTTGGTCAGCGCGAGCTGCTCGGAGCCCTCGATGTCGAGGGTGAGCACCGCGTTCGTTCCCGCGTGACGCAGGACCGCGGCGAAGTCATGGGCGTTGAGCTCGAGATGCTGCGGATCGCTGCCGTGGCCGTAGAGGACGGTGGGTACCTTGCCGTTGCGGCGGGCGCGCCGCGAGGCGCCCTTGCCGGTCTCGGTGCGGACCGCTGCTGCAATGTTGTTCGGCGCATTCTTGGCCATTCGGGTTCAACTCCTGTGTCGTGTGTCGAGCACGGCCAGGGAACCTCTGAGATGGTTCGCGTCGATAACGGTGGTGTCCACCCTCGCCGTGATTAGCAGCCAGGGTAGCCGCAGCTGCAGCTCAACCCCAAATCAGAGCCCGAACTTGGTGTCCGTGAGCTGCTCGGACAGCTCCCACAGCCCAGCGGCCTTCTCGGCGTCGCGGGCCAGCGGGCTGCGCAGCGGGGTTGGCCCCGTCGGACCCCACATCCCGAACTGCGGTCCGACGAACGTATTGCCCGGCAGGTCTTGGGCCACCGCGTACAGCGTCTGACGGGCGCCGAAGTCGGCGTCGGTCGCCAGCTTGTTGCCGAACGTCATCAACGCGTCGCCGAGCTTGCGGCCGGTGTTGCCCTGCAGGTTTGTCGCCGAATAACCGGGGTGGGCGGCGTGGGCCTTCAGCGTTGACCCCGCGGTGTCGAGTCGTTTCTGCAACTCGCTGGTGAACAGGAGGTTGGCCAGCTTGGATTGACCGTAGGCCCGCCACGGCGAGTAGGGCCGCGCCTTCCAGTTGAGGTCCTTGAGGTTGATCTGGCCGATCAGATGCATGCCGGAGGACACGGTCACCACGCGGTCGGTGATCTTGGGCAGCAACAGGTTCGTCAGAGCGAAGTGGCCGAGGTGATTGGTGCCGATCTGGCTCTCGAACCCGTCGACGGTCAGCGCGTAGGGGACCGCCATGATGCCCGCGTTGTTCACGAGCACGTCGACGCTGTCGACCCCCTCGGCGAAGGCGCGCACCGACGCGAGATCCTGCAAGTCGAGCTTGCGCACCTCGACGTTGCCGGTGATGGATTTCGCGGCATCGTCGCCCTTGGCCGTATTGCGCACGGCGAGGATCGTCTTGGCCCCGACGCGGGCCAGTTCACGCGCGGTGATCAGGCCCAGACCACTGTTGGCTCCGGTCACGATGACGGTCCGCCCGGCGAAGGACGGTAGATCGGCGGCGGTCCATTGACTCATGACGCCCACCCTAGTGACGATCCGCCGAAATGGAATTCCAGCAGAAGAAGTTCAAGTGGACGCCTGCTGGAATGTCCCCTACTTCGTGTGGGCCCAATTTCGCGGAGGATGTCAGTGCGGGTCTGCAATATCTCGCCATGGGAGACGTATTCATCGGCACTGAAGCAGTGGCGCGCGGCACCGTGACGCGACATGAGCTCGCGCGGTGGTATCGGCGGTTGTATCCGAACGTGCACGCGCCCAGGTGGCACGATGCATCGCTCGCCGATCGCGCGAAGGGCGCGTGGCTGTGGTCGAAGCGAGCAGGCATTGTCACCGGTGTCGCCGCATCTGCGTTGCACGGTGCTGAGTGGGTCGACGCCGATGTGCCGATCGAACTGATCCATAACTCCGCCCATCCGCCCAAGGGCATCGTCACGCGCAACGAGCGGATCCTGCACGATGAAATCACCTGCGTCGGCGGAATGCCCGTCGCTACTCCCGCCCGCACTGCGTTCGATTTGGGGCGGTATGCCGAACGCGGAAATGCCATGGCGCGCATGGATTCGCTGATGCGTGCGCGGCCGTTTTCGACTGAGGAAGTGTTACTCCTGGCCAAGCGGTACCGCGGCGCGCGCGGCGTCCAACTCCTCAGGGACGCGCTTCCACTCGTCGACGGCGGCGCCGCCTCGCCGCGAGAAACGTGGCTGCGACTCGCCTACATCGATGCGGGCCTTCCGATTCCGGCCACCCAGATTCCGATTTTCGACGAGAGCGGGAATCTGCTTCGCACCGTCGATATGGGTTGGGAGGAGTTCATGGTGGTGTCCGAATACGACGGCGATCAGCACCGGACCGACCGCGGGCAGTACGTGAAGGACATGCGCATGATCCCGAAGATCGAGAGTCTCGGCTGGATCGTGTTGCGCGTCATCAAGGAAGATCGTCGCCGCGATGTGGTGTCCGCGGCGCGGGCAGCGCTCGTCTCGCGCGGTTGGCGCTTGTGATCAGCCGAAATGGCATTCCAGCAGGCGTGTACTCGAACTTCCGCTGCTGGAATGCCATTTCGCGTGGGCCCAATTTCGCGCACAATTACCTGGGCGGGGGCGCCTTCGGCACTGCGACGTTGAAACCCCGGATGATCGCCTCGATATCGGGTGCCTCTTCGACGGCCTTTTCCGCGTAGCCCGTCACCGTGAACTGGATGAGGTACCGATCGTTGGCCGGCGGTGCCCCTGTCGCGATGACGATCCGGTTGTAGGTGTGCATCCGCGCGCCGTTGAGGTCGTAGCTGCCCTCGATCATGGCCGACGGGAAACCCTTGAAGTTGTCCATCGATGCGTTGAGACGCTTGAAGTTCTCCGACATCTCGGCGTCGACGTAGCCGTGTCTGATGGCCTCGTTGACATCGAAGTCACCGTTGAGTTTGAACACGATCACCATCGCCATCGGGTAGGTGGTGCCTTTGGCGATCACCCGCGTGCCGGGCGACAGGTTCGAGTTCACGAACGGCTTCCAGCCCGGCGGCGTCGGATACGTCACCGTGAGGTCGGTGAGTTTGTCCGCCGGAATGGGCTCGCCGACGACGCCCTTCTGTTCCAAGTAGGTCGCGATGGGCACCTGCGCCTCGTCGCCCGGCGAGGTGGTCGTGGCGGTCGTCGGCGTCGTCGACAAAAGCGACTGGTAGTCAGGCGGTTTGGGCGCACAACCCGACGCGGCGAGAACCGCCAGCGCGGCGGCTACCACGCGGTGGCGAACCCTCACAGAATCTCGCGCACCGCGTCGATCGGCCGGGCCAGTCGGGTGCCCTTCGGGGTGACGACGAACGGCCGCTCGATCAGGATCGGGTGCTCGGCCATCGCGTCGAGCAGTTCGTCGTCGCTGGCATCCGCGAGATTCAGCTCGCCGTAGAGAGATTCACGCTTGCGCACCGCGGTGCGCACGTCGATGCCGGCATCCTTGATCATCTTCGCGAGCTCGGCCCGGGCCGGAGGCGTCTTGAGGTACTGAACGACCGTCGGCTCGATGCCGTTGTCCCGCAACAGCTCCAGCATCTTACGCGACGTGCTGCACTTCGGGTTGTGATAGATGACGGAGACGCCCTGGCGCCGACCTTCTGCGGATGCCTCTGGCACTACGCGGACCCGTCGAAAAGGCTGGTGACGGAACCGTTGTCGAACACCGCGCGAATGGTGTTGGCCAGCAGCGGTGCGATCGACAGCACGGTCAACTGCGCGAAGCGCTTCTGCTCCTCGATCGGCAGCGTGTTGGTGACGATGACCTCGCGTGCACCGCAGTCCGCGAGCCGTTGCGCGGCGGGATCGCTCAGCACGCCGTGCGTCGCGGCGATGATGACGTCGCTGGCGCCGTCGGCGCGCAGCAGGTTCACCGCGCCGGCGATGGTGCCACCGGTGTCGATCATGTCGTCGGTGAGGATGCAGGTCTTGCCCTTCACATCACCGACGACACGGTTGGACACCACCTGGTTGGGCACCAGCGGGTCGCGGGTCTTGTGAATAAAGGCGAGGGGAACGCCGCCCAGTGAGTCGGCCCACTTCTCGGCGACACGCACGCGGCCCGAGTCGGGGGAGACCACGACCATGTCGTGGTCGGAGTAGTTCTCGGCGATGTAGTTGGTCAGCAGTTTCTGCGCCCGCATGTGGTCGACGGGGCCGTCGAAGAAGCCCTGGATCTGATCGGTGTGCAGGTCGACGGTGAGGATCCGGTTCGCACCCGCGGTCTTGAGCAGGTCGGCGACCAACCGCGCGGAGATCGGCTCGCGGCCTCGATGCTTCTTGTCCTGACGGGCGTATGGGTAAAACGGCAGGATCGCCGTGATTCGCTTGGCGCTGCCGCGTTTGAGCGCGTCGATCATCAGCAGCTGTTCCATCAACCACTGGTTCAGCGGTGCGGGGTGGGATTGCAGCACGAACGCATCGCAGCCGCGCACCGACTCGTCGAACCGGACGAAGATCTCGCCGTTGGCGAAGTCACGAGCCGTCTGCGCGGTGACGTGGACGTCGAGCTCTTTGGCGACCTGCTCAGCGAGTTCGGGGTGCGCGCGTCCCGAGAAGAGCATCAAATTTTTGCGGTTGTCGGTCCACTCGGTGCCCACATTGCCCTCATTGCTCGGGGTCGATATCGGCTCAATCGTACGGGTTGCCGGATCACGAACGCCCGGCAACCGGCTCACGGCCTCTCGGCGTCCTCCGGGCGGGTTTGTTCACCTGCGGCCCGACGCGCGGCTTTGTCGGCTTCGGATCCGGGTCGCTTACGTGCCACCCAGCCCTCGACGTTTCGCTGCGGCCCCGCCGACACGGCCAGTGCGCCCGGCGGCACGTCTTCGCGCACCACGGTGCCCGCGCCGGTGTAGGCGCCGTCGCCGATGGTGACCGGCGCGACGAACATCGTGTCGGATCCGGTGCGCACGTGGGAGCCGATGGTCGTGCGGCTCTTGTTCTCGCCGTCGTAGTTGACGAACACGCTGGATGCGCCGATATTGCTGTGCTCGCCGATGTCGGCGTCGCCGACGTAGGTCAGGTGCGGCACCTTGGTACCCGCCCCGATGGTGGAGTTCTTCGTCTCGACGAACGCGCCGAGCTTGCCGTCGGCGCCCAACACGGTGCCGGGCCGCAGGTACGCGAACGGGCCGACGGCTGCCCCACCGCCGATCGCCGATTGACTGCCGTGGGTGCGGACCACCATCGCCTCGTCGCCGACGGTGACGTCGGTCAGCGTGGTGTCCGGACCGATCTGACAGTTCGCGCCGATGTGGGTTGACCCGAGCAGTTGACTGCCGGGGTAGACGACGGTGTCGGGTCCGATGGTCACGTCGACGTCGATCCACGTGGTGGCCGGATCGGTGATCGTCACCCCGGCGCGCTGGTGCGCGGTCACGATGCGCCGGTTCAGTTCGGCGCCCAGCGTGGCCAGCTGCACCCGGTCGTTTACGCCGGCGACCAGCATTGCGTCCCCGACGTGCTTGGCCCGCACCACGTGGCCGTCGGACCGCAGGATCGAGATGACGTCGGTCAGGTACTGCTCATGCTGCGCGTTGTCCGACCGCAGACGCCCGAGTGCTGACCGCAACGCGGTCGTATCGAAGGCGTAGACGCCGGCGTTGACCTCGGTGATGGCCAGCTGCGACGGGGTGGCGTCGGCCTGTTCGACGATGCCGATGACCTCGCCGTCCTGAGTGCGCAGGATGCGGCCGTAACCCTTCGGGTCGGGCAGCGTCGTCGTCACCACCGTCGCGGCGGCGGATTCAGCACTGTGCACGGCGATCAGGTCGGCGAGCGTGCCGGCGTCCAGCAGCGGTACGTCGCTCAAGGTGACGACGACGGTGCCGGAGAAGCCGGCGGGCAGCGCGGTCAGGCCGCACGCGACGGCGTGCCCGGTGCCCAGCTGTTCCTCCTGCACCGCGATGGCGATGCCGCGGCTGAGGTCGGCTGCGAGCTTGTCGACCGCGGGCACCACCAGGTCGCGGTCCTTGCCGACGACCACGACGAGGTGCTGCGGGGTTGCGTCGGCGACGGCGTGCAGAGCGTGCGACAGCATGCTGCGGCCGGCGATCTCATGCAACATCTTCGGCGTTGCGGAGCGCATCCGGGTGCCTGCGCCTGCCGCCAAGACGACTACGGCCGAATCACGATCGGTCATTGCGAGTCCATTCTCCTAGGCTCGACTGTGGATCTCACGACGTTTCTCGGCGGTTCTCGTCGTCAGGTTCACAACGGTCGGCCTGTGAATAAGTCGGCCTGTGAATAACTAGTCATGGCTGCCGCCATTGTGTCAGGCACTGTCCGCAGCATTCTGCCTATGACCGAGCTGATGACTGAATTGCGCTGGCCATTTATCGGTGCCGAGGCTCTCGCTGGTCGTGCGATCCAGGAGCGCGCGATGCGCAAGCAGTATCAGCCGCTGTATCCCGGGGTGTTTATCCCGCGCGGCGTCGAGCCCTCGGCACGTGTTCGTGCGGAAGCGGCGTGGCTGTGGTCGAAACGGCGAGGGGTGCTCGCAGGACTGTCGGCAGCAGCGATGCTCGGAAGTAAATGGATCAGCGGCGAGCTGCCCGCCGAGCTGATCCACGACAATCGCAGACCGCCGTCGCTGCTCACCGTTCGCGGATACGGTCTGCACGACAGCGAAGTCCTCGACGTAAGGGGGATCGCGGTCACTACTGCCGCTCGCACCGCGTTCGACATCGGCCGTCACACCGTCGTCGACACCGTTGCAGTCATGCGCATCGACGCGTTGATGAACCGGACCTCGCTCGATCTCGATGCGATCCGCGCAGTCTCCGCAGCGCATCGCGGAGTGCCCGGACTGTCGCGACTGCACACGGTGCTATCCCTCGTCGACGGTGGTGCCGAGTCGCCGCAGGAGACGATCGCCCGACTGGCACTGATCCGCGCGGGTCTACCGAGGCCGACCACTCAGGTCGAGATCTTCGACGAGTTCGGCGAGTTCGTGGCCCGCGTCGATATGGCCTACCAGGGGCTCAAGGTCGCGATCGAGTACGACGGCGAACAGCACTGGGCCGACCCCAAGATCAGGCAGGCCGACATCGACAAGATGTACGAGCTCAACCGGCTGGGGTGGATCGTCATCAGGGTGAGCAGCGATCAGCTCCGGTACCGGCGCACGACGTACACGACGCGGGTCGAAAAGGCACTGCTCGAACGGGGAATGCGATGGTGACCCGTCCGACTGTGAAGCTCACGACGAAATGACGCGAAATCTGTCGCCAGATGCACGTTCCCTACTTCGTGTGGGCCCACGCGGGCAACGGGCTCCGTCGCCAGGACTCGAACCTGAACTTTCTGAACCAAAATCAGAGGTGCTGCCGATTACACCACGACGGATCGATCAACCCGTGATGTTAGTCGAAGGGCATACCCTGAAAGCCGTGGCAGTGCCCGCCAAGCCTGACGGCCCCGATAGCAGCATGCGCACGCCCCGCGCCAGGATGACCGGTGCGGAGCGGCGGCATCAGCTCATCGACATCGCGAGATCGTTGTTCGCCGAGCGCGGGTACGAGGGCACCTCGATCGAAGAGATCGCGCAGCGCGCCAACGTCTCCAAACCGGTCGTCTACGAGCACTTCGGCGGCAAGGAGGGGCTGTACGCGGTGGTCGTCGACCGCGAGATGTCCGCGCTGCTGGACCGCATCACGTCGTCGCTCACGAAGATGACCAACAACCGGTCCCGGCTGCGCATCGAGCGGGTGGCGCTGGCCCTGCTGACCTACGTGGACGAACGCACCGACGGCTTCCGCATCCTCATTCGCGACTCCCCGGCCTCGATCACGTCGGGCAGCACCTACTCGACGCTGCTCAACGAGGCGGTCAACCAGGTGTCCTCGATCCTGGCGGGTGACTTCTCCCGCCGGGGGCTGGACGCCGAGATGGCGCCGTTGTACGCGCAGGCTCTGGTCGGGTCCGTCTCGATGACGGCGCAGTGGTGGCTCGACGTGCGCGAGCCCAAGAAGGAGGTCGTGGCCGCGCATCTGGTCAACCTCTGCTGGAACGGACTCATGCATCTCGAGCACGACCCGCCACTGCTCGACGAGTAGCGATTGCGGCGTACCGAGTCGCGGTGAGCGTGACCAGCGACACCGAAATCACGCGCCTTCGCCGACCTACGATGGAGGCATCATGACCGCATCGGGGATCAACCATGTCCAGACCCCGATCGCCGGAGTTGTCGACCTGGCGCTACGGGATCCTTCGCTTCAGAAGGTCGCCGCCCGCGCCGCCGACAAACCCGCCGATCTCACCATGGTCGGACCCTCCAGCGCGCGGGTGTATGTCGCGAGCGCACTGGCCTCGGCGGGCCCGCTGCTCGTCGTCACCGCGACCGGGCGCGAAGCCGACGACCTGACCGCCGAACTGCACGGCGTATTCGGCGACGCCGTCGCACTCTTCCCGTCCTGGGAAACACTGCCGCACGAGCGGCTGTCCCCGGGCGTCGACACCGTCGGCGCACGCCTCATGCTGCTGCGCCGGCTGGCGCACCCGGACGACGACCGCCTCGGCCCGCCGCTGCGCGTTGTCGTCACGACCACCCGGTCGCTGCTGCAGCCGATGGCCCCCGACCTGGCCGAGGTCGAGCCGGTGACACTGACCGTGGGCGGAGAGGCCGAGTTCGAAGATGTGATCGCCCAGCTGGTAGATCTGGCCTACACCCGCGTCGACATGGTCGGCAAGCGCGGTGAGTTCGCGGTGCGCGGCGGCATCCTCGACGTGTTCCCGCCGACCGCCGAGCACCCGGTGCGGATCGAGTTCTGGGGTGACGAGGTGTCGGAGATGCGGATGTTCTCCGTCGCCGATCAGCGCTCCATCCCCGAGATCGACGTCGACGTGCTCATCGCCGTGCCATGCCGCGAGGTGTTGCTGACCGACGACGTCCGCGTCCGGGCCGCCGACCTGGCTGCCGAGCACCCGGTGATCGACAACACCGTGACCGGCAGCGTGCCCGACATGCTCGCCAGGCTGTCCGAGGGCATCCCCGTCGACGGGATGGAGGCGCTGCTGCCGCTGCTGCGTCCCACCGACCTGGCGACGCTGACCGCGCATCTGCCGTCGGGCACGCCGCTGCTGATCTGTGACCCGGAGAAGGTCCGCACCCGCGCGGCCGACTTGATCAAGACGGGCCGCGAGTTCCTGGAGGCCTCGTGGTCCACGGCAGCGGTCGGTGGTGGTGCACCGATCGACCTCGAGGCGATGGGCGCGTCGGGCTTCATCGAGTTGGACGACGCGCGCTCCGCGGCCCGCGACGGCGGCCACCCGTGGTGGACGCTGAGCCAGCTGTCCGACGAGTCCGCACTCGAGATCGACATCCGTCCGGCGCCGTCGGCGCGAGGACAGCAGAGCAACGTCGCGGAGATCTTCGCGATGCTGCGGGCCCACGTCCTCACCGGAGGGCACGCCGCCGTCGTCGCGCCCGGCACCGGCACCGCGCACCGCATTGTCGAACAATTGCGCGAATCCGACACGGCGGCAGTCTGTTTGGAGCCGGGCGAGGATCTGAAGGACGGGATCGTCAACGTGCTCAAGGGGCCGCTGCACGACGGTGTAGTGATCCCAGGCGCCAATCTCGTGGTGATCACCGAGACCGATCTGACGGGCAACCGGGTCGCTGCCACCGAGGGCAAGCGGTTGGCCGCCAAGCGGCGCAACGTCGTCGATCCGCTGGCGCTGACCGCGGGCGATCTGGTGGTGCACGACCAGCACGGCATCGGCCGGTTCGTCGAGATGACCGAGCGGGTGGTCGGCGGCGCCCGCCGCGAGTACCTGGTGCTGGAATACGCGTCCTCGAAAAGGGGCGGCGGGTCGGACCGGCTGTACGTCCCGATGGACTCGCTGGATCAGTTGTCGCGCTACGTCGGCGGTGAATCACCGACGCTGAGCAAGCTCGGCGGCAGCGACTGGACGAACACCAAGACGAAAGCCCGCCGGGCCGTCCGCGAGATCGCGGCCGAGCTGGTCTCGCTGTACGCCAGGCGACAGGCCTCGGCCGGGCACGCGTTCGGCCCTGACACCCCGTGGCAGAACGAGATGGAGGACGCGTTCGGGTTCACCGAGACGGTCGACCAGCTCACGGCCATTACCGAGGTCAAGGGCGATATGGAGAAGCCCGTCCCGATGGACCGCGTGATCTGCGGCGACGTCGGCTACGGCAAGACCGAGATCGCGGTGCGGGCGGCGTTCAAGGCGGTGCAGGACGGCAAGCAGGTCGCGGTGCTGGTGCC
>JAIEPH010000089.1 GCA_019749805.1 Mycobacteriaceae bacterium | reverse complement strand
CCGTCAGCGCTGTGCTGGCGCGAATCGGGCCGCGGTGGGCCTACCTTTGCGGCCTCGCCGTGTTCGCCGTGGGCAGCTTGTTGTGCGCGCTGGCGCCGACGATGGAGCTGCTGCTGGTCGGCCGCGTGGTCCAGGGCTCAGCGGGTGGATTACTCGCCGGGCTCGGCTATGCGGTGATCAATTCCACGCTGCCACAGGCCCTCTGGACCAAGGCGTCGGCCCTCGTCTCGGCGATGTGGGGCGTCGGCACACTTCTCGGTCCTGCCGCTGGCGGCCTGTTCGCGCAATACGGTTCGTGGCGTTGGGCTTTCGGCGTGCTCGTCGTGCTGGCCGCGGCGATCGCGGTGCTGGTGCCGTTCGCGCTGCCCGCCCGAACGGAGGTCCCACCGCGGGACCCGATCCCGGTGTGGTCGCTGCTGCTGCTCGGTGCGGCGGCGCTGGCGGTCAGCGTCGCGGGTGTGCCGCGCAGCGTGGTCTGGACCATCGCTTTGGTGGCGCTGGGCGTGGTTCTGGTGACGGTCTTCCTGGTTGTTGATCGTCGCGCCAGCGTGGCGGTCTTGCCGCCCACGGCTTTTCGGCCCGGCCCGCTCAAATGGATTTATCTCACCCTCGGCATGTTGATGGCCGCGACGATGGTCGACCTGTACGTGCCGTTCTTCGGTCAGCGGCTCGCCCACCTCACACCGGTGGCGGCCGGCTTCCTCGGCGTCGCACTGGCGATCGGATGGACGATGAGCGAGATCGCGAGCGCATCGGTGACCAGAACCAAGGTGGTTGTCCGCATCGTCGCCGTCGCGCCGCTGGTGATGGCAGTCGGCCTGGCGCTGGCGGCGGTCAGTCAGTTCGAGGATGCGTCAGGCCGGGTGATGGCGATCTGGGTGGTGGCGCTGGCCCTGACGGGTGTGGGAGTCGGTATGGCGTGGCCGCACCTGTCGGCGTGGGCGATGGGCTCGGTCGACGATGCGAGTGAGGGTGGCCGCGCGGCAGCCGCAATCAACACCGTGCAGCTGATCTTCGGAGCCTTCGGAGCAGGGCTGGCGGGCATCGTGGTCAACGCAACCGATCGCGGTGATGCGACAGCGGCGCGCTGGCTGTTCGCCACGTTCGCGGTGTTGGTTGTCATCGGTCTCATCGCGTCTACGAGAAGTGGTAGTCGGACAGGTCGATCGACACCATGAGCTGATCGAACAGCGGCCGGCCGTCATCGCCGCACCGGTAGGCCCGTCGCTTGGTCGGCATCATCACGCCGTCGGCTTTCACATAGTCCGAGATGTACTGAATCGCCGAGAAGCTGCCGGCGGTTTCGACGCGGTAGTCGTGGCGCGCCAGCAACAGGTCGGGTCCGAAGTAGAACTCCTGGTGCGTGCTGTGGCTGACGAAACCGGCCGGGAATGTGACCTGAAGGCCGGTCAGTGTCCGGCCGTCGTCTTCGATCGGGTCGAGCTCGCGCACGGTGAACCCCGGCAGCGCCAAGAGAAACGGACTCGTCAGGTACGTCCACAGTGCGTAGCCATTGAAGTAGGCCCGCTGCAACGGATTCCACGGTGTGTGGAGGTCGTCGCCTTTGAATGACGCCTCGGGGCTCATCAGTTCGGCGACTACCGCGCCGTCGAGTGTCTCGATCGCTATCCGCTCGGGTGTGAAATCGGTTTTCTGGTTGTCCGCACCGAAGGGTTGCACCGAAGCCCATTCATGTTGCAGCGCCGCGGTCATTCGGCGAGGTGTCGGGTCCTGGGGTTGTCCCTTCATCTCGAAAATCAGTCCGCCGCTGACGATCGTGGCCTCGACGCGACTGAAGCGCCGCCACACATCCAGTCCGCCGTGCGCGTCGAGCGCTCTAGCAAGCAGGTCGGTCGGCATGTGCGTCATAGCACCGGCAGCAGTTGTCGCAGGATAGTGGCGGATGTCGCCGACGCCTGGTCGACGAATGCGGTGAAGTCGAAAAGTGCGTTCCCGCCGGCGAGGTCGGATAGCGCGCGGATGACCAACCAGGGAATTCCGAACGCCTCGCAGACTTGCGCGACCGCGCCGCCCTCCATTTCGATCGCCCTGCCTCCGAACTCGGCGAGCAGCCACTCCCGCGTGGAATCGCAGTTCAGATACTGGTCGCCGGTAAGCACTGTGCCGTAGACGATTTGACCGGGAACCGACATCTCGGCGAGGCGGTCCTTGACCCTGGCGAGCAGCTCGGGATCCACCGGATAGCCGAGGCGATCGGTTTCGTTGATGATCGGCGCGTGGCCCGGTTGATAGGGGCGGATCTTCTCGTTCTCGAGGACACCGGCGTCGTGCTGGACGATGCGGTCGGCCACGACGACGTCACCGATCGACAGCGACGGGTCGAGCCCGCCTGCCACACCGGAGAAAACGACTGTGCGGCAACCGAACCGGTCGGCCAGCAGCGTGGTGACGATCGCGGCGTTGACCTTGCCCATCCCGGACCCAGCCAATACGACGTCGTGGCCGTCGAGGACGCCGGTGACAAACCGGGTGTGCGCCCTGGCTTCGGAGTGGGTTTCCGCCAGATCGCCGCGCAGCGCGTCGAGTTCCTGCGGGACGGCGCAGATGAGTCCGATGGTCACAGTGCATTCTGACGCGGTCTAATCGGGGTCGTCGTCGAACTGGTGGATTCCGATGACACCGTCGATTCCGGCCAGGACCATCGGCGCGTTCACGATCCCTCTGCCCGAGAGCGTCATCAAGACGCCGGCGTGTTCTGGGTCAGCCGACAGTTCTGCGCTGTCGGATGCGAGGTCGGTGAGTTGCCATTGCCGACGTTCGCACGCTTGCAGAAGGCGACTCATCACGCCGTGGCCCTCCCGGTAGCTGACGTGCATGGTCACTGATCCGCTCAGCCGGGAGGTGAGCCAGCGGGCCAGCGGCAGGAAGCCGACGACGACGAGGAAATGCATGGCTGTCACGGTGACCGCGAGCAGAAGCAGACCGGACCCCGCCGCCATGCCGATCGCCGCGGACTCCCAGACTGCCGCCGCGGTGGTCAGCCCGTGTACCGAGCCTCGGCGGAAGATGATGATACCGGCACCGAGAAAGCCGATTCCGGACACGATTTGGGCGGCGACACGGGACGGGTCGACCACCACGAGCCCGTCCCGCAGCACGTCGCTGAAGCCGTACTTGCTGACCAGCAGGATCAACGCCGAGGCCGTACCGACAATCGTCTGAGTGCGCACGCCGGCGCTCTTGCCCTGGAGTTCGCGTTCGAGACCGATCAGCGCCGTGAGACCGAACGCGACGAACAACTCGACGATTTGGCGCGTGCCCTGCCCGGGACCGCCGAAGAACGGTGGATCGGCGGCCAACAAGACATCCATCCGGACAAATTAACCCCGGGACCAGCGCACTGGCGGTCGGCGCGCCGTCGGTTCGCATCATCCCGATTGCAACGGTGGGCGTGGGCGCGACACCGTGACAACGTCAACGCCAGCGCAGGTGTGGCTGAGCGGTCAGGCACCGGCCTGCAAAGCCGTCTACGCGGGTTCGAACTCGCTCTGGGAAATCCTGGTTAACATCTGGGCGTGGCCAAACTTGAGCTATCCCGAGACCTGTCGTTGAGCCCCCAGGATGCGTGGGTCCACGTATCCGACCTGAATTCACTCGGCGATTGGCTGTCGATGCATGAGGGTTGGCGAAGTGAGTTGCCGTCCGAATTGGCGGTGGGGACGGCGCTCGTCGGCGTGGCGGGTGCCAAGGGGATGCGCAACCGTGTCAAGTGGACCATCCGCGAATACGATCCGCCGCGGCTGATCGCCATCACCGGGGACGGCGTCGGCGGAACGAAGTACGCCCTGAAGATGACGGTGAAGCCGACGAAGCAGGGGTGTTCGTTCACGATGAAGATGGAACTGGGCGGTGCGCCGCTGTTCGGGCCCATCGGAATGGCGGCGGTGCGGGCGGTGAAGGGCGACCTCGAACGGTCGATACGCAAGTTCGAATCGCTGTACGCCTGAATCTTTGCAGAAAGAATTTACCCTCGCGTCGTTCGCAAACCCGCTCAACCAATAGCGCTGCGGCAGAATGATGTTCAGCGTACAGAGCGACATCATCGGAACGGCTTTGCTGAAACGTTCGACACCCGTGGGTCGACGAGGGCACCCGAGCGGCGATCTCCCGAGCGGCTAGAGTGTGTCGGGTCGGATAGCTGATTGTGCAGAGGTTTGATGGTGAAGATGAAGAAGATCGGCGCCTGTGTGGCGTTCGTCGGGGCAATGGGGTTCACAGCAGTGGGGCTGAGTGCCGCCGCCGCCAATGCCGAACCTGTAGTACCGAATTCGCCGGGAATCACGTTGAAGCTCGACAAGCCGCGTTGGCACGACCGGCGCGACGATTATCGCGAATGGCGTGACGCCCGGTGGGACGGTCCTCACTACTACGGACCTTGCGGATGGGTACCACCGAACGTGTCGGGATGGGTGCCGCCGGCCGTCTGCTAGCGACGTAGCGAGTCGAATATCTCTCGATAGTGCAGGTGTGCGACGAAGTGTCCGCCGTCGCGAATATTCAAGGTTGCGTTCGGGATTCGTGATGCGAGCCGCTGCGGCCAACTCGGGTTGACCAATTGGTCGTCAGTGCCCGCCCAGATGTCGACGGGTACGTCGAGGTCTTCGGGTGCGAAACCCCATGGGCGCATCCAGGCGCGGTACTCCTCGACGGCGCCTGCCGGTTGGCACATCGCTTCGCGCGACATCCTCGCGAACATCCGAAATCCGTCACCGCGGATGACAGCGCCGTCGGCCTGCCCCAAATCACGCGCGGCGAGGCGTCCGTACAGCACGGGGGCGAATCGTGGGGCAAGTCCCATGATTCGAAACCACTGTTGCGCCGGCCACGGCGCACGCTCTGACATGCGGGTGAGGTATCGGTCCATTGCGGGCAGTTGGTCGAACACGCCGGGTTCGGTCAGCGGCAGCGCGCCGGCGATGATCGCCACCCGGGTCGCTCTCTCCCGCAGGAAATGTCCGAGGGCCGCCGCGTACTGTCCGCCCATCGACCAGCCCATGGCCGCGAAACGCTCCACACCGATTCGGTCGAGTAACTCGTCGACATCATGCGCCCAGGCGGCCAGCGTGCGCCCTGGGGCGGGATCGGAGCGCCCGACACCGGGGCGGTCCGGGGAGATCAGGCGAATCCCGGCCGCTGCGGCGGTGGCGTCTGCCGATTCGACGTCGAGGCGGCAGGCGAGGCCACCGTGTGCGTTGACGACCACAAAGCCGTCGGGCGCGCCGTATTCGGCGTAGGCCATCGATCGTCCGTCGCGGAGGCCGATGCGGCGCTCGACCGTGGTCTCCATGCAACTGATGATGTCCTAGGAAGCCAGCAGGTCGGCCGCGAATCGCAGATCCGACACCAGCGCGTCAAATGCCTTCTCGCGGTCCTCTGGACGGCCGCGCAGCACCGATGAGGGGTGTGCGGTCACCGCCACCCGCGGATCGCACCCGATATCACTGGCGTCCGGCAGCCGCAGTTCCTCGCCACGATGTGCAGTGATCCGAAAGGCATTTCCCATCAACGATTGTGCGGCCGTGGCGCCGAGCAGCATGACCACGTCGGGCCGCACCGATCTCAACTCGGCTAGTAGCCACGGGCGGCAGGAGACCACCTCGGTCCGGTTCGGTGTCTTGTGTATGCGGCGCTTGCCGCGCTCCGGGAGCGTGAACTTGAAGTGTTTCACCGCATTGGTGACATACACCCGGTCTCGGTTTACCCCTGCGGCCACCAGCGCCTTGTCCAGCAGCCTGCCGGCCGGGCCGACAAACGGCGCGCCCGCCTTGTCCTCCTGGTCGCCGGGCTGTTCGCCGACCAGCATGAGATCGGCTCGGCTGGGTCCGGCCCCGAATACGGTTTGGGTGGCGTCCAGGTAGAGGTCGCAGCCCTTACAGCTGTGCGCGGCCGCTGCGAGATCCGGTAGGTCGCGGCTGTCCGGAACGAACTCGGCCGCGGTATGCGCTGCCATGGCAAGCGATTACCCGCGCGTCGGTGCCGTAACCGTGCGGATCGCATTTCATGTAGGCGGGGTCACGTCGGGACGACATCAGTGATGTTGCTAGCGTCCAAACGGCGAAAGACCAGGCTGATGCCACTCAGGTGTGGTGATTCGCACCCATGTTCGCCGGACGACGGGTTACTGTCTCGGGTGGCGCTGCAACCAACCTTGGGAGGGCACGAATGAGCGGCTACACGACCATCGTGGTCGGCACGGACGGATCGGATTCGTCGCTGCGCGCGGTGGAGAAAGCCGGCCAGATCGCCGCCGGGTCAGGCGCGACGGTCGTCGTGGCGACGGCGTACTTCCCCCAGAGCGAAGACCAGCGCGCGGCCGACGTGCTCAAGGACGAGGGCTACAAGATGTCGGGCAACGCCCCCATCTACGCCATTCTGCGCGAGGCGAAGGAACGCGCACAGCAGGCGGGCGCCAAGACCGTCGAGGAGAAGGCGATCGTCGGCGCACCCGTCGACGCTCTTGTCGATCTCGCCGAAGAGGTCAAGGCCGATCTTCTGGTCGTCGGTAACGTCGGCCTCTCCACGATCGCAGGCCGCCTGCTCGGCTCCGTGCCGGCCAACGTCGCACGTCGGTCCAAGACCGACGTGCTGATCGTGCACACCACGCCGTAAGGATCAACACCGCCGCCACCACGATCGGCCAGTCACCGAGCCGATCGTAGGCAGTGGCGCGCGACTCCAGCGGCACGTCGACCACCAGTACACCTTGGTCGGACGCGGACAGCCGCCCGAGTTCACGGCCCCGTGCGTCGAATGCCGTACTGACACCGGATGTTCCGGCATGCACGGCGGGATGACCGGTCTCGGCGGCGTGGACGGCGACCATGCTCGCCAATTGCGGTTGTGCCCAGCTGCCTTGATAACTCGACGTCGAACTCTGATACGTCAGGAGCTCGGCACCAAGGCGCACCACGCGCCGCGGCAGATCCGAAAACGTTGTCTCGAAACTGATCAACGGCCCGACGGCCAGCGTCCCGGCGTGCAGGACCACCGGGCCGTCGCCGCGTCGGCGATCCTCGCCGGCCGCCTGGGTATGACGGGTTGCCCAGCCGAGTAGTGCTCGTAGCGGCACGTATTCGCCGAACGGCACCAGCCGCGTCTTCGCATACGAGCCACGTGGTCCGTCGGACCCGATGAGCACCGTCGATTTGTAGATCCCGCCGTCGGGAGCCCGTGCGTCGACGTTCACCAACACGTCCGCGCCGACCCGGCGGCGCAGTTCGACGAGGCGCGCTGTGGCGTCTGGGTCGCTCGTCAGGTCGACACCCACACTGCTTTCACCCCAGACCACGAGATCGAGCTGCCGGCCGTCCAATTCCTCGGTCAATCGCTCGCTCGCCGCCTGACGTGCCGCGGCGTCGTCGATAACGCCGGGTTGCACGAGTGCAACCCGTGCCGTCGGCCCCGCGGCGGGCGCTGGACCCAACCAGAACCACGTCGGGCCGAGGGCGAGGAGGGCAACCGGCAGTGTTGCCGCACGCCAGGAGCGCAGCAGGATCGCCGCCACAATCGCAGTGTTGACGGCGACCACCAGGAAGCTGACGAGCCATACGCCGCCCACCGAGGCGAGCGCCAGCGTCGCCGGCTGATCCCACTGTGACGCGCCGAGCGGCGCCCACGGTCCGCCAAAGTGATGCCACGACCGCACCGCTTCGGCGAGCACCCAGGCAGCGGGAAGTACGACGACCGCGGCGAGAACCCGTCGCACCGCCGCCTCACCGGAAAGCAGCCGCTGCGCCGCGAAGCCCCACGGAAACCACAGCACGCCGACGACGAGCGCAACCACGACCAGCAGCGGGCCTGTGCTCGGAAACAGCCAGTACTGGTTTGTCAGCACGAAACCGGCCATGCCGAACCAAGCACGTCCGCCGCCTTGCAGTGCGGAGGGCGCCGCGCGGACGATGAACAGCAGCGGGATCAGCCCGACCCACGCCAGCCACCACCACGACACCGCGGGGAAGGCGAGGGCGGGAATCGCGCCGGCGACCAGGGCCGCCGCGAGCCCGCGAGTCAGCTGAGGTGGCCTCAGGTAGCGGAAGCCTTGGCGATGCTCGCGATCGCCTGATCCAGGGTTGCGTTGAATTCCTCGTCGCTCTGCTGCGCGGTCAGGCCCTCGGTCAACGCTCGCGAGAAGCTCGCGATGACGCCGGTGTTGCGGGCCAGCTTCTCGCACGCCTCATCGCGGGCGTAGCCGCCGGAGAGCGCCACGACACGTAGCACCTTGGGGTGATCGACAAGCTCCTTGTAGAGGTTGTCGGTGTCGGGCAGCGTCAGCTTGAGCATGACCTTCTGGTCGTCACCGAGCGCGTTGACGCCGGCCAACAGGGCGGCCTTGAGCTGCTCCTCGGCCTCGGCCTTCTTCGGGCTCTTGATGTCGACCTCGGGCTCGATGATCGGCACCAGACCCTTCGCGAGGACTTGCCGGCCCACCTCGAACTGCTGGTCGACCACGGCGTCCAGGCCTGCTCCGGGCAGCTTGATGACCGAACGCTCCTTGGTGCCGAACACTCCGTTCGCCACCGCGCGGTCGAGCAGATCATCGAGGCCGGGCATCGGCTTCATCGTCTGCGCGCCGTCCTGTTCGTCGTTCAGACCCTTGTCGATCTTGAGGAACGGAACGATGTTCTTGACGTTCCACAGGTAGTCGGCGGTCGGGCGGCCCTCGATCTGGCGGTCCATGGTCATCTCGAACAGGATCGCGCCCATGATGCGGTCGCCGTCGAAGGCCGGACTGGTGATGATGCGGGTCCGCATCTCGTGCACCAGGTCGAACATCTGCTCGTCGCCGGAGTAGGCCTCCTCGCTGACGCCGTAGAGCTTCAGGGCCTTCGGGGTGCTGCCACCACTCTGATCCAATGCCGCGATGAACCCGGCGCCGCTCTGCGCCTTCTTTAGCTGTTCGCTGTTCATGTCTGCCCTTTCTGCTTCACAGGCAAATCTAGCGTTGGCCCGGCAGCCGATTTTCAGGTGGCTCGCTCAAATTCCGATCACCGCCGGTCGGTGGTGCGACACTCCAACTAACGGGAGGGTCAATAATGACGACAACCACACACCCGCCGGGAATCGCCCACCGCGAAAACGGTGTACCACCACCGGACGTCCCGCTTACCGACATCGACCTGGCATCACTCGATTTCTGGGCGCGCGACGACGACATACGCGACGGAGCGTTCGCGACGTTGCGAAGTGAGTCGCCGATCACCCACTTCGAAGTAGCGGAGTTCCCGGGTTTCCCCGCCGGCGCCGGTCACTGGGCGCTCACCAGGTTCGACGACATCCACCATGCCAGTCGCCACCCGGAGATCTTCAGCTCGATTCCGACCAGCACGTCCCTCAACGAGGTGCCGCCCGAGGTCGCGGAGTTCACCGGCTCGATGATCAACCTCGACGACCCGCGTCACACCTGGCTCCGCAAGATCGTCAACCGTGCGTTCACGCCGAAGGTGGTGGCCAGGATCGAGGGCAGCGTGCGGGACCGGGCGCGGACGATCGTTGCCAACATGGTCGCCAACCATCGCGACGCCCGGGCCGATTTTGTCGCGGAGGCCGCCGGACTGCTGCCGTTGCAGGTCATCTGCGACATGATGGGCATCCCTGAGGAGGACGAGGAGAAGGTCTTCCACTGGACGAACGTGATGCTGGGTTTTGGCGACGACGAAGTGTCCGGCGACTTCGACGAAGTGCTCGCGGTGGTAAACGAAATCGTCGATTACGCCATGCGTCTCGCGGAGGAGCGGCGAACCAATCCGGGTAATGACCTGACCAGCAGCCTGGTGCAGGCCGAGGTCGACGGTGTGCGCCTCACGTCCAGCGAATACGCCTCGTTCTTCATCCTGCTTTCGGCCGCAGGTAACGAGACCACGCGCAACGCCATCAGCCACGGCATGGTGGCGCTGTCCCGCTATCCCGAGGAACGGGGGAAGTGGTGGGCAGATTTCGACGGGGTGGCCGCCACCGCCGTAGAAGAAATCGTTCGGTGGGCGTCACCGGTTATCTTCATGCGGCGCAACCTGACTGAGGACATCGAGATGCACGGCATCGAGATGAAGGCGGGGGACAAGGTCTCCCTGTGGTACAACTCGGGCAACCGCGACGGGGCCAAGTTCGTCGATCCGTGGCGCTTCGATGTGACCCGGGATCCTAACCCGCACATGGGGTACGGGGGCGGCGGCGTTCACTTTTGCCTGGGTGCAAACCTGGCGCGCCGGGAAATCCGGGTGCTGTTCGAAGAGCTGCATCGTCAGATACCCGACATCGTCGCCGTCGAGGAGCCGGCGATCCTGCATTCCGCGTTCATCCACGGCATCAAACGGTTACCGGTCGCCTGGGCGCCGCCAACCTGATCACGGTCTTGTGGATCGCGCCTACCAACCGCGTTCTCTCCACTCGCCGAGATGCGGCCGCTCCGTGCCGAGCGTGGTGTCATCGCCGTGACCCGGATAGACCACCGTCGAGTCGTCGTAGACATCGAAAACCTTGCTGGTCACGTCGCCGAGCAGCTTCTCGAAGTCACCTTCCTGCCAGGTCTTGCCGACGCCGCCGGGGAACAGACAGTCGCCGGTGAACAGGTGCGTCTTGTCGTCGGCGTCGACGAGTGCCAGCGCCACTGATCCTGGGGTGTGACCCTGCAGGTGGATGACGTCGAAGGTCAGCCCGCCGACCTTGACGGTGTCGCCCTGGGACAGGATGCGGTCGGGCTTGACCGGCAACGCCTCGGCATCGAGTCGATGGGCTGCGGTCGGCGCGCCGGTGCTCTTGGCCACCTGCTCGAGCGCCTGCACGTGGTCGAAATGCTGGTGGCTGGTGACGATCAGGGACAGCTTCGGCGCGAACCGCTCGATGAGTTCGAGCAGGATTTCGGGGTCGTTGGCCGCGTCGACGAGTAGCGTCTCGCCGGTCTGGGAACACGTCACCAGGTATGCGTTGTTATCCATCGGGCCCACCGAAACCTTGACGATCGATGCACCCGGAAGGGTGCGTCGAGCTGCGGTCTGCGCTTCGACATGTCCGGTGTAGTTGTCGTCGACGACGGTCATGGTCCTCACGGTATCGGGCTTGGCCAGGACTTGGCCGGGAGTTGGCTCGGGCTTGTCGGAGGGGGCACATAGCATGGGCTTCAACTATGTCTTCGGGAGGAATACCGGGTGGCTGACCGCCTCGTTGTGAAGGGTGCGCGCGAGCACAACCTGCGTAGCGTCGACCTTGATTTACCGCGTGACGCGCTGATCGTCTTCACCGGTCTGTCCGGTTCGGGCAAATCGTCGCTGGCGTTCGACACGATCTTCGCGGAGGGCCAGCGCCGCTACGTCGAGTCGCTGTCCGCCTACGCGCGCCAGTTCCTCGGCCAGATGGACAAACCCGACGTCGACTTCATCGAAGGTCTCTCGCCGGCGGTGTCCATCGACCAGAAGTCGACCAACCGCAACCCGAGGTCGACCGTGGGCACGATCACCGAGGTGTACGACTACCTGCGGCTGCTCTACGCACGCGCCGGCACGCCGCACTGTCCGGTGTGCGGTGAGCGCATCGCCCGCCAGACGCCACAGCAGATCGTCGACCAGGTCCTCGCCATGGACGAGGGCCTGCGCTTCCAGGTGCTCGCACCGGTGGTGCGCACCCGCAAGGGCGAGTTCGTCGACCTGTTCGACAAGCTGAACACCCAGGGCTACAGCCGCGTCCGGGTCGACGGTGTCGTGTATCCGCTGACCGAGCCGCCGACGCTGAAAAAGCAGGAGAAGCACGACATCGAGGTCGTCGTCGACCGGCTCACAGTCAAGTCCACCGCGAAGCAGCGGCTGACGGACTCGGTGGAGACGGCGCTGAACCTGGCCGACGGCATCGTGGTGTTGGAGTTCGTCGACCGGGAAGACGACCACCCGCACCGCGAGCAGAGGTTCTCCGAGAAGCTGGCATGCCCGAACGGGCACCCGCTCGCTGTCGATGACCTCGAGCCACGGTCGTTCTCCTTCAACTCTCCGTACGGCGCCTGCCCGGAGTGCACGGGGCTCGGCATCCGCAAGGAGGTCGACCCCGAACTCGTCGTCCCCGATCCGGACCTGACGCTCGCCGAGGGCGCGATCGCACCGTGGTCCATGGGGCAGACGGCCGACTACTTCACCCGGATGCTGTCCGGCCTCGGTGACCAGATCGGCTTCGACGTCGACACGCCGTGGAAGAAGCTCCCCGCCAAGGCGCGTAGAGCGATCCTCGAAGGCTGCGACGAGCAGGTGCATGTGCGGTACAAGAACCGCTACGGCCGAACCCGTTCGTATTACGCCGATTTCGAAGGTGTCATGGCGTTCCTGCATCGTCGTATGGAGCAGACCGACTCAGAGCAGATGAAGGAACGTTACGAGGGCTTCATGCGTGACGTACCGTGCCCGGAGTGTGAGGGCACCCGACTGAAGCCGGAGATCCTGGCGGTGACGATGACGGCGGGGGAGTACGGGCCGAAATCGATCGCCGAGGTGGCCGAACTGTCGATCGCCGATTGCTCGGCGTTCCTCAATGCGTTGACACTCGGTTCGCGTGAGCAGGCCATCGCGGGCCAGGTGCTCAAGGAGATCCAGTCGCGGCTCGGGTTCCTGCTCGACGTGGGGCTCGACTATCTGTCGTTGTCGCGGGCGGCGGGCACGCTGTCCGGTGGTGAGGCGCAACGCATTCGGTTGGCCACGCAGATCGGCTCCGGGCTCGTCGGCGTGCTGTACGTCCTCGACGAACCGTCGATCGGGCTGCATCAGCGTGACAACCGGCGACTCATCGAAACACTGATCCGGTTGCGGGACCTGGGCAACACGCTGATCGTCGTCGAGCACGATCTCGACACCATCGCCCACGCCGACTGGGTCGTCGACATCGGGCCTGCGGCGGGCGAACACGGCGGTCAGATCGTGCACAGCGGCACGTACGAAGATCTGCTGGCGAACTCGAATTCGATTACCGGTGCCTATCTTTCGGGCAAGGAAGAGATCGAGCTCCCGGCGATGCGTCGCCCCGCCGACCGCAAGCGGCAGCTGACCGTCGTCGGTGCGCGCGAGCACAATCTGCGTGAGATCGACGTGTCGTTCCCGCTGGGCGTGCTGACGTCGGTCACCGGCGTCTCCGGTTCGGGTAAGTCGACACTGGTCAACGACATTCTGGCGTCGGTGCTGGCGAACAAGCTCAACGGCGCACGGCAGGTGCCGGGTCGTCATACTCGTGTGACGGGGCTGGACAAGCTGGACAAGCTCGTGCGCGTCGACCAGTCGCCGATCGGCCGGACACCGCGGTCGAACCCCGCCACCTACACCGGCGTGTTCGACAAGATCCGCACGCTGTTCGCGGCCACCACGGAGGCGAAGGTCCGTGGCTATCAACCCGGCCGGTTCTCGTTCAACGTCAAAGGTGGCCGCTGCGAAGCGTGTTCGGGTGACGGCACGATCAAGATCGAAATGAACTTCCTGCCGGACGTGTACGTGCCGTGCGAGGTGTGCCAGGGCGCCCGCTACAACCGCGAGACCCTCGAAGTGCACTACAAGGGCAAGACCATCGCCGAAGTGCTCGACATGTCGATCGAGGAGGCGGCGGAGTTCTTCAAGCCGATCACGTCGATCCATCGATACCTCGCGACGCTGGTCGACGTCGGGCTCGGCTACGTCCGGTTGGGACAGCCCGCGCCGACGCTGTCCGGTGGTGAGGCGCAGCGCGTCAAGCTGGCGTCCGAACTGCAGAAGCGGTCCACCGGCCGCACCATCTACATTTTGGACGAGCCGACCACGGGACTGCACTTCGAGGACATCCGCAAGTTGCTCGCCGTCATCAACGGCCTTGTCGACAAGGGCAACACGGTCATCGTCATCGAGCACAACCTCGACGTGATCAAGACGTCGGATTGGATCGTCGACATGGGTCCCGAGGGCGGTGCGGGCGGCGGATCGGTCGTCGCGGCCGGCACCCCGGAGGACGTCGCCGCCGACCCCGACAGCTACACGGGCCACTTCCTGGCCGAGGCGCTGGGTGTGGCGCGGGCGGCGCCGAAGAAGCGCAAGCGCAGCAAGGTCAGCGCCTAGCCAACGGTTGCTTTGACAGCGGGGAGGGGAAGCGCGGGTTGATCCGTACGCCGGCGAGCCAGTCGGTCAGCTCGTCGGCCCGCCGCTGAAGCGCCTGCCGCGCTTTACGGCCGACATCCTCGAGGAGTCGCAGCTCGACCCGCCCGTCGGCGTCCTGACCCCATGCGCCGACGATGCGGCCGTCACACCACGCAGTCGGACCGCCGTTTCCGTTCGTGTCGAACACCTGCCCGCGGTGCCCACCGAGATACCAGTCCCGGTCGAACCAGCCCATCGTCGTGACGTCGAGCCCGGGCAGCAGCGCACACCACGGTTCGGCATCCGGTTCGACGTCCAAATCGTCGGGGAGTACGAACCCGGGTGTGCCGTCGAGATCCACCTCGACCGCCTCGAGGTCGACAAGGGCCTGACGCGCCCACGTCAGCGTGTTGCCGAACCACCATTTGATGTCGGTGACGGTCGCGGGGCCGAACGCACGCAGCCACCGTCGCACCAGTTCGGTGCGTGCGACGTCAGGTGACACCGCGTTCTGGATCGACGGCAGCCAGCCGGACATCGGCGCCCAGCGCGGTCGCGACACCGTCCACGATCCGTCGTTCGGTCCTCGGACGATGTCGCCCCGCACCGATAGCAACGTCAGAATCCTTGGTGCCAGCGGTGTTTCGCCGCCCCACCGCTTGCCGGGTGCGGGATCGTGGTGGCCCGCCAACTCCGGCAGCGCGACGCGCAGGTCCTTGGCGCTGGTCGGACCGTGCTTGCCGAGGTGTTTCGATACGGCCCTCGACGCGGTGGCCAGCCACGCATCGCCGTCGCCGCAGACGCCGGCCTTCTGCGCGTCGGCGACGAGCCTGCGGCGTTCGTTGTCGGCCACCCGGTCACTGGCGCCCGTTTGGATGTGGGGCAGGTCGTCGGCGCGAACCACCCACAGCGTTCGCCGCATCGCCAGGTGCTTCACCAGCGTCCGGCGGTCGTAGAGTTCGGAATCCAGGTCGGCGATGGTGAAGCCGGACACCCGCGCCCACAGGGAGAGATAGGGCGTGGCCGGATCGGTCGCATGCAGGCCGACGACATCGCCCGCGACCTGAGCCGGAGTCTGCGCGTGCGTGTTGAGAAAGTGCCTGCGCGCGAGCCGGGCCCGCCGCTCGGCAACTCTGAATGACCGCATCGCCTGCGAACGCTACCTGCGAATACCGACAAACTTTGGGATCGGTAGCCGCGTCCGCCGCCTTGACTGAGCTCACGACGACGCCACCGGGGCGGCGTATCACGAAGGAGAGATCGATGCATCGAGTTGTCGCGGGTGTGGTTGCACTGGGTCTGGGCGCGGCCGTCCTGGTGGGTTGTTCGGACGACAAGCCGTCGGCCGCACCAAGCAGCGAGGCGTCCGGAAACACGCAGGTGAGCACGAGCGGCTCGACCGAGGTCAAGGTCGGTGGCAGTGACCTGTCCGGTCTGGACCTGAACTCGGTGACCTGCGTCAAGCAGGGCGGAAAGATCAACGTCGCCAGCGCGGCGATCAACGGCCAGTCCGGCCTCGCCGTCGTGATGACCGACGAGGCGACCCCGACCGTGGAGTCGCTGGCCATGTCGGTCGACGGCAACGCGCTCGGCGTCACCAACACGATGGGCGCGAAGACCGGCTCGGCCGAGGTGAAGGTCGACGGCAGCACCTACACCATCACCGGTGAAGCGACCGGCGCCGACATGGCGAATCCGATGGCCGGCATGGTCACCAAGCCCTTCACCATCAAGGTGAACTGCACCTGATCGGGCGCCTACCGGAAGCGGCGGACGTACCTTCCACGTCCGCCGCTTCCTATGATTCAGAAATGACGATCGTGGCCGACCTCGAGCGGGCACGCCAGTTGTCCTTGGCCGCCAAAGAGGAGGCGGCCAAGGACCTGCTGCTGTCACTGGTTCCCGCGATCGAGGCGGCCGACCGCGACGATTGGCTGCTCGAGGTGTACGCACAGCTGGGTGAGCTCTATCTCGTTCGCACCGCGTACGACGGGACCGACGAGTCTGTGCGCCGCATCCGCGAATGCCTCGCGACCTACCAGCAGGTCCGGGCGGGCAGCCGGCCCGATCTGGCGGAGCGGGTGACCATGTCGGACGCCGAGATCGACCACATGACCTGCCGGTACTCGCGCCGCGCGCAGTTCCTCCAGACGGGCCTGGCGGCTGCGCACGGTGACCATGAAGCCGCCGAGGCGGCGCTGCTGGTGTTGACCGAGGATACGACCGACTATCCGGATCTCGCCGACGAACACCGACGCCTCATCACCTTCGCGCGCATCCTCTGCGCCAACGCCCTCTGCGAGGACGATCTGCACGTGCAGTCGGTTCCTTTGTGGGAGAAGGTGATCGACGCGATCGAAGCTGCAGACGGCAGCGATGAATTCGACGACTACCTCCTTGTCAACGGCGCGACGTCCTACGGCAGGTTCTGCATCGAGACGGGTCGGCTGCCGCAGGCCGAGCCATGGCTGCGACGGGCAGGTGCCCGCTCCGCAGCGCGGAATTGGGCATTAGGCACGGCGAGAACGCAATTCGAACGTGCGACGGCGGCATGGGCGCTGGGCGACCGCGCCAAGGCGCAGGACTTGGCGCACGCGTCGTATCCGGCGATCGCCGAGGGGTTGCGGGCACACGATGTCTCGCGGTGCTGGCTCTACTTCGGCTTGATCGCGCTTTCCATTCATGAGCTCGACGACGCCGACGAGCGGTTCGGCCATGCCGAACGGCACTGGCGCGAGATCGAGAAGCCACTACACATCCACCGCATTCTGTTGCAGCGCAGCTGGGTTGACATCTTCCGGGGTGACTTCGACGCGGCACGCCGGCGGACCGAAGAGGCACGCGAACTCCTCGATTCATGGCCGCGGCACAGCTGGCTGCAATACGCCCGCTTACATGACCACATCGGCAGCATCTGGCGCGCGGACGCACTGGCCGATCCCGAGAACGCGGCGGCCAAGCTCGAGAAGGCGGCCGAACTGAAGGTGCCCGCTGCTCTCGCGGTCGACTCGGTGCGTCATCTGATCACCGATGCCGACGCCCGAATGCGCTGGGCCACCCATGTGTCGGCCCGCATGCTCGCCGGGGCTTTCGCGGTGGCCTGGGAGTGGGGCAACACCGACCTCGTCAGCCAGCTGGTCGAGTATCACAGTGCACGAGGGACATTCAGCGCCGAGCCGGATCAGGAGCCCACCGCATGGACGGGTACCGCGACAGCTGCGGTGCCGCTGGAGACCATCGACGAGTACGCGTTGGTTGCGGCGGGCGAGTCGCTGTCTGTCGCGGGGGCGGGGCTGACGCGGCTGGGTCCGCTGCCGGCGCTGCAGATGGACCCGACCTCAGGTCAGATTTTGACGCGGTATCGCAGCCTGGCGCGCGAAAGATACGGCCGCGACGTGACCGCCGCCGGCGCGCCATGGGCGACGTGGCCGTGACCCCAGGGGAATCCCAGGCCGAAGCCGTCACGCTGGTCCTGCGATTCGCCGACGTCGGAATCGCCACGTATGTCAGCCTGCGCGTCGTAGGGGAGCCGACGAGGACCGTGACGTGGGTGATCGAGGAGGCGGCGTTACAGGCCGCACTCGACGAGTTGACCGCCGCGTTGCCGGATCCGATCGACACCGAGACCCGACGCGACGCCCTCGAGCGCGCAATCACCAAGGGCGCCTTCGCGTCGTCCGCGACCGAGATGTCGATGGCCCGCACACTCGGCACGCAGCTGATCGCACCCGACGCCTGGCAGTTACTTCTCGACTGCGTCGCGTCACCCCGGGCCGTGTTGTTCGTGTCACCCAGCGCGCGGCTGGCCCGGGTCCCGTGGGGTCTCGTCGCGATGCCCGGTGATGACAGACACCGACTCATCGAGCTGGTCGATGTCCTGATGTCGGCTCCGCCGAACATTGTGCACTCGCCGCGCGAACCCGCCGGCTGGTCCGGCCGGCGGGGCAGACCGCCGCTGCTGGTGCTCGATCCTCGGGTGCCCGGTCAGCGGCCAGATTCGGCGTTGGGGTCCGTACTCGGGCGTCCGTCACCAGATACGTTGTTGGCCAAGCACTTCAGCGATCTGATACAGGGCCGGAAGGTCCTTCCGGATGTCGCGGTATCGGTCGACCTGTTCCGGCGTACCGATGCGGACCGCGCCTGGCTCGAGGGTCTGCTCGCGCAGCAGCCCAGTCGGCTGCTTTACGTCGGCCACGCGACCGCGGCCGATGGCGACGTCGGACACGCTGACCGGGCCGCGCTTCACCTGGCCGACGAACGACCGCTCACCGCATCGGATCTCATGGCGCTGCGGCTTCCTGTTCCGCCGCGCGTCGGCCTGCTGGCCTGTGCGTCCGGCGGCGACTATCGGTTCGACGAGGCGACTGGGCTGGTCGCGGCGATGATCCTCGGCGGCGCGGAGCTGGTGACGGCCACGCTGTGGTCGCTGCCGACGGCTGCGGGCTACCGGCTGTTCGCGCCGACGAATGATGCCGACCCGATGTCTGACGCGATCCTGGCCGTCGACCGCGCCCACGAGGCCGAGGATGCCGGGCGTGCGGTCAACAGCTGGCAACGGGAACGGATGCGCCGCTGGGCCGACGGTGATGTGACCGCGAGCCCGCTGTACTGGGCCGCGTTGGCGACTTTCGCGGTCGACGGTGCCCGGTGATCAGGCCGGCGAAACACAGACGGCGACCGCGGACTCGTCGTCGGACCGGTAGTACGTGTCGACCAAGCTGCCAGGCGAGACCTTCGTGATAGCCGATTCGGGAATGAGTGCCTTCTCGTGAGCCGCGAATTGTCCGCCGCCGGGCCGATGCACCATCACGTCGAGCTCGACCTCGCGGAAATCCTCCCGCGCGCGCCCGGTCGTCCGCATGCCGGTGATCACCGCGCGGGACTTCGTGCCGTGCCGGATCAGGTCGATCTGACCACCGGTGACCAGACCTTTCGCGACCAGCATGCGATCGAACTCGGCTCGAATGGCCACCATGTCGTCAGCAGTGGCAAGGCGCTCGTCGGCTTCGCCGCCTTCAGGGGCGACGACCTCGTCGCGGTCGGGAACCAGGTAGGCCAAGGCCGTGGCGACGAGCAGAAACATGACTAATGCGATCGAATACGCGCTGGACATGCCACCAGGCTCTGACACCCCGCCGGCTACCGAACCCAACTTTGCCGGGTATCCGACTCTTATCCTGTTGCCATGAGCACTGCTGAGACGGCCATCGCCGTCTCCCATCCGCGGCGCGCGGTGATCGACCGCGCGTGGCGCGCGATCGGGCCCGGTGTGGAGGTGCTCAGCGGCGACGACGGCGGCCCGTTGCGGCGCACCGTGAAACGGATCATCGATCCGTTGGTGCTGCGATTGCGCTCCAACACCCAGTTCTCGGCGCCGTTCGTGGCCGCCGACGTCGCCGAGGCCATACATGATGCGATCGTCGGCCAGGCCGCCCAGATGCGTGCGGCGGCAGCGTGGTTCGAGCTGCTCAAGCGTGAACGCCGTCGACTACGGATCACCAGCGGGAACGCCCAGGAGTTGTATTTTCCGGTGTGCTTCGAGCTTGCTGTGACGAAAGGTGCACCCGCCCAGGCTGATTCCGGCGAGGCCGAGTCAGTGCTGTGTGAGATCCATGCCGACCGGGATCGCACCGCGATCGAAGTGCTGAACACGTATTCCTCGGACCATCTCGTCATCGCGGAACTGTCGGACCAGCTGCGCTCCAGCTGGAAAGACGTTCGGCCCGGGAACCAGATCACCGGTCCCTTCCTGTCCGGGTTGACCACGGTGCTCGGCCCAGCCGATTCACACGGCGCCTCATCGGCGCGGAAACGGGTGTGGCAGGCGCTGATCGCCGATGTCACGCCGTACAACCTCGGCGCCGCCGCGCATGAACGCGGGTCGCAGCTGCCGTGGTCGATCGTCGCGCTAGGTCTCAGCTCCGTGGAACCGCAGAGTCCGCCGGAAGTCATCGGTGGGTCCGACGGCGAACGGCCGCTCAATCGGTCGGTGATCGACCGGGTACGCGCAACCCTTCGTCGTGCGATGGATCGCGAAGGACTGCCAGATATTCCGATGCTGTGCGAGGAAGAGGTCGACCGGTGCTGCGCGCCATGGGGGCTGATGGCCGAGGACAAGCAGGCGACACTTGTCGCCGGCATCGAGGTCGCCGTCGACCTGGCGCCGCTGTCCGAAACCGCGACGACCCGGTATGACCTCGCCCATAAGATCCAGGCGCGGCTGCGCAAGGAGGCGTACGTGCTGCACGCGCGTCGCTACCTCGCCGACAGCGGGCCCATCCACCCTCGCCAGCAGCAGGTGATCGACGACCTCGCGGCGTTCGCCAGACCGTATCTGAGCCGGCTGTGGGCGCGCCTGCATGGCCGCGACGTCTGGCAGGAACCCTGTTCCGATGTAGACGACGTCCGCGCACTGTTGGAAGGCGTCGCGCGGTCGGTGAGTCTCGACCACCGGCAGCGCATCAAGACGATGCTGGAATTGCAGGTGTCCGGATGAAGTTGATGTCCGATTTTGGGCTGTGGAGTACGGGACCCTCGGCGGCGCCTTCTCCGCTGCACGCCGTACTCGAGGTCAGCGGCGCGGTGCTGTCGTGGACCGTCGACGATACATCGGCTGATCCGCAGATCACGTTCACCGACGCTGCCAGGGCGGACTGGCTGTGGCGTGTGCTGGGCGAGGACGGACATCGCGCGGTCGCGTCGGCAGTCGATCACGCTCCACCTGACGAGGCGCGGGCGCTGGATCTGGCGGGGGTGAATGTGTTGCCGGGCTCGCTGGACCCGTTGCGGCGGTTGGCGTTCGGCCACTGGTTGCGGCGATGGTGGCCGGCGAGTCAGCGCGATGGGATCGTGGCGCTCGACGCGGCGTTGCTGGATGCGGAGATCGCGATACTCACTGTGGGCGCGGAGGACTTCTTCTCCGACGACACATTCGACTCGGACGTGGCCGAGGTGTTGCGGCCGCACGTCGCCGCGCTCAACGCCCGTGTCCACGAGGGTGACCCGCGCGTCGTCGAGCTGGTGGCGAAGTGCACCGACCTCGCCGACGAAGTGGGCATCGTCTTCGACACGCCTGCGCGATCCAGTCGCAGGGACGATTACGCGCTGGCTGCGGGAGGGGATGGCGGACGGACGACGACGGCGACTGTTGCAACGGGTGTTGGCTCAGTGCACTGGTCCGCTGTTCCCGCCGGTGTCTTCGACGCGGCCGAGAACACCGTCAATTGGAGCGTCGAGTCCGCCGACGACGCGGTGACGGCAACTGTGCGCGTGGAGTTGTCGGGTCTGGGCTCGCCCAACGGCGTGCCGGTTCGATTGCGCTCCGGGGCTTTTGGAGGTAGCGGAGCGCTCGGGGCCGACGGGCGTGCGACGTTCCCCGTCGTGGGCCCGGATCAGCAGTCGATATCGGAATCGTCGGCGTGGGACCATGACTGGCGCGTGACCACGCTGACGGTCGGCGCCGGTGGCGGGGAGTCGGCGCAGACGCGCCAGCGGATTCGGGACTTCGCGCGGTCGCGTCTGGCCTCACCGGCCGACGACGCCTACCTCGCCGAGATCCTGGCCGCCGAATCCGACTACTGAGACTCGGGTTTGCGCATGGATTCGCGAATCTGCGCGAGCCGGTCGGCCGCGGCACGTTGCCGCGCTTCGTACTGCTCCTCGACGGTGCGGCCCTCCGGCGTTTCGGCATCGAGTTCCGCGGCGCCGATCGCCGTGCCGTAGCGGGTCTCGATCTTCTCGCGCACCGAATCGAACGTCGGGACACCGCCTGCGGTATAGCCGATGTCCGCGGGTTCGGCGGGGGTTGTCGCCGAAGCCGGCGGAGGCGCCGGATCGGGCTCGACAACGGCGTCGACGATCACTTCCGGCTCCTGGGCTGGTTCGTCCGGCATGCGGTCCACGCTACCTGCTACCTGGCGGCCACCTGAACGATCGGCGGAGGTGGTGGTGGTGCGGGCAACGGCACATGCGGAGCGCCGGGGGTGGGGAGTTGGCCGGCCATCCAGGGCAGTGCGGTCGCGTGCCTCGACCTGCAGGGCTGCCTCGATCTGCGCGTAGCTACAAGTGGTTTAGATGAGCGGCCCGGCGGGCTGCGCGGGAGCAGACCCCGTCGTCATCAGCGATATGGCACCCGCTAGCCCGAGGACGCCGAGAATCACGCGTGGCATCAGAACACCGCCGGTCCTGGTGCTCCGAAGCTAAGTCCGGGTAGCAGTCCGAGTCCGGATGCCGGTCCGCCGAAGCCTCCCAGTCCCGGACCGGGCAGGAGGCCGGGGCCTGGTCGCACCCCAACCGATCCCGGGATCTGCGGCGGCGGTGTCGGTACCGAAAAGTAGTCGTGCACATGTCAGTGCGCTCACGATGGCAAAGCCACCTACTGCGGTACGTAGAGCCATTCTGTTCTCCGATCTGTTAGGCGCGCGGCTGCGCGATTTCCGACCCGAGAACAGTTGATCAATCCGGCTGTTGGGCTGGCGTTAGGAGCTGGGTCGCCTGCTGACTAACGCGGTTTGGCCAAGGGGAACGGCAGCGTTTCGCGGATGCTGCGGCCGGTGATCAGCATGACGACGCGGTCCACACCCATGCCGAGGCCACCGGTCGGCGGCATCGCGTACTCCATCGCCTGCAGGAAGTCTTCGTCGAGTTCCATGGCCTCGGGATCGCCGCCCGAGGCCAGCAGCGACTGCTCCTGTAGCCGGCGCCGCTGCTCGACGGGATCGGTCAACTCGCTGTATGCCGTGCCCAATTCGACACCCCACGCCACCAGGTCCCATCGTTCTGCCACGCCGGGGATGCTGCGGTGTGGCCTCGTCAGCGGCGACACCGACGTGGGGAAGTCCTTGTAGAACGTGGGCGCTTCGGTGCGGTCCTCGACCAGGTGCTCGTAGAGTTCGAGCACCACCGCACCGGTGTCCCAGTGGGTCAGATAGGGGATCCTCGCGCCGTCGCACAGCCTGCGTAGCGTCGTCAGGTCCGTGTCGGGCCCGATCTGTTCGCCCAGCGCCTCCGACACCGCCTCGTGCACGGTCTTGACCGTCCACTCACCTGAAATGTCAACGGGTTCCAGCGTGCCGTCGTTGCGGGGACGCATGAACACGTGCGCTCCGTTGGCGGCCTGGGCGGCGTTCTGGATCAACTCCCGGCAGCCGTCGATCCACACGTTGTAGTCGGCGTGCGCCTGATAGGCCTCCAGCAGCGTGAACTCCGGATTGTGGCTGAAGTCGACGCCCTCGTTGCGGAATGCCCGGCCGAGCTCGAAGACGCGCTCGACACCACCCACGCACAAACGCTTGAGGTAGAGCTCGGGAGCGATCCGCAGATACAGATCGAGGTCATAGGCGTTGATGTGCGTCAGGAACGGCCTGGCGTTGGCGCCGCCGTGAATCTGTTGAAGTATCGGCGTCTCGACCTCTAAAAACCCCTTGTCGAAGAGGTTTTCGCGGATCGCGTGCAGGACACCGCTGCGCGCCCGGATCAGGTCGCGGGCCTCGGTGTTGATGGCCAGGTCGACGTAGCGGGCGCGCACCCGCGCCTCCTGGTCGGTCAGCCCTTTCCATTTGTCGGGCAGTGGGCGCAGGCATTTACCGATCAACCGCCAACTGAGCACGATCAGCGACCGCGTGCCCTTCTTGCTGTAACCCATCGTGCCCGTCACCTGGATCAGGTCGCCCAGATCGATGGCGTGCGTGAAATCGGCCGTCGTTCCGTCGTGGAGGTGCGAGTTGTCGAGCAGCAGTTGCATTTCCCCCGACCAGTCGCGCAGCTGCGCAAACAGCACGCCGCCGTAGTCCCGAATGCGCAGCACGCGGCCAGCGACAGTCAGTGTGCTCGCACCCTCGGACTCGACCGCGGCAAGGATCGTGTGGCTGGGTTGCTCGCCGACCGGGTACGCGTCGACGCCGTTGTCCTGCAACGTCTTGAGCTTGGCCATCCGGACGCGGACCTGTTCGGGCAGCCGGGACTGTTCCTCCTCCTCCAGCCCGACTTCCAGTTCGTCGACGTCGGGGGCGGTGCCGTCATGGTGCAACAGACCGCGGTCGACGATGCTCTGCGGCACCGCGATGTGGTGACCGGTGTGCGGTTGCTCGTGTCTGCGGGAGAACGGAAGCACCAGGAAGCCTTCCGCGATGACCGACGCCACCCCGACCCGGGGGACCAGTCGCGCGTCCTCGTAGCACGCATAGCGCGGCACCCATTCGGGCTGATACTTCATGTTCGAGCGGTACAGCGTCTCCAGCTGCCACCAGCGCGAGAAGAACACCAACAGCGCCCGCCACAGCCGTGCGACCGGGCCCGCGCCCAGCTGGGCACCTTGTTCGAACGCCGAGCGGAACATCGCGAAGTTCAGCGAAACACGGCTCACCCCAATGCCTTCGGCCTGCATGCACAGCTCGCTGACCATGAGCTCGATGGTGCCGTTGGGGGATTGCGGGGAGCGGCGCATGAGGTCCAGCGAGGCCCCGTTGGCGCCCCACGGCACCAGGGAGAGCATCGCGACGACCTGGTCACCGTCGGCCCCGGGCTGAACCGCCTCCACGAGTAGGCAGTCGCCGTCGGCGGGGTCGCCCAGCCGGCCCAGTGCCATGGAGAAGCCACGCTCGTCGTCGGTGTCGCGCCACGTGTCGGCCCGCTTGACCACCTCGGCCATCTCGTCGGCGTCGAGATCGCGATGTCTGCGGATCCGCACCGAGGCACCGGCGCGCCGCGCGCGCGTCACCGCCTGCCGCACCGCGCGCATGTCCGGGCCCGACAAGCGGAAGTTGTCCGGATACAGAATCGCCTCGTCGCCGAGTTGCAGAGCGTTGAGACCAGCAGCCCGAAATGCCTCAGCGCCAGTTGAACTCGCTCCCATCACGCCGGGTGCCCAGCCGTAGGCCTGACACAGCACCAGCCACGCTTCGATGGCTTGGGGCCACGCCTTGGGGTCGCCGACGGGATCGCCGCTGGCGAGGCAGACACCGACTTCGACACGGTAGGTGATCGCGGCGCGGCCGGACGGTGCGAAAACCACGGCCTTGTCGCGGCGCGTCGCGAAATAGCCCAACGAGTCGTTCTTGCCGTACAACTCGAGCAGTCCGCGGATCGCCGACTCGTCTTCGCCCGTGAGTGCGTTCTCCGCGCGCTGCGACTGGAACAACACGATCGCCGCGACCATCAGCGCCAGTGCGCCGAAGAGACCCAACAGGGCATTGATGAACACGTGTGGGTGACCGGTGAACGAGTCCGAGCTGGCTCCTGCGAAGGCACCTACCCGATTCAATGCGTAGAAGAAGCGGTCCTCACGGGCGAGTGATCCGGGGAAAAGCTCGATCAGGCCCCACCCGATCAGGGTGCCGACGGCGAGCCCGGCGAGAAGCGTTGCCGCCGCTTTGATCAGCGCGCCACGGCGTACCTTGGCCCAGAACTCCTTGCGCGCCAGGACAAGGAAGGCGATGGCGGCGACGTGGAAGGCGAGGCCGATGATCTCGCCGCTTTCCTGCAGCCACGACTCCTCGCCGGAGACGATGTCGCCGACGTTCCAGCCGAGGGCAGCGACCATGTATCCGACCAGGATCCACCACGCGATGCTCTTGCGCGCCGCCAGCGCTGCCGCCAGCAGCGCCAGCACGAACGCCCACGCGAAGCTGGTGTCGGGGAAGTTGAAGATGTAGTCGTTGACGAACTCGCGGGGCACCTTGATCAGCGACCGGAAGAACGGCGAAACGCTGGCCAGCAGCGACAGGGTGGCGATGATGCCGACCGTCCAGCCGGCCGCGGCGGGCACCCACCTGAAGGCGGAGGTACGGCGCGCCTTTGCGGTGCTCGCAGAGCTGGCCGGACTAGTCACCGTCATAAAGCGCGAGGATATGCGCTCGACCCGCGAAATTGGTGGTACTGGCTACCAGACCGGGCCGGTGTATTTCTCCCCGGGACCGTGACCCGGTTCCTCCGGTGTAGCGCTGGCCTCGCGGAACGCGAGTTGCAGGCTCTTCAACCCGTCGCGCACCGGTCCGGCGTGCGGTCCGAGGTACTCGGCAGACGCTGTAACCAGACCCGCGAGCGCAGTGATCAGCCGTCGCGCCTCGTCGAGATCGCGGTGCGGGCTCTCGTCGGGATCCTCGGCGCCCAGCCCGAGCTTCTCGGCTGCGGCACTCATCAACATGACTGCCGACCTGGTGATCACCTCGACGGCGGGGATATCGGCGAGCTCGCGGGTCGGCAGCTCAGCCGCCGGATCAGGCGATGCGGGATCCTCCGTCATGCCTGATAGACTCCCATGTGCGACCGTCCCGGCGTACGCCAGGGACAGCAAGTGGAGTCCCACTCCCACCGCTGACCACACTGGTACAGCGGTCCGGTCACAGGCATCCGTGCCTGTCCTGGTCGGCTTTGGGCCCTGCTTCGAGCAGGGCTTTTCTGTTCACTGAACAGATGCTGATGGGTGGGGTTCCTAGACGACAACATAGGAGGCCCCATCAGCACTGAGACCCGCGTCAACGAGCGCATCCGCGTACCTGAAGTCCGTCTCATCGGACCAGGCGGCGAGCAGGTAGGCATTGTGCGCATCGAAGACGCTCTCCGCGTCGCCGCGGATGCCGATCTCGACCTTGTCGAAGTAGCCCCGGACGCAAAACCACCGGTTTGCAAGATCATGGACTACGGCAAGTTCAAATACGAGACGGCCCAGAAGGCACGCGAGTCTCGCAAGAACCAGCAGCAGACCGTCGTCAAGGAACAGAAGCTGCGTCCCAAGATCGACCCGCACGACTACGAGACCAAAAAGGGACACGTGGTCCGCTTTTTGCAGGCGGGATCCAAGGTCAAGGTGACCATCATGTTCCGCGGACGCGAGCAGTCGAGGCCCGAGCTGGGCTACCGACTCCTGCAGCGGCTGGGCGCCGACGTCGCCGATTACGGCTTCGTCGAGACGTCGGCCAAGCAGGACGGCCGCAACATGACGATGGTGCTGGCACCGCACCGCGGCGCGAAGACTCGCGCCAAGGCGGCGCACGATGCCGACGCTCCCGCCGCGCAGCGCGCACAGCCCGAGAGCGCACCGACCGAAACACCACAGAACTGAACTGAGGACACATGCCAAAGGCGAAGACCCACAGCGGCGCTTCCAAGCGGTTCCGGACCACCGGATCCGGAAAGATCGTGCGCCAGAAGGCCAACAAGCGGCACTTGCTCGAGCACAAGTCGAGCCGCCGCACCCGCCGGCTCGAGGGCCGCACCGAGGTGGCGGCCAACGACGTCAAGCGCGTCAAGAAGCTGCTCAACGGCTGACAGGCCCCCCTGTCCGGACCTGAACGAACCTGAACGAAGAGGAAAACCCCCATGGCACGCGTAAAGCGCGCAGTAAACGCGCAGAAGAAGCGCCGCACAATACTCAAGGCATCCAAGGGCTACCGCGGTCAGCGGTCGCGGCTGTATCGCAAAGCCAAAGAGCAGCAGCTGCATTCGCTGACCTATGCCTACCGTGACCGTCGTGCCCGCAAGGGCGAGTTCCGCAAGCTGTGGATCTCCCGGATCAACGCGGCGGCCCGCGCCAACGACATCACCTACAACCGGTTGATCCAGGGCCTGAAGGCCGCCGGAGTCGAGGTGGACCGCAAGAACCTGGCCGAGATCGCCGTCAGCGATCCCGCCGCCTTCACCGCGCTGGTGGAGGTCGCCAAGGCTGCGCTGCCCAGCGATGTCAACGCGCCGTCGGGCGAGGCTGCCTGACGCTCACCGAACGCGCAGACCGGGTGGCGGCAGCGATCAAGCTGCACCGCCACGTCGGACGACGCCGCGCCGCACGCTTTCTCGCCGAGGGACCCAACCTCGTCGAGGCCGCGATGCGGCGCGGACTCGTCTCCGAGGTCTTCGTCACCGAAGCCGCGCAGGCACGCTTCGCATCGCTGCTGGGCGATGCCGACGTGCATGTGGTGACGGAGCGAGCCGCGAAAGCGTTGTCGGACACCGTTACTCCGGTCGGCCTGGTCGCGGTGTGCTCGGTACCCGAGACCTCGCTTGACGACGTCCTCACCGAGGCACCACGGCTGCTGGCCGTCGCGGCGGAGATCTCCGAGCCGGGTAACGCGGGCACCCTGATTCGCATCGCCGACGCGATGGGAGCCGACGCCGTCGTACTCGCCGGCCACAGCGTCGATCCATACAACGGCAAGTGTCTGCGTGCCTCGGCCGGAAGTATCTTCTCGATTCCCGTCGTATCCGAGCCGGATGCCGCCGCGGCGGTGTCGGAGATCGCTGCAACCGGGCTTGCGGTGCTCGCCACCACGGTTGACGGCGAAATATCGCTGGACTACGCGGATTTGGCGGCGCCGACGGCATGGCTGTTCGGGCCCGAGGCCCACGGCTTGCCGGCGGAACTGGCCGAGATGGCCACCCGCCGGGTGCGAATCCCGATGGCCGGCAATGCCGAAAGCCTCAACGTCGCCTCGGCGGCGGCGATCTGCTTGTATCAAAGCGCCAAGGCGCTTCGCGGCTAGTTGGCTTTCATTACCTGCTCGGAGATCTGAACCAGCAGTTTGCGCGGGGCGAACCGGTAACCGTTGGCAAGTAGAGCGTTCCGCCAACCCGAGACGACGGTCGGGGTGGACTTGTCCAGCGCCGCCATCGCGGTGTCGACCACCTGGTTGGGCGTCTGCCTGCCGTCGGTGAGGAATTCTTCCCCGGTTCGTGCGAAGAACTCCGTCTCCGTGGCGCCCGGACACAGCGCGAGCACCCTCACGCCGGTTCCCTTGCACTCCTGCCACAGTGCCTCCGTGAACGACAGCACGAACGCCTTCGTCGCGCCATAGACCGCCATACCGGGTGTCGGCTGGAAAGCCGCCGTCGACGCCACATTGATCACCACGCCGCGCCCTGCTGCCGTCATGGCGGGGAGATAGCACGCCGTCAGGTCGACCAGAGTGCCGCAGTTCAGCTGGATCTGCGCAGAGTTCGCGGCGGCGTCCTGCCCGACGAACTTGCCGTGCAGGCCGATGCCGGCGTTGTTCACGAGGATGTCGATCGGCCTGCCCAGGTCGCTGACTTTCGACGCGAGATCGGGACCGGAGCCAGGCACGGCGAGATCGGCGTCGATCACGTCGACCGTGAGGTCGGGATGCCGCTGCGTCAGCGTGTTGCGCACTTCAGCGAGTTTCTCGGCGCGCCGCGCGACCAGCACGAGGTTCACCCCGCGCTTGGCGAACTGGACGGCGAATTCCTCGCCGATGCCTCCGCTGGCTCCGGTGATCAACGCTGTCTTGTTTTTCAGGTCCACATGATCAGGCTAGTCGGCGAAGGAACATGTCGTACCTTCGTGCCATTCTCTGCGCATGACCGACTCGCAGGAGGTGAGGGGGACCGATCTTCGGTACCTGCTCACGGCGTACTTGTTCGACCATGGTCCCGCGACAATCGACGAACTGGTCGACGCGCTGGCGTATCACGGCTTCCGTCCGGTCGGGCGCGCGTCGAAGTCGGTGTCGGAGGCGCTGCGCTGGGAGATCTTCCAAGGCCGGGCCGTGCGGTTGCGCCGCGGTCGGTACCGCCCGGGGACGATGCCGCATACGACCGCACAGCGGATCTACCAACGCGTGCGGGCTCTGCACGACGAGGTCGCTGCGTCGACGTTCAGCGACAGGAGACTGCGAACCCCTCCGATTCCGCCGGCCGCCTAAGCGTTGTTCAGCAGACCCCGCGCCACGTGGGTGATCTGAACCTCATTGCTGCCCGCGTAGATCATCAGCGACTTCGCGTCGCGGGCCAGTTGTTCCACCCGGTACTCGGTCATATACCCGTTGCCGCCGAATACCTGCACCGCCTCCATTGCCACGTCGGTGGCTGCCTGCGAGCAGTACCATTTGATCGCCGATGCCTCTGGCAGCGAGATCGGCTGACCCTTTTCCGCCGACTCGATCACCCGGAACAGGATGTTGCGCACGTTCATTCGCGCCACCTCCATATTCGCGAGCTTCAGCTGAATCAACTGGAACTGCCCGATTTCCTGACCCCACAGCTTTCGGGTCTTCGCATAGTCGACACATAGCCGCAGGCATTCCTCGATGACCCCCAGTGACATTGCGGCGACGCCGATCCGCTCGGCGGAGAAGTTCGACCGTGCACTGGCTCGCCCGTCGCCGGCTGAACTGTCTTCGGTTTCACCGAGCAACCTGTCCCGACCCAGGCGCACATTGTTGAAGAACAATTCGCCCGTGCGGGAACTGTGAATACCCATCTTGCTGAACGGCTTTGACTGGACGAAGCCTTCCATGCCCCGATCGAGCACGAACGTCAGCACCTTGCGGTCACGCTTGTCGGCGCCGTCACCCTCGTCGAGCTTCGCGTACACCACGACCACATCGGCATCGGGGCCGTTGGTGATGAACGTCTTCTGACCGTTGAGGATGTAGTCGTCCCCGTCACGCACGACATAGGACTTCATGCCGCCGAACGCATCCGAGCCCGAATCGGGTTCGGTGATCGCCCAGGCGCCGATCTTGTCGTAGGTGACCAGGTCCGGCAGCCAGCGTTCCTGCTGGGCCAGCGTGCCGCGGCCCTGGATGGTCGGCACCGTCAGCCCGAGGCTGACCCCCATACCGGTGACGATGCCCATCGATACCTTGCACAGCTCGCTGACCACCACGAAGCCCATCCCGCCGGAGCCGCCGCCGAACATGCCGCCGCCCGAGGGTTTGCCGGACGACTCACCGCCCTCGCGAAGCTTCGCCAGCCGTTTGTTCAGCGACTCGCGCGCCATGTCGGCGATGCCGAACGTCGCGAACAGCTTGCGGATGATCGGATAGGGCTCCATGTCGCCGCTTTCGAGGTCGTCGACGTGGGGCCGAATCTCTTTGTCTACGAACTCCCGTACGGCGTCGCGCACGGCAAGGTCAACGTCTGTCCATTCCAGCATGAGCTCTAGGCTGCCTTAACGCGTCCGCGCGCCGGACGCAGCCCCGCCAACGAGAACGTCGTGTGCACCAAAGACCCTGCTCGGTCGAGCAGGGACTTGCGTGGCGGCACGTAATGCATCGGCAGGCCGTGGCGATCGCGTGGCGGCGCCATGAAGCTGGGCGCCTCGACCAACGGCGCGTCTTCGGGCAGCTTGCCGTCGGCGCGACGATAGGCGGCCAGCGCGCGTGGATGAAGCCGTATCTCGTCGGGCACCGCGACGAACGCCAACTCGACGAGCTTGCCGAAGATGCGCAGCAACACTTCGTCGCCCGGCGTCCAGCGCATGCCGGCTTTCTCGCGCACGGCGGGATCGAAGAGGCCCGCGGCGATCCAGCGCTGCGCGCCGACCATCGGCTTGAAGAGTTGATCCCAGATCGGGGTCGGCATCAACACGAACCACGGCTTGGGAATTCGGATCGAGAAGATGTCGAGTGTCGCGCGGTTGATTTCCAACTCGTCGCGGCACTTGGCGTCCCAGTACTCGCAGAAGTCCTCCCACGTGTCGGGGACCGGCCGCATGCTCATGCCGTACATCCGGTACCACTGCACGTGTTCGTCGAACAGCTGGCGCTTCTCGGCGTCGGTGAGCCCGCCGCAGAAGTACTCGGCGGTCTTGATGATCAACATGAAGAACGTCGCGTGCGCCCAATAGAAAGTCTCGGGGTTCAACGCGTGGTAGCGCCGGCCTTCGGCGTCGACGCCCTTGATCGTGTTGTGGTAGCTCTTGATCTGTTGCCCGGTCTGCGCGGCGCGGTCACCGTCGTAGACGACGCCCATGATCGGGTACACCGAGCGCGCGACGCGCTGCAGTGGCTCGCGCAGCAGGATCGAATGGTCTTCGACGCCCGCACCGAGTTCGGGATACATGTTCTGGATCGCCCCGATCCAGACGCCGAGCATGCCGGTCCGCAGGTCGCCGAAGTACTTCCACGTCAGCGAGTCGGGGCCGAGCGGGTCTCTGTCGGCCTGCCGTCTGCTGCCGGTTGCCGTCGAAGTCGATTTCAGGGCCATCGGTCTCCTCCGCTGTCAGACCCTCACGATAAACTTGACAACGCACGTTGTCTATGATTTGCCAGGCGTGGCGGCCGCAGTGTTATTCACCCTCCACGTGTCCTCCACTAGCCTGTGACCAGCCGGTTTATTCGCGTTTCGGCGCTCAAACTAGGCTTGTGCCCGTGGATGAGGTCGAGTCGATCGACGAACGATCTGGCAGGCAGTCATCCGGGCCTGTTTCGTGGCTGAAAAGCACCAACCACAGCCCGTCCGTCATCGCCTTCCTGCGCCGCGCCCGGCGTGCGCTTCCCGGGGACCCCGAGTTCGGAGATCCACTCTCGGCGTCCGGTGAAGGCGGCCCCAGAGCCGCCGCCCGCGCGGCCGATCGGCTGCTACATCGCGAGGCGGCGTCACGCGAGGTAAGCCTCGGCGCGCTGCAGGTGTGGCAGGCGCTGACCGAGCGGGTGTCGGGCAAGCCCGCCTACCGCGAGGCGACGATCGTCTTCACAGACCTGGTGGGATTCTCCGCTTGGTCGCTGAACGCGGGCGACGACGCCACCCTCAAGCTCCTGCGCCGCGTCTCGCAGGTCGTCGAGCCGCCGCTGCTGGAGGCCGGCGGCCAGATCGTCAAGCGCATGGGCGACGGCATCATGGCGGTCTTCCTTCGGCCGACGACGGCGGTCGCCGCCGCGGTCAAGGCGCGGGAGGCGGTGAAATCCCTTGACGTGGACGGCTACACCCCGCGGATGCGCGTCGGGATCCACACCGGCCGGCCGCAGCGAATCGGCTCGGACTGGCTGGGCATCGACGTCAACATCGCTGCGCGGGTGATGGAGCGGGCGACCAGGGGAGAGTTGGTGGTGTCCCAGGCGACGTTGGACGGTCTTTCGGCTGAGGACCTCGACGTGTTGGGGGTCGACGCCAAGCGGCTGCGCAAGCAGGTCTTTGCGCCCAAGCAGGACGGGGTGCCCGCCGATCTCGTCATGTACCGGCTGAAATCGCGCAGGCCGTCACCGGGTGACGCCGACCTGGACGGCTACCCCTCGGGCGAATAGCCCCGCCTGCCACGCATATGATCGCCGGGTGGCTGATCAGCCAATAGACCTGTCTGAAGAAGCGTTGACGAAGGCTGTCAGCGCGGCTCGGCATGCCTTCGACGTGGCGAATGACCTCGACTCTCTTGCCCGCGCGAAGACCGAGCAGCTCGGTGACCGCTCACCGATTGCGCTCGCGCGCCAGGCGCTCGGCTCGCTGCCCAAGGCCGACCGCGCCGACGCGGGCAAGCGGGTCAACGTGGCGCGTACCGAGGCGCAGCAGGCCTACGACGAGCGCCTCGCGGCATTGCGGGCCGAGCGCGACGCCGCCGTGCTGATCGCCGAGCGCATCGACGTGACTCTGCCGTCCACCCGGCAGCCGGTCGGGGCCCGCCACCCGATCACGATCCTGGCCGAGCATGTCGCCGACACGTTCGTCGCGATGGGCTGGGAACTCGCCGAGGGGCCCGAGGTCGAGACCGAGCAGTTCAACTTCGACGCGCTCAACTTTCCGCCCGACCATCCGGCCCGCAGCGAGCAGGACACCTTCCATGTCGCGCCCGACGGCTCGCGGCAGGTGCTGCGCACCCACACCTCACCGGTCCAGATTCGGGCGCTGCTCGAGCGCGAGCTGCCGGTATACATCATCTCGATCGGCCGCACCTTCCGCACCGACGAGCTGGACGCCACCCACACCCCGGTCTTCCATCAGGTGGAGGGCCTGGCCGTCGACAAGGGGCTGACGATGGCCCATCTGCGCGGAACGCTGGACGCGTTCGCCCGTTCCGAATTCGGACCCGAGGGTCGTACGCGATTCCGTCCGCACTTCTTCCCGTTCACCGAACCGTCGGCCGAGGTCGACATCTGGTTCCCGAACAAGAAGGGCGGCCCCGGCTGGGTGGAATGGGGCGGCTGCGGCATGGTCAATCCGAATGTGTTGCGCGCGTGCGGTATCGACCCAGAGGTCTATAGCGGATTCGCGTTCGGCATGGGATTGGAGCGCACCCTGCAGTTCCGCAACGGCATCCCCGACATGCGTGACATGGTCGAGGGCGACGTGCGCTTCTCGCTGCCGTTCGGGGTTGGAGCCTGATGCGCCTGCCCTACAGCTGGCTGCGCGACGTCGTCCAAGCCGGTGCTCCCGGCTGGGACGTGTCAGCCGAGGAACTGGAACAGACCCTGATCCGCATCGGTCATGAGGTCGAAGAGGTCCTTCCCGTCGGGCCGGTCACGGGACCCTTGACGGTCGGCCGGGTCGTCGAGATCGAGGGATTGACCGAGTTCAAGAAGCCCATCCGCGCGGTCAAAGTCGATGTGGGTGAAGCCGAGCCACGTGACATCGTCTGCGGGGCAACCAACTTCGCGGTCAGCGACCTTGTCGTGGTGGCACTGCCCGGTTCCGTGCTGCCGGGCGACTTTGCCATCGCCACCCGCAAGACGTACGGCCGCACCAGTGACGGCATGATCTGTTCGACCGCGGAACTCAACCTCGGCTCCGATCATTCCGGCATCCTGGTGTTGCCGGAGGGCACGGCAGCGCCCGGCACGCCCGCCGCCGACGTCCTCGGCCTCGACGACATCGTGTTCAATCTGGCGATCACCCCAGACCGCGGCTACTGCCTGTCGGTGCGCGGCATGGCCCGCGAGATCGCCAACGCCTACGATCTCGACTACGTCGACCCGGCCGACATCGCGCCCCTGCCCGCCGAAGGTGAGGCACTGCCGCTGACGATCGACGCGGGCACCGGGGTGCTGCGCTTCGGTCTGCGTCCGGTCACAGGCATCGATCCAAAAGCGGTGTCGCCGTGGTGGATGCAACGACGGCTACTGCTGTCGGGCATACGGGCCATCTCGCCGGCCGTCGACGTGACCAACTACGTGATGCTCGAGATCGGGCATCCGATGCACGCACACGATCGCAGCCTGATCACCGGCGGCTTCCGGGTCCGGTTCGCTGAACCGGGGGAAACCGTCGTCACGCTCGACGACATCGAACGTCGCCTCGACCCTGCCGACGTGCTCATCGTCGACGATGTCGCCACCGCGGCGATCGGCGGCGTGATGGGCGCGGGCACCACCGAGGTTCGCGACAGCACCACCGATGTGTTGCTCGAGGCCGCGGTATGGGACCCCGCCGCGGTGTCGCGCACGCAGCGGCGTCTGCACCTCAACAGTGAGGCTGGCCGTCGCTATGAACGCACCGTCGATCCGGCGATCTCCGTCGCCGCATTGAATCGCTGCTGCACCCTGCTGGCCGAGATCGCCGGTGGCACAGTCGAACCGACGTTGACCGACTGGCGTGGCGACCCGCCTCATGACGACTGGTCGCCTGCGCCGGTCAGCATGGCGGTCGACCTGCCCGACCGCATGGCCGGTGTGGAGTACGCGGCCGGCACCACCCAGAAGCGCCTCATTCAGATCGGCGCCGACGTCGTCGTGAGCGACGGTCAGGTGACGGCGACGCCACCGAGCTGGCGCCCCGACCTCCGTCAGCCCGCGGACCTCGTCGAGGAGGTCTTGCGGCTGGAGGGCCTGGAGGTCATCCCATCGGTGCTACCGCTCGCACCACCGGGCCGCGGCCTGAGCCCCGCGCAGAAGCGGCGCCGCGCGATCGGAAAGTCGCTGGCGCTGAGCGGCTATGTCGAGATCCTGCCGACCCCGTTCCTGCCCGCGGGAATCTTCGACCAGTGGGGTTTGCCTGCTGATGACGCGCGCCGGTCCACGACGCAGGTGTTGAATCCGTTGGAGGCCGATCGGCCCCAGCTGGCCACCACTCTTCTGCCGGGACTGTTGGAAGCCCTGGGACGCAATGTGTCCCGGGGAGCCGTCGATGCGGCGTTGTTCGCCATCGCTCAGGTGGTCGAGCCGACGGCGGAAACCCGCGCGGTGGAACGGATTCCGACTGACCGTCGGCCCACCTCCGACGAGATCGCGACGCTCGATGCCTCGCTACCGCATCAGCCGCAACACGTCGGCGCGGTCTTGACCGGGTTGCGCGAGCCCGCGGGCCCGTGGGGGCGGGGCAGGGCCGTGCACGCCAGCGATGCGTTCGAGGCGGTGCGCGTCATCGGCCGTGCCGCAGGCGTGAAGCTCACACTGCGATCCGCTCAGCACCTGCCCTGGCATCCGGGCCGATGTGCCGAGGTGGTCATCGGCGATGCCGTGGTCGGATATGCGGGCCAGTTGCACCCCGCCGTCATCGAGCGGTCGGGGCTGCCCGCGGGGACGTGCGCCGTCGAACTGAACCTCGATGCCATTCCGCTCACCGAAACGCTTCCCGTGCCCGCCGTATCGCCGTTTCCATCGGTGTTCCAGGATGTCGCGCTGATCGTCGGCGAGGACGTCGCCGCGCAGAACGTGATCGATGCGGTCCGCGAGGGTGCTGGTGAACTGCTGGAGGACGTCCGGCTGTTCGACGTCTACACCGGGCCGCAGATCGGCGAAGGACGTAAGTCGCTGGCGCTGGCGCTGCGGTTCCGGGCCACCGACCGCACGCTCACCGAGGACGAGGCCAGTGCCGCCCGCGACGCCGCGGTTCAGGCGGCCGCCGATCGCGTCGGGGCAGAGCAGCGCCGCTAGGCCTGGTCAGGCGCCTGCACTCCGTACGTGCCGTTGAGCTGGTCCTGAAACACCGGGAGTCGCGGTGGGACGAACGTGGTGACGGCCAGCACCACCCCCGGCGCCAACAGCAGGATCAACCCGGTGACGGTGCCGGTGTCAACTTGTCCGAGAAGTAGGTAACTGAGTAACTGACCGGCTGCAACCGCGACCACGAAGATGGTGCCGTCGGCGATGAGGCGGCGCCTGTCCTCGGCTTGCGGTATCACCCGGATTGTCAGGTAGAACAGTCCGAGCATCAGCGCGGCCATGGTGAGGAATCCCAGCGCCGCGGCCGACAGCAAGCTCGCCGACGGGTGACGGGTCACAAACATCACCCCCGTGTAGAACAACACCGGCCAATAGGCCATCTTTAGGTGCTCCCATACACTTTCGTTCACCGGAGTAAATGCAGCAACGATCCGACGTCGCCCGGACCAGATGTACGCGAAGTGCAGAAGCGTGCCAGCGAGAACGATCGCCGGAATGCTGATCAGAGTCCAGGCGAGCATGGGGGCGGCCACCCAGTCGAGCGTAACGGCGCGGCGTTTAATGGATTCGCCAGTAGCCGCCGATTCCGGAGTAGGAACGTAGCCATGATCGAGGTACTGCAGGACATGCCTGTCGGCGTCGCGGGCATTCGCGTTTCGGGCAAGGTGACCGGCGACGAGATGATCGAGTTCAAGCCCGAACTGGAGAAGCTGCTCGGCGGCGAGGAAGTCCGGATCGTCGAGGTCATCGCGCCCGACTACGAGGGCTTCGGACGGGGAGGTTTGGTCGAGGACCTCAAGCAGGGCTTCGGCACCCTCATCAACCATCGTTCGGCGTTCAAGCGCATCGCGATCGTCACCGACAAAGAATGGGTCGCGCACACCGTGCATGTGGTGGGCTGGATGGTGCCCGGTGAACTCGAAGTGTTCGGCCTCGCCGACCTCGAACGAGCCAAGGAATGGGCCGCCGGCTGATTCGAAGATAATGAATTTGCATGAGGATGCATAAACATGCAGAATCGGTGCATGACTTCCGTCGCAGTGGCCGGTGCCAGCGGATATGCAGGTGGGGAGATTCTGCGATTGCTGCTGGGGCATCCCGCCTACGCCGACGGGCGGCTGACGATCGGCGCCCTCACTGCGGCGGCGAGTGCCGGCACCCTGCTCGGTGAGCATCACCCGCACCTGCTGCCGCTGGCTGACCGCGCGCTCGAGGCCACCGACGCCGACACCCTGAAGGGCCACGATGTGGTTTTTCTGGGGCTTCCGCACGGTCATTCCGCTGCCCTGGCCGACCAACTCGGCAGCGACACCGTCATCGTCGACTGCGGTGCCGACTTCCGCCTCACCGATGCCGGGGCCTGGGAACGGTTCTACGGGTCGTCGCACGCGGGCAGCTGGCCGTACGGCCTGCCCGAGCTGCCTGGCGCCCGTGACCGGTTGCGCGGCGCCACCCGGATCGCCGTTCCGGGTTGTTATCCGACCGCGGCCCTGCTCGCGCTGTGGCCTGCGATCGCCGAGGGACTCGTCGAGCCCGCGGTCGCCATCGTCGCCGTCAGCGGCACATCGGGTGCCGGGCGCGCCGCCAAGACAGACCTGCTCGGCTCCGAGGTCATCGGATCCGCGCGTGCCTACAACGTCGGCGGCAAGCACCGACACACCCCGGAAATCGCACAGGGCCTCAAAGCCGTCACCGACAAGGACGTCACGGTGTCGTTCACCCCGGTGCTCATCCCGACGTCACGCGGCATTCTGGCCACCTGCACCGCGAAGACCACCACACCGCTGTCGCAGATCCGTAGCGCCTACGAGAAGGCCTATGACGCCGAGCCTTTCATTCATCTGCTCCCTGAGGGCCAGTTGCCCAAGACCGGCGCGGTGATCGGGAGCAATGCCGCTCAGCTCGCGGTCGCCGTCGACGAGGACGCCTCGACGTTCATCGGCATCGCCGCGATCGACAACCTCGTCAAGGGCACCGGTGGGGCCGCGGTGCAATCGATGAACCTTGCACTGGGCTGGCCGGAGACGGAAGGACTTTCGATCGTGGGCGTGGCGCCGTGACTTCGGAGCCGGAGGCGACAAATGACTGAAGTGACCGAGTCCGCAAAATTGGTCCGCACCCAGGGTGTCACCGCGCCCGCCGGCTTTCGGGCCACCGGAATCGCCGCGGGCATCAAGGCTTCCGGCGCGCTCGACCTCGCGCTGGTCCTCAACGAGGGCCCCGACCATGCCGCCGCGGCCGTGTTCACCCGCAACAAGGTCAAGGCCGCGCCGGTGCTGTGGTCGCAGCAGGTGCTCACCACCGGGCGGCTGCGTGCCGTCGTGCTCAATTCCGGGGGCGCGAACGCCTGCACCGGGCCGCTGGGCTTTCAGGACACCCACACCACCGCAGAAGCCGTCGCCGCGGCGCTTTCCGACTGGGGCACCGAGACCGGGGCGATCGAGGTCGCCGTGTGTTCCACCGGGCTCATCGGCGACCGACTGCCGATGGACAAGGTGCTGGCGGGTGTCACCGAGATCGTCCACGAGATGGCCGGTGGGCTGACCGGTGGCGAAGAGGCCGCACGGGCCATCATGACCACCGACACGGTTCCGAAACAGGTTGCGCTGCACCACACTGACGATTGGACGGTGGGTGGGATGGCCAAGGGTGCAGGGATGCTGGCGCCGTCGCTGGCGACCATGTTGTGCGTCATCACCACCGACGCCGTCGCCAGTTCGAATGCTTTGCGTGCTGCACTTGATCGGGCTACCGCGATGACATTCGACCGCCTCGATGTCGACGGCAGCTGCTCCACCAACGACACCGTGCTGCTGTTGGCTTCCGGAGCCAGCGAGATCGCGCCGAGCCAAGCCGATCTCGACGATGCGGTACTGCGGGTCTGCGACGATCTGTGCGCACAGCTGCAGGCCGATGCCGAGGGTGTCACCAAACGTGTCCTCGTCAGCGTCACGGGAGCCGCATCGGAGGAAGACGCGCTGACGGCGGCTCGGGTCGTGGCTCGCGACAGCCTGGTCAAGACGGCGCTCTTCGGGTCCGATCCCAACTGGGGCCGCGTACTGGCCGCGGTGGGCATGGCGCCGGTCGTGCTGGACGCCGACCGGATCAGCGTGTTGTTCAACGGCTCTGCGGTGTGTGTCGACGGCGTCGGAGCACCGGGTGCCCGCGACGTGGACCTGTCCGGCGAAGAGATCGAAGTCACCATCGATCTGGGCGTCGGCAATGACCGGGCGTCGATCCGGACCACCGACCTGTCCCACGGTTACGTCGAAGAGAACTCGGCCTACAGCTCATGACACTCGCGATGCCGGTCAAGGCGCAGATACTCGCCGCCGCCCTGCCGTGGCTCAAGCAGTTGCACGACAAGATCGTCGTGGTGAAGTACGGCGGCAACGCGATGACCGACGACACCCTCAAGACCGCGTTTGCCGCCGACATGGTGTTCCTGCGCAACTGCGGCATCCACCCCGTCGTCGTCCACGGCGGCGGCCCGCAGATCAGTGCGATGCTCAAAAAGCTCGGTATCGCAGGTGATTTCAAGGGCGGCTTCCGCGTCACCACGCCCGAGGTGCTCGACGTGGCCCGAATGGTGTTGTTCGGACAGGTCGGCCGCGAACTGGTGAACCTGATCAATGCACACGGTCCGTACGCCGTGGGCGTGACAGGCGAAGATGCGCACCTTTTCACCGCCGTGCGGCGCGACGTGACTGTCGACGGGGTGGCGACCGACATCGGGCTCGTCGGTGACGTCGAGAAGGTGGACGCGGATTCGCTGCTCGATCTCATCGACGCCGGCCGCATCCCGGTGGTCTCGACCATCGCACCCGATGCCGAAGGTGTGGTGCACAACATCAACGCCGACACCGCGGCGGCCGCGCTGGCCGAGGCGCTGGGAGCTGAGAAGCTGGTGATGCTCACCGACGTGGAGGGCCTCTACACCGACTGGCCCGATCGCGGTTCGCTGGTCAGCGAGATCGACATAGCCGCATTGACTCAGCTGCTACCCAAGCTGGAAACCGGCATGGTGCCGAAGATCGAGGCGTGCCTACGTGCCGTATCGGGAGGCGTGCCGAGCGCACACGTCATCGACGGCCGCGTCGAGCACTGTGTGCTGGCTGAGCTGTTCACCGATGAGGGGACGGGGACCAAGGTGGTGAGCGCATGACCCTCCCGCAGCGCTGGGAAGCCGTGATGATGGACAACTACGGGACACCACCGCTGGCTTTGGTCAGCGGAGACGGTGCCGTGGTGACCGACGCGGACGGCAAGTCATATCTCGACTTGGTAGGCGGTATCGCGGTCAACATCCTCGGTCATCGTCATCCCGCTGTCATCGAGGCCGTCACCCGGCAACTCAACACGCTGGGGCACACGTCGAACCTCTATGCCACCGAGCCCGGCATCGCACTGGCCGAAGCGCTGGTCGGTCTGCTGGGCGTCGACGATGCGCGGGTGTTCTTCTGTAACTCGGGCGCGGAGGCCAACGAGGTCGCGTTCAAGATCTCGCGGCTCACCGGGCGCACGAAACTCGTTGCCGCACAAGGCGCGTTCCATGGCCGGACGATGGGGTCACTGGCTTTGACCGGCCAGCCGTCGAAGCAGGAGCCGTTCGCTCCGCTGCCCGGCGACGTCACCCATGTGCCGTACGGCGACGTCGAAGCGCTCGACGCCGCGGTCGACGACCAGACGGCGGCCGTGTTCCTCGAGCCGATCATGGGCGAGGGCGGCGTCGTGACTCCACCCGCCGGATACCTGGTGGCGGCCCGCGAGATCACCGCCGCGCACGGCGCACTGCTGGTGCTCGACGAGGTGCAAACCGGAATGGGCCGCACCGGGGCGTTTTTCGCGCATCAGCACGACGGCATCACGCCCGACGTCGTCACGCTCGCGAAGGGTCTCGGTGGTGGACTGCCGATCGGCGCCTGCATCGCGACCGGTGAGGCCGCCGGGCTGCTGACCCCGGGCATGCACGGCAGCACGTTCGGCGGCAATCCGGTTTGCACGGCCGCGGCACTCGCGGTGTTGCGGGTGCTGGCCGACGACGACCTTGTCGGGCGCTCAGGCGTTCTCGGCAAGTCGCTGCACCACGGCATCGAATCGCTGGGTCATCCGGCCGTCGACCACGTGCGCGGTCGCGGGCTCATGCTCGGCGTCGTCCTCACCTCCGATGTGGCCAAGCCGGTCGAGGTCGCGGCACGGGAGGTCGGGTTCCTCGTCAACGCCCCCGCCGCGAACGTGATCCGTCTCGTCCCACCGCTGATCCTCACCGAGGCGCAGATCGACGACTTCCTCGCTGCGCTTCCCGGTGTGCTCGACACAGCTGCGGGGTGTGCGCAATGACCCGCCACTTCCTCCGCGACGATGACCTCACACCCGACGAGCAGGCCGAGGTGCTGGCGCTGGCCGCGGAGCTGAAGAAGGCGCCTTTCAGCCGCCGCCCGCTCGACGGTCCGCGCGGCGTCGCGGTGATCTTCGACAAGAACTCGACGCGCACGCGGTTCTCGTTCGAGATGGGCATCGCTCAACTCGGCGGTCACGCGGTGGTGGTGGACGGCCGCAGCACGCAGCTCGGTCGCGACGAGACACTGGAGGACACCGGGCGGGTCCTGTCACGGTACGTCGAGGCGATCGTCTGGCGCACGTTTGGACAGGATCGGTTGACCGCCATGGCTTCTGGGGCGACGGTGCCGATCGTCAATGCGCTGTCCGACGAGTTCCATCCCTGCCAGGTGCTTGCCGATCTGCAGACGCTCGACGAGCGCGTGGGCACCCTGAACGGTTTGCGGCTGACCTACCTCGGCGACGGTGCCAACAACATGGCTCACTCGTTGATGCTGGGCGGGGTCACCGCAGGGGTCCATGTCACCGTCGCCGCTCCAGCCGGTTTCGAACCGGACCCGCGATTTGTCACGGCCGCCAACGAACGGGCCGCTGATACCGGCGCCTCGGTGACGGTGACGGCCGATGCGGAAGCCGCCGCCGACGGTGCCGACGTGCTCGTCACCGACACGTGGACGTCGATGGGGCAGGAGAACGACGGCCTGGACCGGGTGGGGCCGTTTCGACCCTTCCAGATCAACACCGATCTCGTCGAACGTGCGCAGCCGAATGTGATCGTTCTGCACTGCCTTCCGGCGCACCGAGGAGACGAGATCACCGATGACGTGATCGACGGCGTGCACAGCGCGGTGTGGGATGAAGCCGAGAACCGGCTGCACGCCCAGAAGGCCCTGCTGGTGTGGTTGATGGAGCGGTCGTGACTTCCGCGGCTACCCGCGCAGGTCGGCAGGCTCGCATCGTGTCGATCCTGTCGTCGCAGTCGATCCACAGCCAGAGTGAGCTGGCGACGATACTCGCCGACGAGGGGATCGACGTCACCCAGGCGACGCTGTCGCGGGACCTGGAGGAACTCGGTGCGGTCAAGCTGCGCGGCGCCGACGGCGGCGTCGGGGTGTACGTCGTGCCCGAGGACGGCAGCCCGGTTCGCGGCGTCTCCGGTGGCACCGAACGGATGTCGCGACTGCTCGCCGATCTGCTGGTTTCCACGGACGCCAGCGCCAACCTCGCGGTGTTGCGAACACCGCCGGGAGCCGCGCACTACCTTGCCAGCGCGATGGATCGCGCGGCGCTGCCGTACGTTGTGGGCACAGTGGCCGGCGACGACACCATTTTGGTGATCGCACGTGAGCCGATGACCGGTGCCGAACTCGCGGCGAAACTCGAAAGCATTCAACACAGAGGAGATTAGGTATGCCAAAACCGGGGTCCGAGCGCGTCATCCTGGCGTATTCCGGTGGTCTGGACACCTCGGTCGCGATCAGCTGGATCGGCAAGGAGACCGGCAAAGAGGTGGTTGCGGTGGCCATCGACCTCGGCCAGGGCGGCGAGGACATGGAGGTGGTCCGGCAGCGGGCGATCGACTGCGGCGCGGTCGAGGCGGTCGTCGTCGACGCCAGGGACGAATTCGCGGAGCAGTACTGTCTTCCCGCGATCCAGTCCAATGCGCTGTACATGGACCGCTACCCGCTGGTGTCGGCACTGAGCCGCCCCCTGATCGTCAAGCATCTCGTGGCGGCCGCACGCGAACACGGCGGCGGTATCGTCGCGCACGGCTGCACCGGCAAGGGCAACGACCAGGTGCGCTTCGAGGTGGGATTCGCCTCGCTGGCACCGGATCTCGAGGTACTCGCCCCGGTTCGCGATTACGCCTGGACCCGGGAGAAGGCCATCGCTTTCGCCGAGGAGAACGCCATCCCGATCAACGTCACCAAGCGCTCGCCGTTCTCGATCGACCAGAACGTCTGGGGCCGTGCGGTGGAGACCGGCTTCCTCGAGCACCTGTGGAACGCACCGACCAAGGACGTCTACGACTACACCGAGGACCCAACGGTCAACTGGAACACCCCGGACGAGGTCATCGTCGGATTCGAAGGCGGAGTTCCGGTTTCGATCGACGGCCGCCACGTCAGCGTGCTGCAGGCCATCGAGGAACTGAACCACCGCGCAGGTGAGCAGGGCGTCGGCCGGCTCGACGTCGTCGAGGACCGCTTGGTCGGCATCAAGAGCCGGGAGATCTACGAAGCTCCGGGTGCCATGGTGCTGATCACCGCGCACACCGAACTCGAGCACGTCACGCTGGAGCGCGAACTGGGCCGGTTCAAGCGCGGCACCGACCGCAAGTGGGGTGAGCTGGTGTACGACGGTCTCTGGTACTCGCCGTTGAAGGCGGCGCTCGAGTCGTTCGTCGCCAAGACCCAGGAGCACGTGTCCGGCGAGATCCGGATGGTGCTGCACGGCGGGCACATTGCGGTCAACGGTCGGCGCAGTGCCGAGTCACTGTACGACTTCAACCTCGCGACCTACGACGAGGGCGACACCTTCGACCAGTCGTCGGCCAAGGGCTTCGTGCATGTGCATGGACTCTCGTCGAAGATCTCCGCGCAACGGGACCTGGCAGGCCGGTAGGCATGAGCACCAACGAGGGCTCACTGTGGGGCGGTCGGTTCGCCGACGGCCCATCGGACGCCCTTGCGGCGCTGAGCAAGTCGACGCACTTCGACTGGGTGCTGGCGCCGTACGACATCGCGGCGTCGAAGGCGCATGCGCGCGTGCTCTTCCGGGCCGGGCTGCTGACCGAGGAGCAGCGCGACGGCCTGCTCGTCGGCTTGGACAACCTGACCTCCGATGTCGCGGACGGCAGCTTCGGGCCCCTGGTGACCGACGAAGACGTCCACGGTGCCCTGGAGCGTGGGCTGATCGACCGGGTCGGGGAGGAGCTTGGCGGACGGCTGCGCGCGGGACGGTCGCGAAATGATCAGGTGGCCACCCAGTTCCGGATGTGGCTGCGCGACGCCGTCAGGCGCGTCGCCGACGGGGCGCTCGAGGTGGTCTCCGCGCTGGCGACTCAGGCCGCGGCGCATCCGACGGCGATCATGCCGGGAAAGACGCATCTGCAGTCGGCGCAACCGATCCTGTTGGCGCATCATCTGCTCGCGCACGCACATCCGCTGCTGCGCGACGTCGACCGCATCGCCGACTTCGACAAGCGGGCCGCAGTGTCGCCGTACGGATCCGGCGCCCTGGCGGGATCGTCGCTCGGGCTGGATCCAGACGCGATCGCCGAGGAACTCGGCTTCGACGCCGCGGCCGACAACTCCATCGACGCCACGGCGTCGCGTGATTTCGCCGCCGAGGCGGCGTTCGTGTTCTCGATGATCGCCGTCGACCTGTCGCGCCTCGCTGAAGACATCATCCTTTGGAGCACAACCGAATTCGGTTACGTCACGCTGCACGACTCCTGGTCCACGGGCAGCTCGATCATGCCGCAGAAGAAGAACCCCGACATCGCCGAGCTGGCCCGCGGCAAAGCGGGCCGCCTGATCGGCAACCTCACTGGCCTGTTGGCGACGCTGAAGGCGCAGCCGCTGGCGTACAACCGGGACCTGCAGGAGGACAAGGAGCCGGTGTTCGACTCCGTTCTCCAACTCGAACTGTTGTTGCCTGCGATGGCGGGCCTCGTCGCGACGCTGCGGTTCGACGTCGACCGGATGGCCGAACTGGCTCCGCTCGGTTACACGCTGGCCACCGACGTTGCCGAATGGCTGGTGCAGCGGGGAGTTCCGTTCCGGGTGGCGCACGAGGCCGCGGGCGCCGCGGTGCGTGCCGCCGAAGCTCGCGGCGTCGGCCTCGAGGATCTCGAGGACGCCGAGCTGACGGGCATTCACCCGGAGCTGACGCCTCAGGTTCGTGAGGTGCTCACGATCGACGGGTCGGTGAATTCCCGGGATGCCAGGGGAGGCACCGCGCCCATCCAGGTCGCCAAACAGCTCGGTGCCGTCCGCGCGACCAGCGACCGGCTGCGGCTGCAGCTGCGGCGTTAGTCGTCGGCGGCGGCCAGCCAAGCCTCTTCGAGAGATTCCTTGCGCGCCAGCATTTCCTGCAACTCGGCATTGAGTTCACCGGCCCGCACGTGATCGGCGGCCGCCTCGGCCATCGATTCGTGCACCGCGACGATCCGCTCGTCGAGCTTGGCGAGTTGACCCTCGATGCGCGCCATCTCCTTGCCCGCCCGCCGTTCCCGCGCCGACGCCGATTCATTGCGCTGCGGTTCGGCGCGCACCGGTTCGGGGGATACCGCGGCCGCCCGCTCCGAAAGGTACTGCTCGACACCGCCGGGCAGCAGATCACACCGTCCACCGCCGGTCAGCGCGTAGGTGACATCGGAGACCCGCTCGAGAAAGTACCTATCGTGCGTCACGACGATCAGCGTCCCCGGCCAACCGTCGAGATAGTCCTCGATCACGGTCAGGGTGTCGATGTCCAAATCGTTGGTCGGCTCGTCGAGCAGCAGCACGTTGGGTTCGTCGAGCAGCAGCCGCAGGAACTGGAACCGCCGCCGCTCGCCGCCCGACAAGTCCCCCAACCGTGTCGTCAGCTTGTCCCCGGTGAACCCGAAGTCCTCGAGCAGTGACGACGCGCTGACCTCGCGGCCACCCGCCAGTTCCGCAGAACGGCGGGACCTTTCGACCGCATCGAGCACGCGGTCGGTGGGGTCCAACTCGATCAGAGCCTGACTCAGGTGGCCGATCTTGAGTGTCTTTCCCTGCTTGAAGGTTCCGGTGGTAGGGGTGAGCTCGCCGGCCAACAGCTTCAGCACGGTCGTCTTACCGGTGCCGTTCACGCCGACGAGACCGATGCGAGCGCCAGGCCCGATGGACCAGTCCAGCTTGTCGAGGATCACTTTGTCGCCGACCTCGAGGCGCACACGGTGCAGATCGAAGACGTCCTTACCCAGTCTGGCCGTCGCGAAGCGTTGCAGGGCAAGGGAATCCCGCGGCTCCGGTTCGTTCGCGATGAGGTCGTTGGCCGCCTGGATGCGGAACTTCGGCTTCGACGTCCGCGCCGGCGGTCCACGCCGCAGCCACGCCAGCTCCTTGCGCATCAGATTCTGGCGGCGCGCCTCGACCCCAGCAGCCAGCCGCGCACGCTCGGCGCGGGCCAGGACATACGCCGCGTATCCGCCGTCATAGGCGTCGACGGTGCCGTCGTGCACCTCCCACGTCTTGGTGCACACCGCGTCGAGGAACCACCGGTCGTGGCTCACCACCACCAACGCCTTGGCGCGGCGCGCCTTCAGGTGATCCGCCAGCCAGCCGATGACCTCGACGTCCAGATGGTTCGTCGGCTCATCGAGGACGATGACGTCGTGGCCGGCGATGAGTTCGCTCGCCAGCGTGACCCGTCGCCGCTCACCGCCGGACAGCTGGCCGACCTCGCGGTCCAGATCGACGTCCGAGAGCAGATGCGATACGACGTCGCGGGTGCGAGATTCGGCGGCCCAGACATGGTCGGGCCGGCCGCCGACGATCACGTCCCTGATGGTCGCGCCGCTGAAGTCGTCGCTCTGGCGCAAGTACCCCACCGACAGCCCGGAGGTGTGGGTCACCCGGCCGGAGTCGGGCGCACGGATGCCCGTCAGCACCTGCAGCAGCGTGGACTTGCCGTCGCCGTTGCGTCCCACGACCCCGATCGCGTCGCCCTCGTCGACTCCGAGGCTGACGGCGTCGAGCAGCGTGCGGGTGCCGTACCCGACGCTCGCGCGTTCCACATTGATCAGATTCGCCATCGCGCCCGATGATAGGTGGCCCGCTGTGCGACAAAGCCGTCGCGCGAGGGCGACCGTCGATCCAGACGATCATCAACTCGCGCTATGCCATGATCATGGCAGCAGTCGGGGGATTGGCGAGCTAGGGGAGCGTGCGTTGGTGGACCTGTCCGGATTGACCCGACCAGTGGAACGACTGGTCGCGACCGCGCAAAACGGGTTGGAAGTCCTGCGTTACGGCGGTTTGGAGACCGGAGCCGTGCCGTCGCCGTTTCAGATCATCCAGAGCGTGCCCATGTACCGGCTGCGGCGGTATTTCCCACCCGACGCCAGGCCGGGAGCAAAGCAACCCGGACCGCCCGTGCTGATGGTGCATCCCATGATGATGTCGGCAGATATGTGGGACGTCACCCGCGAGGAAGGCGCCGTCGGCATCCTGCACAAGGCGGGCATCGACCCATGGGTCATCGACTTCGGGTCGCCCGACAAGGTCGAGGGCGGGATGGACCGCAACCTGGCCGACCACGTCGTCGCGCTGAGCGAGGCCATCGACACCGTCAAGGAGGTGACCGGCCGCGACGTCCACCTGACCGGCTACTCCCAGGGCGGCATGTTCGCCTACCAGACCGCCGCCTACCGGCGGTCCAAGGACCTCGCCAGCATCGTCGCGTTCGGCTCACCCGTGGACACCCTGGCCGCGCTGCCGATGAACCTGCCGGCCAGCCTGGCGCCCGCCGCCGCGGACTTCATGGCCGACCATGTCTTCAGCCGCATGGATATCCCGGGCTGGCTCGCCCGCACCGGTTTCCAGATGCTCGACCCCATCAAGACCGCGCAGTCACGGATCGACTTCCTCCGTCAATTGCACGACCGCGAGGCGTTGCTGCCCCGCGAACAACAGCGGCGATTCCTGCAATCCGAAGGCTGGATCGCCTGGTCGGGGCCCGCCATCGCCGAACTGCTCAAACAGTTCATCGCGCACAACCGCATGATGAGCGGCGGCTTCTCGATCCATGGTGACCTTGTCACCCTGTCCGATATCGACTGCCCGGTGCTGGCCGTCATCGGTGAGGTCGACGACATCGGTCAGCCGGCGTCGGTACGCGGGATCAAGCGCGCGGCCCCGAAGGCGGATGTCTACGAATTCCTCATTCGCGCGGGACATTTCGGGCTTGTTGTCGGTTCCAAGGCGTCAACGCAGACCTGGCCCGCGGTCGCTCAATGGGTCAAATGGATCGACAGTGCCGGGGATATGCCCGAGGGTGTGGCGCCGATGGCGTTGCAGCCGGAGGAGCTCAGTGAAACGGGTGTCTCGCTGACCTCGCGGGTGGCGCACGGCGCGAATGCCGCGACGGAAATGGCGTTCAGCATGGCCCGGTCGGCCGCCGACGCGCTGGTTGCGGCCAACAAATCAGCGCGCGCCATAGCTGTCGAGACGTACCGCACCCTGCCCCGCCTTGCTCGGTTGGGTCAGATCAACGAGCACACCCGAATCTCGTTGGGCCGGATCATGTCCGAACAGGCCCGCGACCTCCCCAACGGCGAGGCGTTGCTGTTCGACGGCCGGGTCCACACGTACGAGGCGGTCGATCGCCGCATCAACAATGTGGTCCGCGGTCTGATCGGGGTGGGAGTCCGACAGGGTGTGCACGTCGGCGTGCTGATGGAGACTCGGCCGAGCGCGCTGGTCGCGATCGCCGCGCTCTCGCGCCTGGGCGCCGTCGCGGTGCTGATGCCGCCCGACGCCGACCTGCCGACCGCCGCCCGGCTGGGTTCGGTATCCGAAATCATCACCGACCCCGGCAACCTCGAGGCCGCGCAAAGGCTCGAAATGCGCGTGCTGGTGCTGGGCGGCGGTGAGGTGCGCGACCTGGATCTACCCGAAGACGCCGACGTCATCGACATGGAGAAGATCGATCCCGACGCGGTCGATCTGCCCGGCTGGTACCGGCCGAATCCGGGACTCGCGCGGGACCTGGCGTTCATCGGGTTCAGCTCGATCGGCGGTGAATTCGTCGCGCGGCAGATCACCAATTACCGCTGGGCACTGTCGGCGATCGGCACCGCGTCGGCCGCGAACCTCGGACGGGGCGACACGGTGTACTGCCTGACCCCGCTGCACCACCAATCCGGACTGCTGGTCGCGCTCGGGGGCGCGGTGGTAGGCGGATCCCGCATCGCACTGTCGCGGGGTCTGCGTCCGGACCGATTCCTTCAGGAGATCCGCCAGTACGGCGTCACCGTCGTCTCCTACACCTGGGCGATGCTGCGCGACGTCATCGACGACCCGTCGTTCTCGCTGACCGGCAGCCATCCGGTCCGGTTGTTCATCGGCTCCGGCATGCCGACCGGCCTGTGGAAGCGGGTGACCGACGTTTTCGAACCCGCGCAGATCGTCGAGTTCTTCGCGACCTCGGACGGGCAGGCCGTCTTGGCGAACGTGTCCGGCGCCAAGGTCGGCAGCAAGGGTAGGCCGCTGCCGGGCAGTGGCGAGATTGCCCTGGCCGCCTACGACCCCGACGATGACCTGATCCTCGAGGACGAGCGGGGATTCGTCCGTCGCGCAGAGGTCGACGAGGTGGGGGTGCTGCTTGCCCGTCCACGGGGTCCGATCGACCCGACGGCGTCGGTCAAACGCGGGGTGTTCGCACCCGCGGACACGTGGGTGTCCAGCGAGTACCTGTTCCGACGCGACGATGACGGCGACTACTGGCTCGTCGAAAGCCGCGGTCAGCTGATCCACACGCTGCGCGGTGTCGTGTACGCCTCGACGGTGAACGACGCCGTCAGCCGCCTCGATGCCGTGGACCTGGCGGTCACCTACGGGGTGGAGACCGACGGTCACTGCCTCGCCGTGACGGCGCTGGCGCTGCGGCCGGGCGGGACCATTCCATCGGCGGATCTGTCAGAAGCGTTCGCCGATCTGCCGGTCGGCAATCCGCCCGACGTCGTACACGTGGTGCCCGAGATGTCGCTCAGCGCATCGTTCCGGCCGCTGTTGAGTCCGCTGCGCGACGCCGGAATCCCCAAGCCGTCCCGTAACGCCTGGTATCTGGACACCGATACGAATCGGTACAAGCGGTTGACCGTCGCGGTGCGCGCCGAGATCGCTGGTGGGTGACTGCGACGGCCGTGCCATGCGGTCGACTCGCTGTTAGGCTCCCGCTGGCGGCAATTCGCCACCGGGTCGGGGAATCAGTGGTCTATCGCGCTGGAGGATTGATGACATCGCAGGCCGGAAATGCCGACGTCAAATGGCGTCGCGCCATCGTTGGCGGGGTGCTCGTCGCAGGTCTGATGTCCGGATTCGGTGTCTCGACCGCGTACGCCCAGCCTGCGGAGCCGGCCGATCCAGCTCCTCGCAGCTGCACCGGTGACGACTGCAAGAAACGGAACGACGGCGAGGCGCAAGCGGCCGGCGGTGAGCAACCGACGATGACCGCTGACCAGGCGCTGATGATCATTCACAACGAGTACAACCTGGGTGATGGCGGTGGCCAGCTGTCGAAGTTGATCGACGACGTGATGAATATGCGTGCCCAGGGTTTCAAGCCGTCGAATGCGAACAAAGAGGCTATCCAGGACGCGCTGGACTACCGGCCCAATCAGACGCCGCTGGTCGAGGCCTTGAAGGCGACGCTTGCCTATCAGCGCAAGTTGCAGGCGCAACAGCAAATTGCTGCTCAGGAGGGGCCGGTAGCCGGACCCGTGCCGGTCCTCCCCGGCGGGTCGTCCGTGCAAGCGCCTGCCGGACCCGGCACCATGACGATTCCGCTGGGCTGACGCGCGGCTGTGCTCGACGAAAAACTCCTGAGCATCCTCGTCTGCCCCGAGGACCGCGGCCCGCTTCTCCTGGTGGGCGACGAATGTCTCTATAACCCGCGGTTGCGGCGTGCGTATCGCATCGAGGACGGCGTTCCCGTCCTGCTGATCGACGAAGCCGTCACCATCACCGATGACGCCGAACACAACCGGCTGCTGCAGCGGGCGTCAGGGGAGTCCGGGTAGGTCCCCGGTGAGGTAGCGCTGCAGGTTCGGCCCGATGGTCTCGGCGATCTGTTCGACCGGAAGCGATTTGAACGGATCCAACTCCAGGATGTAGCGCGCCATCACCACGCCGACCAGTTGCGAGGCGACGAATTGCACGCGGATCGGTCCGCTGCCCGGCGGATCGTCAACGCGGGAGCCGACTTCCTTCGCGATGACCTCCTGCAGAAACGATCGAAACAGCGAGATGTCATTGCCGGCCAGAATCGATCTCAAAGTGGCGATGAATCCCTTACCCATCTCGGAGTCCCACAGCGGCAAAAGGAGTCGTGGCAGCGTGTGGCCGATCTCCTCGACGGGGATCTGCCGCAGCGGACCGATGATCTGCATCGGGTCGATCGGGATGTGGATCGCCGCGGCGAACAACTGCGTCTTGGTGCCGTAATAGTGATGTACCAGCGCGGGGTCCACGTCCGCGTCCGCGGCGATGGCGCGAATTGAGGTCTTGTCGATCCCGTTGCGGGCGAACAACTCCCGCGCGCTGGCCAGAATCCTTTCGCGGGTATCGGACGTGCCGGGTGGTCGCCCGGGACGCTTACGTTCTGCGTTGGTGGTCAAAGCCTTTACGGTGTCCTTCGTCGTAACGTCGCCGCGGCCAGACACAGCGCCACGACGGCGAAGCCAATGACGACGGCGATGTCCCGCACCGCGATGAACGTCGGCTCCGCGTGCGCACCGACCTGTTGCAACGCCTCCAGAGCGTAGCTGGCGGGCAACGCGTTGCTGATCCATTGCAGCCAATCGGGCATCACGTCGCGGGGCACGATGATGCCGCACAACAACAGCTGTGGAGCGATCACCAGTGGCATGAACTGCACCGCCTGAAACTCGGTGCGGGCGAATGCACTACACAGCAGACCTAATCCAACCCCCAGGATCGCGTTGATGATCGCGATGATGAACACCAGGATGGGGCTGCCCGCGGTGTCCAGCCCGAGAAACCAGAACGACACGATGCACGCCAGCGTCGCTTGTGCGGCGGCGGCGATCGAGAACGCGGTGCCGTAGGCGGCCAGCAGGTCCACACGGCGCAGGGGAGTCGTCAGGATCCGCTCCAGCGTGCCCGAAACGCGTTCGCGCTGCATGGTGATCGACGTGATCAGGAACATCACGATGAGCGGGAACACCCCCAGCATGATCAGGCAGGCGTTGTTGAACGGCGACGGTGCACCGGGCGGATGCGGTGCGTTCTGGAACATGAAGTACATCAACGTGATGACGAGGCTCGGGACGACGAGGATCATCGCCACGCTGCGGTGATCGGCGGCGAGCTGGCGCAGGATCCGCGTGGTGGTGGCCAGGAAGGCCTGCGGGCTCAGCCGGCTCGGACTCTTCAGGCTGCGGTGCTGTGCCGGATGACGGACAGGAACGCTTCCTCCAGTGACTGGCATCCTGTGTCCTCTCGTAGCTTCGTGGGTGTGGTGTGTGCGAGGAGGTGGCCCTCGCGCATGAGCAGTAGGTCGCCGCAGTTATCGGCTTCGTCCATGACGTGGCTGGACACGAGCAGCGTCGTGCCGTCGGCGGCGAGTCGGCGGAACTGTTCCCACAGGTCGACCCGCAACACGGGGTCGAGGCCGACGGTGGGTTCGTCGAGCACCAGCAGGTCGGGGTGCGAAACCAGCGCGCAGGCGAGTGAGGCGCGAGTTCGTTGGCCACCGGAGAGGTTGCCGCATAACGCAGTTCGATGATCGTCGAGGCCGACGGTGGCGATCGCCTCGTCAGCGTTGGCGGCGTCGACGCCCGCCAATGCCGCGAAGTAGCGGACGTTGTCGACCACTCTCAGGTCGTCGTAGATCGTCGGATCCTGGGTGACGTATCCGACCCGGTGCCGGAGCTCGGCCGATCCGGCCGGGTGGCCCAGCACCGTCACGGTGCCTCCTTCGATGATCTGCGTGCCGACGACGCTGCGCATCAGCGTGGTCTTGCCGCATCCGGACGGACCGAGCAGTCCGGTGATGGTGCCGCGCGCGATCCGGACGGTGATTCCCTCCAACGCGACGCGCTTACCCCTGATGACCCGCAGGTTGTCGACGTCGATGGCGGCACCGGCAGCGCCGCCGTGTAATTCACCGTGCGATGAACTCATCATGTGGTGAATAATGCTCCCCGCTGATAGTGGTGTCAAGGGCGGCGGGCAGAATCGCAGCGGTGAGTGTGCGCCGGCTGTCCGTGGACCCGCTGACCGCGGCGCGACGGCTACTCGGAGCGGCGTTGGTCGGCCGCGGAGTGAGCGCGATGATCGTCGAGGTCGAGGCCTACGGCGGCCCCGAAGACGGACCATGGCCCGACGCGGCTTCGCATTCGTATCGCGGCATGGGAGGGCGCAACGCCGTCATGTTCGGTCCGGCCGGGCGACTCTATACCTATCGCAGCCACGGCATACATGTCTGCGCGAACGTCGTGTGCGCCACCGACCAGGTGGCCGGTGCGGTGCTGTTGCGGGCCACCGCGATCGAATCCGGAGCCGACGTTGCGCGAGGCCGCCGCGGCGAAACGGTCCGCCCCGCGGCGCTCGCTCGCGGTCCCGGCAATCTGTGCTCGGCGATGGGAATTACGATGGAAGACAACGGGATTGACCTGTTCGACGGGAAGAGCCCGATCCAACTGATGTTGGGGGAGAAGCGCGACGGAGTCGCCGGTCCGCGTGTCGGTGTCAGCAAGGCGGCCGATCGCCCGTGGCGGTTGTGGCTGGCCGGACGACCCGAGGTGTCGCTGTATCGCCGCAGCCCGCGGGCACCGGCTCCCGGTGAAAGCGACTAGGTGACATCACAACTAGTCGTCAGGGCTTACGTCGCCGTGCGAGGTCGTGTGGCACTGAACAGCGCGACTTTGCCGACCATCGTCGTCGTGTACTGCTCGAAGGATGTGTCCAGCGCCCTCTGTAGGCCGGCGAGGTCGTCTGTCTGGTTGTGGAAGGTGCCGGATGCGTTGAACCGGGCCATCGTTCGCCGACCCAGCCGGTTGTGACGTACGTCCTGACCCAGGATCGTGGACCCGAAGAACACGCCGTCGGGTGAGAGGACAGCGGCGATGTGTTCAATCGCCAATGATTTGGTGTCCCAGTCACCAGGAATGCAATGGAAGACGTAGTTGGCGGCAACGGAGTCGAACTTTTCGTCCGTGGGGATCGGCGAATAGATATCCGCGTTGACCGACACCGGGGACAGCTTGCGCAGGCGCCTGCTCGCCGTCGCGAGGCTGTCCGGGCTCAGGTCAAGCAGGGTGACTCTCGGATTCCGGCAGGGAAACGCGACGTGCTGCAGATACCAACCCGTGCCAGGCCCGACGTCGAGGTGATTGCAGCGGATGTGCTGATCGTAGTGACGGAGAAGCCGACGTCGGGGACAGCGCCATAGAAACCCGTTGTTGAACCTCAAGACGTAGAGGTTGTAGATGAAGAGCCCGCGCGCGTTGTAAAAAGCCGCTCCTTTGCGAATCTCCACTGGATTGGGCAGCGGCGGAGTCATGCGGTGCTGGCTCTCTTTCATCAGCGAAGGAAGTCGTCCGCGATGCTGGCGGCAGATCCACGGAAAGTGGCACGCGGCGCCCCCGCTACCGGGCTGCGATGTCGTGTCTGAGCACCGGCTGTGGTCATTGCGCTGCGGTACGGGAAGATCGGTTGCGTGACGTCTAAGGACACGCTGAACATCCTCGATGAGCTTGAGTGGCGCGGACTGATTGCGCAGTCCACCGATCGGGACGCGTTGGCCACGGAGCTCGCCGCGGGTCCCGTCACCGTCTACTCCGGATTCGATCCGACAGCGCCGAGCCTGCATGCCGGGCACCTCATACCGCTCCTGACGCTGACCCGCTTCCAGCGAGCCGGACATCGTCCGATCGTGCTCGCGGGCGGCGCCACCGGCATGATCGGCGATCCGCGCGACGTCGGCGAGCGCACGCTCAACAACGCCGACACCGTCGCCGAGTGGGCCGACCGGATACGTGGCCAGCTCGAGCGCTTCGTCGAGTTCGATGATTCGACCACCGGTGCGGTGGTGGAGAACAACCTCACCTGGACTGCCCAGATGCCCACCATCGAATTCCTCCGCGATGTCGGAAAACACTTCTCCGTCAACGTGATGCTCGACCGTGACACGGTGCGACGACGACTCGACGGTGACGGCATCTCCTACACCGAGTTCAGCTACATGCTTTTGCAAGCCAACGATTACGTGGAGCTGCACCAGCGGTACGGCAGCGGACTGCAGATCGGCGGGTCCGATCAGTGGGGGAACATCATCGCCGGAGTCCGGCTGGTCCGGCAGAAGACGGGGGCGACGGTGCACGCGTTGACCACCCCGCTGGTGACGGACTCCGAAGGCCAGAAGTTCGGTAAGTCGACCGGAGGTGGCAGCCTCTGGCTCGACCCTGAGATGACCAGCCCGTACGCCTGGTACCAGTACTTCGTGAACACCGCGGACGCGGACGTCGTCCGCTACCTGCGATGGTTCACGTTCCTGCCGCCCGAAGAGTTGGCGGAGCTGGAGGAGGCAACCGCCGAACGGCCGCATGAACGTGCAGGTCAGCGCCGGTTGGCCAGAGAGCTCACCAACCTGGTCCATGGGGAGGCGGCCACTGCGTCGGTCGAGCACGCCAGCCAGGCCCTGTTCGGACGTGGCGAGCTCGCGCAGCTGGACGAGTCGACGTTGGCCGCGGCCCTGCGTGAGGCGTCGGTCGCCGAGCTGGCGCCGGGCGGCCCCGACGCGATCACCGACCTGCTGGTGGCCAGCGGTCTGTCGGCGAGCAAGGGGGCGGCCCGTCGCACCATCGGCGAGGGCGGGGCGTATGTCAACAACATCCGCATCGAGAGCGAAGAGTGGGTGCCGCAGCCGTCGGACTTCCTGCACGGGCGCTGGTTGGTGCTGCGACGGGGCAAGCGGAATATCGCCGGCGTACAACGCGTCGGGTAGTCCGCCGGGCGCCGACTGCGGGCTCGGACGAAATTGGTGTCGTCACTCCGGAACAAACTCAGCGGGTGGCGCGTTGAACCTCATGAACAACGAGTCGACGCACTGTTTGTGCGCTCCATGGAGCGGATCGAAAGACACGCCCCATCAGCCCATTTGACTCAGAGTTATCCCTCACGTAACTTATCGGAGTCGCTGCGACACGGGCCAAAACCCGGCGAGCGCGGCGGCTCCCAGAGGGAAGCCTCAACTTCGGTTGGGTTCCTGATCGTCCGCATACGAGCCCGCGGCTTTTTGCCGCGGGTTGGTTGCGCGGCCGAGTGGGTGTGTTGTTTGAGAACTCAATAGTGTGTTTGGTGGTTTTTGTTTGTTGTTGTTTTTTGGTCTGCCTCTTTTTCC